>JAFYOP010000011.1 GCA_017547885.1 Clostridia bacterium | reverse complement strand
CCTATCGGTATGGTCGTATTTGGTCTGCTGGCAGACAGAATATCCATGCGATTGTTGATGGTGGTATCCGGCGGTCTGCTGATCTTGATGGCTGCTGTGATGCTTTTTGACAAATCCTTTTACCAGCATGGTTTCACTTCCACGGCTATGGTTTCAAATTCAAGTGAAACCAAATGAAACCATTTGAAACCGTATCATTATTATCGACCCAATTCATGCAAAAAGGACCTTAGCTTTTGCTTTGGTCCTTTTGTATTGCGCGTCCTACTTTTTGTTTTTATTGGGCAGCTCATCAGCTATGCTTTCAATAAGCTGCTTCAAAAAATCTTTATCGTCCAGGTTATCCACAAGCAGCATAGCTTTTGCTCCGTCATACGGTTTTTCGTATTGTCCGTTTGGCATAAGCCTTTTTGCTGCTTCCACTGGCTTTACAAGAAACCTGTCATCATATACTCCGCCAATATTTTTGCCGCGGCAGTATATGATGAATTCACCCATCATAGGCCGATATGAAACATCATCGGCTTGTGATATTTGTTCCAATATAAAGTTGAGATATTCCTTGGAAGATGCCATATCAACGCTCCTTCGTATTACTGCTTTTAAATAATAGCATTTAAAAACCCTCCTGCCAATACAGGAGGGTGCTGCTGTTTTACTGAAAGAACGGAGGAGTAACGGGAGTATCCGGGAAAACACTGCCGGAAGGTGACGGTTCAGACATACTGAAGTACATCTTGGCTGCCTTAGTAGTGCCAAAGTCCTGATTGGAGCCGGTATTCTGTACTTTATTGAATGCCTCCCGGAACATGGCATTGTGAGCTTCCTCACGATTAAGCAGAAAATCTATCGTTTCCCTTACTTTTTTATCATTTATCTGACGATAAAGATACTCGTAAACAACCTTTGCCCGCTGCTCTGAAGCAATATTGGAAAGAAGATCCGCGCAAAGGTCGCCCGTAACAGTAACATAGTCGGCAGTCCAGGAATAACCGGATGCATTTATCAAGCCTGGATTTAACCCCAGAATAACATGTGACTGTATCTCCCCGGCGGGTACGCCTGCCGCATCAACATCATGTCCGTTTAAAAGATTGATGGTTTGAGCCACCATTTCCATATGGCCCAGCTCTTCTGCCGCAATATCAAGGAACAGGTCCTTTATTTCAGCGTCCTTAATGCGGAAGCTTTGAGACATATACTGCATGGCAGCCTTAAGCTCTCCATTGCCGCCGCCCAGCTGTTCCTGCAGCAATGCGGCATACTGTGGATTGGGCTTTTCGATCTCAACGGGATGAAATAACATTTTTTCGTGTTTAAACATAAAAGACGACCTCACTTTCTAAGGTCATCTTTTGCAAAAATCGTATGCAATATTCCGAAAAGTTTGCCATTATATCATTTCTTCGCCGCATGACGGGGCTTGTTTACCCCAGCGCTGTATAAGGTCGATTATATAGGAGGACAGAGTAACCGTGATAAGGGAATAAGCTATTCTTCCAAAGGGAATATAGCTTAATGACAGCAGCAGAACAGTAAAATCCGTTATCAGATACGCACGGGATATTCTCCAGCCGGTAACATTTGAAATAAACAGCGCCAAGGCATCATCTCCGCTGCATGAGCCGCCATTGCGTATTACCACGCCAACGCCTATGCCTATAAACAAAGCGCCGAGAAGCGCCGCCACAAGGGGCCTGTCGTAGAAATTCGGAAGCATTGGCGGAAAGGATTCCCATATGCGAAAGAATAATGAAAGGCTGAGGGAAGATGCACCGGATATTATAAGAAACCTTACGCCAAGCCGTCTGAAGGCCAGAGCATAACAAAGAAGATCCAGCGACACGGAAAGGACAGAGGGAGAGATAGCAAACCAATAATTCAGCAGAACTATCATGCCCAGTACGCCGCCCTCGGTAACACCGGTCTGACGGTGAATGTTATATATACCAAAGGAGCATATTGCCGTTCCCAGCAATATGCAGCAAATACGCTTTAAAGTAAAAATTTGACCGCACTCATTAAATATTCGGCTGAAAAACCCTTTTATCATAAACAATTATCCTGTTTGACATTCTTAGACAATAGTATACCGCCGGTATGCTGAAGGCGCAATATTGTATATTGCGGATAAAGGTATTGATTTAAATAGACAAATAAGTAAAATTGCTATAAAATCTAACTTGGAAATATATGTGTATGATTGCAGGGAGGTGTTATCGTGAATCAGGTGATCACATCTGTGGATGTCGATTCCATAGCGGATGAGCTGGGTATTCTCGCAGGCATGGAGCTTGTGGCAATAGACGGCGAGCCTGTTCGCGATATCATCGACTATGAGCAGCTTACCGCCGCAGAAACCCTTACGCTCACCATACTGGATGACGACGGCAATATTGTGGATGTCCCCGTGGAAAAGGACCTGTATGAGCCCTTGGGCCTCAACTTTGCCCACGGCGGCCTGATGAGCCCCATACGCTCCTGCAAAAACCACTGTGTATTCTGCTTCATCGACCAGATGCCAAAAGGAGTAAGAGATTCCCTCCATGTGAAGGATGACGACTGGCGTTTGTCCCTTATAATGGGCAACTACGTTACCCTTACAAACGTGGACGATGAGGAATTTGACAGAATAATAAAACGGCACGTCAGCCCGCTGTATGTATCTGTTCACGCAACGGATCCGGATGTTCGCCGCACAATGATGGCTAACCCTTCAGCTGTACGGATCATGGAGCGTCTTACAGCCCTCAGGGATGCCGGAATACAGTTTCATTGCCAGATAGTACTATGTCCGGAACTTAATGATAAAGCTGTGCTGGAAAAGAGCATATCCGACCTTTACAGCCTGCGTCCTGCTGCACAAAGCCTTGCTGTGGTTCCTGTTGGCCTTACCAAATTCCGGGACAAGCTGTATAAGCTACGCTGCCTTACAAAGCAGGAGGCCGGGAACGCCATTGATCTGATCGAAAAGTGGCAAAAGAAAGCCATTGCGGAACAGGATACCGCCTTTGTATATGCCTCTGACGAAATGTACATCATAGCAGAGCGTGAGCTGCCTGAGGCAAAGTCATACGAAGATTACTGCCAGATAGAAAATGGCGTCGGGCTGCTGAGAAAATTCGAAGAAGAGTTTATCTATGCCCTACAGGAAAAGAATCCTCTGGAAAAAGCCGTGGTTATTGACAGCGCATCCGGAGTTTCCGCCGCGCCATTTATGCAGAAGCTTTTTGATAAGCTGCTGCCCTACGGCATCCGCATAAACGTACATCCAATAATAAACCGCTACTTCGGCGAAACCGTCACGGTGTCCGGTCTGATAACCGCAGGTGACCTTGCAGAACAGCTCAAGGGCAACCTTACTTCGAACACCCTGCTCATTCCTCACAACATGATGAGGGAGAGGGATGACGTTTTTCTGGACGGTATAAGAAAACCTGAGCTTGAAAAAACTTTGGGCGTCGCTGTTGTCCCCATATGGGCCACTGACGGCGAAGTGTTTATAAATGAATTATTTGATATGTTAGGATAAAGAGAGGTTGAATTATGTCTAAGCCCCTTGTGGCGGTAGTTGGCCGCCCTAACGTTGGCAAGTCCACGTTCTTCAATAAAATAATAGGCAAGCGTATCGCCATAGTAGAGGATACCCCCGGCGTTACCCGCGACCGTATTTACGGCGACGCAGAGTGGCTGGATTATCACTTTGCTCTGGTGGATACCGGCGGTATTGAGCCCATGAAAGAGGATATCATCAGCACCCAGATGCGCCGTCAGGCAGAGCTGGCTATTGAGACCGCCGATGTTATCATATTTATGGTGGATGGCCGCGAAGGCATTACCGCCGCAGATGAGGACGTGGCCGAAATGCTGCGCCGTTCCGGCAAGCCCATAGTCCTTGCGGTAAATAAGGTGGATCATCCCAAGTTTGAGGATACTGCATATGATTTCTATGCCCTTGGCATAGGCAATCCCATAACCATCTCCGCAGAGCAGGGCCTTGGCTTGGGTGACCTTCTGGATGAGGTTGTATCCTATTTCCCCAAGTACGATAAAGAATACGAAAGCGATGCCATAAACATCGCCATAGTAGGCAAGCCCAACGTAGGCAAGTCCAGCCTTGTAAACGCTCTGCTGGGCTATGAGCGCACTATTGTAAGCAATATCTCCGGAACCACCCGCGACGCCATAGATACTCCCTTTACCTGGAACGACAATGACTTCGTGCTGGTCGACACCGCAGGTATTCGCCGCAAGCGGGCAATAGAGGACGAAACAATAGAGCGTTACAGCGTAATACGTTCCCTTGGCGCTATCCGCCGCGCAGACGTTGTGCTTATCGTCATAGATGCTGCCGAGGGCATGAGCGAGCAGGATGTGCGAATTGCCGGCTATGTGCATGAGGAGGGCAAGGCTTCTGTTGTAATAGTGAACAAGTGGGATATCATCGAAAAGGATACTCACACTATGAACGAATTCAAGAAAAAACTGTATTCCGATCTGGCCTTTATGAGCTATGTGCCTATGCTGTTTATATCCGCCAAAACAGGCCAGCGCGTAAATAAGGTTCTGGAGATGGCAAAGTACGCCTACGATCAGAACAGCATGCGTATATCCACCGGTACACTCAACGACGTTATCTCCGAGGCTATAACCGTTACCGAGCCCCCTTCTGACAAGGGCCGCAGGCTGAAGATATACTACGCCACCCAGTTTGCCACCAATCCTCCCACATTTGCATTGGTGGTAAACGACCCCAACATTATGCATTTTTCCTATCAGAGGTATCTTGAGAACTACCTTCGCAAGTCCTTTGGCCTGGATGCTACTCCCATACGCCTTAAAGTACGTCAGCGCGGCAAAAATGACGAACTGAACGGCGGAAAATAACCACTACTATCATTGCCGGGCAGTAAAACACCTGCCCGGTAATTCTATACAAAGGAGGTACACCGTGCATTACGTTAAAGCAAAGGGTATATTGTCACCAAAGAACGGCATGAACCTGTATCGCGGCTGTCAGCACGGATGTATTTACTGTGATTCACGCAGCCTCTGCTACAATATGAACCATGACTTTGAAGACATAGAAGTAAAGGAAAACGCCCTGGTATTATTGGAGGATGCCCTCAGAAAAAAGAGAAAGCCCTGTATGATAGGTACAGGTTCCATGAGCGATCCATACATGCCTTTGGAAGCAAACCTTAGATACACCAGACGCGCATTGCAGCTCATAAAAAAATACGGCTGCGGTGCCACACTCATAACCAAGTCGAACAGGATAATTGAGGATATTGATCTGCTCAAGGCCATAAACCACAGCACAAAGTGTGTAGTTCAGATGACCCTCACAACATACGATGATGACCTATGCCGATTAATTGAGCCAAATGTATGCACAACATCAGAAAGGTTCAAGACACTCAAAGCATTGAATAATGCAGGTATCCCCACGATAGTTTGGCTGTGTCCCATATTGCCGTTTATCAATGATACCGAGGAGAACATCAGAGGAATACTTGACTATTGTTCACTGGCAAAGGTAAAGGCGATAATCTGCTTTGGCATGGGAGTAACACTGAGAGAGGGAAACAGAGAATATTTTTATAGCAAGCTGGATGAAAGCTTCCCGGGAATGAAAGAACAATATATGCGCAGATACGGCGGCGCATACATGCTGGAAAGCCCAAAGCATCGGGAATTAATGCAATTATTTCATTCCATATGTGACAGATACGGAATAATGCACGATAATGATGCCATTTTTAATTATCTAAGTGAATTCGAACAAAACAGTTCAAAACAGATAAGCTGGTTTTAAATTTCAATAAATACAAATCAAAGCACCTTTACAGGGTGCTTTTTGCATTAACGGAATAATTCACACATATAAATTTAAAGCCACATGTTACAGGAGGTGCCTATGGAAAAATACGAGCTTTATAAAGATATTGCACAGCGCACAAACGGCGATATATACATAGGGGTTGTAGGTCCGGTACGTACGGGAAAATCCACATTCATAAAGCGATTCATGGACGTTATGGTTATACCCAACATAAAGGACGAAAACCAGCGCATGCGGCTCATAGATGAGCTGCCTCAAAGCGCAGCAGGGCGTACAATAATGACCACTCAGCCCCGCTTTATCCCAAACGAGGCCGCTGCGCTGGACATAGGGCAGGACTGCACAGTACGGGTACGCCTTGCGGACTGCGTTGGATATATGGTGGAAGGAGCTGTTGGTCATACGGAAAACAATATCCCCCGTATGATACGTACCCCCTGGTTTGACTACGATATTCCTTTTGAGGAAGCCGCAGAAATAGGCACGAACAAAATCATAACCGAGCATTCCACCATAGGCATACTTATAACCACAGACGGCTCTATAACCGACATTGACCGTTCTGCCTATGTTGAAGCAGAGGGAAGAGTAATAGCGGAGCTTAAAGCGGCAGGCCGTCCATTTGTTGTTCTGGTAAACAGCACCTCTCCCGCTGCGGCCGGGGCAACAGAGCTTGCAAAAGAAATTGCAGAAAAATACGGCGTAATAGCCATGACCGCAGATGTAATGCGCATGGAACAGGCTCAGTTTGAGCGGCTGCTAAGCTCCATTCTCATGGCTTTCCCCATGCGCTGTGTACAGATAAAGCTTCCCTCATGGGTAAATGCGCTGGGTACCGGCCACTGGCTGGTTCAGCGAATAGCAGACCCCTTTGAGGATGCTTTGAAAAGTGTTGAAATAATGGGAGATGGGCAGAACATAACAGCGGCATTACAGAATATAGAGGACTTTGATTGTCCTATATCCGAAGGCTTCGACCTTGCATTGGGCATGATGAAGATATCCATGGCCCCTGCAGGAGAAATGTTTTATAGAATAATCAGCGAGGAATGCGGATACGAAATACTGGACGATGCCCATTTGATATCTTCCATCAAAGAATTTATTGTGGCAAAGCGGGAATATGACCGCATACGCAGTGCTCTGGAACAGGCATCTGCTACAGGATACGGCACTGTACCCCCTGATATGGATGACATGGTATTGGATGAACCGGAGATAGTACAGCGGGGAGGACGGTTCGGCGTAAAGCTGAGAGCCCACGCATCCGGCCTGCATCTGATAAAAGTAAACATAGAATCCGAAGTTTCGCCTTTGGTAGGCACAGAGGAGCAAAGTGAAGAATTCGCCTCTTATCTAAGCAGCATATTTGAAAAAGACCCTGCAAAGCTGTGGCAGACGGACATATTCGGAAAATCCCTGTATGACATGGTGAGGGAAGGGATGTCATCAAAAGTCAGCCGTATGCCCGAAAATGTACAGCAAAAGCTCCAGAATACAGTGGAACGCATGGTAAACGACGGCTGCAACGGATTGATATGTATAATGCTGTAAGCAATAAAAGCAGGCTGATACGGCCTGCTTTTTGGTTAGAAATATTAATGTATAACAAAAAACATCGTAATCAATTGATTACGATGTTTAATGGTCTGGGTGAGAGGATTTGAACCTCCGGCCTCTTGAACCCCATTCAAGCACGCTACCAAACTGCGCCACACCCAGATTCTGTTGTGTTCCTCGGAACGATATTAACTATAGCACCGAAAGAATAAAATGTCAAGCAGTTGATTGTATATTAAATGACAAAAAATTTTTGACAATAAAAAAAGCCTTTAATATAAGGATTTTTTGAATAAAAAATATCCAATAATATTGCATAATTCATATTAGTGATATCGTTTTTTTATTTATCAATAACAAAATTCCTGATTTTTTAAATATAATTTATCGTAGTGAGCAGGTGAATTATACTTAAAATTCGGTTCTTTTGGGCAGCGCGAATATAAGTTTGCACAATATAATGTGTTTTTCAAAAAAATGTGTTGACAATTAATTCAAAATAAAGTAAGATAAACAGCGTCGCGTGGTGCGAGATGAATCGGGGTGTAGCGCAGTTTGGTAGCGCATCTGGTTTGGGACCAGAGGGCCGCAGGTTCAAATCCTGTCACCCCGACCATTCATTAAAGTGGCCCCTTGGTCAAGCGGTTAAGACACCGCCCTTTCACGGCGGTAACAGGAGTTCGAGTCTCCTAGGGGTCACCATTTTTTAAGGGCCTTTAGCTCAGTTGGTCAGAGCGGTCGGCTCATAACCGATTGGTCCGGGGTTCGAGTCCCTGAAGGCCCACCACTTTTTATACGGTCCGGTAGTTCAGTTGGTTAGAATGCCAGCCTGTCACGCTGGAGGTCAGGGGTTCGAGCCCCCTTCGGATCGCCATTTTTTCGGCTGGTGTAGCTCAATGGCAGAGCAACTGATTTGTAATCAGTAGGTTGTAGGTTCGACTCCTATCACCAGCTCCACCTTGACACCACCTTGAAAACGTGATATGATACTTACTGTTATGGATGGGTTCCCGAGCGGCCAAAGGGAGCAGACTGTAAATCTGCCGTCACAGACTTCGGTGGTTCGAATCCACCCCCATCCACCACTTCGCGCGGGAATGGCGGAATTGGCAGACGCGTACGGTTCAGGTCCGTATGCTGGCAACAGCATGCAGGTTCAAGTCCTGTTTCCCGCACCAAACGGAGCAAGAGAAATCTTGCTCCGTTTTTCTTTTTTGTGAATTTTATTTGTATTCCATTGACATTCTCGATTATCGAGAATATTATTTAAACAAAGATACTCGATATTCGAGAATAGAGGTTTGATTTATGCCGAGAGAAAAGTTTCATACCCTGACAGAGCAGATGTTCTATGTGCTGCTGTGCCTGAAAGAGGAATGTTACGGTATGGATATACTTGATAAAGTGCCTGCCATGACAAACAGGCGAGTCAATGTGGGCTCCGGCACGCTTTACAATCTGCTGGAACAGTTCCTGGAAGCAAAAATGATAGAGGAGACCAAGGTAGAGGGCAGGCGGCGCAGCTACATTCTGACGCAAAAGGGAAGAGACAGGCTGGAGGCGGAATATCGCCGCATATGCGCCCAGGCTGAGGACTATCGCAGACTATTCTAAGGAGGGCAAAATGACAAACACAAAGCGGGTTCGTGCAAAGTTTAGCTTTTACGACAGAGCAGGCATTGCCGCATTCCTTGAAGAACAGGCAAAGCTTGGCTGGATGCTGGAAAAGATAGGCAGAGGCATTTGGAAGTTTAAAAGTATCGAGCCCTCCTCTCTGCACTTTGCCGTTACCTATTTTCCCAAGGCTACCGAATATGATCCCGAGCCCTCAGAAGAGCAGGCGCTTTTTTATGAAATGTGCGAGCACACCGGATGGAAACTGGTTACAACCTCTGCACAAATGCAAATCTTCTGCAACGAGGATAAAAAACCCGTGCCCATTGAAACAGACCCCTGTGTGGATGTAGAAAACATCCAGAAATCCATCAATAAAGTATATAAGCCTCTGAATATTCTTTTGGCAATACTCTGTGTTATTCAACTAAAGTCCTCTATAACCAGAATCGTATCAAACCCGATGACGGCACTTTCAAATAACGCTGAATTATTTTTAGTGTTTTGCTATGTGCTTCTGATTTTGCTCTCTTTATATGAAGTGATCCGCTATGGCGTTTGGTATAAAAAAGCCAAAATGGCGGCTGAGCAGGAAGGCGTGTTTCTCAATCCAGGCACGAAGAAAACATTTGAACGTATCATTTTTGTTCTTTTCATATTGGCTCTGCTTTATCTGCTGATATCCTCAGGCCGCAAAACAACCCTTATAAATGTAATATCCGCACTTGGATTTTTTGCAATCAGAATACTTGGGCGGCTCCTGTCAAAGTGGATGAAGCATAAAAAGGCGGCTGCAGCAGAAAACGTGATACTCACATTTGTGATTACTTTTGCGCTCTTATTAGCATTTGATTATTTGCTGATAACTGACAGGATAAATTTGCTTCCAGAAGAAGTGGAAGATAAGCTCAGCGTATATTCAGGAAATACTTTTGCCATAGAAAATGGTGAGCTGCCTTTAACTATGGAAGACTTCATTGAAGGGGATTTCAGCAACTATACAACCACGCTTTCGGTAAATGAAACTGTGTTTTCCGCACAGCTGTATGCCGTCCATCACTCTGAGGAACCAGACCCGGATATACCGGCAATCAGTTACACCGTAACAAAAATAAAAATGCCCCAACTGCACGATTGGTATCTTGAAAAAACTCTGGATCAAACATTCAAAGTTCGTCACAGGATAACCTTTACATTTCATCTTGAGTACATTCCCATCTATTCCGAGCCATGGGGTGCAGAACACGTATACCGGCGCTATTCCGACGGCCATCCATTGGATACATACCTGATTGACATGGGTGACCGCATCATTACAATATCCCCTGACTGGGAGCTGACGACAGAGCAAAAGCAAACCATCGTATCAGTCCTTGGCAGCATATAAAACAGGTGCTATAATCCAACCAAGAGGTGATATACATGCAGCAAAGAGAAATACTCATAAAGTCCACCATGGACGGCACAATGCAGCCGTCGCTGTTTTACAAGTCCGAATCTACCGAAAAGCGCCCTCTGCTTGTGGGGCTGCATACCTGGAGCTATGACAGGTTTAATCAGATAGAAAACATGCTGCCCTATGCGGAGAAGTATGATTTCAACCTACTGCTGCCTGAGTTCAGGGGCAATAATCTGCCCACAAATCCCATATGCACACAGGCCTGCGGTTCTGAATACGCAAAGCAGGATATTCAGGATGCAATAGATTACGTCATTGCCAACGAAAACGCGGACGCTGACAACGTATTTCTCCTGGGCTTAAGCGGCGGGGGACACATGGCGCTGCTGATGGCAGGAAAGTGCCCCGAATACTTTAAGGCCATAGGCTCCTATGTGCCCATCACAGACCTTAAGCAGTTTCACGACCAGAGCGAATTCTATCGTGACGGCCTTTTGGCCTGCTGCAGCGGAAGCGTAGAGGAGATGGCCGCCCGCTCGCCCATAACTTACCTTGATACAATTGCCAAGGCAAACATCAAGATATTCCACGGCAAATTCGACCCGGAGGTATCCGTCACCCACAGCATAAAGCTGTTTAACATGATGATGGAAAAATACCCTGAGTCACGAGTATTTCTGGATATATTCGACGGCGGCCACGAGATAGATATGGAGCAGGCTATGTACTGGCTGATCTCCCAATATGAAAAAGCTGAAATGATATCTGTAACCGGCTAAAATCAAGGCATTAAATCAAGGCGCATCCTGCTATGGGTGCGCTTTTAGTTTTGCGCTAAAGCCGCCCGCACTTGAAGAAACACCGCAAAAAAGATATAATAAAATTGATAAAATATGCAGAGGTATTAAATGCGAAAAGAATTGCTTGTACCGGAAGGTGAAATGACCGCGGCAAAGGCCGCAGCCAAGCGTGTAAAGGAAGAAATATCCCATCTTGGCCTCTCTTACCATATAGAATCATACGGCTGCCAGATGAACGACCACGACTCCGAAAAGCTTGCTGGCATGCTGGAGGAAATGGGCTGCGTTAAGGCCGCTGACAAGGCCGATGCGGACGTTATACTGTTCAACACATGCTGTGTACGAGAGCACGCGGAAAAGCGCGTATACGGCAATATAGGCGCCCTGAAGAAGCGCAAGGATGAAAAGCCCGGCCTGCTTATAGGCGTGTGCGGCTGCATGATGCAGCAGAAGGAAGCGGGAGACAGGCTGTTCCGTCGCTTCCCATTTGTGGATATGGTATTCGGCACCAACGAGCTTCACCGCTTCCCCAATATATTCGAATCCGCCCTCCATCACGACAGGGTGATACAGGTGCGGGAAATGGACGGCGAAATAGCCGAAGGTCTGCCTGTTCTGCGCTCCGGTACCTTTTCCACCAACGTCACCATCGCCTACGGCTGCAACAATTTCTGCTCATACTGCATAGTGCCCTACGTAAGGGGCCGTGAACGCTCCCGTGATTCCGCGGCAATAGTAGAGGAAGTTCGCTCCGTTGCGGCAGCAGGGTTCAAAGAGGTTACGCTGCTGGGCCAAAACGTTAACTCTTACAGCGGCGATGACGGTGCCACCGATTTTCCCACGCTTCTGCGCATGGTTCACGATGGCGTACCCGAAATACAGCGCATACGCTTTATGACTTCCCACCCAAAGGATCTTTCTCCTGCACTTATGGATGCCATTGCAGAGCTTCCCAGAGTGTGCAAGCACATTCACCTGCCTGTGCAGTCCGGCAGCAACAGGATACTCAAGCTTATGAACCGCCGCTATACCCGTGAAAAGTACATGGAAGAGGTGGAGGAGCTTAAGCGCAGAGTACCCGGAATAGAGCTTACTACGGATATGATAGTAGGCTTCCCCGGCGAGACCGAGGCGGATTTTGAAGATACCCTTGACCTTATCCGCAGGGTGGGCTATTCCGCAGCTTTTACATTCATGTATTCCCCCCGCAAGGGTACTATGGCAGCCACTATGCCGGAGCAGGTTCCGGATGAGGTAAAACACGACAGGCTTCAGCGCCTCAACGCGCTGCAGGCTGAAATTTTAAAAGAAGGCAACCTGAAATACATCGGTACCGAGGGAGAAGTACTTGTTGAGGGCTGTGACAGGCGGGCTGAGCCCATGGCATACGGCAAGCTCAGCAACTTTAAGATGGTATACTTCCCCGGCGGAGAAGAGCTTATAGGCTCCATGTGCAGGGTTAGAATAACCGCCAATCAGAACAACTCGCTGATCGGCGAACTGATAAAATAGAAAGGCATAAAACAATGATCAAAGAAAAAGCAACCGAACTGGGCCTCGCCCTTTCCAATTCCGAAGAATTCAAGCGCGTACAGCAGGCCAAGGCCGCCATGGATTCCGATCCCCATGTGCAGGGCCTTATGGAGCAATACACCAAGAAGCAGGAACAGATGGTGAACATGCTGGAGAACCAGGACAACGACGGCATGACCGTATCTGCCATCGCAAAGGAGATAGAGGATATCCAGAGCGAGCTTATGGCCGATCCCGTATTTATCGAGATGATGGAATCCCAGAACCAGTTTGCAAACGTAATGAACGAAGTAAACAAAGTTATCAGCGCCTATATCAACCTTGGCGAGGAAGAAGAAAGCCGCTCTTCCGGCTGCAGCGGAGATTGCTCCGGCTGTTCCGGCTGCATGCACTAAAAATAATCATTAACCCTTACAGGAGCCTTATATGCCTGCTGAGCTTACCCCAATGATGCGCCAATACATGGATGTAAAGGAGAAATACCCTGACTGTATTCTCTTTTATCGCCTTGGCGACTTTTATGAAATGTTCTTTGAGGACGCACTTGTTGCCTCCCGTGAGCTGGAAATAGTGCTTACGGGGCGCGATTGCGGCCTTGAGGAGCGTGCTCCCATGTGCGGCGTACCTTATCATGCCATGGAAAGCTACGTAAGCAGGCTAATTGAAAAGGGGCATAAGGTAGCCATATGCGAACAGCTCACTGACCCCAAGGAATCCAAAGGCTTGGTAGAGCGCGACGTTATCCGTGTAATAACCCCCGGTACAATTATCGAAGAAAGCATGCTGGCCGAAGGGCAGAATAATTATATCGCCTCGCTTTTTCTCAGAGACAGCGATGTGGGCATAGCCTACTGCGACGTATCCACCGGCAGTTTTTACGTATACGAATACAGCGGCAAAAACTGGATGAGCGAGCTTATCGACGAGCTTTGCCGCATACAGCCCACCGAAATAGTTACAAACGACGCCGTATTCATGCAGGATATTCTGGTTCGTCGCCTTCAGGCAGAGTACTATGTGCAGTGCTACGGCAACTGGGCATACGAATACACCGGCGCAAAGCAGCGCCTGCTTACCCACTTCAGGGTATCCACCCTTGCAGGCTATGGCTGCGACGATATGCCATGCGCAATTTCTGCTGCGGGCGCATTGATTTCCTATCTGGAAGACACACAGAAAAACTCACTGTGCCATATTAAACGCATACGCATAAACCAGCGCAGCCGCTATATGCACATAGACGCAAACTCCCGCAGAAACCTTGAGCTTACCCGTCCCATACGCTCAGAGGGAAGTAAAAAGAACACCCTTTTGTACCATCTGGATAAAACCGGCACAGCCATGGGCGGCAGACTTCTGCGCACATGGATAGACCAGCCCCTGCAGCTGCCCACAGAAATAGACGCAAGGCTAAGCGCAGTAGAAGAGCTTCTAAAAAAGAACATAGAACGGGATACCGTAGTAAAAGCCCTCAATGCCATATATGACATTGAGCGCCTTTGCAGCCGCATTGCATACGGAACGGTAAACGCCAGAGACTGCGAGTCCCTTAGACTTTCCCTTGAGCGTATACCCGCACTTATTGCGTCCCTTGTGCCCATGAAGTCCGCCGAGCTTACCCGTATAAGGGACGAGCTGGACCCCATGGAGGATATTTGCGCCCTGCTGTATTCCGCCATAACAGATAATCCGCCCCTCAGCGTAAAGGAGGGCGGAGTAATACGCGACGGATACAATGCAGAGGTGGACGCATATCGTGATGCATCCCAAAACGGTAAAACCTGGCTCAGCCGCATGGAGGCCGCCGAGCGGGAAAACACCGGCATAAAAAATCTTAAGATAAGCTACAACAAGGTATTTGGCTATTATATCGAGGTAACAAAGTCTTATCTCAGCCTTGTGCCTTACAATTACCAACGCAAGCAGACGCTTGCCAACTGCGAAAGATATATAACCGAAGAGCTTAAGGAACTGGAAAACACCATACTAGGCGCAGAGGAAAGCTGTATCGCGCTGGAATACAGGCTTTTTACAGAGCTTCGCGATACACTGCTGGGCTGCATAGAACGGCTTCAGTCCAACGCTCAGCTCATCGCCGCGCTGGACGTATATTGTTCCTTTGCTCAGGTGGCCTATTCAAATGATTACTGCCGCCCCAAGGTACAGACAAATGGCAGGATAGAAATAATAGACGGCCGTCATCCCGTGGTGGAACGCAGCGTAAAGGACGGATTTGTTCCCAACAACACCATGATGAACGGCAAGGACGACCGACTCATAATACTAACCGGCCCCAATATGGCAGGCAAGAGCACATATATGAGACAGGTGGCCCTTATAGTGCTTATGGCACATATAGGCAGCTTTGTACCCGCCACCAGTGCAAGTATCACAATAACCGACAAGATATTCACCCGCGTTGGCGCATCGGATAACCTCGCCTCAGGACAAAGTACCTTTATGGTGGAAATGAGCGAGATGTCCAACATACTTAATAACGCCACGCCAAACAGTCTGCTCATAATCGACGAAATAGGCCGCGGCACCAGCACATTTGACGGACTGAGCATCGCCTGGGCCGTCCTTGAGCACATTGCTGACCGTGAAAAATGCGGCGCAAAAACCTTATTTGCCACTCACTATCATGAGCTTACAGAGCTTGAAGGCAAACTGCCCGGCATAAAGAACTACCGCATATCCGTAAAAGAGGTGGGAGAGGACATTATCTTCCTCAGAAAGATAGTCCGCGGCGGAGCGGACAAGAGCTTTGGCATACAGGTTGCCCGTCTTGCCGGCTTGCCTCAGGATGTTATTCAGCGTGCCCGTGAGATACTTGCAGAGCTGGAAGCCTCCGACATCAACATCGACCACGCCGGAATACTGGAAAAGAACAACTATTCTGACCAGCAGATGACTCTCTTCGGCGCCCCTTCGCCGGAGGATATTATGAAAGAACTAAGGGAGCTGGACATAAACGCCATCACTCCCATGGATGCGCTGAACCTGATATATGACCTGCACCTTCGTGCAAAGCTGAGGTAAAATGAAACGAATTCAGGTGCTTTCAAAGCACACGGCAAACCAGATAGCCGCAGGCGAGGTGGTTGAACGTCCCGCCTCGGTTGTAAAGGAGCTGGTAGAAAACTCCTTAGACGCAGGCAGCACCGCCGTCACCGTTGAAATAAACGGCGGCGGTATTGAGTATATCCGCGTTACAGACAATGGACACGGCATTATACCCGAAGATCTGCCTACTGCGTTCCTCAGCCACGCCACCAGCAAAATATCCACCGCAGAAGACCTTGCTCATATTGAGACCCTGGGATTTCGCGGCGAGGCGCTTGCATCTATTGCGGCGGTATCCATGCTTACCATGCGGACCCGCACCAAAAACGCAGAAGAAGGCGCCATGATACGCATAGAGGGCGGGGAAGTGAAAGAAAGCGGCCCCTCAGGCTGTCCCGAAGGCAGCACCACCGAGGTTCGCAATCTCTTTTACAACGTTCCGGCAAGGCTGAAATTCCTCAAGTCTCAGCGCGCTGAAGCAGGAGCTATCTCAGACTACATTTCAAGGGTGATAATGGCTAATCCCGCCATATCCTTTAAGCTTATCAGCAACGGTAAGCAGCTTTACCACAGCCCCGGAGACGGTAAGCTGAAGTCTGCCATATTCTGCATATACGGCGGCGAAACACTGCCCCATATAAAGCCTGTAAACTTTGATGACGGCAAGATAAAAATAACCGGTTATCTGGGCACGGAAAAGCTTGCCCGCCCCAACAGGCAGCATCAGTCTTTGTTTGTAAATTCCCGCTGCGTGCGCTCTTCTCAGATTTCCTATGGAGTACAGCGGGCCTTTGATACCCGCCTTATGGGCGGTAAGTTTCCGTTTTTCGTGCTGAATATCCACGTTGATTTCGGTGATGTGGACGTAAATGTTCACCCCAATAAAATGGAAGTACGCTTTAAGGATGAGCAGGGAGCTGTCCGTGCCGCCACCATAGCCGCCAGAATGGCCTTGGGCGATCCTGTGGCGCCTGTGCTTACCCACGAAGACATAGCTCCAAAGCCCAAGTTTGCCCCGGTGGAAAGCAAGCCTGTTGAGAGCGTTTTCGTACGCACACCCGAAAAAAGAGAGGAGTTTAGTTCCTCATTTGCCGGCAGTTTAAATCAGCCTGCCCCAAAGGCTCCCGCAAAAATAAAGGAGCCCACGGTATCTTATGAGCGTCCTTCGCCTGAAAGTATACTGCCTCCCGGTTCACTTTCTTACAGGACCGCAATAGAAATGACGGTGGAGCAAAAGCGGGAGGAAATAAAAAAAGAGGCCTCCAAGCCTCAACCTTTTGTGGAGGTCACTATTTCCCCAAAGAAGAAAGAGACTGCCCCGGAACCCCCAAAGCAGCTTGATTTCGGCAAAATTCCTTATCGTATAATCGGACAACTTTTCGGCTGTTATTGGGTGATACAGCAGGGGGATGAAGTGTTTTTCATCGACCAGCACGCCGCCCATGAGCGCCGCCTGTACGAAAGCATAATTTCCAATCCCCTTGAGCCGGATTCCCAGCTGCTGCTCATGCCGGAAATAGAAAAACTTACGGCATCGGAATACGATATTCTCATGGAAAACATGCAGCTGTTTGCCGAGCTGGGTTTCGATATAGAAGAGTTCGGTCCCCTTACCGTCAGCATACGCGCAGTGCCTGCCATATTCGACGCCCCGGAAGCCCCCGCATTCATACACGAGGCAATAGGTATTCTTCAGAACAAAAGCAGCCTGAGCACACAGGATATCAAGCGCAGCTCACTTATACAGTCTGCCTGCAAGCACGCCATAAAGGCCGGGGATATTTTATCAAATATAGAAATAAAAAAACTGCTGGATGAATATTCCGCAAGCGGTGTGCCCATGACCTGTCCCCACGGCAGGCCTGTAATGGTACGCATGAGCAAGATAGAATTTGAAAAGCTGTTTAAGCGGGTGCTGTAATGAGTAATATAAACAAAACCAAGCTCGGCCTTATCGTGGGCCCCACAGCCAGCGGCAAGACTGCCGTCTCCATAGCCCTGGCACAAAAGCTAAACGCTGAGATAATTTCTGCCGACTCCATTCAGGTTTATCGCGGCATGGACATAGGCTCTGCAAAGCCCACAATGGAAGAGCGGCAGGGAATACCTCACCACCTGATGGATGCGGTGGATATAGATTCGCCCAAGTTCAGCGTAGCGGAATATCGGCGAATGGCGGGGAAGGCAATAGATGACATTGCAAGCCGCGGCAAATATCCTCTTGTTGTGGGCGGCACGGGTCTGTATGTGAATTCCCTGATATACCCGCTGAACTTCACCACTGTGCCATCCGATGAAGCCTTGCGGGCAGAGCTTACCGCCCTTGAGCAAGCTCAAAAAGGGGCCGCCTATGCCTTACTTCAGGCTGAAGACCCCAAGGCCGCACAGAGGCTGCATCCCAATGACGTAAAGCGCGTTATCCGCGCGCTGGAAGTTGTACGCCTCACGGGAAAACCCATAGACGATCACGGTGGAGACTTTGCAAATCAGGCACAGGCAGAAATTCCTTATGAGCCCACTATAATAGGCCTTACCATGCCTCGTGAAATGCTCTATGAGCGTATAAACCTCAGGGTGGACATAATGCTCCAGCATGGCCTTCTGGATGAAGCAAAGGCCATTTACGACGCAGGGTACGACCCGTCACTGCCCGCATTGCAGGGGCTTGGCTACAAGCAGCTTTTTAAGCATTTTGCCGGGGAGTACACTTTTGATCAGGCAATAGAAGCCATCAAGCTTGAAACCCGCCACTTTGCCAAGCGTCAGCTCACGTGGTTCAGGAGAGATAAGCGAATAATCTGGTTTGATATTTCAGAATATCCGGATAAGGAATCTCTGAATCAGGCAATTTACAATACATTTTGCGGAGGGGAACAATGACAAAGCAATTTAACCTTCAGGATGCCTTTCTCAACGGCGCCCGAAAGTCAAAAACCCCGGTAACCATTCACGTTACAAACGGATATCAGATAAAAAATGCCCTTATAACGGGCTACGATAACTTTGTGGTCACAGTTGAGGCAGACGGCACCCAGATGATGATATATAAATCCGCCATATCCACCGTCACCCCCAGCGCAAGGATCAGCATTCACCATAACAGCGAAGAACAGGAAAAGTAAAATGAGCACCATAGAACGAGAACTTCTGGGCATATCCGAAAGAGCTTACAGCTACGTAAGACAATGCGAAAGCGAACTTGCAGATGTTTTTGCAAGAATAGATGACATTGAGGCAGCGGGGCAGGCTCGTGTACTGGCTGCATTTCAGCAGGAGGGAATAGCCCTCAGGCACTTTGCGCCCACCACAGGCTACGGCTATGACGACATTGGCCGTGACGCTCTGGACAGGGTGTTTGCAGCGTCCTTAGAGGCCGAGGATGCCCTTGTGCGTCCTCAGATAACCTCGGGTACCCATGCCATATTTACCGCTCTCTCAGGGCTGCTGGAGCCCGGAGACACAATGCTGTCCCTTACCGGCGCCCCTTACGACACCCTTGAAAAGGCAATAGGCATAAGCGGAAACGAATACAACTCCCTGGCCCGAATGGGAGTAAAGTATGCCCAGGTAGACCTTCTGGATGGCAGCATAGACCTTGAAGCCGCCGAAAAAGCTGTTTTCCCCGAGGTCAAGCTGGTGTACTTTCAGCGTTCCCGGGGCTACTCCTGGCGCAACGCTTTGACCCCCGAAGAGATGCTTCCGGCCTTCGAGCTTGTGCGCCGCAAAGCTCCCAATGCTTTTATTGTGGTAGATAACTGTTACGGCGGTTTTACCCGCATGCATGAGCCCACCTATTACGGCGCGGATGTTATCATTGGTTCCCTTATAAAGAATCTGGGCGGCGGTATTGCCCCCACGGGCGGATATATCGCGGGCACAAAGCGTGCTATTGAGCGCATCGAAATGAAGCTCACCGTGCCCGGAATGGGCAGGGAAGTAGGCTCCTATGCCGGTTCCTACGCTCCCTTTTATCAGGGCCTTTTCATGGCGCCCCATATTACCGCACAGGCAGTAAAGAGCGCAGTTCTTTTTGCCCGCGTATTTGAAAAAGCGGGCATGACCAGCATGCCCTCCAGCACAGACGAACGCTCGGATATCGTTCAGTCTCTCCGCTTTAACTCTGCGGAGGCTCTGATATCCTTCTGCCGCAGCATACAAAAAGCGGCCCCGGTGGACAGCTTTGTCCAACCGGAGCCCTGGGATATGCCCGGCTATACCAGCCAGGTAATAATGGCAGCAGGTGCATTTGTTCAGGGATCCTCCATTGAGCTGAGCGCAGATGCTCCCATTGTTGAGCCATATACAGCCTACGTACAGGGGGGGCTCACCTTTGCCCACGGAAGAATAGGCGTTATGTACGCCTTGGATGATCTGCTTAAGGCAGGGGAGATAAGCATTTAATCAGTATTTTCTGATCAATGATATCACCTTTCCGATTATCTCAACATCTTCATATGAAGCATATATCGGCTCCATCTTGGAATTTTCCGGCTGGAGCCTTATTTTGTCTTTTTCTTTATAAAGACGCTTTACCGTGGCGGTATCGCCGGAAACACGAGCAACCACAATATCTCCGTTATTAGTCTGTATGCCCCTGTGTACAACAATCATATCGCCATTGTTAATGCCGGCTTCTATCATACTGTCGCCCTTTATATCCAGAATAAACACCTCGCCCTGCTCTGCGCCATGCAAAAGGGCGGTGGGGAGGGGCAATGTATCATACATACTCATATCATCAAAGGCAAAAATGGGCCGGCCAGCAGCAACTGTACCGATACGGGGCACATTGTGCATACCCTTGAGGGCAGGATTGGCAAGGGAGATGTTGCGGTGGGCAGAGCCGCCGTTTGTAAGGAGCCCCTTTTCCTTCAGGGCCTTTATATGTGCATGGACAGTAGAGGTAGAATTAAGACCTACTGCCGCGCCAATTTCACGAACAGTGGGGGGGATGGAGTTGTTTTCAATGTAGCTGCGGATAAAGTCATAAACTGCCTGCTGCTGTTTTGTAAGCTGCTGCATATAATCCCTCCAATAATCATTGCAAAGATGGTATAATACCCTCAGTTGACAAGGGCATACAAGCCCTAAGGCGGCATATTTGGGCCGCTTCTGCGTTCTCGTCGTTTGAATTACATCCAGTAGTTCTGCACTCCTCGGCCTTGAATCGGCCTCAAATCCGCTGCCTTAGGGTCGCAGAGTTTTAAGCCCTGGAGAAAGGGGCAGAGCAAGGAAGACGACAGCGGCAATACTGGACGTATTGCAATGGAGGATGACGCAGCTATGGCGTTTTATACTGGGCTTAAAACCTTGTATTCCATTGTCAACTGAGGGTAATATCGACAGAGATTTACAGTAAGGGAATTTACCACAAATCTCCTGCGCAAATTATACCACATAGAATATTACGCTTCAAGAACAATTGTTCAGTGATATATTTCGACAAATTTTCTCGGAGGAGTGCACCATGAACGAACGCAACGATATGGACTACTGCGATCTTGATCCCACTAAGATATGCGATAACTGCTGCCGCTGTATCGAAAGCGGGGAGGAATACGAAGAATTTCAAATAGAGCTTACGGATACGATCTCCACGCTGGATGAGCTTGCGGAGCTGCCATTTGACTTTGATGATTTTGACGATGAGGATGATGAATATTCCTTTGATCCCACCAACGTTGCTCCGCTGGATATAGACCCTCAGCTTATGGCAGAATGGGAAAAGAAGCTTCGCATATACGAAATAGAAGAGGCTCAGCAGCTTGTGCGAAGCCTCCACGGTTCCCGCAGAAAGCGGGAAAGAGATTAATCTTCTCTTAGTTTTACCACCTTTGCTGCAAGGCGCCGTCTGTCTTCGGATACCGCCGCATAGTGCTTACGGGTGGTGTTTACGTCCTTATGTCCCAATACATCAGCCACCAGATAAATATCCCCGGTTTCACGGTAAAGGTTTGTACCGTAGGTGCTCCTAAGCTTGTGAGGGGATATTCTTTTTTGCGGCGTTACTATAGCGGCATATTTTTTTACGAGATACTCTACCGCACGGACTGTAATGCGCTTATTCTGCAGGGAAAGAAACATTGCTTCTTCATGTCCTTCCGCGGCATTCATCTGCTCACGCTCCAGCATATAGCTCAGCAATGCAGCGCGAGCCTCATCCCCAAATACCAGAATGTCCTGATTTCCGCCCTTTCTTATAATGGAAAATTCATTCTCGGAGAAGTTTATATCGTCTATATTTATTCCCACAAGTTCGCTTATGCGGATACCCGTGCCCAAGAATAGGGTAAGTATTGCCAAATCCCTGGCCTGTGTGCGCTTGTGAAATTGCTTTTGCCGTTCATTAAGTCCTTCGCCTGACTGTACGGCATCAAGAAGATCCGCTACTTCGTTAGGTTCGAGGCGAATTATGGCTTTATCTCTTATTGCAGGCTGATTTACCAGAGAAGGGGCATTTGTGGTCAGCTTTTCCTTGCGGCAAAAATACTTATAGAAGGCCCTTAATGTGGACAGCTTTCTGGCTTTTGCTCGGTCTCCGTTAATGTATTCATTGTTTTCTTCATCGGTATAGTAGGAGATATAGCTGAGAAAATCCTCAACAGTAGAGGTAGTAACCTTATCTAAATCATCAAAGGAAAGAGAGGTTACGGTTTTATCCGCAAACTCCGGCTGTGTTACAAGGAATCTAAAGAATATCCGTAAATCGAATGCATAGGCATAACGCGTACGCACCATGGTATCATTTTGTATACCGCGAAAAAACTCCTGACAGAAAGGGGGGAGCTCCTTCAGGATATCCCTCAGCATCGTGGTGTATTTTTTAAATTCACTTCCGGCGTAATTTTCAGACATATTTTATGTTTCCTCATTAATAATAGGGTTTTTATCATCACAAATCAAAAATAATGCCTGTTGATGATTTTTTATTCCGGTTTAAAAAGGGGGGCTTTTCTACGTTTTTATTATAACATATCTTTTCGTTAAACACAAGTTTAACGAAAAGATAATGGTGTATTTTTAAAATCCATCCATAAAACCGTCAATTGCCATGATTTTTGATATTTTGCTTGTATTTTAATATAGATATATCATTGACACATTCGGGCATCACCGGAATGCTAAATTCAATAAATCTCTCTATAAACCTGACTTCTATGTAGACGGTTTTAAATATTATTCGACTATCTGTTCATTAAACTTTTCTTCGCGGGCTCTCATGGAAAGATGTAAACCACACATATTATCGCTTACACACAATTATCCTATAAACGCACATAAATCCATTGATTAATGGAAAATGCCAAATACACACACTGCCGGATAAATAATGCCCTTCATAATAAATACAAAATACACCGGTTTGTCTTTTTGAGTATTATATTTGCCCTCTGTTCTCCCCTTTTATTTATAATTGTCGTTTTTTTAACAATTATGTTCTTTTATAAAAAGACAGCGAGTATAAATCACTCGCTGCCCATTTTCCTTTATTTAGTTGTTCAGCATGTGCTCTGCCGCTGCCAGCTTAACGCAGGCACAGAATACAGCCATTGCTTCCCTCAGCTCCTCCAGCGGCGGATAACTGGGCGCAATGCGAAGGTTAGAATCCTCAGGATCAATACCATAAGGATAAGTTGCGCCTGCACCGGTCATTACTACCCCTGCCTCCTTGGCAAGCTCATTAGTGCGCTTTGCACAGCCGGGCAGAGCAAAGAAGCTTACAAAGTAGCCGCCCAGTGGCTTGTGCCAGTGTCCTATTCCAAGGGGGGCTATTTCACGGCTGAGCCACTCCTCTACCAGATCAAACTTAGGCTTCATAAACTCAGCGTGCTTCTTCATATGAGCAATGGTATGCTCCTTATCCTTAAGATACAGCACATGGCGCAGCTGGTTCATCTTGTCAAAACCAATGGTCTGTATGGACATCAGCTTCTTCATATAGGCAACATTTTCCTTGCTGGCAGCAAAGCATGCAATGCCTGCGCCGGGATAGGTTACCTTGGAAGTGGATGCAAACTCAAATACCATATCAGGCCTGCCGGCTTCACGGCAAAGGGTGATTATATCGCTGAAAGGCACAAATTCGCCCTGGAATTCGTGAACGCAGTAAGCATTATCCCACATGATCACAAAATCAGGGGCTGCGGGCTTAAGGGCCGCAATGCGATTCACAACCTCTTCGCTGTATACTATTCCGTCCGGATTGGAAAACTTGGGAACACACCAGATACCCTTTACGGCAGGATCCTTTACCAGCTCTTCTACCATATCCATATCGGGGCCTTCCTCAGTCATGGGTACGGTTATAAGCTCCATGCCGAAGGACTGGCTTACTTTAAAGTGCCTGTCATAGCCGGGAGCAGGACAAAGCCACTTTACCTTATCCAGCTTACACCAAGGCTCAGGAGAACGCAGCAGGCCGTGGGTATATGCCTTGGAAATAGTATCGTACATAAGGTTGAGGCTGGCATTGCCGCCGGCAAATACTTCATCTTCCTGAACGCCAAGAAGATCGGCAAAGTAACGCTTGCAGCAAGGCAGTCCGTCAAATCCGCCGTAGTTGCCAATGTCGATGCCGTCGCTTATCATATGCTGACGAATATCTATATCAAACATATCGTCAGAAATGGATACCTGAGCGCGTCCGGGTTTGCCGCGGGACATATCCAGCTTAAGGCCCTTTGCCTTGCACTCTTCATATTCCTTTAAGGCTTCCTGATAAAAAGCCTTGAGCTCTTCCTGGGTCATCTGCTGCAATTTCTTTGCCATAAATCCTCCGAAAAATTCATATAAACCTACATTGTTGCATATTATACAGTACAAAAATGCAATTTGGCAATAACTGATATTGCATTTCTATAATATTTTTTTGATAGCCTCCCTCGCCAGCGCATCGCAGCGGTTATTGTATTGATTGTCGCTGTGACCCTTTACCTTGTGCCAGGTTATTTCATGGGTTTTGGTGTGTGCGATTATCATCAGCCAAAGGTCTTTATTCTCTACGTCCTTCTTTGTGCTGGTTTTCCAGCCGTTGCGCTGCCAGTTTGCAATCCAGCCCTCTGTAAAGGCTCTGCAGAGGTATGCGCTGTCGGTATACAGATCTACAGCGCAGGGTTCCTTTAGTGCATCCAGGCCCCTTATAGCTGCCATAAGCTCCATCCTGTTATTGGTAGTCATAGCCTCGCCGCCGGAAAGCTCTTTTTTATGCTGGTTAAACATCAGTATCGCTCCCCAGCCACCGGGCCCCGGATTACCGCTGCAGGCTCCGTCAGTATACAAAATTACCTTCTTCAATGCTTCCTCCCGGAATATACTTTAATATACAAATAATAAAGTTGACACGGATACCATATGAATGCTATAATCATCAAGGTCGACAGACTTAGGGGCATGGTGTAATGGTAACACGTGGGTCTCCAAAACCTTTGTTGAGGGTTCGAGTCCTTCTGCCCCTGCCAAATCGCCGCAATGAAAATTGCGGCGATTTTTTTGTTTTTATTTTATCAGCAGAACTGAATTATATAGTCATACAGATTCTGATAGGCGATCTTTTTAACTTCTTCCTCGCTGAATCCCGCTTTTCTGAGTGCATCCAAAAGGTTAGGCACATCCCGCCAGGTTTTAAGGTCCTCGGGATAATGTGTCATTCCATCGAAATCAGAACCAAGGCAGATATGCTCAGGACCCACCAGCTCCGCACCGTATGCTATATGTCTTACGATATCATCTATGCATGCAGTTCCCCTGTCACTGAGGTGATTGGGATAGTAATTGATGCCTACTACACCGCCCATCTCTGCAATAGCCTTAACATGCTCATCCTTAAGGCAGCGTTTTTGATCACATACGGAGCGCATATTGGAATGAGATGCAAATATAGGCCGCTCAGACAGCGTGAGAAGCTCGTCTATGCCCGCATCGCTAAGGTGGGACACATCTACCGCCATACCCAGCCTATTCATCTCTCGGACGATTTCACGGCCTCTGTCGGTAAGGCCCTTGTTTGCCTTACGCATGGCGGGAGATGCGAGCTCGTTGGTGAAATTCCACGTAAGGTTCATAGCCCTTACCCCAAGGCGGTGAAACAAGCGAAGGTTTGCGGCTTCGCCGTTTATTCCCTCTCCACCCTCTACGGTGAGAACAGTTGCTATCTTATCACCGTTGGGATCAAAATCCTTTGTAAGAGGCACGAAGTCTGGATTTGCGTCCATCATGGTATGATAACCGTCCAACAGATCCATAGCCTGCTGCAAACAGTTACGTTTCATATCTCCATCTATCCATGCGGCAAAGAACACAAGCTTTGCATTTGCTTCCTGCATATAAGGAAGCGCCACAGCCTGGCGAGGTACCGGCTTTTTAATGTTCCATCCATCAGTAACCATATAATACACAAAATCGCAATGGGCATCAGCTATGGGCAGTTTCTGCATAAAGTAGCTCCTTCTTTCTAAAAAATTAAGGATATGCGCCGCATATCCTTAATTGAATTGCAAATTGCAAATTGATATTTTACTTGGCAAACTCCACTGCGCGGGTCTCGCGGATAACGTTTACCTTTATCTGGCCGGGATACTCAAGCTCAGTTTCGATGCGCTTAACGATTTCCTTTGCCATGATGATAGTATCGTTGTCGTTTACATTCTCAGGCTTTACCATGATGCGGATCTCACGACCTGCCTGAATTGCAAAGGACTTATCCACGCCCTCAAAGGAGCTGGCAATCTCTTCGAGTTTTTCAAGGCGCTTGATGTAGTTCTCAAGGGTCTCGCGGCGTGCGCCGGGACGTGCAGCAGAGATAGCATCTGCTGCCTGAACCAATACAGCCTCAACGGTGCTGGGCTCCACATCACCATGGTGAGCCATGATAGCATGGATAACCTGATTATTCTCGCGGTATTTCTTTGCAAGGTCAGCACCGATCTGAGCATGGGGACCTTCGATTTCGTGGTCAACGCCCTTGCCAATATCATGCAGCAGACCTGCTCGCTTTGCCAGAGCTACGTTTGCGCCAAGCTCGGAAGCCATCATACCCGCCAGATGTGCAACCTCGATGGAGTGCTTAAGCACGTTCTGACCATAGCTGGTACGATATTTAAGGCGACCAATAAGCTTAACCAGCTCATGATGCAGGCCATGTATGCCAACCTGGAATATGGCCTGTTCACCGGCTTCACGTATCTGAGTATCCACCTCGCGGCGAGCCTTTTCCACCATTTCCTCAATGCGGGCAGGATGGATACGGCCATCAGTGATGAGCCTTTCAAGGGCTATACGGGCGATCTCTCGGCGAACCGGATCAAAGCCGGACAGGATCACAGCCTCGGGAGTGTCGTCGATAATAAGATCTACGCCGGTAGCAGTCTCGAGGGTGCGTATATTGCGGCCCTCACGGCCGATTATACGGCCCTTCATTTCATCATTGGGAAGAGGTACAACAGATACAGTTGTTTCTGCCACATGATCCGCCGCACAGCGCTGTACCGCAAGAGATATAATATTACGGGCACGCTTGTCGGCTTCTTCCTTGGTCTTGGCTTCTATCTCGCGGAGCATTATGGCTGCATCGTGACGGGCATCGCGCTCAACATTGCTCAGCAGTATTTCCTTTGCCTCGTCCATAGACAATCCGGAAATAGTCTCAAGCTCTTTAAGCTGTTTATTATGCAGTTCTTTAATGGCAGCTTCGGTCTCCTCTGCCTCCTTGATCTTCTGATTGAGCTGCTGCTCGCGCTGCTCAACACCGTCTATCTTTTTGTCCAGAGTTTCCTCACGCTGAAGCAGTCTGCGCTCGTTGCGCTGCAGCTCGTTGCGGCGTTCTCTGAGTTCTTTTTCGTTTTCGTTCTTGATTCGGTAAGCCTCTTCCTTAGCCTCCAGAACAGTTTCCTTTTTAATGGTCTCTGCCCTCTTCTGGGCGTCGCTTATCATCTTTTTTACTGCATCTTCGGCGTTTGCAATCTTTGCTTCAGCTATGTTGCGCCTGTATATATATCCGCCAAAGCCGCCTACCGCAAGGCATACTACGCCTATAAGTATCGCTATCCATATTTGCACGATATACGTTAACCTCCAAATAAATATATATAAATGTATCCGAGTGTAAAATACTCAGCATGCATGGACAAATATTTCAATAGACGAATCTACGAAACTACACACCGATATAATACTTCAAAATTGATTATAACCCCATAGCAAAATAAAAGTCAAGGACGCATATACAATGCATCCCTGACTTGCAAAAATTATCCAATAAATTTTTATTATTCGTCATCGTCATCGGAAACCATATCCGCATTGGGCATCAAAGCGGATAACTTTTCCCTTACCTTTGCTTCGATTTCTGCGCAAAGTTCCTTATTATCCTTAAGGAACAGGCGTGCGTTGTCTCTGCCCTGAGCCATGCGCATATCATTATAAGAATACCATGCGCCGGTCTTGGAAATTATCTTATGCTCTACCGCCATATCCAGCACAGAGCTTTCTTTTGAAATGCCCTCACCGTAAATGATATCAAACTCGGCAGTCTTAAAAGGAGGCGCGACCTTGTTTTTTACTATCTTGATGCGGGTGCGGTTTCCAACAAATTCGGTACCGTTCTTGATGGAATCCAACTTACGCACATCCATACGAATAGATGCATAAAACTTCAGCGCCTTGCCGCCGGTGGTGGTTTCGGGATTGCCGAACATTACGCCGACCTTCTCGCGCAGCTGGTTGATAAAAATAACAATGGTATTAGACTTGCTTACTACGCCGGTAAGCTTTCTCAGTGCCTGAGACATAAGGCGCGCCTGCAGGCCAACATGGGAATCGCCCATATCGCCTTCCAGCTCAGCCTTAGGCACCAGCGCGGCGACAGAGTCTATTACAACTATATCTATAGCGCCGCTGCGGCACAATGCCTCAGCGATTTCCAGCGCCTGTTCGCCGGTATCAGGCTGAGAAATATACAGTTCATCCACATCTACGCCGAGATTTTCGGCATATACAGGATCCAGAGCATGTTCTGCATCGATAAAGGCTGCAGTACCGCCAAGCTTCTGGGCCTCGGCAATGGCATGCAGAGCAATGGTGGTCTTACCGGAGGATTCCGGGCCATATATCTCTATAATACGGCCTCTGGGTATGCCGCCTACGCCCAGGGCATAATCCAGCTCAAGGCAGCCGGAGGGTATGGTGGATATGCTTATTTTTGCAGCGGCATCCCCCAGCTTCATTACAGCACCCTTGCCAAACTGCTTTTCTATCTGGGAAAGGGCCATTTCCAATGCTTTTTGCTTTTCCATCATACGATAATACCGCCTTTTTGTTTCTTGTTAAGATTATTATATCATGTAGCAATGGGGTTTGTACATACCTTTTGACAAAATAAGTTTCCTCAGAAGATTCAGTGCGTTGAGCGTTGCTGTTATACGCACCCGTTCACGGCTTCCTTTAAAATGAAACTCATATGCCTGAACGCCATCCCTATGGGAAACACCGATAAATACATGACCTACCTGATCCGGTGCCCCTGAAGGACCTGCATAGCCTGTGGTGGATATTCCTATATCCGCTCCGGAGGATATGCGAATTCCCTCTGCCATTTCCATTGCGGTTTCTGCACTTACATCCGTGTATTTATCCAGGGTTTCCGCCTTTACCCCAAGACGGCACATCTTTGCTTCGGGAGCGTATGTTACCGCCCCTTCGATAAACCACTCAGAGCTGCCGGGAACAGACACAAGCTGAGATGCTATCATACCCCCTGTACAGCTTTCGGCAACTGCCAATTTAAGCTGATTCTTGCTGAGCAATTCAGCACACACCTCATGCATTTCCTTGCCATGTGAAGAGTAAACGTATTCACCTATCCTATCACATATCTCATCCATAACGGGAAGAATAAGCTCCTCCCCCTCTGCTTCATCGCCGCAGCGTGCTGTTATCCGGAGAGTGGTTTCCGCTGCCTTTGCGTATGGTGCAATGGTAGGATTGGTCTGAAGGTCCACTATATCCTGAATATCGTGCTCTACCTGAGACTCCCCGCGGCCAAATATGCGCAGAGTACGGGAATAGAACCTGCAATTGCTTCGTTTTTCAAGATAGGGCACCACCTGTGCCTCAAACATGGGCTCCATCTCCCAGGGAGGCCCGGGCATCATTATGGCAGCCTTGCCGTCCATTTCAATAATACATCCGGGAGCCGAACCGTTCGGATTTGGCAAAATTATGCAGTGATCCTTTGGAAACATCACCTGCTTAAAATTATTGGGTGTGCACTGGTATCCGCGGGACACCATGCGCTCAATGAGCTTTTCTTTATAATCCTCATATATAATAAGCTCAAGGCCAAAATAATCCGCAATCGTTTCCTTTGTAAGGTCGTCCTCGGTAGGGCCTAGTCCGCCTGTGAAAATAAGGATATCAGAGCGGGAAAAGCCTGTTTTTATGCTGTCCTTAAGCCTGTCATGGTTATCTCCAACGGTTATATGGTAATAGAGGTTTATGCCGAGATCTGCCAATCGGCCGGAAATATATCTTGCGTTGGTATTGAGTATCTGCCCCATGAGCAGCTCTGTGCCTACCGAAATAATCTCTGCGTTCATAATTGATGCCTCTATATGTTATTTAAAGTCGATGCACTTACGGTTCTTTACTATATAATCCCATGCGGAAACAATGGTAAAGAATACGGATATCCATACCATCCATACATCCAGCCTGAAGCCGAAAATCTTAAGCACCAAATCGTGAAGCATTACCATAACCATTGCCACAGCCTGCGTGGTGGTTTTTATCTTGCCCAGCCAGTTTGCGGCAATGACTACGCCGCTGCCTGCGGATACCAGCCTGAAGCCGCTGATGAGAAACTCTCTGGCGATGATGATTATAACCGCTATGGGGTCTATCATGCCCTTCGCAGTAAGCATTATAAGGGCGCTGGCAGTAAGCAGCTTATCAGCAATTGGATCCATAAGCTTGCCAAAATTTGTAACAAGATTTTGGGACCTGGCAATATAGCCGTCAGCAATGTCCGTAATAAACGCCGCAACGAATATGAACGCCGCCACATACAGTGCCCAAGGCGCATCGATATAGAAGCATGCAATAAACAGCGGCACAAGGCAAATGCGTATAAGGGTCAGCTTATTGGGAAGGTTCATATCTCCTCTCCTTCCATATCATAGGGTCCTGCGCCGGTTATCCTTACCGTGGTAAAGTCGCCGGGTTTAAGCCCTTTATTTTTCAATGAGAACATTATTGTTCCGTCAACCTCCGGAGCCTCCGCATAGGTTCGTCCGTAGGCGATATCTCCGCTTACCTGCTCGATCAGCGCCTCGGTTACGGTGCCTATGCGCTTTTGGTTGTATTCAAGGGATATTCCCTGCTGCAGCGCCATAACTTCATCCAGTCTGCGCTGCTTGGTTTCCTCATCGATCTGATTCGGCATCTCGGCGGCAGGGGTATCGTCTTCCTGAGAGTAAGCAAAGGCACCCAATCTGTCAAAGCTGTGACTCTGCAAAAATTCGGTCAGTTGTACGAATTGTTCCTCGGTTTCACCGGGGAAGCCGGTAATAACAGTAGTTCTAAGGATAAAATCAGAAGATTTTTCCCTGATATACTCGGTTATGTGGCGTATATGCTCCGCCGAACCGTGGCGGTTCATGGCATTCAGCATATCGGGATGTATGTGCTGTATGGGCATATCGATATAGTTTACAAGCTTAGGCTCTGCAATTATTGCATCGATAAGCTCCTCATCCACTGTATTGGGATATGTATACAACACCCTTATCCAGTGAAGCTTTTCTATTTTGGCAAGCCGTCTCAGCAGCTCGCTCAGCATAGGCTTTCCATATATATCAGAGCCGTAAGCAGAGGTATCCTGTGCTATTACCGTAAGCTCACGAACACCCTTTTCCGCCAGCTCCTCCGCCTCTTCTATCAGCTTTTCCATAGGCACGCTTACCCTGCCGCCCCTGATAAGTGGAATAGCGCAATAGGTGCAGCGATTGTCACAGCCGTCGGCGATCCTAAGATATGCACTGTAAGGAGGCGTAGTAAGCAGCCTTGCTTCACCGCAGCCGCTGTAGCTTACCCCAAGAGCGTCAGAAATAGCCTTTACCAGTCCACCCTGATCCTTTACCCCCCAGAAGATATCCACCTCTGGTATCTCTTCGCGAAGTTCATTGGGATAACGCTGGCTGAGGCATCCCGCAACCACCAGCAGACGACATCTGCCGGCGGTTTTATACTGAGCCATTTCCAGTATTGTGCCTATGGATTCTTCCTTGGCAGGCTCAATAAAGCCGCAGGTATTGATGATTATTACCTCTGCCTCGGCCTCATCTGCCGTTATGAGGAACCCAGCTTTTCTAAGATGGCCCAGAATAAGCTCACTGTCCACTCTGTTTTTAGAGCATCCCAGTGATATAAGCCCTACTGTTATTGCCAAATTACTCTTCCTCCGTAGAATTATTTCCGCCCTGCAGCTGCTGATACTCGGCAAAACTGCCTATCAAAAGCTTTCTGGGCTTGCTGCCGTCAAATCCGCTGACCACCTTCATTTGCTCCATTATGTCTATAAGCCTTGCCGCACGGGCATATCCTACCCTAAGGCGGCGCTGTATCATTGATATGGAGGCCTGTCCGCTTTCAAGCACTATCTTTACAGCATCGTCCAGCAGGTCGTCCTCCTGCTTGCCGTTGCCCTGCCCCGTTGCTGTATCCACGGCGGAAGAAACCTCTTCCAGAGAGATTTCTGCATACTTGGGCGCTGTATCTTCGCTTTGCTGTGAGGCAAAGAAATCCATAACATCCTCCACCTCTTCATCACTGACAAAGGCACACTGAGTACGTATGGGCTTGCCTGCGCCGTTTGCGTGGAACAGCATATCGCCCTTGCCCAGCAGTTTTTCAGCTCCACCGGTATCCATAATAACGCGGGAGTCCACAGCAGAAGATACCGCAAGAGCAATACGGGAAGGTATATTAGCCTTAATAAGGCCGGTAATTATATCGGTAGAGGGGCGCTGAGTAGCCACGATAAGATGGATACCCGCCGCACGGCCCAGCTGTGCTATGCGGCATATGGATTCCTCAACATCCTTTGCCGCAACCATCATCAGGTCCGCCAGCTCGTCAATGATTATAACGAGCCTGGGCAGCTTTTCTGCATCATCTTCCTGAAGGGAATTGTAACGGGAGATGCTCCTGGCGTTAACCTTGGACATCTTGCGATATCTCTGATCCATCTCCATTACCGCCCACTTCAATGCGCCCGCTGCCTTCTTAGGGTCTGTAACTACGGGCATAAGCAAGTGCGGCATAGGAGAATATACCCTCAGTTCCACCTGCTTGGGGTCGATAAGTATAAGCCTTACGTCGTCGGGCTTTTTGCCGTAAACAAAGCTGAGTATTATGTCATTGATGCATACACTCTTACCGGAACCTGTAGAGCCGGCAATGAGCAGGTGCGGCATCTTGTCAAGGTCAGCGCAGACTACATTGCCTGCAATATCCTTTCCAAGGCCAAAACGCAATGCAGAATTGCCCTCTTTGAACTCAGAAGATTCAATTACTTCCCTAAGCAGTACGGGAATGGTGTCCCTGTTGGGTATCTCAATGCCAATAGCGGCTTTACCCGGTATGGGCGCCTCTATGCGAACACGGGGAGCCGCAAGAGCCAGCGCAATATCATCAGAAAGGCTGGTTATTCTGTTTACCCTTACGCCCTGGGCGGGCTGAAGCTCAAAGCGTGTAATTACAGGACCAACGCTGTAATTGATCACCTTGGCCTGTATGTTGAAGCTGGCCAGAGTCTCTTCCAGTTTTTTCCCTTTGGCCACAGGAGATTCAGAACTTCTGCCATAGGTTAAGGCAGGCTTTTTCAGCCTGGACACAGGCGGAAATACGTATACCGGGGGCTCGGGAACAATGGACTGTTCTGCTGCCTTTACGTCAGCCGCAGTGGTTTTAGCAGGCTTTTTTGTGATCACAGCAGGAATCTCTTCTTCTACCTCTGGCATAACTTCCGGCCTGAGGGCGCTGTCGTCAACAGCGGAAAGTATATCAAAGGGATCGTCATCGTCAGGATCACGCTTTGGCAATACCCCTGTCTCCGGGATAAGGGAAATATCTCCCTCCCAGTCAGCCGCATCCTCGCGGCGACGAACTATATGGCTATCGTCAGCTTTTTTACGGGGCTTTTTGACAGGAGCAGGCACGGCTTCGTTCCCAAGGGTTTCCGTATACAGGCCTTTGCCATCTGTCCTTTGCGCCTTTTTCTTTGGCGGGAAAATCTGCTCATAGCCCATTTCTTCAAAGTCGATAATTTCGCTGCGTATCTGCCTCTGTGCCTGTGCAGTATGTACCTTTTCGGATACATTCTCCACGCCGGATTTTATACTGCTGCCTACCTTTGCTCCCATGGCACGTATAGAAAGCCTTGTGGCAACAAGAAAAACTATAAGTATTGCAGCCCCGAAGAATATATACGTACCCACCGGCCCAAGCAAAAGCAGCGCAGGATATGCCAAAAGAGCGCCAAGCAATCCGCCGCCCTTGAAGTATATCTTGCCGTAAAGATACGCATCTGAATAATATGAAAGCACACCCTTGCTGGATATGGAGCTTCTGGTTGCCGCATGTATTATTACAAGCAAACAAACTACGCCGGCAAAAAGCAGCCAAAGTGTGGATTCTGCACTGTCAGACTTGGACATAACAATAGAAAGCACACCAAGAACAACCAGTATAACCGGTACGGCATAGCCTGCCATGCCGAACATACCAAAGCTGAAATTCTTGACCGCTGTGCCTATAACGCCCACAAGGTCTGTATATATACCGGCGCCCAGAAACAGCGCAATAGCAATAAAGCAGACGCCGATAATTTCCCGTTCCGTCTGTTCTTCCTTTGCCTTGCCGGATTTTTTTACCACCTTTTTGGTATCTTTTTTAGCCATTATTGCATACCTCTTCTATCATACAAAATATTATACACTATATATTGTACTTTTAAAAGTGCCGCACAACAAAAAACAGACCCGTCTGATGACGGGCCTGTGAAAATACTATGTATTTTATTAGTCTTCGAACTTGAAGCCTGCAAACTTGTCAGCCAGAGAAGTGGTGGCCTTCTCAACGGGGGGCAGGTCATACTCGTTCTCTTCGCGGCGCTGACGACGACGCTCTGCGCGCTCAGCTTCGCGGGCTTCGTTGGCGGCCTTTGCAGCCTCAGCAGCGGCGGCGCGCTCTGCTGCACGCTCAGCGGCTACACGCTCACGCTCTGCCTTTTCAGCAGCCAGCTGCTCTGCGATCTCGGGATTCTCCTCGAGGATTACATCGCGGCGGCTCAGGCTGATGCGCTTTGCTTCGGAATTTACATCCAGAACCTTGCAGCGTACTACATCGCCTACATTGATTTCGTCTTCTACCTTCTCAATGCGCTTTACGCCAACCTGAGAAATGTGGATGAGACCGTCGATGGTGGGCTCCAGGGCAACGAATGCGCCGAAGGATACGATACGTACTACCTTACCCTCTACGATGGTGCCTACGGGGTACTTTTCAGCGGCCATGGTCCAGGGCTTGGGCTGCAGCTGCTTGTAGCCCAGAGATACGCGCTGCTTCTCAACGTCTACGTCACGGATGAGAACTTCGATTTCCTGACCGATGCTAAGTACATCGGAGGGATGCTTTACGCGGCCCCAAGCGATGTCGGTAACATGTACCAGACCGTCGATACCGCCGATGTCAACGAAAGCGCCGAAATCGGTAAGACGGCGTACAACGCCCTTTACCTTGGAACCAACTTCCAGATTGGTCCACAGTTCCTTCTTGGCAGCCTCGGCTTCAGCCTGCATGATGGCCTTGCGGGAAGCTACGATGCGCTTGCGGGACTTATCAACTTCGATAACCTTAACCTTGAGCTCCTTGCCTACGAACTCGGCAATGTTCTCAACGTACTTGGTGGACAGCTGGGAAGCGGGAACGAAAGCACGGATGCCGTTAATGTTGGCAATCAGGCCGCCCTTAACAACTTCCTTGCCAACAGCGTCGAACACCTTGTCCTGCAGGTTTTCTTCGTCCTGCATAAGGTTGTCCCACAGCTTCTTGCTCTCAACGTTCTTGCGGGAAAGCAGTACGTTGCCTTCGCCGTCGTTAACCTTTATAACCTCAACCTCGATCTCATCGCCTACCTTAACTACTTCGGCAGGATCAACCTCGGCGTCGGAAGAGAACTCGTTGCGTGGAATAAATCCGTCGGATTTGTAGCCGATGTTTACGCATACTTCGCCGTCAACTATCTGTACGACGGAACCTTTGATAATCTGTCCGTTCCTGATGCGTACCAGTGTCTTCTCAAACACTTCTTCAAAGCTGAGCTCAGCGGGCTCGGCATTCTCGGCAACGGATTCCTGGACGGCAGCTGCTGCTACCGCCTCTACGTTTTCTTCTACGGGGCTTGCAGCCATCGTCTTTTCCAGTTCGCTCATTCTTTTAATAACCTCCAATATTATCCATTTCGGCGTCGATGCGCCTCCAACAAACCCTATTATATCATTAATATCAATATTTTCAAGGGTAAGTTCGTCTACTTTTGCGATAGAATCTACGTTTTTGCAGTACTTTTTACATATTGCACACAGTTTTTTTGTGTTGGCGCTATGATGCCCCCCAACAACTATCATTCTGGTGCATTTTTTGCTGAGTTCCTGTGCTTCCTGCTGGCGCAGGCCGGTGGTTTTGCATATGGTATTAAAGGTACAAAGCTCAGCGCATTTTTCCTTTACCACAGCCTCCGTTTTACTGAACTCCTCGGCGTTTGCCGTGGTCTGTGATACAAGGCATATCTTTTCGGCATATTCAAGCGCTGCCGCCTGCTCCGGGCCTGATACTATCCGGGCATTTCTGCTCCATCCTTCAATACCCTTCACCTCCGGGTGTCCGGCTGTGCCAAATACAACTATTGAGTATCCTTTTTCGCTGTATTCGCTGACTATCTGATGAATACGCTTAACAAACGGGCAGGTGGCATCCACCGCATTAAGTCCCCGCTCGGCACATTCCGCTATCTCCGCAGGGCCCACTCCGTGGGAACGAATTATAACTGTACTTCCTCTTGGTATTTCCGCCAAAGTTTCAGCAGGTATTATGCCCTCATCTTTAAGGCCCTGTATAACATCAGAATTATGTATCAGCTCTCCGTAGGTATATACGCTTCCATGTTCCTCACATTGTTTACGGGCTATGTCGATAGCCCGCTCAACGCCAAAGCAAAAGCCTATGTTTTCAGCGATTACAAGCTGCAATGTTCTTCTCCTCCAGTTCAGTACGAAGATCCTTAAGGGCAGTTTCTATTCGACTCATAAATTCATCAAGGCTTTCACTGCGGCTCAGTCCTTCCATTCCATCACGGCTTATGGGCTTGCCTACAATGATGCGTATATTCGTTCTTGCATAGCTTTCAGGATCAATATACAAAGGTATAACCGGAGCGCCGGATTTCAGAGCAATAAAAGCAGTTCCCTTTTCCAGCTCGTCTATCTCCCCGGTAACAGACCGCTTGCCCTCGGGGAATATTCCAAAGGCCTTGCCGTTGTTCAGTACCTCCATCGCCTGCTTAAGGGAGGCAATATCCGCAGTATGACGATTTACCGGAAAAGCCAGCAGCGACTTAAAAAACAGCTTGCCCGGGCCTGCAAAAATCTCTTTTTTTGCCATAAAATGAACTATTCTAGGACAAGTAAAGGCTATTGCAACAGGATCCAGCAAGGAGCAGTGATTTGCAACGTATATAGCCTTTCCCTTTACCCTGTAGTTTTCCCTGTTGTATACCACCGGCTTAAATATGATGGTGAATACAGGCCACAGCAAGTATCTTAAAATATAGTACAGCACTTATCAGCGCTCCTCCCGGCTTATGCCATTCATAACCGCTGCAACAGCTTCTTCTATTGTAAGGTCGGTAGTGTCCACAAGTATCGCATCCGGCACACGCTTAAGGGGAGCAAACTCGCGGGTACTGTCGTTGTGGTCGCGCTGAGCAATTTCCGCCGCCATCTCTTCCACCGACTTATTCATATCCTGTCCGCGCTCCCTGAGCTCCTTAAGCCTGCGCCTGGCCCTTTCATCAACAGATGCGGTTACATAAAACTTGTGTTCGCATTCGGGTATAACGTAAGAGCCTATCTCGCGTCCATCCATTACAACGTCAGATGCATGGGCAATGTCCCGCTGATATTGGGCAAGCTTGATACGCACTGCAGGAATTGCGCTGATATCAGAAGCTCCCTTGGATATTTCATTTGTGCGAATAAGGCCGGATACATCCTCTTCGTCCAGATAGGTATGCTGAACGCCGTCGATATTCTTGGCAAATATCTCGGTACGCTCAAGCAATGGTATAACCCTATCCCTGTCATTGGGGTCTATACCTTCCCTTATAGCCTTCAGCGCCAGCGCGCGATACATTGCTCCGGTATCCAGATATAATATGCCAAGTTCCTTTGCAACAGCCTTGGCTATAGTGCTTTTTCCCGCTCCCGCAGGGCCGTCTATGGCGATGTTAAGAAACTTCTTCATAATATATATACCTCCTATACTGAACGCCCGGCAAGTGCACCGGTAGAATATGCTATTTGCAGATTAAATCCACCAGTATATCCGTCAATGTCTATCAATTCGCCGGCAAAATACAGCCCGGGTACAAGCTTTGACTCCATTGTGGAAGCGTTTATTTCTTTTACCGCAATGCCGCCCCGGGTTATTATGGCTTCTTCGACGGGCAGTGCATGATCCACCGTAAGCTTTATGCACTTAAGGGTGGAAACCAGCGCCTCACGCATTCCGCGGGTCACAGAGTTGACCGGAGTATCTCCGGGAACACCTGAGAGCTCTACAACTATTGGTATCATGCGGGAGGGCAAAAGCTCCGAAAGAGAATTTATCAGCTGTCTGCGAATGCTCTTTTCAAAATCCCTGAGAATGCGCCTGTCCAGCTCTTCATGAGTAAGACCCGGTTTCATATCCAATGTAAGCACAGCTCCGGCAGGATCATCCGCTATACGACTGCTGGCACTGAGCACCAAAGGACCCGAAACGCCAAAATGGGTAAACAGCATTTCACCAAGTTCTTCATATACCTGCTTGCCTTTTTTATTGTAGGCGCGAAGGGTTACGTTCTTCAGGGAAAGCCCCGTAAGCTCTGCGGGCCACTGCTCCACCGTTGCAAGGGGTATAAGCGAGGGACGTATATCCGTCACGGTGTGTCCCATCTCCCCGGCAAAAGCATACCCCGCTCCGTTTGAACCGGTAGTCGGATAGCTCGCACCGCCTGTACAGAGTATTACAGCATCAAAGGTCCGAACTTCACCGTTGATATTCAGCTCAAATCCGCCTTCTGTTTTTTTGATAGCCTTTACGTTTGAATTAAGACACAGCTCTGCCCCGCTCCTGTCAAGGTATCTGGACAGCGCCTTTATAACATCGCTGGATTTATCCGATACGGGAAATACTCTCTTACCCCGCTCCACCTTTGTCGGCACACCCATGGAATTGATTATGGAAACTATATCCACATTGGTAAAGCCATATAATGCACTGTAAAGGAACTTAGGATTTCTGGGAATATTCAAAAAGAAATCCTCAATATCACAGTCGTTGGTGATATTGCAGCGTCCTTTGCCGGTTATATACAGCTTTTTGCCTATCTTTTCGTTTTTTTCAAACAGCTTTACGTTATGGCCATTTTGTGCAGCCATGGCAGCAGCCATTATGCCAGCGGGGCCTCCGCCTATTACAGCAACAGATTTCATCAGTCCTCTACATCCTCACTCTTTGAACCAATGTATACCTTCTGGCTCTTCCAGATTCCTTCCAGCTGACTCAAGCACTCGGATACGGCAGTTTTACGCCGCAAACCGGCGCCAACTATTATTGCATTGATAAGGCTGAGCGGGGCAACCAGAGAATCCGCAAAGGATGCCATATCGCTTCGGGCAATAAGCACGCTGTCAGCAAGCTCCGCAATAGGAGAAAACATGCTGTCGGTAACGGCAGCAACATACGCTCCCCTGTCCTTGGCAAACTTCAGCGCATCTACAGTGCGGGAAGAATATCTTGGGAAACTTATGCCGATGCACATGTCCCCTTCTCCTATCCTCAGCATGCTTTCGTATACGTCACTCTGCATAGAGGTGACCACCATTACATCTTCCAGTATGAAATTAAGATAGTACCCAAAGAACTGGACAAGAGGCGCCGCACTCTTGATACCCACAAGATATAATCTGCGAGCTTTGAGCATATTATCTATTACGGTATTAAACACCCCGGTATCCACCGACTCTATCGTAGAACGAATATTTCCAATATCCGCTTTCAGTACTGTTGAAAGCACCTCATCCTGCTCCAAATCAGAGGTAAGCTGTATACGCTGTACCGTGGTAAGGCGGTTTCGGATCATCTCCTGAAGCGAACGCTGAAGCTCAGGGTAGCCATCATAGCCCAATGCATAAGCAAAGCGCACTACGGTAGATTCGCTTACGCCCACCGTTCTTCCCATGCGGGATGCAGTGATAAAAGCAGCCCTGTCATAGTTATCCACGATATAGTTGGCAAGCAGCTTCTGTCCTTTGCTGAAAGAGTTATAGTTGGCATTTATTCTGGCCATCAGATCTATGCTTTCCATTATTATTGCTCCTTTTTGCCTCTTATTCCGCACAGTGCAGCTTCATCAGTGCTGTTGGTCATTATGGGTGTAACGGAAACATATCCTTCATTTGTCCAGCGTTCATCGTTATCAGCCTGAGGATCCCCATCGTATTCTGCCCTGCAGGGCCACCAGTAATAGTCGATATTTCTGGGGTCTTTGCGCTTCTCAAAGGGAGAAAAATAAGTTCTGTCAGAAAGTCTTGTATACTTTATGCCCTTCAGCTCTTCATAAGGCTTATCCGGAACATTGACATTAAACAGCTTGCATCCGCTTTGCATAAACCCGGGTATCAATTCAGCGGCTATACGTGCAGGCACTGAAAAGTCAGTCGCCGTAAAACTTTCCATTGATATGGCCATGGCGGGTATGCCCTGCATTGCCCCCTCCATTGCGGCGCTTACCGTTCCAGAATAATGCACATCCACCCCAAGGTTATATCCATGGTTTATTCCTGAGAGTATAAGGTCAGGCTTGATATCCAGCGCACGGCATCCAAGAATAACGCAATCTGCCGGAGTACCGTTTATTTTGTATGCTTCAACTTGCGGAGCCCCCGGAATGGAAGCCTTGCGAACCCTAAGAGGCGCAGTAAGGGTTATGGAATGTGCGGCGCCACTGCGCTCACTGTCCGGTGCCACTACTATTACCTCATGCTCGTAGCTAAGACGGCATGCAAGTGCTCTGATACCCTCTGCATGGATACCGTCATCGTTTGTGATAAGAATGCGCATATATCAAGCCTCCTCTACAGGGTTTAAACTGATGGCAGTCGCTGTTTCAATTGCATTTATTTTACCAAACAGCCTTTATTTTGGCAATGATTCAGGTAAAAGATGCAGGAATTGCATCGCATATTTCACATGAAGGAAAAACTCCATAAAACAAGGCCGGGGCAAAATGCCTCGGCCTTAGGTTACAGCTGATATCAGTCCTCGTCTTCCTCTTCGGGGAGGGTTACGTTGTGGTATACTTCCTGAACATCGTCATCATCGTCGAAGCGATCCAGCATCTTGACGATTTTTTCTACCAGCTCGGCATCATTGGTGGCGTCTACGGTATTCTGGGGGAACATACCGATCTCAGCGGAAATGAAGCTGTACTTTCCCTCAAGAGCCTCGCGCACAACGGAGAAATCTGCGGGGGAAGTATAGATTTCGTATACATCATCCAGCGCATTGAAGTCCTCTGCACCTGCGTCCAGAGCTTCCATCATCAGCTCGTCCTCATCGATGGATGCACTGCGCTCAACCACCATAAGGCCCTTCTTGTCAAACATCCAGGATACGCAGCCGCTGGCGCCCATGCTGCCGCCGCTCTTATCGAAGATGTGGCGAATCTCTGCTGCGGTACGGTTGCGGTTATCGGTAACAACCTCAACTATAACTGCAGTGCCGCCGGGGCCGTAGCCTTCATAGGTGATCTCTTCGTAGTTTACGCTGCCAAGTTCACCCGCAGCCTTCTTGATGGAACGAGTGATGTTATCGTTAGGCATATTGTTTGCCTTTGCCTTGGCAATAACGTCTCTAAGCTTGGAATTGTTGGCAGGATCACTGCCGCCTTCCTTAACAGCTATGGCGATCTCACGGCCTATTTTGGTGAATATCTTGCCGCGCTGAGAGTCAGTCTTTTCCTTTTTATTTTTAATATTGGCCCATTTGGAATGTCCGGACATAGGTTTATACCCTCCTGAGAATTATCAACGCTTAATTATAGCACTATTTCGGCAGCTTATTCAAGCATTCTGTGACATATCATCATATTTTTGCCTGAGCTTTTTCATATCCTCCCAGGCTTCACGCTTTTTGCTCTCATCCCGAAGAAGCGCCGCCGGGTGATATGTAGGTAATATCCATACGCCTTTACTCTGCTTCCAGCAGCCTCTGTCGCGGGTGATACGCACGTTTTCGTCGTATATGTATTTTGCCGCCGTAGCACCTAAACAAACTATTATCTTTGGTCTTATAAGAGCAAATTGTGCCCTCAGATACGGCAGGCATGCTTCCGCCTCGCTGAGTTCCGGAGTTCGGTTTCCCGGCGGGCGACACTTTACTATATTGGCAATATATACCTCATTGCGCTCGAAACCAATTGCTCCTATCATCTTTTCCAGCAGCCTGCCGGCAGCTCCCACAAAGGGTCTTCCGGTCTCGTCTTCTTCCCTTCCGGGACCCTCGCCGATAAACATAATAGCTGCGTTAGGATCACCTTCGCCTATAACTATATTACTTCGCTTTTCGCATAATCTGCATTTTGAGCAGCCATCTATACTGTTATACAGTTCTTTCCAGTCATAGTGAGCCATAATCTTCCCCATTTTATCCTAAAGTATAAAATTTGTTTTTATCAACTAACATCACCCTGCAAATAAGCCTTATTGCAAACCTTCATGCATTAATAAAAAATTTCTCAACTTCGCATGAATATTTAAGTATATTTATCGCTTGTTATCTAAATATTCCATATCCTATAGATTTTCGATTGCAAACTATATATAAATGCTATATAATTAAAAATTATAATAAGTATTTCTTATGCTTTGTATAATATTAGCAAATATTTGCTCTTTGAGCAATACTTCTAACGTAACTATTTGAACCAACAACCCTTTACAGGAGGATATATCATGCCGGCCGATCTGGATCTCTACAGCATATTCTGCACCGTTGCCCGCTGCGGAAGTCTTTCTCACGCCGCAAGAGAACTCTATGTTAGCCAGCCCGCAATAAGCCAGTCCATGCACAGGCTGGAGTACATGCTGGGCTGCACTCTGTTTACCCGCACCAGCCGCGGCATAACCCTCACCAGCGAAGGCCGCATGCTGTACAGCTATGCAGATAAGGCTATCAGCCTTATTTCTGCCGCAGAGGACAAGCTGAACCGTATGCGCACCCTTCAGTCCGGCGGTCTGATGATAGGCGCAAGCGACACTCTGTGTCAGTTTTTCCTGCTGCCCTATCTTGAAAAGTTCCACACGGAATATCCCGAAGTACAGCTTCAGGTTACCAACCGCACCACCCCCGATACCATTGAACTGCTGAAGGTAGGCAAGGTAGATATTGCCCTTGTAAACCTGCCTGTAGCGGACAGCGCCCTGTGCGTAAGGGATGTACTGAAGGTACATGATTCCTTTGTGGCATCCGATAGATTCGCTCACCTTAAGGGCCGTCAGGTCACCATGGCAGAGCTTGCCCGCGAACCCCTGGTATTGCTTGAGCAGGCATCCAACTCCCGCAAATATCTTGACGATTTTGCAGCTATGAGCGGCATAACGCTGCATCCTGAAATTGAGCTGGGCGCTCATAGTCTGCTGGTGGAGTTTGCCAAAATAGGTCTTGGCATAGCCTGCGTTACGTCTGAGTTTGCTGCGGCTGCCATCAACAGCGGTGAGCTGTTTGAAATAGACCTTGCAGAGCCCATGCCCTCCCGCGGCATTGGCCTTATCTCTCTGGAAGGCGTTCCCCTTTCTGCCGCTGCCGAAAGATTCATAAGTATAGTTCTTGAGAATCAGGAACAGTAGCTTCATGGAAAGGCATCGCACGCAAAAAGGGCGCAAGCCCCTGCTGTCGGTATACGGCAGCATAATAATAGTGATTCTTGTATGTTCTTTGGGATACGGTCTGCTTTATAACGGCGGCGGTGCAAATGTGCTCATGGAAGAGGAACAGCGCATCGCAGACGAGGAAGCAGCGGCAATCATAGCCGCAGCTCCCACACCTACGCCCCAGACCGTTGTTACCCCCGGTTCCGGCAGGCTTATCCCATACATGGCCAATAACCTGTGGGGATATAAAAACACCTCCGGCGAAATCGTGATACTGCCCGTTTATTCCGCTGCAAAAGAATTTGAAGGCAATGTAGCCTTTGCCGCCCAGAACGGCCTATACGGACTTATCAACAGGTCCGGAGCATGGATAGCCGAGCCAATATGGTCCAACGTATCCTCCTTCAGCGAAGGCTATGCCGGAGTAGAGCAGGACGGCAAATGGGGCTTTATAGATCAGAACGGAAATGTAGTTATAAACTACACCTACCGGGAAGTTGGGCCCTTCAGCTGCGGTAGAGCGGCAGTGCGTTCCGCCTCTTCCTATGGATATATTGACGTTGCTGGCAATATTGCCATCACGGAAAAATGGTCATCCGCCAATCCCTTCAGCAATGATTTAGCCTTTGTGACTCTTTCTTCCAAGGGATACATAATAGACAAGCTGGGTGAGCCTCGCATAACCCTTAACAGCGGCACCTCCGGCGAAGGATTCTGTGAGGATTTTGCCCTTATAGATGACAATGGCAGCTGTTACTTTATGAACCGTTACGGCAAGAGCGCATTCCGCAAGACTTATTCCGCGGCTCTGCCATTTTCGGGAGGCTATGCCGCCATACGTGAAGAAGGCCTGTGGGGATTTATCAATGACATGGGTGTTACAGCAATAGCTCCTCAGTACATGGAGGCTCGTTCCTTCTCAAACGGTATGGCCGCTGTAAAGAACGCCGAAGGACTGTGGGGATATATCGACATCGCTGGCACGCTGAAAATTGACTATCGCTACTCTGATCCCGGCAGCTTTATGGATGGATTTGCGGTATCCATGCGGGACGGTTCCTGGTACATAGTGGATAAAAGCGGCAGCGAAGCCCTTCTTTATTAAAAAATATATCCATTTACAGTGTATTTTCTACTTGCAAAACACATTACCTTGTGTTAGAATAGCACTGTTTGATTTTAGCAATATGCTTACTGTCGGTAAGGAGGTGTAAATACATGGGTAAGTTCTGTGAGGTTTGCAATAAGGGTATGATGTCCGGTAATAGGGTAAGTCATTCCAACAGGAAAACCAGGCACGCATGGGCTCCCAATATTCAGCGCGTAAGCGTTGTTGTTGATGGTACCCCCTGCAAGATGAACGTCTGCACTCGTTGCCTTCGTTCCGGCAAGGTTCAGCGCAGCGTCTAATCAGTCATTAAGACATTGTGCATGAGTCGGTCTTTGCGACCGGCTCATTTATTTTTTTGGTTTTTCGTATTAATTATAGATACCTGCCTATAACAAACAGCCGGAATGCACAGGTAAACACCCCTGCCCAAACAAGCGACCATACCAGCCTTATATTCAAGCAAAGCATCAATATCAGCAATATCATAAACACCGTACAGCACCTGATTGTTCTTCTTCTGCAGCATCGCCTTCTGATATATACCATGGATGGCCTTTTCTGCATCTTACCCCTCCCTTCTCCTTATATTTTACGCAGTATAAATGTATTTGTTTCCCGCACAACAAAAGGTTACAGCGAATACATTGATGTATAAATTAAAACGGAGGCTTAATATGGCTGAAATTTTGCTTGAAGCAGACAACGTTGGCCTTACATATCATCAGCCCACCGGTGAAACTTTGGCGGTGGATAATATTACGTTCAGCATTAATCGCGGTGAGTTTTTGTCCATCGTCGGCCCTTCCGGCTGCGGCAAGACCAGCATACTCTCAATGATCGCAGGACTTATGGAACCCAGTCATGGAAAGATCATTCTGCACAGCAACCACCGCCCCGGCTATATGCTGCAGCGGGATCATCTGCTGGATTGGCGCACAGTGGAGGGCAACGTATTGCTGGGTTTACAGGTAAAGAGGATTCTCGATGACAACACTCGTGCCTTTGCCCTTAGCCTGCTGGATACATACGGGCTGAGTGACTTTACAAAAAGCTACCCCCGTCAGCTGTCCGGCGGTATGCGTCAGAAAGTTGCGTTGATACGCACTCTGGCATGCTCTCCCGAGCTTTTGCTTTTGGATGAACCCTTTTCCGCACTGGATTATCAAACCCGTCTGAAGGCCTGTGACGAAATGTACGGCATAATACGCAACGAAGGGAAAACCGCAATACTTGTTACCCATGATATATCCGAGGCTATATCCATGAGCGACCGTATACTTGTCTTCTCCTCCCGTCCCGCCCGCATAAAAGCCGAACATCAAATAACACTTTCCGCCGGCAATACTCCCCTTGAAAGACGCAACAGCCCGGAATTCAAGGACTACTTTGATATCATATGGAAGGAGATAGACCATGAACACTAACGCCATGTCACAGGAGCATATCATCTATCTCAGAGGAATTCGCCGGCAAAACCGCACCGTGAGTTTTTTCAGGTATTTCATACTCATCGCCGCCGTTGCGCTGTGGGAGCTTGCGGCAAGGCTGGGCTGGATAGATCCTTTCATTATGAGTTCGCCTTCCCGTGTATGGGATACCATAATAAGATTATACGGCGACAACGAGCTTTTTCATCATATTGCCGTAACCATGCTTGAAACCGTGGTAGGCTTTGTTCTTGGCACAATACTGGGCACACTGATAGCAGTAATACTATGGTGGAGCCGTTCCCTTGCCAGAATACTGGATCCGTATCTTGTTGTACTTAACGCCCTGCCCAAGATAGCCCTTGGCCCCATACTGATCGTTTGGTTTGGGGCAGGAATAAAAAGCATCATTATAATGGGCCTGCTTATCTCCCTTATAGTTACTGTAATGACCGTGCTGGCAGGCTTTAATGAAATAACCGATGAAAAGCAGCTCCTTATGCGTACCTTAGACGCCAGCCGTATTCAAATACTGACAATGGTTGTACTTCCCGCATCCATTCCCACCATAATGAGCGCCCTTAAGATAAGCGTGGGCATGAGCTGGGTAGGCGTGATCGTAGGCGAGTATCTTGTATCGCGGGCAGGGCTTGGCTATCTTATCGTATATGGCAGCCAGGTATTCAAGCTGGACCTTGTAATGGCCAGCATAGTGATACTGTGCGTATTGGCAGCCATTATGTATTACTGCGTAGCTTACTTTGAAAAGAGGCTGATAAAGTGGCGTGACTGGGCATAATCCCCAGCCGTTGAAAGGCACCTCCAAACCCCGTATAATAAAGCTGTGGTATAATCCACAGCTTTATTTCTGTTTTACGGAGGTAATTTATAGCTATGCCTTTTGACTATGATCTTGCCATAATAGGTTCCGGTCCTGCCGGAGCCACGCTGGCACGGCTTGTGGGCAGCAGCATTCGCACAGTTATAATAGATAAAAAGAAAGATGCTCCCGGCGGATTTGAAAAGCCTTGCGGCGGTCTTCTTGCGCCTGATGCTCAAAGAGCCCTCTCCCGATACGACATAACCCTTCCTAAGGATGTATTGGTAGACCCCCAGATATTCTCTGTAAAGACCATAGACCTGCGCTCAGGCCTAATACGGCATTATCAGCGCTGCTATATGAATATGGACCGACATAAATTCGACATGTGGTTGTGCAGTATGATACCTTCCCATGTAAAACAAATAGAAGGTCTATGCATGGATGTTACCCCCACGGATGGCGGCTATTCCATTGAGTATAGTCAAAATGGTACTCGTTGCTCCGTTACAGCAAAATACATCGTTGGTGCGGACGGAGCCAATTCCATAGTGCGCAATAAGCTTTTCCCCGGCAAAAAGCTGCGTCGCTATACCGCCATACAGCAGTGGTTTGTGTGTGATAATCAAACTCCTTTCTATTCCTGCATATTTGACCCAGATACCAGCGATTGCTGCTCATGGTCTATTTCAAAGGACCAATACTTTATATTCGGCGGTGCATTTCCTGTGGATGGATCCCGAAAGCGTTTTGAAGAGCAAAAGAAAAAGCTGCGGGATATGGGGTTCCCTGTTGAATCAGCGATAAAAACCGAGGCCTGTATGGTGCTGAGGCCGAGGTCCTTTAATGACTTTTGTATCGGCGGAGGCAATGCATTCCTCATAGGCGAGGCAGCAGGCTTTATTAGTCCCAGCTCCCTTGAGGGAATAAGCTATGCCATGGAAAGCGCCGACATGCTGTCCTCAGCGCTTGGCACATCAGCTCCCGCGGCCAAGTACCGCATAAAAACATTAAAGCTGCGCCTGAAGCTTGGTTTAAAGGTTCTCAAGTGTCCCTTTATGTATCATCCCTTCCTGCGCAAGCTTGTTATGAAAAGCGGAATACAGTCCATCAAGGTTAAATAAGACAAAGGCACGGTTTATCCGTGCCTTTAGCTTTAGAATATTCTTATTATTTCGGAATCTGCCCACCCTTTGCCGTCAGTGGTCAGCATGGCAAAGGTATAAGGCGCCCCGCGCCGCGGCTTTGTTGGGCTGCCGGGGTTGAGTATCAGAATGTCCGGGTACTCATCTATATCCGGCACATGGGTATGGCCGTACAGAGCCACCGTACACCCAAGCTCCTGCGCCCTGTAGCTGAGGCGTGCCGTACCTGAGTCCACACCGTATGTATGTCCGTGGCAGGCAAATATCCTCATGCCGTCAAGATGTATTACCTGCTCTGTATCACCGAAAAAATCACAGTTGCCGGATACTGAAAATACCTGAGCTCCGTTTTTGCCAAAGTCGGGCGCGTCTCTCAGATTATCTCCAAGGTGTATCCATGCATCCACCTTTCCCGCGGTCTTTAATACCTCGGCGATAGCAAATTCATCACCATGGGTATCGCTTACTACTCCTATGCGCATTTACTTTTCCTGCTCAAGAACGGCACGCAAAGCTTCCAGTGCATTCTTTCTGTGGCTTACGGCGTTCTTTTCATCAGCAGTAAGCTCTGCAAATGACTTATTAAAAGGCTCATAGAAGAACAGCGGATCGTAGCCAAATCCGTTTTCTCCCTGAGGAGCACGCAGCAGCATCCCCTCCACTGTGCCCCGCAAAACTATAGGCTGCTTATCTTTGCGTACCAGCGCGACAGCGCTTACAAAGCGGCAGGAGCGCTTTTCATCGGCCACATCCTTCATGTTTTCAAGTATCTTGGCATTGTTTGCAGCGTCGTCATGGCCTTCTCCCGCATAGCGGGCGCTGTACACGCCGGGAGCACCGCCAAGTGCATCCACCTCAAGGCCACTGTCATCAGAAAGCACTGCATCCGCATCCACTGCGTCAAATATTTCGGATGCTTTTTTGAGGGCATTGCCTTCAAAGGTATCCGCATCCTCTTCCACGTCTATCTCTATGCCGGCATCCCTGAGGGACAGTATCTGCTCATAGTAATCTCCCAATATGGCCTTTATCTCGGTTACCTTATGGGCATTGTTGGATGCTATTATAAGCTTCATTTTTGTTGCTCCTTTTGTAAAAAATCGCCATGGATATTCTAACACAGGCCGCCGTGTATTTCCACTCTATCTGAATTCATTTACATACACCGGAGCCGATACTGCTTGGGTATGCAGGCTGTATTCCTTTCCTTCAACCAATATATCCACCCCATAAACCTCTTCAAATTCATTGGCGCACAGATATATGGCGTCCCGTGCTGCTTCAAGCCTTCCTTCCGCCTGCTCTATCTCTGCAAAAGCCTGATTAAACTCCACCGATGCAATGCCATCGTAAATATACGCGCTGACAAGCTCTGTGCCGTTTGGGAAACAATTCAGCAGCCTGCTGTCCGCAGACCCCTTCACAAGCTCCTGAACCGCAGCAGCAAATGACGGTACTTTATCAATATAACGGGTAACCGGAATATTTAGGCTTGCGGTTATATTGGGGAAATACAAAGTCAGCTTATTCGCCGTTCCCGACACAGGCAGTTCCCCATCCTCCACATTCAGCGAAAACTCACTCATTGGTTTTGATATATCCGTACCGTTTGGAAGCGTATTTTTCTCACTCCCGTCCACTGTTATTTTAACTGTTTCTATGGAATCAAACTCACTTAGCGTATTTACCACAGCAACTACCATAGCCTGCTCATCTTCCTTTGAATCATGAGGCTTGCAGCCTATAAGGTCCAGCGTTGCCTGCTTGTCATTGCCTATACGCAGGGTGTATTGTGTTCCCTCCGGTATCACGGTTTTCAGTCCCATGGCAGATGCGCTTCGGTCGTTATCAGCTCCGGATACAAGATAACTCAGCGCCGCCTTTCCTATTCCCTCTTCCCATGGAATTTTCTTCATTACTGGTACAACATAGCCATCCTCCGTGGCAAAATACAGCGTTGTACGGCGCATGCCGCTTTCGCTGTTCTCTTCAAATACAGCGGCTGTTTTCTCTTTGCCGCACCCTGCCAGCACAAACATAAACAGCACACAGCATAAAATAATTATAATTGCTCGTTTCATACTGCCACCCTCCGGCGTTTTTTATATGCCTATTCGGTATATTGCCGCAAAATAACGCAGGCGTCTCCATTTTGTACGGAAACGCCTGTTTTACTGTTATGCTTTTTGTCTTATAGCCTTTACCTCGGCCGGGTCGGGGGTAACATAGGCTGTGCGGTTAGTGGTATATATCACCATACCTGGTTTTGCCCCGGAGGGTTTTTTTACGTAGCGCTTTTCGGTATAATCCACCGGGATATTCTCGCCGCCACGGCCTTTGCTGTAATACGCCGCAAGCAGCGCACCTTCATACAGCGTCTGCTTTGGAGGGTTTTCCGCCTTTATTATAACGTGGGAGCCGGGAATTTCCTTGGTATGCATCCATATATCCCTCGGGCCTGCAAGCTTCAGGGTAAGCATATCATTCTGGCGGTTGTTTTTGCCCACGTATATTTCTATTCCGTCCGACGAAACAAAGCACATGGGCTTTGATGCAGGCAGCCGCTGCACCTTGCCTTTGGGGCGCTTTATGTATCCTTCATTCACCAGCTCGTCTGAAAGCTCCCTGAGCTCTGAATCCCCGGTGCATTTATCCAGATTGTCCAGCTGCCCTTCAAGATACTCAAGCTCCTCCAGGGTCTTCTCCCGCTGCTCTGCGGCCATATCCCTTGCAGCCTTTGCCTTTTGATATTTTTTATAGTATTTCTGGGCATTATCATTGGGTGACAGACGGGAATCCAGCGGTATCACTATTGGCTCGGGAGGATCCATATAGTAATTGTACACAGCCGCCTCGCTGCTGCCCTGCTGCAGCGCATATGCGTTTGCCGTAAGCAGCTCACCATACAGCCTGAGCTTTTCGATATCCCCTTCTGAGCTTATTGCTTCATCCTGCATGGCAAGCTTCTTTTTGCATCGTTCAATATTATTCTGCAGGGTCTTGCGTATGCCTGCACCCTGCCTGCACATGCGCTGAATAATATCGGTTTCAGCATAAAAGCTGTCCAGCGCCTCTCCAATGGATTCCATCTCACGATATTCGCATCCATATGGAATAAACGGAAGGACACCTTCGGGCTCACCCTCATGGTCTATTATCATAGCAGCATTAAAACTGCCCTCATCCAATTCTCTATAGAACTTGCAGAACTCACTCGCTGCATTTTGGCGTTCCTCCTCAGTAAGCTCCTCCCAGCCTCTCCCTTTTGTAACGCTGTCCAGAAGCTTTGCGGCAACAGACGGCGCAAGGCCAAAGAACCTCGCGGACAGCGCCTTGTCCGGGCGCATCGATCCGCTGATGACATCGTAAAAATCAGCAGAATCCGCCTGCATTGGGTCTGCCTTTTCCTGTGATGGCGGGGCAACGTACTCAAGGCCGGGAAGTATGGTGCGAACATTGGACATACCCACGCCAACCCTCTTTATTGCGTCCATTATGATGCCCTTTTCGCTTATGAGAATAATGTTGGAATACTTTCCCATTATTTCAGCGCACAGGGTATACGGCACCATATCCCCAAGGTCATTCTGCACCTCTATGGAAATATAAACAGAACGATCAAGGTTAGGCTGATCTATGGAAAGAATGCGCCCGCCCGAAAGCCGCTTTCTCAGAAGCATGCAAAAAGCAGGGGCTTCGATTGGGTTTTCCCTTTTTACGCCGGTAAGCTGAAGCCTGCAATGCTCAGGAGACGCACAAAGAAGCAGACGATAGTTTTCTCCCCCGCTTCTTACTGCCAGCACAAGCTCATCCTTATCCGGCTGCTGTATTTTGTCTATCCTGCCTCCAACAAGCGCCCGGGCTTCCGCCACGGCCGCCGCAAGGCTGAGTCCATCCATTGCCATATTGCTTTCCTTTATGGTTTTATCTTTCGTCCGTTCGTACGAAAATCATATCAGTTCTATTGATGAACAAGATACCTCGTGTGCGGTTCTGTCCTGCGCGGTACCGTCCGGAAGCATTTTCTGATACCTGCGGCTTTGTATCCTGCCCTCTATCCTCAGCCTGCTGCCTACAGGCATTTCACTGACCATGCGAGCGTTTCTTCCCCATGCGATACAGGGAAGATAATCGGATTTGTTGAATGACCTATTGCAGGCGATAAGTATATCTCCTATCTCCCGCATAAATGGCGTAGTCCTGAACACCGCCGGTTTGCACAGATAACCCGTAAGCGTAAGATAGTTTTCCGGCGCCGCTTCATTATACATGGGCTGTATGCATCTTGCAAACAAGGTTACACACAGCCTGTTTCCATGCTCGCCATGGCGATTATAAGAACGCAGCTGCCCCGATACGGCTATCCTGTCCCCTTCCTGCGGCATGCTGAGCAGCAGCCGCCCCGGAATGGTTACAGGTATACAGTCTATTGTACCGCTGAGGCGGGGAACCAGCAAAGATGCCCTGTAAAAATCCTCTCCGTACAGCTGATGGTCCAGCTCCGGTACGCCCGCCAGCGTACCGCTGATATATGCGGTGTTTTCGTCTATGGATACTCTCATTCTTACTACCGTCCTTCGCCTTGTGTGAAAGATGGTATATACGTATTCAGTACCCCTATGTTTTTATGACAGCGCTTTGCGTCCTCCGATTACGATATCGTCCAGCAGTGCCATAACCGTAAGCATTCCCTTGCCTGCCCGCTGCTCTATGAGCACCGTTTCGGTATTAAGTCTGGTCTCTGTTCCGTGGAACTGGGTGATGATTATATCGTATGGCTCCCTGACGTAGAACGCCGCGGCAACGGCTGTTCCGTTTGATCCATTCTTTTTAAAATCAAATGTCTTAAGGCCCTTGCCGTTTCTGCCCTGTATCTCATAATCCAGCGCAAGGCTGCGCTTTGCATAACCGCGATCGGATACTGTAAGTATCTCGCCCTCGTCACCGATCTGCGCGGCAAACATTACTTCATCATCAGCCTCCAGCTTCATACACTTTACGCCACCAGCGGACTTGCCCATCTCGGGTACGGTTTCGGTTTCAAAGCGTATGCTCATGCCGCCTTTGCTTATCATGATTATGCTGTTTTCTCCGTTGACCTTTTCCACGGCCACAATGCCATCCTCATCCTTAAGGGAGATAGCGGCGGTCCGCTTGCCCCGTATATCATACTCTGCACCGGGTGTGAGCTTAACGTTGCCTTTTTTGGTATAGAACAGCAGTCTGTCCCCTGCCACGCTGTCAAAGCAGGCGATTATTCGCTCATCCTTTTCCAGCTGTACAAGGGAATTAAGGTTAACGGACTTTGCGTTGGCACGGGTCTCGGGTATTTCATCCACCGACAGCATGAGGCAGCTGCCCATATCCGTGAACATATACAGCTTCTTGTCCGTCTGGGTATCCATTATGAAGTGGGGCTTTTCCGCGGCGATCTGTTCTGCAGAGAAATTGCGCTTTGGCATACGGCGTATCTTGCCTCCCTCAAGAAGGGCAACCACCGCATCGTCCACCACTATCATGTCCTCGCGGGCCACAACTATCTCTTCCTCGCCGGCAATAAGCTTCGTTCTGCGGGGCACAGAATACTTTTCTTTTATGGCAAGCATCTCTGCACGAATAACATCCCTGAGCTTATCCTTTGAGGAAAGTATAGCCTTATATTCCTTTATCTGCCGCTTAACTTCCTTGTATTCCTTTTCAATGGCAAGGCGCTCAAGGTTAGTAAGCCTCTGCAGGCGCAGATCCAGTATGGCCTGTGCCTGTATTTCGGTAAGGCCAAAGCGGGATACCAGAGCCTCCCTGGCCTCCTTGGGGGACTTTGCCGCCCGTATGAGCGCAATGACCTCGTCGATATTGGCAATGGCCACCATCAGGCCTTCCAAAATGTGCTCCCTGCGCTCCGCCGCGTCAAGGTCAAACTTTGTACGCCTGGTAACTACGTTTTCCTGATGGGCTATGTAGTGCTTTAATATTTCTCTTACGCCAAGGGTCTGAGGCTTGCCGTCGGCTATGGCTACCATATTGACGCCAAAGGTTGTCTGAAGGTCGGAATACTTGTAAAGATACTGAAGTATCTTATCTGCGTCCGCATCCTTCTTTACCTCTATAACGGCACGCATGCCCATTCTGTCGGACTCATCACGTATGCCGGATATGCCTGCGAACAATACCTTCTTTTCTTCGCTTACCCGCAGTATCTCCTCCAGTGCCCTTGCCTTATTTACCTGATAGGGCATCTCGGTAATGACGATAAGCTTTTTACCGTTCTTTTGCTCCTCTATTTCGGTCTTTGCCCTGACTGTAAGCTTGCCTCGGCCGGTTTCGTATGCCGCCCGTATTTCGGGAGATTCCAGTATATAGCCCCCCGTTGGGAAATCCGGACAGGGCATCACTCTCATTATTTCATCTAAAGATACATCCGGATTATCCAATACGAGGATAGCCGCATCAATAGCCTCCGCCATATTATGGGGAGGTATATTTGTTGCAAGGCCCACGGCTATGCCGGAGGTGCCGTTTACAAGGAGATTTGGAAATCTTCCGGGCAGGATATCCGGTTCTTTTAAGGTATCGTCAAAGTTAAGGCTGAACTTTACCGTATCCTTATCGAGATCCCGAAGCATCTCCAAAGCTACGGGAGTCATACGCGCCTCGGTATATCGCATGGCAGCAGCAGAGTCGCCGTCCACGCTGCCGAAGTTGCCGTGGCCGTCTACCATGGGCATCTGCATATTAAAGCCCTGTGCCATGCGCACCATGGCATCATATACGGACGTATCGCCGTGGGGATGATACTTACCAAGGCAATCGCCCACTATACGTGCGCTTTTTCTGTGGGGCTTGTCCGGGGAAAGTCCCAGCTCCATCATGGTATACAGTATGCGCCGCTGTACAGGCTTAAGGCCATCCTCTATACGGGGGAGGGCTCTTTCCATTATTACATACTCGGCATAGGGTATCATGGAGTCATGCATTACCGCATCCATGCCCTTGGTCAGTATGGTCTCTCCGCTAAAGGAGAGCTGATCGTCTCTCTTTTTTGCCATATAGCTTACCTTTCAGCGCTTTCTATGGTCACCTTGTCCTCAAAAGTATCCGTTCTGTTGAAGTTTGCAAATTCGCTTATGTATTCTTTTCTGGGAGCTACCTTGTCTCCCATCAGTACCGTTACCAGATGCTCCACATCCGCTGCGTCTGTAAGCTCCACCCGTATCAGAGAGCGGTTTTCCGGATTCATTGTGGTTTCCCACAGCTGCTCGGGATTCATCTCGCCCAGACCCTTGTAGCGCTGCAGGGTATATCCCTTGGTACCCTTGGTCATCTTGGCAAGTTCTGCATCGGAATAGGCATATTTTACGTCCTTGCCCCGCTGTATCTTGTAGAGGGGAGGAAGCCCTATATAAACATGTCCTTCGGTTATAAGCTCCTTCATATACCGATAGAAGAAGGTGAGCAGTATTGCGCGGATATGGGCGCCGTCCTGATCCGCATCCGACAGTATGATTATCTTATTGTATTTAAGGCCGGATATATCAAAGTCCTCGCCTATGCCGGTGCCCATGGCAGTAATTATGGAACGGAACTCCTCATTGGCCAGCACCTGATCAAGGCGTTTCTTTTCAACGTTCAGAGGCTTTCCCCTAAGGGGCAGTATGGCCTGAAAACGCCTGTCTCTGCCCTGCTTTGCGCTGCCGCCTGCAGAATCGCCCTCTACTATGAACAGCTCGTTCTGCTCAGCATTACGGCCTGTACAGCTGGACAGCTTGCCCACAAGAGGTGCGTTTTCCAGCTTGCTCTTTTCGCGGGCCATGGTCTTTGCCTTGCGGGCAGCTTCCCTTACCTTCGCCGCCTTTGCTGCCTTATCCGCTATCTTGGCGGCTATTTCCCCGTTTTTGAGATCGTCAAGGTATGTGGCAAGCTGCTCGGAAAGTATGTATTCCACCGCTGTGCGCGCTTCGGTATTGCCAAGCTTTGTCTTGGTCTGTCCTTCAAACTGGACATTGCGCATCTTCAGGGATATTACAGCCGTCAGGCCCTCGCGGAAATCCTCTCCGGAAAGGGATGGGTCCTTGTCCTTGAGTATGCCTGCCTTGCGGCAGTAATCGTTGAGTATCTTGGTAAGAGCCGCCTTGAAGCCTGTTTCGTGGGCGCCGCCCTCGGTGGTGGGAATATTATTCACATAGGAGAATATGCTTTCGGTATAGCCATCATTGTGCTGCATGGCTATTTCCACGGAGATATTATCCTTTTTCCCGCTGATATATATAGGTTCGGCATAAATCGCCGTCTTGTCGTCGCTGAGGTACTTTACAAAGTCTATGATGCCGCCGTCATAGCGATACTCGCTGGACTTTTTATTGCCCCGCTCCCGCTCGTCCTCCAGCGTAAAGGTAACGCCCTTGTTAAGGTAGGCCAGCTCCTTAAGGCGCTTGGATATAACGCCAAAGTTCATTTCCAGGGTTTCAAATACACGCTTGTCCGGCAGGAAGGTAATCTTTGTGCCCTGACGGCGTACGCGGCCTTCCTCGGCGAGAGGAGCCATGGGGCGTCCGGATACCATTTTTCCATCCGAGCCTTCGTAGCTGCGGAATGTCTGGCGATACAGCCTGCCGCCGGTGCAAACCTCGACCTCAAGGTATTCACTCAGGGCGTTTACCACCGATGCACCTACGCCGTGAAGTCCTCCGGAGAAGCCATAGGAGTCATTATCAAACTTACCGCCTGCATGCAGCTGAGTAAATACCACCTCAACTCCGCTTACCCCAAGCTTTTCGTGAATGCCCACAGGTATTCCTCGGCCATTGTCCTCAACGGTAACGGACTGATCCCTGTGCAGCGTTACCTTTACGGTATCCGCAAAGCCGTTGGCGGCTTCGTCAACGGAATTGTCCACTATCTCCCACAACATATGGTGAAGGCCCTTGATGCCGGTGCTGCCTATGTACATGCCGGGACGCATGCGCACCGCTTCAAGCCCTTCCATTATTTTGATATCGCTTACATCGTAATCCTTGCCCATTTATTCCTCCAATACCATATGCGGTATATCCAGCTATTTACTACCACATTATATTATAATACAAAGTCATGCCATTGTACACAATCACACAAATATGTATTTTCATTTATATGGGCATATTTTGTCCCATTTTACTGTATTTGTGCTATAATTAGGTTTATGGAAAACACCAGAACTATCAAAACCGCCGAGCTTGCCTTTTCCTATGCGGGCTTTTACCTGGGGGCAGGATACCTGTCAGGACAGGAGCTGTGGCAATTCTTCGGCGTATACGCTAACCGCGGCATATTGGGCATGATACTTGCTGTGCTGTCGCTTGCACTGCTTGGCATGCTGCTTTTTGCTGTTGCAAAATCCGCCGGCACAGAAGAATTTGACCGGGCCATTATCCGCTTTTACAGCCCCACCGCTCTTCGCACATTCGCAATGCTGGAAATGTTCTTTACATTTGCAGTATTCGTGGTAATGTCCGCAGGCGGCGGTGCACTGTTTGAGCAGGTCTTTGGCATACACCATGCCATCGGCAGCGCCATGTTCTGCCTAGTAGTAGCATTGGTATCTCTCAGAGGCCTGGACGGGCTGTTAAAGGCTCTGAGCCTGCTTGTGCCCACCCTTACCATAACCACGCTGATCATCGCCATACTTGCCTTTATACGCAACGGCGGAGCACCTGTTGTACTCACTCCCGCTCCTGTTACCAACCCTCTGATGGGTAACTGGGCATTTTCTTCACTCACCTATATCTCATATAATTTCTTTGGTGCGGTCTGCGTATGCGTACCTATGGCAAAGTACGTTTCTCCCAAAACCGCCAAGCTTGGCCCCGCCTTAGGCTGTGTTATTCTTGGCATTATCGCCGCCGCGGTATTCTCCTCCATGGCCATGAACCCGGAAGCTACCGAAGCACAGCTGCCCATGCTGGCAATAGCCCAGAGCATTGACCCAAGGCTTGGATACATCAGCGCCATTCCGCTCCTGTTTGGCATGTTCGGCACATCCCTCTCCGCAATAGTTGCGGTACTGGCATATGGCGAAAGCCGCATTCCTTCCCTCCACAGCCGCAGAACTGCTGTCACCGCACTGCTTGCCATCATCGCATGGGCGGGCAGCCTGTTCGGCTTTGATAAGCTCATAGGCATACTGTATCCCATATGCGGCTATGTGGGCATAATCGTAATAGTTCTGCTGATAGAGCGCAGAATTTACCAGATACGCCACAGGGAAGCTCAAGCCCCGCAATCATAATGTTTTAAAATACAACAAGGACGGCCAAGCCGTCCTTTTGTTTTGCTGTTTTATTTGTCATCCTTATCCAGCTTTGACAGCAGATATGCCGCAGCAAATCCTATTGCCGCCGCAGCGATACTGAATATCAGCTCCCTGATATCACGGAAGGATGTGGGTATTATTGGGATAGTAGAAGCAATAACAAAGCCTATAATACAATGGCATGCCACGCCGTAGTTCTTTGTGAGCAGAGCATTTATTCCCCTTGCCAGCAGAATTACAGTGGCCACTATGCCAAGCAGAAAGGGAATTATCACCCCGGGCTCCATTGCCGCTATTCCGGCCGTCATGGGATAATACAGCCCCAGCAGCATCAGTATTGACGAAGATGTCATTCCCGGGGCTATCATGCTGAGCCCCCAAAGGGCACCACAGAACAGGAACCAGCCCACGTTGGGAGTAAGCTGGACCTGCATGCCGTACTTTATCACCATAAATACCGCCAGCAGCGCAGCGGTGCTTATGCCCAGCGCCGCCCAGCATGCCCTGTTTCTGCCGTCACGAGCGCTGTCACGGAAAAGCTCAGGCAAAGTGCCTATGATAAGACCGATGAACAGGCAGGTCACGATGGTGGCTTCCTTTGCCGCCAGCTTTGCTATCGCCCCCGCCAGCAGCACAAATCCCGCAAGGAATCCAAGCACTATGGGCAGTATCATATTTTTGTACTTTGGCAGGCCTGTTTTGGGATGGGAAAGCATCTCCATCATAGGCTGGTATATTCCGAATATCACGCAGAGCACGCCGCCGCTTATTCCCGGCAATACCGCCCCTACGCCCATTACCATGCCCTCAAAAAAATAAAGGGCAAACTTGGCGGGATTAAATTGCTTTTTCTGTATGTTGTCCGGCATATCTCTATCTTTTGTTTTATTCCTGTTTGTCTTTTTTATCCTCAGACCTTGGTGCGGTGAGGGTGTTCATAAGATACTTGTAAATGTCTACAGAGCTTTCCCGCCAGCGCCTGATGGCAGAGTTTGCCGTTGATGTGTCCGGCATCAGTATTTCTATTGCCAGCACGTTGCGGTTGCTTTCCATGGATTTAAGGGTAACGGTATAGCCGCCGTCACATGCCTCCCTTGCCCTTGCGGAATACTGGGTATCCAGCAGTATCTTGTCGCGGCTCCTGTTGGCACAAAAGTCCAGCATGTCCCTGCGGGATTGAGGTATCCGCTCCTGAAACATTTCCAGCACCTGCTCTCCCTCAGCTGTCAGCATATATGCCTGACCGAATGCCTTTGGCACTGCTGCAAGCAAGCCGCTCTCCTCCAGCTCACCAATGGTGGTCTGAAGATCAAAATAGGGGATCAAATCGTATTCAACACAAAAATCCGCAAGCTGATCACGGGTCATCTCTATATCAAGGCTCTTGATGCAATACAGCACTATAAGCTTGTCTCTGTTGGTCTCATCATAGAAAAAACCGCCCATTTTCCTCTCCTTTCTATATGAATATACAATAAAACAGCCAGCCTGAAAGTAGGCTATTTGTCTGGAGAATATTATATCATCATCCCTGCGGAATGCAAATAACAAACATAAAACGAAATTAATACTTGCAAAGTTCAAAAAAACATGTATAATAATACTTGCTCAGGGGTTATAGCTCAGCTGGTCAGAGCGCTACGTTGACATCGTAGAGGTCGTTGGTTCGATCCCAACTAATCCCACCAATATCCTGCGGTGTGCGTCACGTTCCGGATATAAACCCACAGTTTAACATCGGGATTGCACGTTGGCGCGGTGGATGCCACTCGGATTTATCCAAGTAAGCAGAAACTCCCACAGCTTACCCACCTGCCGAGAGGCGGGCGTTATAACGGGGCGAACGGCATCTTGGGATAAAGCTTTTTACTAAAGATATTGCGGAATTGTGTAATGGTAGCACCTACGACTCTGACTCGTATTGTCTAGGTTCGAATCCTAGTTCCGCAGCCAAACAAAGACCGTCACTTATGACGGTCTTTTGTTTTATTTGTTTTGTCAATAATAACAAAACCGCCTATTTGTATTGTGTCAAGAAAAACGGACAATAAAAAAGCTACAAGAGCTGACTTCTGAATTCAAAGGGAGTCAGCTTATTTAATGCCCATTGAGGGCGTTGAGAGTTGTAGTAGGATATGAAGCTCCGGATCAGACTTTGTGT
>JAFYOP010000010.1 GCA_017547885.1 Clostridia bacterium | reverse complement strand
CTTTGCCATGCGGCGGGAGCTTGCCTGGCTCATGCCCAGCTGTGGGCGGGTGGCATAGGAGAACAGCTCCAGTATGGCGGTAAGGTAGCCTCGCTTCTGCTCCTTGCCGACGAATGCGATAACGTCAGCATCGCAGGCGGTCTCCATATCCGCACGCATTTCACTAAAGCCAATGTGCACAGCGGGATTGAACCAGTAGATCATACGGAGCGCCGTGAGAAGTGCGGTCATGTGGTGATCGTGACGCTTCTTGTGGGTCAGCTCGTGAAGGAATGCGTAGCGCAGCTTTTCCTCGTCACCGTCCATGGATGCGGGCAGCAGCAGTACAGGGTATGTGAAGAAGGCTATGCCGGGGGATATGGCCCTGTCCACCGCCCACATTGTAATGGGCTTTACCTTGAGGGCAGCGCAGCATTCATCGTATATAGCGTATACTCGGGGAGACACAGATGTGGTGTGCCGCTGCATGTCCTCGTAAAAGCGCAGCTTCACAATCATCATCCACAGGCCGAAGGCCATTGCCCCTGCTACCCATGTCCAGAATGCAGCAATGCGCCAGCGAATATTGAAGGCAGGCTCCTTTACCTCGGGGAGCGAAACTACTGTGCTTTCAGGTATTTCCTGAGAAATAACAGGAGGAACTGTATTTTCGCCCTGAGTATCAATGATGGGCTGAATAGGAGCAACCTCGGTTACAGGTGCCATGTTCACAGCGGGCATTTCATTTATAGCAGGGTTTTCAGCTTCGAATATGCTTTCCTCCTGTACCACAGGGGCAGGCTGCTCCGGCAGCAGGCTTTCCACATGGAAGCCGCTTTCGATAGTGACAGGCAGCATCAGCCGCAGCACCAGCAGCAGCCACATTGCATACTGCACCTTTGGCGAAATGCGCTTCTTGAACGCCGCCCGAAACAGCAGTATGAAGGCCGTGATTACAGCAGAATAAATGCTGATTTCAATGAGGATATCAACTGTTCTTTCCATCCTGCTCCTCCTTCAGCATCCGCTCCAGCATTTCCATAAGCTCCAGTCTGTCCCCCTTGGAAAGGTCCCCCTCCCGCACCATGCTGGTTACCATAAGGCCCAATGAGCGGGATTCCATCCTGCCAAGGATAGCTTTGCTTTCCCGGGCTATGCACTCCTCACGGGATACGGCGGGAGAGTAGAACTTGTCACGCCCACGCTTTACGGCGGAAACGTAGCCCTTCTTTTCCAGTACGTTTACATATGACTGGTAGGTTTTGTAGCCCCAGTTTACCTTGTCGCCAATGCGCTCAATGGTTTCGCCAAGAGTGGAAGGACTTTCTGCCCACAGTGCTTCCATAACGATCCATTCATTGGGATTAAGTGTGTCCTTCATATTCAAAATCTCCATTAGCAGTATTATCAAGCTTGTGCTTATAACTATAATCCATATGAGCACAGCCGTCAATATTATGAAGGAGTTGTTTACAGTTAGTTCATGGGTGGGAGGAAAATTGATATGCCCGCCATAATACTATGGCGGGCAATTTTTACTTATAGTATTTAACGCGGTATACCTCTAATAAAATCAACTTTTCCTGTTGGCCGTTCTTTATCTCAGATGAAATTGTAAGCTTGGTGGGATCCGAAAAAGCATCGTAGATATCATCTATGTTTTTATAATAGGTTTCCTGTTCATCGCAATCACGGCAATCCAGCATAATGGAGTCATATGAGTAGGCGATATAATCCTGTTCTTCGAAGGAATAGTAATACAGATCACTTTTATCAGCGGTCAGCAATGCCGGTGCAAATACGTTTATCAATCCATCGGTTATATCCGCCATATAGCATTCAGAGTCTCGTTTAGTATACCTGATGCCAATTTCCGCTATGTACTTGGAATCTCGATGGTTGGCGATATTCACTGTTCCTGTGACACCGTTTGGCAGGCAAAGAAGCAAATCACAGGGCTGCACATCGGCATAGTTTTTTGGTTCTTCCAGATAAATACCGGAGTTTTCGGCATATTCATTAAATACAGCAGTAAATTCTTCTATATCCCTAAGCCGCGGATTCGCCTCATCTTTTTTGACTTCCTTAACCAGATAACTCAAAAACACAGCAGCTATGGCAAACACACCAACCATCACCAGTATTATTGGAAGCTTACTGTTTTTTTCAAACTTTCCGGCCCGATAGTATTTGTCCATGCATGACCTCCATTTTGTGCTGAAGGAAATAATTGCAACGATGTCAGGTTATCCAAACAACAACTCAAAAGTGATCTTTTTCATCACTTGATTATTATCTACTGCAGATTCAAGTGTTATATGTGTTGCATGCCTGCTATATGTCCCTTCATCCGTAAAAAAACTGTATTCGGCGGAATCATCACACTCACGGCACATAGCCAGCAGCTCTTCATAGGATAAAAAGAACCACCCATTATTTTCTATGTATTCAGGCTCTATTACACTCATTACTGCCACCACAATATCTTCCGTATGACCGGAGGCTTTTACTTCATGGCTGATATTGATTCTGCTTATTCTGTCGGAATAGTAATCGGGATCGCAAAACACACTGCACTGAGCCACAGTACCATCCGGGAACACAATATCCGCATTGCTGCCCTCAGCTATTACCTGCACACCGAGCTCCTCAAAAGCATCGGTCAGATGCCGATAAAATTCCTCCTCTGTTCTTATGCGGGGGTCTGAAACATACTCTATTACAGCCTGAACCCGCAGGGCAACGATCAGCAAACCGATCACAGCGATTATGCCCCAACCAAAGAGCTTGATGACCTTTCGCCAGTTTACTCCCCCCACAACATACGGGTTTTCTTTATGTCGGTAATATTTTGTCATACATCTCCTCTCTAATCACTTAAAAATAGAGATACAAATTGAGAGATTTGATTATACACCCATTGTCATATGAAGATGAAAAAGTCAATTGCGTTCCATGTGTACTTGTGGTTACCTGATCATAAAATACATGGCATTCATACGCCGCGTCACACCTTATAGCGCTGTTGCGTATGTCCTCATATGAGTAAAAGTAAGGCTCCTCCGCATAGTAGCAGTACACCGGCTCCGCTGTGAAAAACTCCGGCTCGAATACGCTTAAGATTCCGTCTGTTATCTGCTGCATATATGCGCCGCTTGTCATATCATAGTATATTGTCAGCTCATAAATCCTTGAGGTGCTGCGGTTTTCCTGTCTTTTTAGCAGGACGCTGCCCGTATTCCCATTAGGCAGGACAAGACAGAACCGCTTTTGATGATATAAGCTTTCCTGTTTAACCTGCGTCCATGGGTTTCCATCATCGCTAATGCTTATTCCGTGTTCCGCCATCACTTGGTTAAAGATGTCCAGGAACTCCTGTTCGCTTCTTATTCTGGGATCCCTCGAACGGTTGACGGCGCGGATAATAATGCTGCTCCACGCAATTGCCAATATGAGTATCAGCATGACCAGCGCTGATAAGCGAATAAGCTTTCCCCAATCTACCCCACCGGCTTTCATTGAGGTCTCCCCCATTTCATATAAATACATTTACATTATTAGCATATCATACTTGAAAAGCAATGAAAATAATAAAACGCAATCGTATTGATCCATGTAATTGCATGGATCGCTATTATGCCTGCTCATCATTCAGCACAGCCTGCACCACCCATCGAAAAGCAGGATCGCCTATGCAGGTGGATAAAGTCAGGATCTTATCCTCCTGTTTAGGGCGTATGCCGGTCTGAATTTGGGAACCATCCAGCGCACAGCTGATGAATTCCTCCCGCATCTGAGGGGGATCTATCCGCATGGCATAGGTTATTGTTGCCGGCCTGACCTTATAGGCGGCAAAGATATCATAACGGTAAACTCCACTATCACAGCGAATATAAATATGCGGATGTGCTTCCCAATAAGCTTGCTCTGCATACTTCTTAAGGCTGCCAAACATAGAGCCGCTGCGCATATTGTGGCCGTAGATTATGGTATTGAAATCGCTCATATCCGCAGCGTTTTCGTGCTCCATGAATATGGCCCCCGCCGGGTTGAGGACATTATTCCAGGTATGCTTAAGGTAATGTTCATTGTCATCTCCATGAAGCAGGGGATAGTCAATATCTGTATCCGGAATATGTATCCACCCTATTACATCCGGGTTTATTTTTTGCAGCGCATCAATATCCATGGCTCCCAGCCTGTCTGCTTCAGGGTCGGTATGGGCGTTTGTCTGTGCTGCCCCATCTGGTTCTGCCTTATCAGCGGCAGATGTATCCGGGGCTTCCAAAGCACCTGCAAGCTGTGCCGCTTTGGCATTATCCGTTACTGCAGCCTTTTCCTGCCCTGATAATATTCCTAACCATACAAGGCTCAACGTTAAAGTCATCCCAAGGCCAGCCGCTATTATCCTTCGTATCATTATTCCTCCCGTAGTTCTAATATTTTCCTAATATACAACAGAGGACTGCGAAATGATCGCAATCCTTCCATGCTCTGTTTTTAGTTGTCCTTCGTCCTGCTGTTTATCGTGCAAACATATGCCAGACCAATTGCGCTGATTGCGGCCATACCTGTCAGCATGAAAGAGACATCCCCCGTTTTCACCGGCTTAGCAAGATAAATTTCTTCTATGGGTGCGCTATTGCAGGTATTGCCCTCAGAGGCAGCAGGGACCTCATACACCTTATCACTCCGGCTGTGCCAGGTCTGTCCGGTAATCACGTGTTTATTTTCATCCACCTCAAACCTTATCGTCATACCTGCGGAAACATCCACCGTATGGATACCCTCAGCTATGCCCACCAGCGACTGTGACTTATCGCTTCCGCCGTGGGCAGTATAGATATAAACACCTTCCTTCAGATACTGCGCTCCCTCCAGCCGCAAATCAAACTTAAAATCAGAGTTTTCGCTAAGCTGCAGCCCGCTCAGCGTGTAAACACCGTTCCTGTCCGGCTGAATGGAATCTGCGGCTCTGCCTTCGGAATCCTTGCCTGCCAAACGCCTGACCATGGGCTCTCCATCCTTATTCTTCATGACATTGCCCTCACTGTCCAGCAAATAAACCAGCAAATCATCCTTATTGGGATCCGGCACAAAAGCAAGGGTAAAATTCAGCTCTGTGTTGTAAACATCGTTGTCCGTATCCGCATCCGTATTTTCATCATGTCCTTCTGCCTTTTCCTTCACTGTCAGCCACATGTCGCCTACGTAGTTTTTTTCGTTGATAATGGTAGTAACCTCATCTTCCGTATCAGCTATGGGCGCAAGGCTCCGCAGCCAGTTAAACACCGCCATTGCCCTTGCATCGCTTTCGGGCAGATATTCGCGCTGATATACATTTCTGTTCGGATTTGGCTTGTATACATTGACAGGGCCATAGGCAACGTATCCGTCCTTGCCGTCTCTGGTGCTTGAGTCACCGTTGGCAAAGCTCCATATGGCAGCCTGCGTGGCGGCCAGCGCTTCGGATTCCGTCAGATCGTCTATTATGTCCGCAATCTTATATGTTGCTTTTCCGCCCCTGTCATCCGTATCCACCGTAATCACAGCATCAGGTCCGCATTTTTCTTTGATCAATGCTTTTATCTGCTCAACAGACCCCATGCCGCTTTCCGTGCCCCAGTAGCCATTGGCAACGACCGCCCGAAGCATCGGGGCAGAATCGGGATCAGGGTAATAGTCATTATCATGGAGATTGGCCACCTTATACCATGCTCCATCCTGCGTTTCTGTATCCGAGTCTATGCAATACCCAAAGAAATACACATACTCTCCGTTTTCATCCTTGCGAAGTGCGATCTGCATGGGTGTATTGTCCAGTTTTGTTTCGATTTTCTCTATAATATAGTTTCCGTTCTCATCAGTCACAGGCTTGCCATCGACTTTTTTATAGGTAATATAGTCTCTCAGTACCTTCAGCTCATTGGTGGCATCTCCATAGCCCGTCAGCTGATAGTCATACCCTTCTTCCTCAGGCTGTGGTATTTTATCCGCAGCATCCGCCACAAAATCCAGGTCAGGGCCAAATACATTGGGGTCCTTGCCCTCATAGTGATCCGCTCTGACAGACTCCAGCTCTGTATCCATCTTGTCCACAGTAATATTTACCCCGGAGGTTTCAGCCTCTATGCTGCGCTCTGCTCTGGTTGTGATCTCGGTAAAGTTATAGTCTGTATCCTCCGGGCTTTGCGGTTCTTCTCCGACAATTTCTGTGGTGGTTTGTTCCGCTGTGCCGTGGGTTTTTTCTCCGGGCTTGAGCTCAACTTTTACTTCTGCCGTCTCTTCTCCGGGCTTTACATCCTCCTCCCATTCCCTTTTCTCCGTACCCTCCTCCTCATGTGCGGTGCTCAGCACATTGCCGGCAGTATCTGTTTTTGCGATATCGGTAATGGTTTCCCTCTTGTCCACCGTCACTCCATCAGGGGTGGTTCCCTGGGTTCGCTTTTCAACTGTAACCGTCACAACAGTATTGCCGTCCCCATCCTCTGCGGTATCTGCGGCAGTATCTATAGTGGTCACAAGGCCGTCTTCGGCGGCAAAAGCCATTGTTGGCAGAGCGGTAACGCACAGGCAAAATACCATTGCAGCCGCAAGTATTCTATGTATGGTCTTCAGCATGATTTTGTCCTCCAGTATAAATGATTGACCGGCTTTGGTATCACAGAAAATAAATACCGCATTTTATACAGCGGTACTCTTCCAAATATATGCAGCCAATCCCTTATTTATACGGATTTGACAAAAGTCCAATAAATATGCATCTTGGCGAGCTTATTTTGTATATGTTAATTTTCGTTGCTTGAAGGGCGGGGCTTGTTTGCATATAATCAAGCCATATAAAGGAGGCAATATTATGCTTTTTGAAAACCTGAAAAACCTGAGAAAAGCAAAGGGGCTCTCTCAGGAGGAACTGGCGCAGAAGCTTAATGTGGTACGTCAGACAATATCAAAATGGGAAAAAGGTACTTCTGTGCCGGACTCCGAAATGCTGATAAAAATAGCCGAAGAGCTGGATACCTCGGTAAATATTCTGCTGGGAGAAACCGTAACGCCGGATGAAAGCGCCGAGCTCAGGGCCATTGCTGCGAAGCTTGAAATACTCAACGAGCAATTTTCAAAGCGCAATGAGCACCGCCGCAAAGTATGGCGCATTGTGTTTATCACCCTTGGTACAGCCGCCATATTGCTGTTTATCATGGGTTTTGATACTATGCTGCGTCTGCAGGGTCATATAGATGCCCTTGTAAGCTTTCCTGTTCAGGAAGGCGTCATAGGCGGGGCAGACGGTCCTACTTCGATAATAATAACAAGAAACCCCTCCTACGGAAGAATTTTTATCGGTGCGGCGATCGCCTCTGTTATCGCAGCCATAGGCATATACAGAACCAAGAAGAATTAACCCGCAAACAAAAAGCTGCCGCTCTGTACATCACAGCAAAGCGGCAGCTTTGTTTTTACTCTATTACCATATAAAAGGTATCAGCCTGTATTTTACTCTTTTCTTATACTCCCGGTATCCTTCCAAGCCTTCCTCAAGAACTTTTTCCTCATTCACTATCCGCAGCACTATCGCCGCGGGATACAGCAGCATCACAAGGAATGACACCCACGACCCCAGCACCAGCGGCACCGCAAGAAACAGCAGCACAGTCGAAGTGTACATAGGATGGCGCACTATACCGTAAAGTCCTGTGTCTATCAATCTCTGCCCCTGCTGTATTTCCACCGTACGGGAAAGATAGGCATTCTCTCTCATTACCTCAGCATACATGCCGTAGCTCAGCAGCATTACCGCCGAGGAAAGCCATATCAGCCACGCAGGAACAACTGTCCACCCATATCGATGATCCAGCCCCGCCAGCACAAAGGCCAGCAGGAATATCATCCCTGCCGCCGCCACGATCCCCTTTTGGGCGGTCTGCTTTTCCTTTGCGTTCAGCCTCTTTGCAAGCAGGTCGGGAGCTTTTATCAGCAGCGCTATGCCCAATATCAGCATGGGAATAAAAAGCAGGCCTATAAACCGCCAGCCGCCCGCGTAGGCCGGCGTGCCTGCAGGCAGAAACAGCAAAAGCCCCATCATCAAAAGGCCGGATATGTATTTTATCAGGGCATTAAGCCACAGCTTCATTTGCATTTCCCCTATTATTCTTATTCATACGACTATAATATTTCCCCGGAAATGCGCTTGTCAAGCAATACTAAAGCCCCCAAGGCATATGCCTTGGGGGCTTTGCATGCTAAACTATCTCGGGCTTTGCTCCATCCGGTATGGGAGACACAAAGCCTTCCTTTGTGCGTATCTCAAACTCCTCACGTATGGGCTTGAGAATATCCGGGTCATCAATTATATCGATGGCAGCGGCGGCAAGTACCTTGCCTGCGGTAAGCATGCCCTTGTGGGCCACAGAGCTTTTGCCCGCGGCTACAGCCTGCCAGGAATGTCCGGGGCAAAGGCTGGGCCATGTTACCACGTTTATCTGCCCTGTGGGTGTCTGCCAGCTTACGTCGCCAACGTCTGTGGAGCCGGGGAAGGTAAGGCAGGAGGAAAACTCAGGCATAAGGAAATCATTGAGCGCCTTTTTGCCGTTATTGCTGAGCTTGGATACCTGATCCTTCATCAGCTCATCCCCTGCCGCTCCCGCAGTGCCGGGCAGACTGCCCGCATACTGCTCAGAGTAGGTAGCCATAAGCTGCTCCATAAACATCCACTCTTCGGCGGTATATGCAGGAACGCCTACTTCTTTAAAATTATCATACAGCAGCTTTTCCATGCCCTTGTTTACCACGGTATTGGATGTGCCGTCGATAAACCTGCGGCTGACGGTGGTTTCAGTCATCATGGCGGCTGCGTCGGCTATTTTATCCACGCGCTGCTGAAGTTTAAGCGCCTTGTGCACGCTGGCCTCACGTACCATGTACAGTACCTTTGCAAAGGGCTGAACCACATTGGGAGAGGGCCCGCCGCCATCGGTTATGGCATAGTGTATGGATGCATCCCGTCCCATATGCTCACGGAGAAACTGAACGCCTATGTTCATAAGCTCCACAGCATCCAGGGCACTTCTGCCCTGCTCAGGCTCGCCTGCTGCATGGGCGGCTATGCCCTGAAAGGAATATTCCGTCTGTATGCAGGACATGCAGCTTCCGGTGGATACCTGATTATCAGAGCCGGGGTGCCAGCTGAAAGCAGCGTCCAGCTTGGTAAACTCAAGCTCCTTGGCAAAGAAAGCCTTTGCGGCGCCGCCCTCTTCGCCGGGGCAGCCGTAGAATATCACAGTACCGGGCTTGCCGGTCTTTTCAAGATATTCCTTTACGGCGCAGGCCGCAGCAAATGAGCCTGCTCCAAGAAGATGGTGGCCGCAGCCGTGGCCGGTGCTCATTCCGGGCTCAGCCTGCTTTTCGCTTATGCCGCTCTTTTGGGAAAGGCCGGACAGGGCGTCATATTCGCCCAGTATGCCTATCACGGGCCTGCCGGAACCAAACTCGCCAACAACGGCGGTCTCTATACCGTGGAGGCCCCGCGTTACCTTAAAACCCGCCTCTGTGAGGGCCTTTTCGTAGCGGTCTGCGGACTTGTATTCCTGCAAAGAAAGCTCCGCATAGCCCCATATGGTATCGCTTACATCGGTAAATACCTTTGCGTCGCGGTCTATAATGCTGATGGCCTGCTGCTTATTCATAATTACAGTACCTTGCTGAGGAAGCTCTGGGTACGGGCTTCCTTGGGATTGTTAAAGATATCTTCAGGCTTGCCCTGCTCTACGATTATTCCTTCGTCCATGAACAGTACTCTGTCGCTTACCTCGCGGGCAAAGCCCATTTCGTGGGTAACGATAACGGTAGTCATGCCGCCCTTTACCAGCCTCTTTATAACGTCCAGAACCTCGCCTACCATTTCGGGGTCAAGGGCAGAGGTGGGCTCGTCAAAGAGCATTACGTTGGGCTCCATAGCCAAAGCGCGCACTATTGCAAGACGCTGCTTCTGTCCGCCGGAGAGACGGGTGGGACGCTCGTTTATTTTTTCGATGAGACCTACGCGGTTAAGCAGGTCCGCTGCCATGGCATCCGCTTCTTCCTGAGTCTTTTTCTTGAGCAGCACGGGAGCCATGGTGATGTTTTCCTTGACGGACATATTGGGAAATACGTTGAACTGCTGGAAAACCATGCCCATCTTCTGACGATGCAGGTTGATATCCACGTTGGGGTCTGTAATATCCACGCCCTCAAAAAATATCTTACCGCCGGTGGGCTGTTCCAGAAGGTTCAGGCAGCGAAGGAAGGTGCTTTTGCCTGAGCCGGAGGGGCCTATTATGGACACCACCTCGCCCTTCTTTATCTCTTCGTTTATTCCCTTAAGCACCTGAAGCTTGCCAAAGTTCTTTACAAGGCCTTCGGTGCGGATAACCACATCCTCATTCCAGGAGGAGGTTACTATATTGCTGTTGGTATTGTTGCTCATTTTTCTTTGCCTCCTTTGGAATTATTCAGCGTTCTTAAGCTTGTTCTCGTATACGCCTACCAGCTTGCTGAGGGCAAAGGTAAGCACAAAGTAGATAACGCCTACGATGAACAGGGATTCGATAGCCAGGAAGGTAGCACCCCTTACGGTCAGGTAGGAGGTCATAAGATCGCCTACGAAGAAGGTGGAAGCAAGGGAGGTTTCCTTGATTATCATAATGAACTCATTACCCAGTGCAGGAAGTATGTTCTTAACTGCCTGAGGCAAAACTACCTTGAGCATGGTCTGGGTCTTATTGAGGCCAAGGCTGCGGGCCGCTTCGGTCTGGCCCTTATCTACGGCCTGTATACCGGAACGAATGACCTCAGATACGTATGCAGAGCTGTTTACTACCAGAGCTATGGCAATGCTGGGATAAGTCTCAATATTGAGGGCGGGCAGCGCCATGGGCAGTATAAAGTAGAACAAATACAGCTGCAGCAGTATGGGGGTACCGCGGATGATCTCGATAAAAGCGGTTATAATGCCACGGAGGATCTTAAAGCGGCTCATCTTGCCAAGGGCAAGAAGTGCGCCAAGGATCGCGCCGAAGAATACGGCTATTATGGAAAGAGAAATAGTAATGCTAAGGCCTTTAATGAGAAATACATCCCAGTATTTGACCATTATTTTTACTATATTTTCGCAGAAAGTCTGAAAAGTCACAGTTGCCTCCTTATTGTCCGAGGGTTCTTATTTACGCAATTCAACCGGCAGAGTCATAAGGCTTTGCCGGTTGACTTTAGTTTGTTAAGCTTGTGGATTAGGCAACGTTGCCTTCGTCATCATAGGATACGTCAGCGGCGGTCTCGATACCGGCCAGTTCCTGAGCTGCGGCGTACCATTCGCCATAGTAGCCTGCCTCAAGGGCTGCTGCCAAGAGCTCATTTACCTTAGCGGTGAGAGCTTCGGAGTTCTTGTTCAGCATGATTACGTTGTTCTCAGCGGACTCGTCGATTTCAAAGCTGAAGCCGGACATACCTACATCGGGGTTGTTGGCGATGATAGCCTCGCCGTTGCCGGTTGCTACTGCTACGCCGTCGATCTTGCCGGACTTGAGAGCCAGAACTGCGTCGTTGATGTCCTTGAAGATCTCAACGGTTGCGATGCCTTCAAAGTTGGAGTTGCAGAGGGATTCCTGCAGGGATGCGCCCTGAGCGCCGATCTTGAGGCCTGCGAAATCTTCAACGGTGGCAAAGGTACCGGCCTTGTCGGCTGCAACTATGATGGTCTGCTCGGTCTCGTTTTCGCCGGCAAAGTAGTAATCGGACAGGCAGTAGTTAGCGGCACGCTCTTCGGTCCAGGAGAAGCCGGATATGGACATGTCTACGGCGCCCATCTGAACGGCAGCCTGGCAAGCGTCGAAGGACATGGGCTTGATCTCAAGCTCTACGCCCAGCTGCTCGGCGATGTACTTGGCAAGGAATACGTCAAAGCCAACGTACTGGTCCTGACCGGACTTGGAAGTGTCAACAAACTCCATGGGGGAGAAGTCGGGGCTGAGGGCTACCAGCAGCTTGCCATCCTCAACGAAGGTATAAGCGGGGGCTTCCTCGGCGGGAGCTTCCTCAACAGCGGGGGCTTCCTCAACAGCGGGAGCTTCTTCTGCGGCGGGGGCGGCGCAGGCTACGAGGCTAAACGCCATACAGAGTACCATTACCAGTGCAAACAGTTTCTTCATTTTGAGTTCCTCCAAAATATTTTAAATTTTTTTGTTTGCTGTTCGTTGTGCTCGTTTTCCTTAGCACATGTTTAATTATACACACTAATTTGGATTTGTAAACCCTTTTTATGCAAATTTATTTATATTTTTTTGAATTTTATGCCTGTCCAACCCTATTTTATGCATAATTGAATGTATTTTCAGATTTTTTATGCATTTATTATGCATGTATACATTTTTGTACAAGCCGTTTTATTTTTACATAAAAAACAGACGCGGCTTTTACCGCGTCTGCCATGATGTATTATGGGATTTACTTGTTCAGCGCTCCTCTGCGCTTGCCGCCGCTGCGCATGTATCCGCCGCGCACCGCCTTCACGTCGCTCACGGTTATCATTGCCGCAGGGCAGTACTGTTGTATCTCATCCATTACAGCCTTAAGGTTCTTGCGCTTTATCATCATCAGCAGCATGTAATGGTCCTCTGCATTTCTTCCCTTTACATCTATGGAGGTTATGCCATAGCCCAGAGACTGGAGATAAAATGAAAGCTTTTTGGTTTCCTCCAGAGTAGGAACCACTATCTTTAACGAAGACAGGCCGAAGGCAAGCCACTCGTCCAGCCATGAGCCTGCGTAGTTGCCTGTGGCATATGCCAAGGCGTAGGTAAGGCCTTTGAATACGTCCTGCTTCCAGCCTTCCAATACGCTGCTGGCTATTACCAGCCAGAAAATGATCTCTATAAAGGCAATTATGCTGCCCTTCAGCCGCTCGCCTCTGTTGATAAGCACTATGCGCAGCGTGCCCATGGATACTTCCATGACCTTACCGATGAATATCAGCACATATACCCAAAAGCTGCCGCTGTTGAGGAATGCATCCAGCCAGTTGAAAAATCCGTCCATTGTTTTATATATCGCCCCGCTAATACATGGGCTGTCCTTTCTGAGAAATAATGCGCCGTCTCTATGAACGGCGCTTATTATACCATGCTTTTACAGTAAATCAATGAACAAACTATTAAAGTTTATAATTAATGCTATTCTGCTGTGACCTCTTCAGCGGCTGCGGTTGCATCTTCAGCTGCTGCCGTGGTCTCTTCGACGACGGCTGCTTCAGCGGCTGCGGCTTCAGCGGCGGCAGCTGCTGCCTTCAGCTCTGCCTTTTCCCGGGAAATGCGCTTTCTACGATTGTTCCACTGGGAAACACCCGCTATACCTATCAAAAAATATACCGCTCCCGCTGCTATCATTGCGATACCACCCAGCTCCTGCCGGCCGCCGCTCATCATGCTCTTGCCGGCTATAAACAGGAAGTATCCAAAGCAGCCAAGGCCAACCAATCCGCAAAGGGCAAAAGCTATCAGCCTCAGAATGGAGTTGTTGAACTTCTCTCCCTTTTTGAGAGGGCTTATAAAGCCTCCCACAAGAGAGGCCAGCGCATAGCAGGCCAGGAAAAAAATAACCGAAATAAGCACAAAATCCACCGCACCTACTGCGCCCCCTGTCAGCTTCAGGCCAAAATAGCCGCCCAAGCCCAATGCCGCCTTGGCGTTGGTCCATACGGCCAGCAATATACCCCCTGCCAAAGAACAGGCCCCAACGCCTATCTCCCAGCGCCCATGGGCACTGCGTGCATCTATCATGGCAAATATCAGCGCCAGCAGTGCCAGCACTCCCACACCTATCATCATATGCATATCCTCCTGCACTTTATGTATACAATATAGCACTTATTTATTAAATATTCCATCCCGCCCCATACCAATGTTAAAAAGAAAAAGCGGCAAAGGCCGCTTTTTCATAGCATAGCTTATTATCTTTCCTCGCGGAAATAGGGCAGACCCAGATGTGCGGGAGGCTGATCGTCCCTGCTGCGCCTCATGGAAACCACGATAAGAACTATTACGGTTACCAGATAAGGCAGCATCTTGAAGATTTCCTGTGAGCTTCTGGTAAGGCCGGGAATGTAGAAATACAGCCAGAACAGCATACCGAACAGGTAGGAGCCCCAAATGCTGCGCTTGGGCTTCCAGGTGGTGAATATTACCAGCGCGACCGCAAGCCAGCCCAGACGTTCAATACCGCCGTCACTGTCCCAGGTTCCCTTGGTATAGTCCATTACGTAATACAGACCGCCAAGGCCGGAAATACCGGCGCCAATGCAGGTTGCAAGGTACTTATATCTGGTTACGTTGATACCGGCAGCATCAGCGGTGGCGGGGCTTTCACCCACAGCACGAAGGTTCAGGCCAACGCTGGTCTTATTAAGGAACCAGTTCATCAGTATGGCAATTATCAGCGCAAGGTATACCATGAAACCAAACGCGGAAAGCAGTACGCCCACATCGCCCATGTTTGCAAAAAACGCCGGAGTCTTACGGAAGGCTGCGCTGGTTGCAGCTACGTTGATCTGACCTACGCCGCCTGCCAGCTTATTGAGGGAGCCGCCAAAGAAATTGGCAAATCCGCCGGCAAATATGGTAAGAGTAAGACCGGTAACGTTCTGATTGGCGCGAAGGGTAATGGTCAGGAAGCTGAAAATCAAACCGCCCGCCATAGATGCCAGGAATGCGCACAGCATGGCAATTAATATGCACATGAATGCGGAAGGCTCGGGATTAGCCATTTCATAGTAGAAGGCACCCATAAGTCCGCATATGCCGCCAAGGTACATTATACCGGGAACACCAAGGTTAAGGTTACCGGCCTTTTCGGTGACTATCTCACCTACCGCGCCGAACATTATAACAGTTCCGAATACTACTGCAGCCTGTATAAGAGCAATTAACTGACCCATTATTTTGTCTCCTCCTTGCTGCCGCGGATTTTTACCTTGTAATTGATGAAGAACTCGCTGCCAAGGATGAAGAACAGGATGATACCGGTTATCATATTGGAAACGTAGTCGTTCAGATTATAGCGGGAGGCAATTTCAATTGCGCCCTTTTCAAAGAATACCAGCAGTGCCGCTATAAGAACCATTACAAAGGAATTAAACTTTGCCAGCCAGCAAACGATGATGGCGGTAAAACCGCGTCCGCCTGCGGTGCTGGTGGAGATGGTATGGCTTGCGCCGGCAACCGCTATAAAGCCCGCTATGCCGCACAGTGCGCCGGAGATACCCATGGTGCGAACGATTACCTTCTTAACGTCTATAGCCGCATAGCGTGCGGTGTTTTCGCTTTCGCCTACTACTGCGATCTCATAGCCCTGCTTGGAGTAGTTAAGGTACAGATACATACCCACTGCCAGCAGCATAACTATAATAACGTTAAGGGCGTATGCCTGACCAAACAATGACGGGAACCATCCGGCCTGATTGCGTGCATTTATAATACCAACGGTATTGGAGCCGAAGGGGTTTTCCCACTTTGCCACAAAGAATGATGTTATCTGTATGGCAATGTAGTTCATCATCAGGGTAAACAGAGTCTCATTGGTATTCCACTTTGCCTTGAACAGGCCGGGGATGAGGCCCCATATGCCGCCCGCTATAAGGCTGCATATTGCCATTACCAGAAGCATTGGCACCAGAGGAAGCTTGTTTCCGATATAGATCATGCATGCGGCAGCTGCAATACCGCCCATGAGGATCTGGCCCTCTGCGCCAATGTTCCAGAATTTCATCTTGAAGGCAGGTGCAAGACCTACGGCTATGCACAGCAGCATCATGGTATCGCGAATGGTTACCCATGTACGCTTGGATGTGCTGAATGCACCCTCGAACATAGCTCCGTATACCTTAAGAGGGTTCATCTTAACTATGGCGAAGATTATGAATGCGCACACTACAAGAGACAGGGCTACCGCTATAAGCCTTATTCCCCACGCCTTGCCGCGGGCCATTGCGCCTCGCTTGGATATGCGGAAGAGAGGTTCTTTGCTTTCTACTTTCATGCTTCAGCCTCCTGTCCCAAATGAGTCATCAGCAGACCCACTTCTTCTTTCTTGGCGGTGCGTCCATCTACAATGCCGCTTACCTTACCTGCGCACAGAACCAGTATCCTGTCGCACAGCTCAAGCAGCACGTCAAGGTCCTCACCAACGTACATTACCGCTACGCCCTGCTTTTTCTGCTCGTTGAGCAGGTGATAGATGGTGTATGAGGTATTGATATCCAGACCGCGCACAGCGTAGGCAGTCATCAGCAGAGAAGGATTGGCGGCTATTTCGCGGCCAACCAGAACCTTCTGGATGTTACCGCCGGACATGCGGCGCACAGGAGCGCTCAAGCCGGGGGTCATTACCTGAAGTTCTTCCACTACCTTTTCCGCCATGCCTTTGGGTGCCTTGCGGTCTGTGAAAATGGAGCGGCCGTTGCCGTAGGTGCGGAGCATCATGTTATCGGGTATGCTCATGCTGCCTACAAGGCCCATGCCCAAACGGTCTTCAGGCACGAATGCGCTGCGAACGCCCATTTTCTTTATATCCATGGAATTGCATCCGGCAAGCTCTACAGCCTTGTCGCTTTCCTTTGCGGTGTACATCATGCTGCTGCCGGGCTCTACTATCTGAAGGCCCGCAATGGCCTCCAGCAGTTCCTTCTGACCTGAGCCGGATATGCCGGCAATACCCAGTATCTCGCCGCCGTATGCGGTGAAGGATACCTTATCCAGCTTCTTTACGCCGTCCACATCCAGCACGGTAAGATCCTTTACAACAAGGCACTCGCGAATGTTTTCGGGCTCGGGCCTGTCGATATTGAGGGATACCGCACGGCCTACCATCATGTCGGTAAGCTGCTGGGGGTTGGTATCGCAGGTGGCAATATCGCCGATATAGTGGCCCTTGCGCAGAACCGCTACACGGTCGGAAATCTCCATAACCTCGTGGAGCTTATGGGTGATGATAACGATAGACTTGCCATCCGCCTTCATGTTGCGCATAACGTCAAAGAGCATATTTGTCTCCTGAGGTGTAAGCACGGCGGTAGGTTCATCCAGTATCAGTATATCCGCGCCTCTGTACAGCACCTTGACTATTTCAAGGGTCTGTTTTTCGGATACAGACATATCATATACCTTCTTGTAGGGCTCAACAACAAAGCCATAGCGATCGCATATTTCCTTTACGCGGGCCGCTACGGTCTTCAGGTCTACAAGACGGTTTTCATTCAAGCCAAGTATGATGTTTTCGGCGGCGGTCAGCACTGGCACCAGCTTAAAGTGCTGATGTATCATACCGATGCGAAGGTTAAACGCATCTCGGGGAGAAGCAATGCTTACTTCCTTTCCGTCTACGAATATCTGGCCGCTGTCGGGCAGATATATGCCGGAAAGCATATTCATGAGGGTGGTCTTACCGCTGCCGTTTTCCCCCAGCAGAGAGAGAATTTCTCCCTTATGGATATCAAGGCAGACCTTATCATTGGCCACAAGAGAGCCAAAGGTCTTGGTAATATTCACCATTTGGACTGCTTTATTCGTTTCCAACTGGGACATCCTTTCCGCTTTCCAAGATTATTTCAAAGAAAGCCCGTAATTAAGAAAAATGAAAGAATCGGGAGATGAAATCGAAAATTTAATCGAATATCGGATAAAAGACAGAAATGAACTGATGCTTTAAAGGATAAGGGGGAGAGGCGTATACCCGCCCCTCCCTCTTTTGATTCAAGGAATTAGCTGAGCTCGGTGATGCCATCGATGCGCAGACCGAAGTAGGGAGCGCTGCGATGTACGGACTCCTGGAAGATACCGTCTACGATAGCTTCGGCAGTGTCGTTTACCCAGTCGCCGTCGGTATCGAGAGCGAATGCGGAGGTAACAACCTCGCCGCCTACGGTGAAGTTAGCGGTATCGAATACGTTTACAGAGCCATCCTTAAGGCCGGCCCAAGCGGCGTCAACGGCTTCCTGAGTGCCGGCTGCGCAGCTCTCGCCCAGAGCGGAGATCATAACTGCACCGTCAGCAGCGCCGGCAGCGTAGTCAACGGGGATAGTGCCATCGGCCAGGAACTTCTCGATAACGGGAGTGTACAGTGCGCCCCAGTTGTTCTGAGCGGAGGTCAGAGCAGCAGTGGGAGCAACGGACAGCATGTCAATGTTGTAGCCGACGCTGTAGCATACCTTGCCGCCATCCAGCTGAGCCTGTACGGCAGAGGGAGCACCGGTGGAGTCAGCGTGCTGACCGATAATTACGCAGCCACGGCCGATAAGAGCGTTAGCAGCTTCGGCTTCAGCGGTGGGATCATACCAAGAGTTGGTGTACATAACATCCATGTGTACATCGGGTACGATGGACTTCATGCCGAGGAAGAATCCGGTGTAGCCGGAAACTACTTCTGCATAGGGGTAAGCGCCAACATAGCCTACATAGGGATCAGATACGGTGCCTGCATCCATGAGCTCCTTGAGCTTCATGCCGGCTACGATACCGGATACATAGCGGCTCTGGAAGGTGTAGGGGAAGATGTTGCCGTAGTTGTCCAGGTTCTGCATGCCGGCCATGTCACCGGTAGAGGAGATGAACTTTACTTCGGGATATTCCATAGCAGCCTGCAGCATGAAGGACTGATGGCCGTAGGAGTTGGAGATTACCAGAGAGCAGCCCTGCTCAACAAGGTCTACAGCGTTGTCATAGCACTTTTCATCTTCGGGTACGTTGTACTTATAGATGACCTGATCATCGGTGAGGCCGAGGGCAGCCTTTGCTGCTTCGATACCTTCGATATGGGCCATGTCGTAACCGGAGTTCTCATCGTGAACGAGGATAACGCCGATCTTAACAGCTTCCTCAGCGGGAGCTTCTTCTACTACAGCTTCCTCAGCGGGAGCTTCTTCAACGGCGGGAGCTTCTTCTGCAGCGGGGGCAGCACATGCTACCAGGCTGAGAGCAAGAACCAGAGTCAGAATAACAGCTACGAGTTTCTTCATGTGGTTTTTTCCTCCTTATAAGTTTGTTGCTTTATATTTAGCCGAATGTGATTTGCGGCGTGCAACCATAAAAGATATGCCTAACAATTATTGTATGCTACATACTTATTTTCTTACAAACATCGTTCTGTGTCAATATTCTGTTTTTCCAACGATGTCGTTATTTTTTTACAGTATGCCGCTTTTCTCAAGTGCATCCAGGCTGGGCTCGCACATTGTGGGCTTTCCTGCGGCCTTCAGTGCGTTCTTTACGTCCTTAAGTCCGCTGCCGGTGCTGATAACGGTTACGGTCTCATTGGACTTTATAATGCCGTCTGCAACGGCCTGACGCACACCTGCGGTGGCGGTAACGCCTGCGGGTTCGCCAAACACGCCCTCGGTGCGGCCAAGTACACGCATGGTGTCCAGTATCTGCTCGTCGCTTACCGCTACCCATACGCCGCCGGAGGCCTCAACAGCACGCAGCGCCTTTCTGGGATTGCGGGGTACACCTACGGCGATGGAGTCGGCCAAGGTGTTTTCCTCGGCGGGGATAAGCTCGCGGCCTTCACGGGCAGCATCCACAAAGGGGCAGCAGCCGGTGGACTGTACGCCAAGGATCTTGGGGATGCGGTCTATCATGCCCAGCTGATACAGATCGTTAAAGCCATTGTATACGCCGCCGATGGTGCAGCCATCGCCTACGGAGCAGGCCACCCAATCGGTCACCTGCCAGTTGAGCTGCTCTGCAATCTCCAGCGCAACGGTCTTTTTGCCCTCGGTAAGTATGGGGTTGATACCCGCATTGCGGTTGTACCAGCCATATTTGTCTATTGCGGCACGGGAAAGGTCAAATGTGGCCTTGTAGTCTCCCAGAACGGATACTACCTTTGCGCCGAATACCAGCAGCTGAGCAAGCTTGCCCTCGGGGGCGCGGCTGGGCACGAATATAACGGTTTTGATACCCATACGGGCTGCATTGCCCGCACAGGAAGATGCGGCATTGCCGGTAGAGGAGCAGGAAATGGTATCATACCCCAGCTCTACGGCCTTGGCAACCGCCACGCCGCTGGCCCTGTCCTTGAGGGAGGCGGTGGGGTTGATGCCATCATCCTTGATGTAGAGACCCTTAAGGCCCAGCTCATCGCCAAGGCGATTGGACTTGTACAGAGGAGTCCAGCCTACTCTCAGGAAAGGAGAGAAATCCCTGTCCTTAAGAGGCATAAGCGCCTTGTAGCGCCACATGCTGTTATCCCGGCAGTTTGCCAGTATTTCACGGGAAAGAGTATTCTTTTTGATATAGTCATAGTCAAAAACTATATCCAGTATGCCCTTTTCGCCGCAGCAGGGGCAGGTCATAAGCTCGGTATAGGGGAATTCTTTTCCGCAGATGGTACAGCGATAGCCTAAAATGTGCTTCATTTATCCATTGCTCCTTGATAGATTTATATATGTGGAAATTAATTCAAATTTTCAAAGGTTATTGAGTAAAATGTCTTATTATGCTACAATTTAACAAATCGTTAAAGCAATTTAATGTTGAATATCATTATTCGGGAGGATATATGCAGGATACTTTTAAAAAGGGCCTCGGAGACCGCTATGACGGCTGGCGGGTAAGGAACGTAGATGCCGTATTCAATGTTATACCCTTCATCATGCGCACCCGTATGGATTCACAGAATCTGTTCGAAGAAAACATTCCCATAGAAAATATCGAAAAATTCATCCGCAAACACCGTGAGGATATGCCCGACCTTACCTTTATGCATGTTATCATCGCGGCTATTATAAGGATGATCGCGGTAAAGCCCTATCTTAACCGCTTTATCATGTGGAATAAGATATACGCCCGCAATACCATCAGCCTTTCACTGGTTATCAAGAGAAAGCAGAGCAACGTGGAAACCAACGTTAAGCCCGAGTTTTCCCTCGATGCCACACTCCCCGACGTGGTGAACATAATGAACTCCATCGTGGAGGAAAACATAAGCGACGATGCCAACAACAACATGGATAAGCTGGCCGGCCTCTTTGGCTACATTCCCGCATTCCTGCTGAGGTTTGTAATATGGCTGGTGCGCTGGATGGATAATCTCGGCATCCTCCCCCGCTTTATCAATAAGCTCAGCCCCTTCCACTGCAGCGCATTCCTCACCAACGTTGGCTCTGTGGGCATCGGCCCCATCTACCATCACCTGTATGAGTTTGGCACCTGCTCCTTCTTTGTTGCCATGGGCACCAAGCATAAGTTCCATACCGTAGGCCCCAACGGCGAAAGGGTAGAAAAGCGATTTGTTGGGCTGAAGTTTGTAACGGATGAGCGCATCTGCGACGGCGAATACTATGCCAGCGCCATGAAGGTGCTCAGAAGGCTGCTGAACGACCCCGAGCTGCTTATGACAGCTCCCGAGAGCTTGCCTATCGATGACGGCGTTCCAAAGAGAAAGCTTAAGATCAAAAAGGAAAAATAATAAATCGGATTTGATTGTTTAAAAATGACCGGCGGGCGGTAAACCCGCCGGTATTGTTTTGCCTTTTCCAAAGACGGCCACATACAGCGGCCGCCTTTGTGTTATGTGTTGAATTACAGGCTCTCGAGAACGCCGGTGGCAGCGTTGAACTCTTCGATGAGCTTATCCATTTCATCTGCCTGAGCATGCATGTCGGTCCAGTAGTGCTCATCGTACCACTGCTGGTTGATCTCTTCGTAGGTCTTGCCCTGCTGCTCAACCCAGGTGTAGTACTTGAGGTTGTGTACGCGCTTGCGGTCCTCGTAGGTGAGCTCCTGCATGTTGTCGGTGCGGATGCCCTTGAGGTGCTGTGCGTAGTCTACGGCGGCGGCAAGCTCGCTGTATGCGCCCTGCTGCTCGTTCAGCTCGTCGATACGGCTGGTATACATGATGGCGGAGTCGGTAGCAACGGTGGCTACTACGTCATCAGAAGTCAGCTCATAGTACTTGGCGAACTTGATGCAGCACAGTACGTTGGCGATACCGGAAATACCAAGGAAGCTCAGCTTTTCTACGGTCTCGGCGGGGATGCCCTGCTTTTCGATCAGGTACTTCTTGCCCTCTTCGCTGTTGAAGAGGCGGAGCAGGTTCTGGGAATCATCGTCATCAATGGCAATGACCATGTCGGTATTCTTTACGTTGTGGATCCAGGGTACGTGTTTGTCGCCGATACCCTCGATGCGGTGTCCGCCAAAGCCGTTGTTCAGCAGAGTGGGGCACTGGAGAGCTTCGCCAACTGCCAGCTTGGAGTTGGGATACTTTTCCTTAAGCAGATCGCCTGCGCTCATGGTGCCTGCGGAACCGGAGGTGAAGCAAGCGCCTGCAAAGCGGGAGTTCTCGGTCTTGATGGACTCGTATACTTCGGCGATGGCGTTGCCGGTTACGTGGTAATGCCATACGCAGTTGCCCATTTCTTCGAACTGGTTGAAGATAACAACGTCCTCACGGGTGTTGCGCAGCTCCCAGGTCTTGTCGAAGATTTCCTTAACGTTGGACTCGCAGCCGGGGGTGGCGATAACTTCGCCGGCAATGTTGCTGAGCCAGTCAAAGCGCTCTTTGCTCATCTCGGCAGGCAGAATAGCTACGCTGTCGCAGGAGAGGAGCTTGGAGTTGAAGGCGCCGCCGCGGCAGTAGTTGCCGGTGGAGGGCCATACAGCCTTATGGTAGGTAGCGTCGAACTGACCGGTTACCAGACGGGGTACCAGACAGCCGTAGGAAGCGCCAACCTTGTGGCAGCCGGTGGGGAACCACTTGCCGATCATAACTACGATACGGGCATCCACGCCGCTGAGGCAGGAGGGGATCTCGATGTAGTTTACGCCGCCATAGGTGCCGCCTTCCATGGTGGGCTCATTGTGCCAGGTGATCCTGAAAAGGTTGAGGGGATCTACATCCCAGAGGCCTACGTTCTTAAGTGCTTTCTTTACCTTGTCGGGGATGAGGGAAGGATCCTTCATCTGGGCAAAGGTGGGCAGAACTATCTTGTGCTCACGGGCTACCTGAATATTGTGCTGAAGCTGTTCATTGTTCTTTTCAAGATTTATCATGGTCTGCTCCTCTTATAATATTTTTTTGTTTTTGAGATTTGTGGATGAACTATTACACTGTGTTTTTCTGATAGTATAAGTTTAGCTTTTTTTTTAACGAATGTAAAGTGGATTCCACAAAAAATTTGTATTTATCAAAAAAATATTTTTATGCAATTGTCAGTGCAAGCTCCATCATCTGGGTAAAGGAGTTCTGACGCTCCTCTGCGGTGCATTCCTCACCGGTTACGATGTTGTCGGAGATGGTGCAGATAGCAAGGGCGTTCTTGCCTGCGCGGGCAGCGTTCATATAGAGCGCGGCTGCTTCCATTTCCACCGCCAGCACTCCCATCTTCTGCCATTCAAGGCCGCGGTTGCCATCGTCATAGAAAAGATCATTGGAGAGGATATTGCCAACGCGGTAATCCATGCCCAGCTTTTCCGCTGTATCCACTGCGCTCCTGAGCAGCTTGAAGCTGGCGGTGGGGGCGTAGATTCCGGGCAGCTGATACTGGCCGGCAAAGGTGGAATTGTAGCTGGTGCTCATGCCGATCACAAGGCTGCGCAGAGGAATATCCGCATGCAGGGCGCCTGCGGAGCCAATGCGTATGATATTCTCAACGCCAAAGAAATTAAACAGCTCATAGGAGTATATGCCCATGGAAGGCATGCCCATGCCGCTGGCCATCACGCTTACCTTCTTTCCCTTGTAGGTGCCGGTATAGCCCTGCACGCCGCGGACGTTGTTCACAAGCACTGCGTCCTCAAGGAAGGTCTCGGCGATGAACTTGGATCTCAAAGGATCGCCGGGCATAAGTACGGTGGGGGCAAAATCTTCGGGCTTTGCCTTAATGTGGGGAGTAGGGATGCTCATGTGTGTTTCCTCCTTATTTTATTCTGTTTGTGTTCCGTTATCATATGCGGATGACTCCGCAAATACTTCGTCCATGTCCATGGGAAGATACAGTCTGCTTTCCATCTCGGGCATTTCGGTTACCCTTCTCAGGCTGGAGCGTATCTGTCTCGTCCTTACGCCGATAAGCTTATCCAGGTCCTCATTTGCCTTGACCAGCTGCTTCTGGGTATGGGTCAGTACCTCTTCAAACCTGCCGAACTCTGTCTTTACCGCGGACAGCACCTTCCATACCTCGCCGCTGCGCTTTTGTATAGCCACGCTCCTGAAGCCCATCTGCAGGCTGTTGAGCAGCGCCGCCATTATGCTGGGGCCCGCTATGCTGATGCGATATTCCCTCTGAAGCCGCTCCACAAGGCCCAGCTTTACAGCCTCCGCATAAAGGCCCTCTGTAGGCAGGAACATTATGCCAAACTCCGTGGTATAGGGCGGGTCTATGTATTTATCCCGTATATCCTTGGCAAAGCCGCGTATGCGAGCCTTCAGCGCCTCAGCCGCGGCACTTACCCGCTCCGGGCTTGCGCTGTCGTATGCACCCATAAGGTCGTTATATGCGTCCACGGGGAACTTTGAGTCTATGGGCAGCAGCACATATCCCCCATCCTCGGCAGGCAGCTTTACCGCAAACTCCACCCGCTCTCTTCCCTTGGGGGATGTTGCGCAGTTTACTTCATACTGGTCGGGGGTGAGTATATCCTCAAGTATTGCGCTGAGCTGTACCTCGCCTAAGATACCGCGGGTCTTTACGTTGGTAAGCACCCTCTTCAGGTCGCCCACGCCCACCGCAAGGCTCTGCATCTCGCCAAGGCCTTTATACACCTGCTCCAGCCGCTCGTTTACCAGCTGGAAGGACTGTGTCATCCTCTCGTCCAGGGTTTTCTGCAGCTTTTCGTCCACTATGCGGCGCATCTCGTCCAAGCGGGCATTGTTGTCGGTCTGTATGGCGCCCAGCCTCTTTTCCATGGTGGAGCGTATGTTTTCAAGCTTCTGCTCGCTTTCCATGGAGGAGGTCTTAAGCCTGTGCTCCATCTGCACCGCCATATCGCTTACGCCCCGCTGCAGCTGAGCCATTCTGTCTCCCTGGGCACGGAAGGAATTCTGCTGACCTTCCGCAATAAGCGTACCCAGCGCACGGATGTTCTTCTGCACGGAATCCGTCATCTCCATGCGAAGCTCCCGGTGGTCTTCCTCTATGCGGTCCAACAGCTTTTCCTCAAGCCTGTCCTCTATGCGGCTCTGGCGCACCAGCAAAACCGTAAGCAGCGTCACCGCCGCCATCAGCAGCAGCACTATAACATACTGGATAAAATCCATTTAATACTTCCCCTTTATTTTTGCAGTGTTTCTATTCCCTTTATGATCACGGAGCCCAGCACTGCGCCCAGTACCGCCTGAACAAGATTGGCAGGAACCGACAGCGCCGCTGCAGACAAGCCATAGATAAGGCATTCATAGGCAAAATAACCTGCTGCCATAACAAGCCCTGCCGCCAGCAGCCTCAGCACGCGCAGGTTCCCTTTTTTAAGCAGCCGGGCTGAAATAATTGCCATAAGCCCCTTTATTATAAACGTGGCAGGTGCATACATGGTGCTTCCCAGCAGCAGATCGGCAATGGCTGAACCCGCAGCTGCAATCATTACGCCCCATGGCCAGCCCAGCAGAAATGCTGAGGCGTATACCGCCGCATCCCCCGCATTAACGTAGGCGCCCTGTACTCCGGGGATGGGCACGGCGGCAAACACAGTGGTTATCACCACTACAGCACACATAATGCCCGCCATTATTGCTTTTTTACTTTTCTCATCATGCATTGAATTTACCTCGCAAAATCCAAGGTGTCCAGCGTTGGATACTCTACCCGATAAAGCATAAGCCCATGGGCAGGAGCTGTGGCACCGGCGTCCGAGCGGTTTTTGCTCTGTATGGCTTTGGCTATGGAGTCCTCATCCCGCCGTCCCGAGCCTATTTCCAGCATTGTGCCCACAATTATGCGCACCATGTTATACATAAATCCGCTGCCGGATATGTCAAAGCGCAGGGTATTCCCTTCCCTGCTCCATTTGGCCGAATATATGGTGCGTACTGTGCTTTCAAGGTCTGTTCCGGTGGATTTGAACGCGGCAAAATCATGCTCCCCTATGAGGGCATCTGCCGCCCGCTGCATTTTGTTTTGGTCCAGATGATAATGATAGTGAAGTGCTGTGTTTCTGTCGAATGCCCCGGCATGGGGGCCGTTGTTTACGGTGTAGCGATAGTGCTTTTTTATAACATCAAAGCGGGAATGGAACCCCTCCGCTTCGTCGCTGTGCAGTATGCGTATATCCCGAGGCAGCCCCACATTGAGGGCATAGCAGAATTTTTCCGCGGGGATACGGCTGTCTGTATCAAAGTGCGCCACCTGAGCAAGGGCATGCACCCCGCTGTCCGTGCGGCCCGATGCATGCAGCGCAGGACGTGTACCGGTGAGCTTTTCAAGTTCCTTTTCTATCACTTCCTGCACGGCAATGCCGTTGGGCTGGGTCTGCCAGCCCACGTAGTTTGTGCCGTCGTATTGAATTATAAGGCGTATCCTTGGCATAGGCTCCCCCTTATAGGTTTTGCTTTATGAAAGTGGGCGAACAGCGCTGTCATCCAGCCGCTGAACAAAGCACAGCTCTATCTTTCCGTCCCTTAGGAATATTGTGATTATGTCCTGATTTTCCATGGTTAGAAGCAGCATGTTTATGCTTCCGCGGGCGTTTACATCGGAAGGGAATCCCCCGGCAATGCCTGCCTCCACGGCTTGGGACAGCTCCTGTCCCGCCAGCACCTCAGCAATAGTGCTGTCTTCAAAGCGTCCCACGTCAAAAAGGTCATCCTCGCTGAGGGTATAGCCTCTGGCGGTAAGCTCCTCCACCGCCGCCCTGTATGGGCTCTGCTCTGCAACTGCGCCGTTGAGCAGCACCGCGCACACTATCAGCAGCGCCGCAACCAGCAGCACTATCAGCTTTGTGTTTTTGCTCAGCTCCATTTTACAGCACCGCCTGAAGTATCAGCGTAAGGCCGATGAGCAGCACCATGGACAGATACGCCCATAGGTCTCTCCGCCTGTACTTAAGCACCGTCATGCGGGTACGGCCCTCTCCTCCGTGATAGCAGCGGCTTTCCATTGCCATGGCAAGCTCATCCGCCCTGCGGAAGGCAGAAACAAACAGAGGCACAAGCACCGGAACCATGCTCTTTGCCCGCTCAATTATACCGCCGGATTCAAAGTCCGCTCCCCTTGCGGTCTGTGCTTTGGTTATCTTATCCGCCTCCTCAAGGAGAGTGGGGATAAACCTTAATGCAATGGTCATCATCATGGCCAGCTCGTGGGCGGGAAACCTGAACCTGCTAAGGGGCATCATCAGCCGCTCAAGGCCGTCGGTAAGGGATATGGGGGTGGTGGTTAGGGTCATAAGAGAAGTGCCCGACACCAGCAGTATAAGGCGTATGGTGATAAACACCGCCTGCTTTACGCCGCCCGTGGTTATGCGTATTATCCACCATTCCACCAGCACCTCTCCTGTGGAGGTAACAAGCAGGTTTATGATGAACATGAATATCAAAATGAACTTAAGCGGCTTAAGTGAGCGTATAAGATAGCTCAGAGGCACGCCGGCAATAAGGGTGACACCCACCGCATACAGGGCGGTAAACAGGAACAGCCACATGTCCTTTACAAGGAACACCGCCACTATGTAGGCCATCATGAGTATCAGCTTTGTGCGGGGGTCCAGCCTGTGTATCACAGAATCACCCGGGAAATACTGGCCCAATGTTATATCTTTAAACATTTTTAGCCCTCCCCAGCAAATGATCCCTCATACCTTCAACGGTATACACAGGGGGTATATCCATGCCCTTTTCCCTAAGGAGCATGCCAAGATGGCTCACCTCGGGCAGGTCAAGGCCCAGTTCCTCAAGGGGCAGGCTGCCGCCGAACACCTCTTCGGGGGTACCTATTGCCGCAAGGGTGCCTTTGTCCATTACGGCTATCTTTCGGCTGTGGCGCGCCACGTCTTCCATGGAATGGGATACCATAATAACCGCGCAGCCGGTATCACGGCGTATGCCTTCAAGTGTCTCCAGTATTGCCTTGCGTCCTGCCGGGTCAAGGCCTGCCATGGGCTCGTCCAGCACAAGGTATCTTGGCTTCATGGCAATTATGCCTGCCAAAGCAGCCCTGCGCTTTTCGCCGCCGGACAGCTCAAATGGGGATTTCTCAGCAAATTTATCATAGGCAAGGCCCATAAGCGCCATGGCCTCATGGACCCTTGCGTCTATTTCTTCCCCGGGCAGCTTCATGTTGGTGGGGCCGTAGGCGATGTCCTTTGCAACAGTCTCCTCAAAAAGCTGATACTCAGGATACTGAAATACCAGGCCCACCTTTTTGCGGCCCTCTATGCGCTGCTTTTTATCGGAAAAGTCGTATCCGTCAACTATTACTGTGCCTTCCTCGGGAGGCATTATACCGCCGATATGCTGCAAAAGTGTGCTTTTGCCGCTGCCGGTATGGCCTATGATCCCCCAGAATTCTCCCTCGTCTATGGTAAAGGAAACAGACTTCAGGGCTTTTCTCGCCCCTGCGGTCCCCTTCATGTATGTATGGCTAAGGTTTTTTATCTCTATCGGCATATTGCGTCCGCAAGCTCCTGTGCTGTTATTGCGTCTTTGGGGATATCCATCCCCCCTGCTATAAGTTCATCTCTGAGGCGGGCTATGGCAGGCAGGTCAAGTCCGTGAGAGCGAAGCTCTTCACCCCGGCTGAATACTTCTTTTGGAGTGCCCGTCATAATAAGCTCGCCGCCCTTCATGACCGCCACACGATCCGCCATTACAGCCTCTTCCATGTATTGGGTTATCATTACCACGGTCATGCCATACTCTTTGTTTACGCGGCTCACTATCTCCAGCACCTCCTGCCGCCCCTGAGGGTCAAGCATGGCGGTGGATTCGTCCAGCACCAGCACCTCCGGCTTCATGGCCAGCATACCCGCTATTGCAATGCGCTGCTTTTGTCCGCCGGACAGCATATGGGGCGCAGCGTTTGCGTATTCCGTCATCCCCACCGCTTCCAGAGCCTTGTTTACACGCTCACGTATCTCAGCAGAAGGTATGCCAAGGTTTTCCGGGCCAAAGGCCACGTCTTCCTCCACTATGGTGGTAACCAGCTGATTATCGGGATTCTGAAACACCATGCCCACCTTTTTGCGTATATTCAGGGTATTGTCGGGGTCCTTTGTATCCATCCCTTCCACTGTAACGCTGCCCTCTGTGGGCAAAAGCAGGGCGTTGAGGTGCTTTGCAAGGGTGCTTTTGCCGCTGCCATTGTGGCCCACTATGGCAAGCATCTCGCCCTTTTCTATATTCAGCGATACGGATTTAAGGGCAATGCCCTCTTCGCCGTATCTGTATGTTACGTTATCCAGTCTTATCATGTTTGTACTTTCCGCCATATAAACATATTTTAGCATCTTATTATATCACACCCGTCCCACCCTTGCCACATATTAACAGAGGCACAATGACACAGATATAAGGCGCAAATGAAAACATACCTTTAATTTTCATCTCATTGTCCTATACAATACAAAAAACATGGTATAATTTATCCATAAAGACAACGGAGGTAATCTGTAAATGATAAAATGCCCCATCTGCGGAAGCGAATATCAGGATAACGCAGCTTTCTGCACCGAGTGCGGCACCAAGCTTAATTCTGAGCAGCCCAAAACCGCACCCACCGGTGAATATATGCACTCAACGCAACAGGATACCAAGCCCCTTTCCATGTGGGACTTCACACTTATGGAGCTGGTGGCCAGAATACCCATTGTCAATCTGGTGCTGTTTTTCGTATGGGGCTTTTCCAAGGATACCAACGAAAACCGCAGAAACTGGTCCCGTGCCCGCCTCATCTGGGCAGCCATAGGGCTTGTGCTGTCCATCGTGGGCATTGCCGCGGCGCTGGTATTCGGCGGCGTACTGGCCACCGTTACCGAAAGCATAGTCAGCTCATTCTAACGGAACACTCTGCCGCATCACATTTATGGAGGGATGCCTATGACATGCCCCTATTGCCAGGGCGAAATGACAAAGGGATACATACAGTGCCGCGACGGCGTATACTGGACGCCCGACCGCGCACTGGTCTCCGCCCTTTCGGGCATAAAAAAAGGAGCCGTTCCCTTGCGGAATGACCCTGAGCATACTTCCAATACGGCTGTGGCGTATTTCTGCCAAAGATGCAGAAAGGTAATGATCGACATAAAATAACTCAGCATACAAAAACAGCACAGGACAACCTGTGCTGTTTTGCTTTGCTCAAAAGGCTTGTTAGATGAGCTCGATTACGGCCATCTCGCAAGCGTCGCCACGACGGGGACCCATCTTGAGGATGCGGGTGTAACCGCCGTTGCGGCCCTCGTACTTGGGTGCGATCTCGTTGAAGAGCTTCTCAACAACGGGATTGTTGTGACCCTTGGTACGTGCGGCATACTCGGACTTGGATTCGCCCTCATTCTTGGGGGCGGGAATGTTGTAGAGGTAGGCCATGATCTGCCTGCGTGCATGCAGCTTGCTGGCGTCATCCTTGTTCTTCTCAACCTTAACGACCTGCTTCTTGTCGTTGAGGATTTCCTTCTCTACGGTGGTGCTGTTCTTATATTCGCTGATGGCGAGAGTGATGAGCTTCTCGGCGATGGGACGAACTTCCTTGGCACGCTTCTCGGTGGTAACGATCTTGCCGTTCCACAGGAGAGCAGTGGTCAGGTTGCGAAGCATCGCGTCGCGCTGGTCGCTCGCCTTACCCAGTTTACGGTTTGGCATGTTAGTTCCTCCTGATAATATCGTTGGTTAGTGAATTAGTCTTCGCTATGACGGAGGGAGAGGCCAAGGCCAACCAGCTTCTGCTGGACTTCCTCAAGGGACTTGCGGCCAAGGTTGCGCACCTTCATCATTTCTTCCTCGTTGCGCTGTACCAGCTCATCAACGGTGTTGATGCCTGCGCGCTTGAGGCAGTTGTAAGAACGTACGGAGAGATCCAGTTCCTCGATGGTCATCTCGAGGATCTTCTCCTTCTTGTCCTCCTCCTTCTCCACCATGATCTCTACGCCCTGAACATGCTCGGTCAGGTTGATGAACAGCATCAGATGCTCAGTGAGAATCTTTGCGGCAAGGCTTACGGCCTCGTCGGGCTTGATGGTGTCATCGGTCCAGACTTCAAGGGTGAGCTTGTCGTAGTCGGTGATCTGGCCGACACGGGTGTCTTCAACGGTGAAGTTTACCTTGCGGATAGGAGTGAATATGGAGTCTACTGCGATCTGGCCGATGGGCATGTCATCACGCTTGTTCTTGTCAGCGGATACATAGCCGCGGCCGCTCTCGATCATTATCTCCATATAGAGCTTAGCGCCCTCGTCCAGCGTTGCAATATGCAGCTCGGGATTTACGATCTCAACGTCGGAGTCAACGATCATATCCCCTGCCTTTACTTCGCAGGCGCCGGAAGCATCGATGATGACCTTCTTTGAGCCATCGCAATGCATCTTCATGCAGAGCTCTTTGAGGTTGAGGATTATCTCGGTTACGTCTTCTCTTACGCCGGGAACAGTGGAGAACTCATGGAGTACGCCATCGATCTTCACAGAGGAAACCGCTACGCCGGGCAGTGAAGAAAGCAGCACGCGGCGGAGAGAGTTGCCAAGGGTGATACCGAAGCCGCGCTCAAGGGGCTCTACTACAAACTTGCCGTAGTCGCCATTCAGTTCAACGCACTCGATCTTGGGCCTTTCAATTTCTATCATTTACATATCCCCTCTCTTGCTTTTTGGTCAGTCGATTAGGGCAGTAAGCGTTACGATTTCAATTACCTGGAGTAGAACTCGACGATGAGGTGCTCCTCAACGGTCAGGTCGATATCGTCACGCTGCGGCATTGTTACAACCTTGCCAGCGAGCTTGTCGGCATCCAGGTCCAGCCACTTGGGGATGGGCTTGGAAGCGCCCTGCTCACGGAGCTCCTTGAGGTTTTCCATATCGCGGCTCTTGTCACGTACGGATACAACCTGACCGGGCTTTACCAGGAAGCTGGCGATGTCAACCTTCTTACCGTCAACCAGAATGTGACCGTGGTTGACCATCTGACGAGCCATGGGACGGCTGTCGGCCAGACCAAGACGATACACAACGTTGTCCAGCCTGCGCTCCAGCAGGCAGAGCATGTTCTCGCCGGTTACGCCGCGCATGTTGGAAGCCATGTCATAGTATTTCCTGAACTGGGACTCTACTATACCATAGGCCCTGCGGCACTTCTGCTTTTCGCGCAGCTGGATGCCGTATTCGGACTGCTTGCGCTGACGGGACTGGCCATGCTGGCCGGGGATGGTATGACGCTTTACGACGGCGCACTTTGCGGTGTAGCAGCGATCGCCCTTAAGGAACAGCTTAACGCCTTCCCTGCGGCACTGCCTGCAAACGGATTCAGTATATCTTGCCATTGTTGTGCTGCCTCCTTAAACTCTTCTGCGCTTGGGCGGACGGCATCCGTTGTGGGGGATGGGGGTCACGTCCTTAATGAGGGTAATATCCAAACCGGCGCTCTGCAGGGCGCGGATGGCTGCTTCACGACCGGAACCGGGGCCCTTTACATAGACCTCTACGGTACGGAGACCATGCTCCATAGCTGCCTTGGCAGCGGTCTCGGAAGCCATCTGTGCTGCAAAGGGAGTGCTCTTCCTGCTGCCGCGGAAGCCGAGGCCGCCAGCGGAAGCCCAGGACAGGGCGTTGCCGTTTACGTCGGTGATGGTTACCATGGTGTTATTGAAGGAGGAACGGATGTGAGCTGCACCGCGCTCGATGTTCTTCTTCTCGCGACGCTTGCGGCTTACTACTTTTTTGATTTTGCCTTTAGCCATTGCTTAATTCCCTCCTTACTTCTTTCTTCCGCCTACGGAACGCTTGGGACCCTTGCGGGTACGTGCGTTCTGCTTGGTGCTCTGACCGCGAACGGGCAGGCCCTTGCGATGGCGAACGCCGCGGTAGCAGCCGATCTCGATGAGGCGCTTGATGTTCATGGAAGTCTCACGCCTGAGGTCACCCTCTACCTTAACGTTGTGGTCGATGTACTCTCTCAGCTTGCTTACGTCGTCCTCGGACAGGTCGCGAACGCGGATGTCGGGATCTACGCCGGTAGCAGCGAGAATGTCTTCAGCGGTCTTGCGGCCGATACCGTAGATGTAGGTCAGGCCGATCTCAATCCGCTTGTCTCTTGGCAGGTCAACGCCAGAAATACGTGCCATTGATTCATTTACCTCCGTAAAATATTTGGTTTCACAGCTATGGCGCGCTGTGTGCGAGGGACTGAGTCCTTCGCAGGGGCAGTGGGTTTCGTACTGCCCGCCTGTGGGTTTTCACGGCGTGGGTCAAACGCCGCGCGCGGCAGGCTTTCACCTCCGCAGGGGATATCCCGGATTGAAGGATGTCCCGCCCCTTTGCGAATCCACAATGTTCGCATCGGAGATATATAGCTGCTCGTTTTCGGAATTCCCCGGCCAGCATACCGGGGCAGCCGCCCGAAAAGAGTATCTACCACAGGAAAAATTGCCTCTTGTTCGGCTTTTAAACAAGCCGAATGCAGCAGCGTAAACGCTACTGCGGCAACCTAATCATTGTAACAATTTGGCTTGGACTTTGTCAACAGTAAAATATAGATTTTTTGCCCAAAAAAGGGCAAAAACTGGCGAATATATTCGTCAGTTCGGCCATGTCCCGCTTCGGCGGTCATTTGCGATGGATTTATCACCGCAAACGACGGCCATGCGGACTATAAACAGGTATGGTTTATACCATTAACCCTGCTTCTGCTTATGCTTGGGGTTCTCGCAGATCACCATGATGCGGCCCTTGCGCTTGATGATCTTGCACTTTTCACAAATGGGCTTTACCGAAGGCCTTACTTTCATCGTGTCTTCCTCCTGTTAATTCTTGGTGCGCCACGTAATGCGGCCGCGGGTCAGATCGTACGGAGACAGTTCAACTGTCACCTTGTCTCCCGGAAGTATGCGGATAAAGTTCATCCTGAGCTTACCGGAAATGTGAGCCAATATTTTATGGCCGTTTACCAATTCCACCTCGAACATTGCGTTGGGGAATGAATCGGTAACTACGCCTTCAACTTCAATAACGTCCGTCTTAGACAAGCTATCCCTCCTCGGATGCGGTTTTGTTGTTGTAGCCCTTTTGAATAAGAGCTTTGCGGATAAATGCGTCTGCACAGGCCTTATCCGTTGGAAGCTGGGACATATCCAGCCTATCCTCGTGGAACTCCACGTGCTTCAGCTTCTTTTTCTTGGGGCGGCCGAAACATCTTGTATCGCCGTCTACCAGCATTACAAATCCATCGGGCTCTGCAGCCGTAACCACAAAGCTTCGTCCCCTTCCCCTGCCCGAAAGGGCGGTTACTATCCTTCCAACTACATCGCTATGCATGACTGCCCTCGCTCATAGTAAGGATTATGGGGGCGCCGTCGGTTATGGCGACGGTGTTTTCGTAATGGGCACTGGGTTTTCCGTCCGCTGTGACCGCAGTCCAGCCGTCGGACAGCACCTTTATCTGCCAGGTCCCCATGTTTATCATGGGCTCTATAGCGAGGGTCATACCCGCCATAAGGCGTATTCCTCTGCCATAGCGTCCGCCTGTATAGTTGGGTACGTCCGGCGCTTCGTGCATGTCCCGACCTATACCGTGGCCTATCATATCACGCACCACGCCGTAGCCGTGGGCTTCGGCATGTGCCTGTATGGCGGCGGAAATATCGGATATCCTGTATCCGACTCTGGCAAATTCCAGCCCCTTGAAGAAGCATTCCTCAGTGACCTTAACAAGCTCTCTCGTTTCCGGTGCCACGTCTCCTATGAGAAGGGTTCTTGTGGCATCGCCGTGGAAACCATCCAGCTTGGCAACCACATCGCAGCTGACAATATCTCCATCCTTCAGCCTGTACTTGCCGGGTATCCCGTGCACCACCTGCTCGTTAACCGAGGTACAGATGGATTTGGGATAACCGCTGTAGCCAAGACAGGAAGGGATGGCGCCCCGGGAGCGTATTAACTCCTCGGCGGCGGCATCAAGCTCTCCCGTGGTAATGCCGGGCCGGGCCATTTGGGCCATCAGCTCCAGCACATCTTGTACAACGCGGCCCGCCGCCTGCATCTTTTTGATCTCAGCGGCATTTTTAATGGTGAGCATCAGATACTCTCCACAAGTGCCTTGATATCCGCAAGCACTTGGTCGGGCGTTCTGTTACCGTCAACGTTCTTCAGCAAGCCCTTTGCCTCGTAATAATCTATGAGAGGCTGGGTCTTTTCATTATAAACATTGATGCGGTTCAAAACCGTTTCCGGTCTGTCATCATCCCTGATGTAAAGAGCAGCACCGCACTTTTCGCATACTGTCTTATTATACATAGAGATATGATAGCCGGCTCCGCACCCGCTGCACATACGGCGGCCGCTTATGCGGTCCACCAGCACACGTGCGGGAACATCGATATTAACTGCCATGTCGATATTCTCTATTTCGCAGAGAGCATCGGCCTGGGCGATAGTTCTGGGGAAGCCATCCAAAAGGAAACCCTTAACGCAATCCGGCTCCTTCACGCGGTTCTGAACCATGCCGATGATGATATCATCACTTACCAGTCCACCCGCTTCGATCACGGACTTGGCCTTTGCGCCAAGCTCAGTGCCTTCCCTCATCTCCCGGCGAAGCATGTCGCCGGTAGAGATGTGGGCAATGCCGAAATACTCACATATTTTTTCAGCCTGGGTGCCTTTGCCCGCACCCGGAGGTCCTAAAAATACCAGTTTCATGGACGTATATCCCTTTTCTATTAACCGAGGAAGCCCTTGTAATGACGCATGAGCATCATAGACTCAAGCTGGGATGCGGTTTCCAGAGCTACGCTTACCATAATCAGTATGCTGGTGGGGCCGAAGGGGGATCTAAGTCCGAATATACCCATCAGTACAGTGGGGATGATAGCGATAGCCATCAGGAAGAATGCGCCGAACAGGGTCAGGCGATTGCAGATCTTTCCAAGGTAATCGCTGGTGGGCTTACCAGGACGAATACCGGGGATAAAGCCGCCGTTCTGCTGCAGGTTCTTGCTTATCTCGATCGGATTGAAGGAGATGGAGCTGTAGAAGTAGGCAAATGCTACGATGAGCAGAGCGTAGATCACATAGTAGATGATAGCGCCGAAGGTGGTCTGACCAGGCATCATCCACTTCTGCCAGAAGGCATAGAAGGTACCGTTGGGCCAGAACTGACCGATCATAGCGGGAACCTGGATAAGGGTCATCGCGAAGATCAGGGGCATAACGCCGTTTGCATTGGCCTTCAGGGGGATGTTGGTGCTCTGGCCGCCGTACATCTTGCGGCCAACTACGCGCTTTGCATACTGAACAGGGATACGACGTACGGCACGGTCTACGGCTACTACGCCTGCAACCATTACCAGTACGAATACCAGCAGTACGGGCAGGATCCACCACTTATAAGCACCGTTTGCTACACCGGAAATCATGCTTACCACAACAGTGGGAACCTGAGATACGATAGAGGCAAAAATGATGAAGGAGATGCCGTTACCAATACCCTTTTCGCTGATCCTTTCGCCCAGCCATACCAGGAAGGCAGTACCTGCGGTACATACGATGCCGATAGTCAGGTAGGTAAGGAAGCCGGGGTTGGCTACAACGCCGTACTGATTCTGCAGACCCATTACGATACCGATGCTCTGAACCAGAGCAAGGCCGATACCGGTGTAACGGGTGATACGCTCGATCTTCTGCCTGCCGTCCTCTTCCTTTGCCAGGCGCTCAAGAGCGGGGATAGCAATGGTGAGGAGCTGGATGATTATGCTGCCGGTGATGTAGGGAGAAATACCCATGGCAAAGATGGAAAACTGACCAAAGTTGCCGCCGGAAAGCAGGTTCAGGAAGCTCAGAATATCATACTGGCTGGCGGCAGCCGCTATCTTGGAAGCGTCTACGCCGGGCACAGGAATGAAGGAACCGAACCTGTAGATGACTATAAGCAGCAGCGTATAGAGCATCTTGGAGCGGATGTCCTTGATATTCCAGGCGTTGATGAGGGTCTTAAGCATTAGATCACCTCAGCAGTTCCGCCCACGGCCTCGATGGCTTTGCGGGCTGTCTCAGTGAACTTTGCAGCCTTGACATCCAAACGCTTGGTCAATTCGCCGCGGCCCAGAACCTTGAGGCCGTCTTTTTCGATCTTGCTGAGAATGCCGGTCTCCTTAAGCAGTTCAGCAGTTACAACAGTGCCGTCTTCGAAGCAGTTCAGCTTCTCTACGTTAACGGTGCTGTATTCCTTAGCAAAAATGTTGGTGAAGCCGCGCTTGGGCAGACGGCGTGCGAGGGGCATCTGGCCGCCTTCGAAGCCGTTCTTCTTGCTGCCGCTGCGGGCCTTCTGGCCCTTGTGACCCTTGGCGGAAGTCTTGCCAAGGCCGGAACCGGTGCCGCGACCAACGCGCTTTCTTGCGCTAGTGGAGCCCTCAGTGGGCTTCAAATCGTGAAGATTCATTTGTGCACCTCCGTTTATACTTCTTCAACCTTTACAAGGTGCTTTACCTTGAAGATCATGCCGCGGATGCAGGCATTGTCGGGCTTTACAACAACGCTGTTGGTCTTGTGCAGACCCAGGGCAGCGATGGTAGCCTTCTGATCCTTGAGGGCGCCGATGGTGCTCTTAACGAGAGTTATTTTCAGATTAGCCATTTGCAACCTCCTATTAACCAAGGATCTCTTCTACGGTCTTACCGCGAAGCTTGGCGATCTCCTCAACGGTGCGAAGCTGGCTGAGACCATCGATGGTGGCCTTAACGCAGTTTGCGGGGTTGTTGGAGCCAAAGCTCTTGGTACGAATATCCTTAATGCCGGCCATTTCCAGAACCGCACGGGCGGGGCCGCCGGCGATAACGCCGGTACCTTCTTCGGCGGGGATCATGCGAACATGGCCCTTACCGAACTTGCCTTCTACGGCGTGGGGAATGCTGGTGCCAACGATGGGAACCTCGATGAGGTGACGCTTTGCGTCCTCGATGCCCTTGCGAACGGCCTCGGGGATTTCCACGGCCTTGCCCATGCCTACGCCAACGTGACCATTGCCATCGCCTACTACCATCAGAGCGGAGAAGCGCATATTGCGGCCGCCCTTAACGGTCTTGGCAACGCGGTTGATGGATACGAGCCTTTCCTGCAGTTCCATTGTAGATGCATCAATACGTTTCTGCATGTTGTACCTCCTTAGAATTCCAGTCCGGCTTTGCGGGCGCCCTCGGCGACCTCTGCTACACGGCCGGTGTAGAGATAACCGCCACGGTCAAATACGACCTTGGTTACGCCCTTGGCGAGAGCACGACGGCCTGCGGTTTCGCCAACCAGGTTGGCGGCTTCCTTCTTGGTCTTGCCTTCCAGCTGAGCCTTTACTTCGGCGTCGAGGGTGGAAGCGGAAGCGATGGTGTTGCCGGCTACGTCGTCAATTATCTGCACGTAGATGTTGTTAAGGCTGCGATAAACGTTGAGCCTGGGCCTTTCCTGAGTGCCGGAAATATAGCGACGGGTACGGTCGTGGCGAGCCTTACGCACAGAGTTCTTATCGATCTTAGAAATCATGATTTATTCTCCTTCTCTATGCACTATTTACCGGTCTTGCCTTCCTTGCGGCGTACATACTCGCCCTCATAACGGATACCCTTGCCCTTGTAAGGTTCGGGAGCACGCTTGATGCGGATGTCCGCAGCCATCTGACCGACCTGCTGCTTGTTGATACCGGAAACCACTACCTTGTTGGGAGTGGGAACGTCAAAGGTAATGCCCTGGGGCTCTTCGAACTCAACGGGATGGGAATAACCCAGGTTGAGAACCAGCTTGTTGCCCTGCTTCTGAGCACGATAACCTACACCAACGATCTCCAGGGTCTTGGAGTAACCGGCGGTTACGCCTACGACCATGTTGTTGATCAGAGTGCGGGAGAGGCCATGGAGAGCCCTGTTTTCCTTAAGGTCGTTGGGGCGCTTTACGGTAAGAACGCCGTCTTCCATGGACAGTTCCATCTTGGGAGAGATCTTCTCGGACAGTTCACCCTTGGGGCCCTTAACAACAACGGTGTTATCGTCGCCAACCGTGATTGTCACTCCGCTGGGAATGTTGACCGGAAGTTTTCCGATTCGTGACATGTGTTACACCTCCAGAAATTTTTACTTAGTGTTTATCTTGGTATGCCGCACTGTGCGGCAAGGGGTTTACCAGATGTAGCAGAGAACTTCGCCGCCTACGCCCTGCTTGCGGGCTTCGCGGTCAGTCATAACGCCATGGCTGGTGGAGAGGATCGCGATACCCATGCCATTGAGAACCTTGGGTACGTTGTCCTTGCGAGCGTATACACGCAGGCCGGGCTTGGAGATCCTCTTGAGGCCGGTGATAACGCGCTGACGGTTGGGACCATACTTAAGGCTGATGGTCATGGTCTTTTTGGGACCTTCTTCGGTCAGCTCATAACCCTTGATATAGCCCTCCTCGAGCAGTATCTCGGCAATGGCCTTCTTGATGGTGGAAGCGGGAACGCTTACGGAGTCATGCTTTGCAGTGTAAGCGTTGCGGATACGGGTCAGCATATCAGCGATGGGATCAGTGATAACCATTCTAATTTCCTCCTTTCGCCGAATTACCAGCTTGCCTTGCGGACGCCGGGGATTTCTCCCTTATAGGCCATCTCGCGGAAGCAGATGCGGCAGATGCCATACTTGCGGAGCACGGAGTGGGGACGGCCGCAGATACGGCAGCGGGTATAGGCTCTGGTAGAGAACTTGGGTTCGCGAGCCTGCTTGATTTTCATGCTTGTCTTTGCCACTGTGTCATCCTCCTAAATTAAGCCTGCACGAAGGGCATGCCCAGCATAGTGAGCAGCGCCTTGGCTTCTTCGTCGGTCTTGGCGGTAGTTACGAACACGATGTCCATACCACGGATCTTATCCACGTCATCATAGTTGATTTCGGGGAAGATCAGCTGTTCCTTAACGCCCATAGCGTAGTTGCCGCGGCCGTCAAAGCTGGTATCGGGTACGCCACGGAAGTCGCGTACGCGGGGGAGTACGATGTTCATGAGCTTGTCAGCGAAGTAGTACATACGGTCGCCGCGCAGGGTAACCTTGGTACCGATGTTCATGCCTTCACGAACCTTGAAGTTTGCAACGGACTTCTTGGCCTTGGTGATAACGGGCTTCTGACCGGCGATGATAGCAAGCTCTTCCATAGCAACTTCCAGGCCCTTGGGGTTATCCTTTTCGGAGCCCAGACCCATGTTGAGAACGATCTTCTCAAGCTTGGGAACCTGCATGATGTTTTCGTAGCCAAACTTTTCCTTCAGCTGGGGAATTACTTCCTCATTGTACTTAACTCTGAGGCGGGCAGCCTCGGTAAAGGGCTTGGCTTCCTCTACGTTCTTCTTCTTCTTGGCGGGCGCCTGAGAAGCGGTTTCTTTCTTTGCCATTCTCTTTTCCTCCTGCCTTAGTCGATGTTCTTGCCGCACTTCTTGCAGACGCGAACTTTCTTATCGCCTTCATAGGCATGGCCCACGCGGGTGGCCTTGCCGCACTTGGGGCATACCAGCATGACGTTAGAAGCGTCGATGGTGCCTTCCTTAACGATGCGGCCGCCCTCTTCGCCCTGCTTGCGGGGCTTTACATGGGTGGTGATCATGTTGGCGTTCTGTACGATTACGCGCTGGTCTTCGGGCATTGCGGCCAGGATCTTGCCCTGCTTGCCCTTGTCCTTACCGGTGATGACTACAACGGTATCGTCTTTCTTAACATTAAGCTTCTTCATTATTATGTCCTCCCGATTAGAGTACTTCGGGTGCGAGAGAAACTATCTTCATGTAGTTCTTCTCACGAAGTTCCCTTGCTACGGGCCCGAAAATACGGGTACCCTTGGGGTCCTTGTCGTCCTTGATGATAACGGCGGCGTTATCATCGAAGCGGATGTAGGTGCCGTCGGGACGCTGAACGCCGGATACGGTACGTACTACAACGGCCTTAACTACGTCCTTCTTCTTAACGGCTCCGCCGGGGGTAGCGGACTTAACGGAGGCTACGATTACGTCGCCGATGTTGGCGGACTTAACCTTGGAGCCGCCCAGAACCTTGATGCACATGATTTCCTTAGCGCCGCTGTTGTCAGCGACCTTCAGTCTGGTTTGAGGCTGTATCATTAGTCTGCTCCTTTCCGGCTTACTTGGCCTTTTCTATGATCTCGACCACGCGCCAACGCTTATCCTTGCTGAGGGGGCGGGTCTCCATGATCTTAACGGTATCACCGATGCCGCATTCGTTGTTCTCGTCATGAGCCTTGAACTTAGCGGTGCGGTTTACCATCTTACCATACAGGGGATGACGAACCTTGGTCTTGATGGCGACAACAACGGTCTTATCCATCTTATCGCTGGTTACGATGCCGATACGGGTCTTGCGATAACCTCTGATTTCCATGATGATATCCTCCTTTCCCTTACTCGGCTGCCTTCAGCTGACGCTCGCAAAGGAGAGTCTTGATCCTGGCAACGTCCTTCTTGCACTCACGAACACGCTGGGGGTTGGTGAGGGCGCCGGTAGCCATCTGGAAGCGAAGGTTGAACAGCTCTTCCTTGAGGGCCTTTTCCTTGGCAGTGAGCTCTTCGGTGGAAAGTTTTCTGAGTTCATTAGCCTTCATTGCTCTCGCCTCCTACTTCTTTCTTGGCTATCTTGCACTTGAGGGGCAGCTTGTGCATTGCGAGACGCAGAGCCTCGTGGGCTACTTCCTCGCTTACGCCTGCGATCTCGAACATTACGCGACCGGGCTTAACAACTGCTACCCAATACTCGGGAGAACCTTTACCGGAACCCATGCGGGTTTCAGCGGGCTTCTCGGTTACGGGCTTGTCGGGGAAGATCTTGATCCATACCTGACCGCCGCGCTTGATGTAACGGGTCATGGCTATACGGGCAGCTTCGATCTGGTTGCTGGTTACCCAGGAAGGCTCCTGAGCTACAAGGCCGTATTCGCCGTAAGTGATGGTGTTACCGCAGTGGGCAGCGCCCTTCATACGACCGCGGTGAACTCTCCTGCGCTTAACTCTCTTAGGCATCAACATAGTAATCTGCCTCCTTACGCTTTCTTCTGCTTGTTGAGCACTTCGCCCTTGTAGATCCAAACCTTGATGCCGATACGGCCATAGGTGGTGTGTGCCTCGGCAAAGCCGTATTCGATGTCGGCACGCATGGTCTGCAGGGGGATGGAACCGTCATGGTAGCCTTCGCTGCGGGCGATTTCTGCGCCGCCGAGACGACCTGCGCAGAGGAGCTTGATGCCCTTTGCATTGGCCTTCATGGCACGCTGCATGGCCTGCTTCATTGCGCGGCGGAAGCTGATGCGCTTCTCCAGCTGCTGAGCGATGTTTTCTGCAACCAGCTGAGCGTTAGCGTCGGGGTTGCGTACTTCCATGATGTTCACGTTTACGGGCTTGCCGATCAGGGCGGATACATCAGCCTTGATGGCGTCCACGCCTACGCCGCCCTTACCGATGAGCATACCGGGACGAGCGGTGTGGATGCTTACAGTCACCTTGTTGGCGGCGCGCTCGATGTCGATCTTAGCTACGCCGGCAGCATAGTGGGTCTTCTTCAGGTGGTCCCTGATCTTCTTGTCCTCGACGAGGTAATCGGAGAAATCCTTCTTGGATGCATACCAACGGGTATTCCAATCCTTGATTACGCCTACGCGGAAGCCATTAGGATTAACTTTCTGTCCCATTTTTTACCTCCTACTTTTCGTCCAGGATGATGGTGATGTGGCTGGTGCGCTTGCGAATGCGAGTCGCCCTGCCCTGTGCCCTGGGCCTGAAACGCTTCAGGGTGGGACCCTGGTTTGCGAATACCTCTGCCACATACAGGTTGTCGGCGGAGAGGCCAAGGTTGTTTTCTGCGTTAGCTATTGCAGAGTTCAGAAGCTTGAGAACGGGCTCGGATGCTGCCTTGGGGGTGTACATCAGGATGCCCTTTGCTTCGTTTACGCTCTTGCCGCGGATCAGGTCGATAACGACCTTTACCTTGCGGGAAGAAATTCTAATGTAGCGAGCGATCGCATGGGGACGCTTGTCGGCGTTAGCCTTGCGAGCGGCTGCCTTTTCTCTTTGCCTGGTTGCCATTCTACGCTTCCTCCTTATTATCTGCCGCCGCTGGACTTCTCGGAGCCCCTGTGGCCGCGGAAAGTACGGGTGGGCGCGAACTCACCCAGCTTGTGACCGACCATTTCTTCGGTTACATATACGGGAACGTGCTTCCTGCCATCATGGACGGCGATAGTGTGACCTACGAAGTCCGGGAAGATGGTAGATGCGCGGGACCATGTCTTAACAACGGATTTCTTGCCGCTTTCGTTCATAGCCTGTACACGGTTGAACAGACGCTCTTCAACGTAAGGGCCTTTCTTAACTGACCTGCTCATTCTTATCTCCTTTCCAACTATTTGCCGTTTCTGCGGCGTACGATGAACTTATCGTTAACGTTCTTGGTCTTACGGGTCTTGTAGCCAAGAGCAGGCTTACCCCAGGGGGTAACAGGACCGGGACGACCGATGGGGGACTTGCCCTCACCACCACCGTGGGGATGGTCGCAGGGGTTCATTACGGAACCGCGAACGGTGGGACGGAAGCCCATGTGACGGGTACGACCGGCCTTACCGATCATGATGTTGGCGTGGTCGATGTTGCCTACCTGACCGATGGTTGCCTTGGCGTTCATGGGAACGAGGCGAACCTCACCGCTGGGAAGACGTACCTGAGCGTACTTGCCTTCCTTAGCCATCAGCTGAGCGGCGTTGCCGGCGGAGCGGACGAGCTGAGCGCCCTTGCCGGGCTTGATCTCGATGCAGTGGATCATGGTGCCAACGGGGATGAAGCGGATTTCCATGGCGTTGCCGACCTTGATGTCAGCATTCTCGCCGGAAACTACGGTATCGCCAACGGTCAGGCCGTAAGGAGCGATGATGTAGCGCTTTTCGCCGTCTGCATAGTGCAGCAGGGCGATGTTAGCAGAGCGGTTGGGGTCGTACTCGATGGTAGCTACCTTTGCGGGTACGCCGTCCTTGTTGCGCTTGAAGTCGATTACACGATACTTGCGCTTGGCTCCGCCGCCGCGATGGCGAACAGTGATGCGGCCATGGTTGTTGCGGCCGCCGGTGGACCTGAGGTCCTCAAGCAAAGACCTTTCCGGAGTGGTGCAGGTGATCTCGTCGAAAGCGGAGACCGTCATGCCGCGCTGACCGGGGGTGATGGGTTTAATCTTCCTGATAGCCATTGGTGTTCCTCCTTACTGAGCGATGCTGTCGAAGAACTCGATTCCCTTGGAATCCTTCTTCAGCTTCACGTAAGCCTTCTTGGTGGAGGGGCGACGGCCCTGATGCAGGCCCTGCCTCTTCATCTTGCCAAGGTTGTTAACGGTGTTTACGCTGTCAACCTTTACGCCGAATATTTCTTCAACAGCCTGACGAACCTCAGTCTTGCTGGCCTTCTTATCTACGATGAAGGTGTAAGTCTTGGCAGCCATGTTGTCGTAGCTCTTCTCGGTGAGTACGGGGCGAATGATGATGTCATGTGCGCTCTTCATTATACGTACACCTCCTCGATCTTGGCGACTGCATCCTGGGTGAGGATGAGGGTCTTGTACTTAAGGATCTCGTAAACATTCAGGGTGCCGACCAGGGTGGTCTTTACGCCGGGGATGTTGCCGGTGGCGCGCTCTACGATCTCGTCCTTCTCGGGGAGTACTACCAGGGCGTTGTCAACCTTGATATTCTCCAGAACCTTGATCATTTCCTTGGTCTTGGGGGCGGCGATGTCCAGAGCATCGAATACTACGATGTTGTTCTCGTTAACCTTGCTGGACAGGGCGCTCTTCATAGCGATGCGCTTAACCTTCTTGTTTACGCTCATGCGGTAATCGCGGGGCTTGGGTGCGAACACCACGCCGCCGTGAGTCCACTGGGGAGAACGGGTGGAACCCTGACGGGCACGACCGGTACCCTTCTGCCTCCAGGGCTTGATGCCGCCGCCGCTGACTTCAGCGCGGGTGAGTGCAGACTGGGTGCCCTGGCGCTGGTTTGCCAGGTAAGCGGTAACTACAGTGTGAAGAACGGACTCGTTTACTTCGTGGCCGAAGATCTCATCGCTGAGCTTCACCTTGCCGATCTCTTCGCCGGCAATATTGAACAATGCAACGTTAGGCATTAGTGCTTCCTCCTTTACTTAACGGTCTCGCGAACCATTACCAGGCCGCCCTTGGCGCCGGGGATGGCACCCTTGACCAGGATCAGGTTACGCTCGGCGTCAACGCGAACCACTTCAAGGTTCTGAACGGTGATGCGCTCATGGCCCATGTGGCCGGGCAGGTGCTTGGTCTTGAAGACTTCGCCGGGATAGGTGCAGGCGCCCATGGAGCCGGCTACGCGGTAGGAATGGGAGCCGTGGGTCTTGCGGCCGCGAGCCTGATTCCAGCGCTTGATGTTACCTTCGAAACCCTTACCTTTGCTGGTGCCGGTTACGTCTACGTGGTCACCGGATTCAAAGATGTCAGCCTTAATGACCTGACCTACTTCGTAAGCAGCGGTATCATCCAGCTTGAACTCTCTGGTGTAGCGGTGAGCCTCAACGCCGGCCTTCTTGAAGTGACCCAGCATGGGCTTGGTGCAGAGCTTTTCGCGGATGGGCTTGAAAGCAACCTGAACTGCTTCGTATCCATCATGCTCAACGCTCTTCTTCTGAACAACGGGGCAGGGACCGGCAAGAACTACGGTTACGGGGATCATGGTGCCGTCTTCCCTGAACATCTGGGTCATACCGACCTTGGTGCCCAAAATAGCTTTCTTCATCTTCATACACCTCCGAGGATTAGAGCTTGATCTCGATGTCCACACCGGCGGGAAGATCGAGCTTCATCAGCGCGTCTACGGTCTTGGCAGAGGGCTGAAGGATGTCGATCAGACGCTTGTGGGTTCTCATCTCGAACTGCTCGCGGCTGTCCTTGTACTTGTGGGGAGAACGGAGAATGGTTACGATCTCCTTCTCGGTGGGAAGGGGGATGGGGCCGGAAACGCGTGCGCCGGTCCTCTTGGCCGTTTCGACGATCTTCTCGGCGCTCTGGTCGATAAGATTGTGCTCGTAGGCCTTCAGCTTGATACGAATCTTCTGATTTGCCATGTTGTTTTCCTCCTTTTAGTATGCGGGCTGTACACGCGACCGAGTGTTTCTTTTCTAAAATACTTCGGCCGGGCACCTTGTCCCGTTGCCCGTATCGTGGGCACCCTGCGGAAATTACCCGGATGGCATAACCGGCAACCTCCCGCAAAGGCATGACGCTGGTTATTGTTTGCGCACTTCTGCACACAGGCCGCAGACGCGCAACGTACATATAATAGCCCATCTTTGTCCATAATGCAAGGGTTTTTTCGAAAAAAACCAATAATATACAATATTGTCCACTGGGCCGGGTGTTTCATTGCAAAAATACCCCTTCCGCACCCCTTTTGAGGTGCGGCATTTCCTATTATATATGTACGGCAAACCGCTGTAAAGCCGTTGCTTCGTATTATATAGGCAATATGAGAACAGTCTTCATCACCCCGTAAGGCTTTCAGCCTATACTCGGCGGCATACGCAAAGCCTGATTCATCCCATGCAAAAATCCCGGACGCTTTGCATCCGGGATTTGTTCTTTCGCCTAAGCGGATTATTTTAATTAATACATGCCGCCCATGCCGCCCATGTCGCCGCCGCCTACTGCGGGAGCGGGAGGAGTGGGAATGTCGCACACCAGGCTCTCGGTGGTGAGGACCATGGCGGCGATGGATGCTGCGTTCTGGAGGGCGCTGCGGGTGACCTTGGTGGGGTCGATGATACCCTTGTCTTCCATGATGCAGTATTCGTCATTGCGTGCATCGTAGCCGTAGCCGGCCTTGCCGCTGTTCTTGATGTTCTCTACGATCACGGAGCCCTCAAGGCCTGCGTTTACGGCGATCTGACGGATGGGCTCTTCCAGAGCGCGCATTACGATCTTTACGCCGGTGCGCTTATCGCCTTCGCAGGACTCTGCAACGGCCTTTACCTTGTGGATTACGTTTACCAGAGCTACGCCGCCGCCGGGAACGATGCCCTCTTCCACCGCTGCGCGGGTGGCGTTGAGAGCGTCCTCGATGCGGAGCTTTGCGTCCTTCATCTCAACTTCGGTGGCAGCGCCAACCGCTACAACGGCTACGCCGCCTGCCAGCTTTGCAAGGCGCTCCTGAAGCTTTTCCTTATCGTAATCGGAGGTGGTCTCCTCGATCTGGGCCTTGATGGAGCTGATGCGGGCGCGGATCTCGGAAGGATCGCCTGCACCCTCTACGATGGTGGTGTTTTCCTTGTCTACCTTTACCTGACGGGCACGGCCCAGCATATCCAGGGTGGCTTCCTTGAGGGAGATGCCGATCTCTTCGCTGATGACCTGACCGCCGGTGAGGATGGCGATATCCTGCAGCATGGCCTTGCGCCTGTCGCCAAAGCCGGGAGCCTTTACGGCTACGCAGGTGAAGGTGCCGCGGAGCTTGTTAACTACCAGAGTTGCAAGGGCTTCGCCCTCTACGTCCTCGGCGATGATGAGCAGCTTTGCGCCCTGCTGTACAACGCCTTCAAGAACGGGAAGGATCTCCTGAATGTTGGTGATCTTCTTGTCAGTGATGAGGATGAAGGGGTTATCCAGAACCGCTTCCATCTTATCGGTGTCGGTCACCATGTATGCGGAGGCATAGCCACGGTCAAACTGCATACCTTCTACGATGTTCAGCTCGGTCTTCATGGTCTTGGACTCTTCAACGGTGATAACGCCGTCATTGCCGACTTTTTCCATGGCATCGCTGATGAGGGCGCCTACGTTGTCATCCCCTGCGGAGATGGAGGCTACCTGAGCGATGGCCTGCTTGCTGCCAACGGGCTTGGAGATCTCGCGGAGGCCCTCAACGGCTGCCTCAACGGCTGCCTCGATGCCGCGCTTTACTTCCATGGGGTTGGCGCCTGCGGCTACGTTCTTCATGCCCTCGCGGATAATGGCCTGAGCCAGAAGGGTAGCGGTGGTGGTACCGTCGCCCGCCACGTCGTTGGTCTTAATGGAAACTTCCTTTACCAGCTGAGCGCCCATGTTTTCAAAGGGGTCTTCCAGCTCGATTTCCTTGGCGATGGTTACGCCGTCATTAGTGATGAGGGGAGCGCCGTACTTCTTATCCAGCACAACGTTGCGGCCCTTGGGGCCCAGGGTGATCTTAACGGTATCGGCCAGGGCGTTCATGCCCGCTTCCAGAGCACGGCGTGCCTCTTCGCCGTATTTAAGCTGCTTTGCCATGATTTATTATCTCCTTTATATTGCTGTATGTTTTATTCAACCACTGCCAGAATGTCATTCTGACGGACGATCTTGTACTCTTCGCCGCCCAGCTTTACCTCGGTGCCGGCATAGTTGGAGATAACTACCTTATCGCCAACCTCAACGTACATGGTAACTTCCTTGCCATCCACCATGCCGCCGGGGCCAACAGCCACTACTTCGGATACCACGGGCTTTTCCTTGGCGCTGCCGGTAAGGATGATGCCGCTCTTGGTGGTTTCCTCAGCTTCGGTGCTCTTGAGTACAACTCTGTCCAGTAAGGGTTTGAGTTTCATTTTATACTTGCCTCCTGTGTGGATAATAAAATATTGCTTTGGTGAGTTGTTAGCACTCACGTCTGTTGAGTGCTAAGCCATTGATGATAGTTTAATACACCCCTTTGCCCTTTTCAATAGCCTATGGCAGATTTTCACATTTATTCCCCATTCTCTCCTCGGTGTCTTTTCCTTCTTATATATCCATATTTATCAAAGGTTTTCTGTACTATTCTTTCCCGGGATGATATACTTATTCAAAATACTGCCATCAACAGGGGGGATATATAATAATGTCAGAATGGACAAAGTGGGACAAGCGCTTTATAGACCTTGCATGGACTATTGGCACCTGGTCCAGCTGCTATCAGGAAAACCGCCACATCGGCGCGGTAATAGTAAAAAACAAGCGCATACTCACCACCGGCTACAACGGCGCACCTGCCGGCATAAAAAGCTGCACCGAAAAGGGCGAATGCATGCGCCGCAAGCTCAACATCCCCTCCGGTACACGGCATGAGCTGTGCTATGCCATACACGCAGAGCAGAACGCCATAATACAGGCGGCAAAGCTGGGCATATCAATAGACGGCGCCACCATGTACTGTACCCATCAGCCCTGCGTCATTTGTGCCAAGATGATAGTAAACAGCGGCATATCCCGTGTTGTTTACGCCGAAGGATACCCCGATGAGTTCTCTCTGGCCATATTTGAGGAGGCCGGAGTGGAGCTTGTAAAGTACCAAGAGTAATATAAAAACCCAAACGCAAAAACCGCGGAAAACTCCGCGGTTTTTCTGTGTTTTTCAATAAAGTATGTCGAATTATGATATTGCGGTTTACTTTCCTGCGTAGAACACTACGGGCATACCTGCAATGGTATTGCTGTAAAACTCACGTATAATTACGCTGCCTATGGTGCTGCTGGAGTCCACAACGTAAGTTCGTCCGTCTATCTTGCCCAGATAGACCGCCGCGTGATGCACCTGCATGTACCTTCGGCACTTATCACCACAGGAGCACTTTACTACGCTTGGGAACTTCATAAAGCAGATATCACCCTTCTCAGGCTTGCCACTGTCCCTCTTGTACTTTATCATGGCCTCTGCCTGATCATCGCTTACCCGGGGCAGATTAATGCCAAGGCTACTGTATGCGTACTTGCTCATCTGGCTGCAGTCCATGGTGCTGTAGGGTGTGCCCACCTTTTCCACAGCCCTGCGGAGCATCTTGTCTATTCTGGAATCTCCCAGCCGCTCGCAGTATTCTCTTACGGCGGCCTCGGTGGAGGAGCTTACTCTGTTATAGTTTGCGTCGTAAATATAGCCCTCTATCTTGGCCTTGATGGGAGTCTTCTTTATGCGCTCCACCGTTACGCGGCAGGCAGAGGAATCCGTACTGCCATCAGCAGCATGCACCGTTATCTTGGCACTGCCCTTTTTAAGCGCGGTAAGGTTTCCGTTGCTGTCCACCTTTACCACTTCCGGGTTATCGCTTTCCCATACCAACCCGGACAGATAGCTGCCATCCTTGGCGCTGACAGAAAGCTTATAGGTATCCTCCTCCATAAGGCTGAGCTTTTTGGGGGATACAACTATCACCCTGACCGGCTTATCTTCAGATGCGGAGCTGCTCTGCCCTTTCTTTTCCTCAACTGTCACACGGCAGGTGGATGAGTCGGTACTGCCATCCTTTGAGTATACCTTTACCTTTGCACTGCCCTCTTTGTGGGCGGTAAGATTACCGGAACTGTCCACCGACACAACGCTGCTGTCGCTGCTCTCCCAGGTAAGGCCGCTGAGATAGCCTCCATCCCTGGCAGACACGTTGAGCTTATACCTGTCCCCTTCGCTCAGCGTAAGCTTCTTGGGGTCCACTACTATTATACGTATTTCCTTATCCTCAGAACTTTTTGAGGAAGTTACGGTAACGCGGCAGGTGGATGAATCCGTGCTGCCGTCCTTGGTATACACCTTTACCTTTGCGCTGCCCTCTTTGTGGGCGGTAAGATTACCGGAACTGTCCACCGACACAACGCTGCTGTCGCTGCTCTCCCAGGTAAGGCCGCTGAGATAGCCCCCATCTCTGGCGGTCACGTTGAGCTTATACCTTTCACCTTCCTTAAGTGAAAGCTTCTTGGGAGCTACTACTATTATGCGAACATCCCCATCCTCCACCGCAAAAGCAGGAGCGGCACTCAGCAGCATTATTGCCGCCAGCAGCAAGGTTATGAACTTTAGCATTGTTTTCTTCATTTGCAGATATCACCTTTCGGGATAATACATATTTTTACGTAATATTATACTTAAAAACATAAATCGGCACAACAAAAAGAAAAGTCCCTGTAAGAGACTTTTCTTTTTTTATTTATTCTTATGCAAGGCTTACATATTCGTCAAAGAGGAATCCGTATCCTTCAGAACACCTTACAAAGCACCAGCCATCGGATACATAGTAAACAGTAACAGATGTGCCCTTGCTCAGCAGCTTTACCTTGTCGTGGCCGGTGGAGGGGCCTGTCCTCAGGTTCACCTCGGAATTCGTAACGCAGGCCTGAGGGGTGATGGTACTGTTAACGGGCTGAATGCCAACGGTACCGGTGGCGGATATGGTAATATAATCCCCGCTGACAAAGCCTGCGCGGCCTTCATATACCACATAATACCAGGTGCCGGTCTGGCCTATTATATCCACGGTGCTTCCGGTGGGTATTTTGCCGTATACTGTGGTGCCGCTGGTGGAGGGGCCTGAGCGGAAGTTTACATTTCCGGTGGACGTTCCCTTGGTAAGGGTCACCTTTCCTCCTGTGGATGTGACTGTGCCGCCGCTGCTGGTTACGCCGCCCACATTATTGCTGCCGCCCACATTGTTGCCGGCGCTTGATGTGGCGCTTACGTACTTGGCAAAGAGATATCCCCTTGTGCCGTTGTATTCGGCCTCATACCATCCATCCTTCAGTGAGTAAAGAGTTACCTCTGTCCCCTTCTTAAGGGTGGTAAGCTTCTTTGCAGAGGTGGAGGGGCTCTGGCGGAAGTTTACATTGGTGGTAAGTACGCCTTTGCCGGTGGACTGCTGGTTTTCTTCCGCTCCACCTGTCTCCGCAGAGGAATAGGCCTGTGTCACTTTAACATACTTGGAGCTTACATATCCTGCCGTTCCGTCCGAAAGCTTTACGGAATACCAGCCGGAGGTTATGCCATACAGTGTCAGCTCGGTTCCCTTGCTAAGGCTGCCAATGGACTCATTGCTGGTGCCGGGGCCTTTGCGTATACGTACGCTGCCGGTGGTAACGCCCTTGCCTATTGCGCCTGAGGTTTCCACCTCATCTTTTACTACGCTGCCGGTCACTTCAACATAGTCATCATGCACATATCCGCCTATGCTGCCCACAATAACGCTGTACCAGCTGCCGGATTTGCCCATTATGTACAGACCGGTATCCTTGCTTAGCTTTTTGAGGGAGGTATATGAGGTCCCGGGGCCTATGCGCATATTTACGCCGGATGACGTGATGCGGCCTACGGTTACGGTTTCCTTGGGCTCTGGTGTGGGAGTAGGCTCCGCCTGAGTATCTTCCTCCTGACCGCTGTCCGGCGTGGGAGATGCTTCCGTGGCAGGCGTAGCCTGGGTATCCGGCTCTGTTTTGGGATAGGCCTCTTCAGGCACGCCTGTTATTTCTACATAGCCGCCGCTGATATAGCCTATAGCGCTGCCTGCCTTGCCGTAATACCAGCTGCCGGCCGTGCCGTATATATCGAGGGTGGTGTTTTTGTCCAGCTTGCCCATGCTCTCATAGGTGGTGGCAGGGCCGGTACGGAAGTTTACTCCCTGGCCCGTTACTCTGCCATAGGCCACAACAGTGGGCTGAGTAATCTTCTCTTCCTCAGGTTCATCGGGAGTTTCCTGAGAGGGAGTCTCCACCTCCTGCTCATTTTCAGCATCGTTGGAAGGATATCCCGTAATGCTGACATAGGTGGCTATCATATAGCCCTTCTGTCCCGACTCTGTTTCGCAGGCATACCAGCCGTTGGCAGATCCCGTTATATAGAGAACGGTATTTTTATCCAGCCTTGCTATGCTGCCGTAAGATGTGCCGGGGCCGGTACGGAAGTTCACTCCCTGTCCGTTTACGGTGCCGTAGGCGATCACGCCCTCCTTTTGGGGCAGCTGCTGTTCTGTGCCGGGTGTGGGCGTGGGCTGTGCCTCAGGCTTGCCGTTGGGATATTCCACGTATTTTTCTGAAATATAGCCTGTTGTGCCGTTATATGATGCCTTTGCCCATCCGTCCGCGCTTTCGAATACATATATATCCGCGCCATTGGGTACAGTGCCAAGGCTGCCGTAGCCGGTACCGGGGCCGGAGCGCATCCTTACGTTTCCTGTGGTAACCGCCTGAACGTAATTGCCCTCGGGAGCCTTATTTACGGCGCTGTTGGTGGGGTTGGAGGGGTCGGATACATTTATGGTGGCAAAGGAAGCTCCGGGATAGTAGAATCCCAGTATTTCTTTATATGTTTTGCCTGCGCTTGCCATGGCCTGCGCGCCCCGCTGGCTCATGCCTACGCCATGACCATAACGAACATGGTAAATATTATAGTATCCGTTTGAGCCCATCTCGCCCCAGTAGGAGCGCAGTGTGCTGTCCTTTACTACGCCATAGCTTTCGAATTCGCTGGTGCTGAAAGTGAGGGACACCTCAGCCGGGCCGGAGCCGCTCTGGCTTACAATAAGGCTGATGGTACACTTTGACAGGCAGCGGGTGGTGTTGCTGTATTTGGGACTGTGGAGGGATACGCCGGTTATTGAGTCTATCTGGTTTACGGAGTATCCCAGGGCACTTGATGCCTTGGACAGCAGCATGGTCATAAGGGCGGGAGTAATGCTGCCGGGCATATTTATGGGTATGCTGATGGTTTCCTTTTTGCTGTATGCGTTGGAAAGGTCGTATGGGTCAAGGCTTATGCCATAACCCCTGTCGTTTACCTTCTTTGAGGGCCAGGCCTGGCTGGGAAGCAGTGTTTCGCCGCCGTTGCTGGCTGCGTAATAGGTACAAAGCAGCGTGCCGTTTACCGCCAGCACCTGATCCAGAGTGCTGTCTACGGCATTTATAACGTTTGTGTAGGAAGAATCGTAGCCCTTGTATACCTGATCCGAAGAGGTATCGCCGATATAATAATCTCCGGACATGGTAATATTGGACAAAACGTAACACTTGGCTGCAATGGCCTGAGACTTAAGTGCTTCTATGGGGAAGGTATTGCTCATTTCATAGCCCACAACGCCATAGAGATAATGGGCAAGGGGCACTTCGTTTACCACGCGGATATAGCCGGAGGACATGGCCTTAAGGTTAAAGTGGCCAAGATAGCATCTGCCGCCCATTTTAAGGTAGCCCGCGTCACGGGATACGTTATAGCGCATTATGGACATGGAAGAAGCGGTATACAGATCCCCGCCGCTGGAATGGGACAGGGTCATGGTACCGTCGCCGTTGCTTCGTACAGTTACAGTGCCTCCCGTAAACTCCGCACCGTTCTCCTTTATAAAATAGGAGCCGGAAGCATACATGGTAAGGGAGGTGGCGTTGTTGGTGGACAGCTTGACCTTTATCCAGCTGTAATCCGTTGCCGCGGCCGCAGGAGCGGCGGGCAGCAGGCACAGCAGCATTAGGGCCGCCATCAGCAATGCCTGAAGTCTTTTCATGGTAATACCTCGCAAAAGTTATAATTGCCTATGTTAAATATACCACATCTTGTAGGTTTTGTGTATATCAGCACAATTTATTTACAAATATGGCGAATATTGTCAATAAAAGCATAGAAAAAAGGCCCCGATAACGGGGCCCGTGTTTTACAGTTCTCTCAGCACAAGGTCACTCTGTCCGGCATTAGCTCCCCCCTCAATGCGAAGCACCGATGGGTGGGAGGCATATTCCTCCGCTATCATATCCCGAAGGACGGTATTGTGATTGCCGCCGTGTATTATCCTTATGCGGTACACGCCCTTGGAGCGGCGAAGTGCGACGTCTATGGCCACCTTTGCCTGATAACGGTTCATGCCGTGAATATCCAGCTGTACTACTGCCGCTGTCATATCAGCGGGTAAAGCTGGAGAAGAAAGCCTTGGTGCGCTCGCTCTGGGGATGCTCGAACACCTGCTCGGCAGTGCCCATCTCCTCTATCACGCCGTCTGCCATGAACAGCACCTTATCCGCAACGTTCCTTGCAAACTCCATCTCGTGGGTTACCACTATCATGGTGCTGTCTGCGGATTTCAGGCTGCGGATAACCCTGAGCACCTCGCCGGTAAGGGCGGGGTCAAGGGCGCTGGTGGGCTCGTCAAAGCACAGTACATCCGGATTCATTGCAAGGGCGCGGGCTATTGCCACCCGCTGCTGCTGGCCGCCGGAAAGCTGATGGGGATAGTTATCCATTTTATCCGCAAGGCCTACGCGCTCCAAAAGTCCCCTTGCCTGCAGGTCTATCTGCACCTTTATCTCCTTCATGTTGTTTGCGCGGTTTTCCGCCGCCAGTATCTCCCGGGCAAGCTTTACGTTTTCCAGGGCGGTATACTGGGGGAAGAGATTGAAGGACTGGAAAACAAGGCCAAAGTGCAGCCTGTTCCTGCGCACCTCATTCTCGGTGAGGGTGCTGTGAGTAGCAGAATCAAACAGCACCTCGTCGTTTACGATTATCTGGCCTTCGTCGGGAGTCTCAAGGAAATTGAGACAGCGCAGAAGGGTAGTCTTGCCGGAGCCGGATGAGCCGATTATTGCCAGCACCTCGCCCTTTTCCATGGAAAAGTCCAGCCCTTTGAGCACCTCCACGGGGCCAAAGTTTTTCTTTATGTTTTTAACTTCAAGTACTGCCATAATTATTAAACCCTAAAATAATCCAGTTTCTTTTCGGCATAGCCCAGCAGCAGGGTCAAGAGGCCGTTGAAGATAAGATAGAATGCGCCGGAGTAGAACATGGGCCACAGCAGCGCCTTGAGGGAGATAAACTCCTGAGCGCACATGATTATCTCCTTTATGGCGATGACCCTTGCAAGGGAGGTATCCTTTACCAGAGTTATAAACTCATTGCCAAGGGGAGGAACGATGCGCTTGATGACCTGCAGCAGCACAACGTTGAAAAACACCTGCCGCTTGGTCATGCCCAATACCTGACCCGCTTCATACTGTCCCTTGGGTATGCTCTCTATGCCGCCGCGGTAGATCTCGGAGAAATAGGCCGCATAGTTGATGATGAAGGTGATAAGCACCGCCGTCATGCGGGGCATTGCCTTTATATCCCATACCATGCCGGGACCGTAAAAGACGATAAGTATCTGCAGCATAAGAGGGGTGCCGCGGATTATCCATACAAAGGTTTTTGTGAGCCACTTTAGGGGCTTGAATTTGCTCATGGAGCCGAATGCTATCACAAGGCCCAGAGGAAGCGCCGCAAGCAGGGTCACTATGAATATCACGCAGGATACGCCGAAACCCTCCAGCAGTTTTTGTGTAACGGTAAGAAACATTGGACAGCTTTCCTTTTTAACTTAGAATAGTGATTGTTTACGCAGTAAGGCAGGGGGAGTAATATCCTCCTGCCTTTGTCTATTCAGCTTTGGTATTATACTATTATTCGGCCATCAGTGCCAGACCGTACTTGGCAGCGATCTCGGGGAGGGTGCCTTCTGCGATGAGGGCTGCGGTAGCTTCGTTTACAGCGGCTGCTGCATCGGAACCCTTGCGGAAGCCTACGCCGTACTCTTCGTATGCCAACTCTGCGCCATCCACGATCATCAGGTCAGCATAGTCGGTGCCTTCGCCAACCATAGCCTTGGCCATTACGTAGTCGATAACTGCTGCGTCTGCGGTGCCGGCCTTAACTTCCAGCAGAGCGTCTGTCTGCTTGGATACGCCAACGTAGTTTGCCTGGCTCAGGTTCTCGTCATCTGCGATGCTGCTTTCACCGGTGGAACCCATTTCGGCAACAAGGTTTGCGCCGGAGAGGCTTGCGGTGTCAACATAGGTGGCGGCGTTGTCGGCCTTGATTACTACTACCTGCATGTTCTTTACGTAGGGATCGGTGAACTCAAGGGCTTCCTTGCGCTCTTCGGTGATGGTGAAGCCGTTCCAGATGCAGTCGATGTTCTTGGCATCAAGCTCCATCTCCTTGGTGTCCCAGTTGATTACTACAAACTCGGGGGTTACGCCCAGCTTTGCGCAAACGGCTTCGGCATACTCGGTATCAAAGCCGATGAGCTTGCCTGCATCGTCGTAGTAGTTCATGGGGGCGTACTCGGTGATGCCGATTACCATCTTGCCATTGCCGGTGATGTATGCAAGATCGCTGTCCTCAACAGCGGGAGCGGCGTCCAGTTCGGGGGTGACGTCTTCAGCGACGGGGGTATCAGCCTCGGCGGGCTTTGCGCAGCCGGTAAAGGCCAGTGCCAGCATCAGGGTTGCCATAAGCAGTGCAGCGATCTTTTTCATTGTTTTGTTCTCCTTAAAAATTTGATATTTTAATTTAAATTTGGTTTCGTTTTGAAGGTTTCCTTCCTTGCTTCAGTACTATATCACTTTATCACGCTAAAGTAAAGAGGTTTTTTCAAAATTTTTTGATTTTTTATTTATACCTTTGAATGATCCCTCTGTTTCCCTTAAAAATATGGATTAAAACTCCCGTTTGTACTATAATTCACTTATTACAGACACAGCACCAAACGGAGAAGCATAATGAATAAAAACGCCACAGAAACCCGCTCCCTGCTCATGCTGCACTTTGCCGTGCTGTTCTTTGGCATGGCGGGAGTTATAGGCCGCGGCCTTTCCATTCCATCCTTTGCCGTTACCTTTGGCAGGGTGTTCTTTTCCTCCATTACTTTATTTATAGTAATAAAGCTCACAAAGACCCCCATGAAGCTTTTGAGCCGCGGGGACCTGTTGGCATACATTGTGGCGGGTATAGTAATGGCCCTCCATTGGACCTTCTTCATACAGTCGGTTCAGGTGGCAAGCGTTGCGGTGGGCACCATCACCTTCTCCACCTTCCCTCTTTTCGTCACATTTATCGAACCTGTTCTTTTTAAAGAAAAGCTTCGCATAAAGAGCGTTATCTGCGCGGTGATGATGCTGCTGGGCGTATTTATACTGGTGCCCCCCGACAGGGCCGGTGCAACGGTAAACGGAATAGTGGCAGGCATGTTGTCTGCTCTTACCTACGCCGTGCTGTCTTTGCTCAACAGGCGCTTTTCCACCCGCTACGCAGGCAGCGTGGTATGCTTCTATGAGCAGTTTATCGCCACGGTGGTGCTGCTGCCCTTTATACTGGCTGCGCCTCCTGCATTGACCCGCAAGGATATACTGCTGCTGATACTGCTGGGCGTATTCTGCACTGCACTTGCCCACAGCCTGTTCGTATCCTCCCTCAAAAAGGTCAGGGTACAGACTGCCGGCATTATCTCAGGCGGCATGGAATCCGTTTACGGCATAATACTGGCCTTCCTGCTGCTGGGCGAGCCCCCCACAGCCCGCGAGATCATCGGCGGCTGCATTGTAATAGCGGTCACAGTATACACCACCCTTGCCAACAGCAAGGAGCAGACTTAAGCTTTTTTGAATATTTTATTAAGATATTGTCCACAATGCTGTAATGGCCTGAAGTCTGTGATAATATGCTGACATTGCCGGATATGGTATTTTAACGAAAGGCGATAGGATTTTTATGAAGGTCGACAAAAGCGCTGTACGCTGTGCCCTTGAAGGGGCGCTGATAGGTGCCGCGGGAATGATACCCGGCGCCAGCGGCGGCGTGCTTGCGGTTGCCTTTGGCGTATATCGCAAGGCTATCGATGCCATAGCGGGCCTTTTGAAGAACTTCAGGCAAAACTTTCTTTTTCTGCTGCCTTACGGCATAGGCGGCTGCATAGGCATACTGATAACCGCTCGTTTGCTGGAATGGCTGCTGGCTCAATGGCGAACGCCGCTGATGTACCTGCTGATAGGCATGGTGCTGGGGGGCGTTCCCTCGCTGATGCGCTCCGCAAACAAAAAGCCCACCCCCAAGTATATTGCCTGTGTAATACTGGGCGGCTCCATTACCGCAGCCCTTGCACTGCTTGACAACAGCGCCGTATCCGCAGGATATCGTGAATTTACCCACCTTGCAGCTTTTCTCTCGGGCGCGCTGATAACCGTCGGTATAGTTATTCCCGGTGTCAGCACTTCATTTATACTTATGTACATAGGCTGGTATGAGCCGCTGCTCTCCGCCTTCAACAGGCTGCGGATAAGCTATCTGCTCTGTGCCGCGGCGGGAGCCGTAATGGTAACTGCGCTGCTCATCTCCTTTATCAGAAGAATGTTCCGCACTCACCCGGCAGGGGCAAGCTACTGTATACTCGGCTTTCTGCTGGGCACAGTGATAATGATATTCCCCGGCTTTGCGGGAGGGATGCGCACGGTATTGCATATACTTCTTGCCATTGCAGGCTTTTTCTGCACGCTGCTTTTCCAGCGGCTGGGAGAGCAGCCCTGATCTATAATCACACAGCCTTCAAATCCGCGTTTTCGCGGGTTTTTCTTTTTGCGGGCTTATCAAAAAGGCTACGGGACATGGGATTTTTATCCGGCAAACAAATTTTAAACCAAAAGTTTTGTAATACTGAACAAAAGCCATTGACTTTTGTGTCGAAAGATGTTTTAATTATATTCGGCTGTTTAGGATTTCTAAACTTTGGGTTTATTTCTGCGGCTACCCGCGCAAGGAGGCGCAAAGCATGATAAACATAGGCGACAAAATAAAACGCTACCGGCTGCGGCTGGGCCTTACTCAGGAAGAGCTGGCCGCCCGCACCGAGCTTTCAAAGGGATTTATATCCCAACTGGAGAGAGACCTTACCTCTCCCTCCATAGCTACGCTGACAGACATACTGGAAGCTCTGGGCACCGACCTTTCCGAGTTCTTTACGGAAACTCAGCCGGAAAAGGCGGTATTCACCCCGGACGATATGTTTGAAAAAGAAGAGACCGAAGCGGGCCATACCGTGCGCTGGCTGGTTCCCAACGCACAGAAAAACAGCCTTGAGCCCATACTGGTCACCCTCGGCCCCGGCGGAGCCACCTATGAGGACAACCCCCACGAGGGCGAGGAATTCGGCTACGTGCTGCAGGGCAGCATCAGCCTATATATAGGGGATAAGAAACACAAGGTACGCCGCGGCGACAGCTTCTGCTTCAAGCCCTCCAGCGTTCACTACATCAAAAACACGGGCAAGACCGAGGCGCGGCTCATCTGGGTCGCAACACCCCCCTCCTTCTAAAAAGCCTTTAATGGGAGATTTACTTATGAGCAAGCACCTGATTGACCTTGTAAACATCACCAAGACCTACGACGATACCGACGTTCTCAAGAGCGTTAACCTCTACATCCGCGACGGCGAATTCCTTACCCTCCTTGGCCCCTCCGGCTGCGGCAAGACCACCATGCTGCGCCTTATTGCCGGCTTTACCATGCCCAATCAGGGTCAGGTACTTATCGACGGTCAGGACGTAAGCAACGTGCCCCCCTACCGCCGTCAGGTAAACACCGTATTCCAGAAATACGCTCTGTTTCCCCACCTTAACGTATTCGACAACATCGCCTTTGGTCTGAAGATACAAAAGCTGCCCAAGGAAGAGATAGAGCCCCGCGTAAACGAGATGATGGCTCTGGTAAACCTCTCCGGCTATGGCAAGCGCTATATCGATCAGCTTTCCGGCGGCCAGCAGCAGCGTGTTGCCATCGCCCGCGCCCTTGTAAACAGGCCCCATGTGCTGCTCCTCGACGAGCCTCTGGGCGCACTGGATCTTAAGCTGCGCAAGGAGATGCAGATAGAGCTCAAGCGCATGCAGCAGCACCTTGGCATCACCTTTATCTACGTTACCCACGACCAGGAAGAAGCCCTCACCATGAGCGACACCATCGTGGTAATGAACGAAGGCGTTATCCAGCAGATAGGCACCCCCACCGATATCTACAACGAGCCCAAGAACATTTTCGTTGCAAAGTTCATCGGCGAGAGCAACATCATCCCCGCCACCATGCTGGAGGACTATAAGGTTCGCTTCCACGATATCGACTTTGACTGCGTGGACGCAGGCTTTGGCAAGAACGCCCCCGTGGACGTTGTGGTTCGCCCCGAGGATATCGACATCGTTCCCCTGGGCAAGACTCCCCTCACCGGCGTTATCAGGAGCGTGCTGTTCATGGGCGTTCACTACGAATTCCGTGTGGACACCGGCGACTATACCTGGACCGTACACTCCACCGACTACGTGGCACAGGATACCGAGATCAGCCTCGAGATCCTCCCCGATGCCATCCACATCATGCACAAGAGCACCAAGCCCGACCAGCAGGAGCTGCTTACCGAGGATGAGATAGCCGACGCTGCCGTGGCCGCGGAGGAAGAGGAATGAAGCTGAAGCGTCAGGCATTTTCCTACCCCTATATAGTATGGATGCTGATATTCATACTGGCGCCCATGGTGCTGATAGTATACTTTGCCTTCAGCTCTGCGGAGGGCGGCCTTTCTCTGGACAGCATAATCACTGCCCTTACCAACGAGATATACATGAAGGTGCTGGCCCGCTCTGTGTGGATCGCCCTTAAGGCCACAGTTATCTGCCTGCTGCTGGGCTACCCCATAGCCTATATCCTTTCCACCATGAAAAAGCGCACCGCAGCCATACTGTACGTGCTTTTCATAGTGCCCATGTGGATGAACTTCCTGCTTCGCACCTATGCCTGGCAGGTGCTGCTGGATTCCAACGGCATCTTCAACAGCATACTTTCCCTGCTGGGGCTGCCCGCACAGCAGTTCCTCTACACAGAAGGCGCAGTAATGCTGGGCACCGTATACAACTTCCTGCCCTTCATGGTGCTGCCTATTTACTCCGTACTGGTAAAGCTGGACCGCTCTCTTGTTGAGGCGGCAGCAGACCTTGGCGCAAATCCCGTGCTTTGCTTTATTAAGGTGGTCCTGCCCCAGTCCGTGCCCGGCATAATCTCCGGCATAACCATGGTATTCATCCCCGCAATAACCACCTTCGCAATATCCAGGCTGCTGGGCGGCGGCAAGTTCCTGCTGTACGGCGACCTTATCGAAAACCAGTTCATCACCCTGGGGCAGAGCGCCTGGCCCGTGGGCAGCGCCCTCAGCTTTATACTGCTGGTGCTGGTACTTATATCCATGGCCATTATGCGCCGCGCCGAACATGACGCAGGCGAGCAAGGAGGTATGCTCTGGTGAAGAAGCTTCGTTCTTTTTTCCGCGGCACCTATCTGGGCCTGATGCTGATATTCCTCTATGCTCCCATACTGGTGCTGATGGTCTTCTCCTTTAACGGCAGCAAGTCCATGGGCCGCTGGACCGGCTTCTCCTTTCGCTGGTATGAAGCCCTCTTCCGTGACACCACCATAATGGACGCACTGATGGTAACCCTGTCCGTTGCGCTGATTTCCGCCCTTGTGGCAACCGTTATCGGTACATTTGCCGCCATCGGCATCCACTCCATGAAAAAGGGGCCCCGCGGTGTAGTGGAGAATATCTCCCGCCTGCCCATGGTAAACCCCGACCTTGTAACCGGTATCAGCTTCATGATGCTGTTTGCAATGCTTGGCATAAAGGGCGGCTACACCCGCATGCTCATTGCCCACATTACCTTCAATATCCCCTACGTGATATTCTCGGTAATGCCCAAGCTCCGTCAAAGCTCCAACCTGCTGTATGAGGCCGCAATGGACCTTGGCTGCCCTCCCATGATGGCACTGCGCAAGGTAGTTATCCCCGACATAATGCCCGGCATCATCTCCGGCTTTGTGCTGGCCTTCACCCTCAGCCTTGATGACTTCGTGGTCAGCTGGTTTGCCACCGACGGCATACAGAATCTTTCCATCTACATCTACGGCATTGCCCGCCGCGGCATAAGCCCCAAGATAAACGCCCTCTGCACGCTGATGTTCATTGCGGTAGTTACTCTGCTTACCTTTGTAAACGTCCGCAGCATCAAGGAGGAGCGCGAGCAGGAGCAGGCTCAGAAGCGCCTCGCCCGCCGCACCAAATAACGCGCGGAATTTTTCCCGTATAATAATATAAAACCCAACTTGCAAAGGAGACACAAACATGAAAAAAATCGCAATAGTACTGGTTCTTTCCATGCTTATCTGCTGCTTCGCAGGCTGCGGCGCCAGCTCTGACGCAGTTACCCTCAACGTGCTTAACTGGGGCGACTATATCGACGAAGAGCTTCTCAGCCAGTTCACCGAAGAAACCGGTATCCGCATCAACTACACCACCCTTGCCAACAACGAAGAAATGCTGGTAAAGCTTCAGCAGGAGGACTGCATTTACGACCTGTGCTTCCCCTCTGACTACATTATCGAGCGCCTTATCTCCATGGATCTGCTCTATGAGATCAACAAGGACAACATCCCCAACCTGCAGTACATCGACGACCGCTTCCTTGACCTGAGCTTTGACCCCGGCAACAAGTACAGCATCCCCTATATGTGGGGTACCGTGGGCATCCTCTACAACACCACCATGGTGGATGATCCCGTTGACAGCTGGGATATCCTCTGGAACGAAAAGTACGCCGGCCAGATCCTCATGTACAACAGCATCCGCGACTCCATGGGCGTTGCCCTGATGAAGCTGGGACACTCCCTCAACACCCGCGACGAGGCTCACATCCTGGCCGCTGAGGAAGCCCTCATTGCCCAGAAGCCCATCGTTCAGGCTTACCTTGGCGATGACATCAAGGACCGTATGATCGGCGGCGGCGGCGCTCTGGCCATCGTTTACAGCGGCGACGCAATGTGGTGCATGGACGAGATCGAGGGCAACCCCGACCTTGCTTACGCAGTACCCGAATCCGGCTCCAACCTTTGGTTTGACAATATCATCATCCCCAAGTCCAGCACCAAGACCGCTGAGGCAGAAGCTTTCATCAACTTCCTCTGCGATCCCGAAGTAGCTGCACAGAATGCCGAATACATCGGCTACTCCACCCCCAATGCCGCTGCCCTTGAGATGATGGGTGCAGACTATATCGAAAACGAGACCTACAATCCTCCCCAGGAGCTGCTGGATAAGTGCGAGATCTTCCATGACCTTGGCGACTTTATCAACGTATACAACGATTCCTGGATGAGAGTGATCTCCTACGCCGAATAAGCACACGCATAGCGAAAACCCGGGCTGTATTATCAGCCCGGGTTTTATTTTGTTTGTATTTCATTAATTCTTCTGCTTCAGCAGATATGCTCCAACACAGGCAAGGCCTATGCCCAGCATTGCAAAGCCGGACTTAATATCCATCTCTCCCAGCAGAGAAATGACCACCACCGCTATTCCCATGGCCATGGGTACGGCCTTCAGTATAATGTCAATGAGATACTCAGCACCCTTGTGGCCATTGGCGGGCACCGCTTTTGCGTTCATCAGTTCCTCCACCGATACGCCCAATATTTCTGTGAGCTTGGGTATCAGCTGGGTATCCGGGCAGGCCTGCCCCCGCTCCCACTTGGATACCGCCTTATCCGTAATATTCAGCATATCCGCAAGTTCCCTTTGAGTCATACCCTTTTCCCTGCGGAGCGCGCTTATTATTTCTCCCATGGATTTATTTGCCATTTGATTTATCTCCTGCGTTTTTTGTTGTATTAAGTATAGCTGCTTATCCCCTATGAGTAAACCGAAGGAAGGTAGAGTTTACTAAACCGAGGCAAAATAAGCAACACAAAACCTCCCCGACTCACATCAGGGAGGTACTTATGTGCTTTATTATACCCTCTTCCAGGTATTGGGGTGGAACAGCATTATCATGGGGAATATCTCCAGCCTTCCTACCAGCATGTTCACTATCAGCACAAGCTTGGATACGGGAGAGAAGAAAGCGAAATTGCCCATTGGGCCTACCGCCTCAAGTCCGGGGCCTATATTGCCGATACAGGCTATTACGGCGGTAAGGTTAGTGGTAAAGTCACACTCGTCAAAACAGGCTATCAGCACCGTGGAAGCCGCCAGGATAAACATATACAGCAGGAAGAATACCTGCGCATTATGCACCACCTCGTCGGATACGGTTTTTCCCTCAAGCTTTACAAGGTTTACAGAGCGGGGATGCATCATTCGGCGTATCTCACAGGAGGAGGATTTTGCCAGTATCATAACGCGGGATAATTTGATGCCGCCGCCGGTGCTGCCTGCACAGGCGCCTATAAACATAAGCCCTACCAGCAGCGCCCGAGAAAGCTCCGGCCATTGGTTAAAGTCCGCCGTGGAAAAGCCCGCCGTGGAAACTATGGAGCTGACCTGAAACAGCGAATATCTCAAAGACTCGCCAAAGCTTCCATACAGGTGGTTTATGTTCAGCGCAATTGCCAGTACCGATGCGCCGACTATGCACAGGAAGCACCTGAGTTCCTCGTTTTTGAATACGGGGCGAAGATTGCCCAGCAGTATAAAGAAATACAGGTTAAAGTTTATTGAGAACAATATAAGGAATACGCTGATAACAATATCTATATAGGCGCTGTTATAATAGGCCACGCTGTTGTTCTTTATGCCAAAGCCACCGGTGCCCGCCGTACCCATTGCGTGAACAAAGGCATCAAACAGCGGCATGCCACCAAATAACAGGAACACGACCTCTATTAAGGTAAGCGCAACATATATTCCATACAGTATCAGGGCGCTGTCCTTTGCCCTGGGCACCAGTTTGCCAACCACGGGGCCGGGTACTTCTGCCCGCATTATGTGCATATTGCGGTTATCCGCCATAGGCAGCACTGCCATCATAAACACCAGCACGCCCATGCCCCCTATCCAGTGGGTAAAGCTGCGCCAGAACAGTATGCCATAGGGCACGCTCTCCACAGAAGACAGTATGGATGCGCCGGTGGTGGTAAAGCCGGACACAGTCTCAAAAAGCGCGTCTATAAATGTTGTGGTTATTTCCTCCACATAGAATGGCAGCGCTCCGAATACGGACAGAACTATCCAGCAAAGGGACACCGTAACAAAGCCTTCGCGGGCATAGATGTCATTATGCTCCGGCTTGCGGCTGATGGTGGTAAATCCCAATGCGATCAGGCATCCTATAGCCGCACAAAAGCCCAATATGGACTCGCCATGGAGCAGGGCAATAACAACCGAAGGAAGCATCAATACTGCTTCCGTCAGCATGGCGTAGCCCAATATCCTTGCTATCATACGATAGTTCATACGCTTATGCTTCCTTTAATATCTTATTCAGCTCCTCAAGGCCGCTTATGGTGGTAACCACTATTACGGAATCCCCTGCCTGTATGCAGTCATTACCACCGGGAATGATGCAGGTGCCGCCGCGGATTATAGCGCCTATGAGCACATTGTCCTTTATGGGCAGATCTTTAAGAGGTATGCCCACACAGCGGCTGCCCTCCCTCACCCTGAATTCCAGCGCCTCTGCGTTTCCGTCCGCTATGCGGTGCAAGGTTTCAACATTGCTGCCGGTTGCGTTGGTCATGGCGCGGACATAGCTTATTATGCTGTTTGCGGCGATATCCTTGGGAGAGATAAGGCTCTCCACCCCAACACTGGACACCATATCCGCAAGGCGGGAATTGTTTACTTTGGTAATTACCTTATCCACGTTTAGGGAATTTGCGTACATGGAAAGGATTATGTTTTCTTCATCTATGCCGGTAAGGGCGATAAGTGCATCGGTATTGTCAATGCCCTCCTCGTGGAGCAGCTCGTGATCCGTGCCATCGCCATGGAGGATCTGCGCCTTGGGCAGCAGCTCGCAAAGCTTTTCGCAGGTATCCTCGTCCCTTTCGATTATTTTTACATGTATGCCGCTCTCTATCAGCTGGCGGGTAAGATAATAGGCTATCTTGCCGCCGCCAACTATCATTACGTCCTTCGCCCTGCGTTTGAATGTGCCTGCGGCCCTGAAGAATGCGCTTACATCCTTGGGAGCGGCAAGTATGGAAAGCTTATCCCCCGTCTGCATTACAAAGTTACCCTTGGGGATAAATACCTCATCCTCGCGGCAGGCAGCGCATACCAGCACCTTCAGCCTGAAATGGCCGTAAAAGTCCGCCAGCCTCATGCCATGAAGGGGACTGCCCTCCCTCACCTTAAACTCCACCAGCTCTATGCGTCCCTTTGCAAAGGGTTCTACCTTCATTGCGGAGGCAAACCGCAGCAGCCTTGATATTTCCGCCGCAGCAGCCTGCTCCGGGTTAACCGTCATGGAAAGACCCAGCTCATCCTTAAGGAAGAACATCTGCTGCTGATACTGAGGGTCACGGACACGGGCTATGGTATGCTTTGCTCCCAGTTTTTTTGCCACCATGCAGCACAGCATATTCATTTCATCTGCGCTGGTTGCGGCGATAAGCAGGTCTGCCTTGGGCACTCCTGCCTCTGTCTGCACGATATGGCTTACACCATTTCCTTCGATGCAACTTACATCCTGAAGGTTCATGGTATTATTCAGCGCCGCAGGCCGCTTATCTATAACAGTGATATCATGATTTTCCCGTGAAAGCCGCTCAGTGATGGTATAGCCTACCTTGCCGTCTCCCACTATTACGATATTCATAAAGCTGTTCCTTTCAATATCAATAATCCTTCAGGTTATATTATAGCATTTTATATTTATGTGCATCAACAAGCCGGGAGGTTTTCTCCCGGCTCATTCGGTAAATATACTGCTAAATTTTGTCTTTTTGAGTTATTTCTTTTTCCTGCTGTATGGTGTGTTGTCCAGGGGCAGAGATGTGCGTCGGATACCATCATACCTGAGATATGCCTCGGAAATGGCGGGAGCGGTGGGTATGGATGTTATCTCGCCTATACCTATTGCGCCGTATGCACCCTCTACGCCGGGCTTTTCTACGATTATGGCCTCTACCTTGGGCGCCTTATCTGCCTTGAACAGGCCAAGAGTGCCATACTTGGCAGTGGGCGCACAATCCACAACGGGATATTCTTCGGTAAGGGCAAAGCCTGTGGACATTATTACGCCGCCCTCTATCTGACCCTCTACGGACATAGGATTTACCGCCTTGCCCACAGCATGGGCTGCAACTATCTTATCCAGCGTGCCGTCCTCCTTCAGCACCGCAACCTGAGTGGCATAGCCATAGGCAACGTGACTGACGGGATGGGGCTTATCAGAGCCCAGCAGGTCTGTGGGAGGATAGTAATCCGCAAAGAAGTCTCTGCCTTCCATCTCTTCAAGGGTCTTGCCCTCTGCCGCCTCATTGAACAGCACGCATACACGCCTTGCGGCTTCGCCTGTAAGCAGGGTCTGGCGGGAGCCGGAGGTGGTACCGGAATCGGGAGTGCGGTAGCTGTTGGGGGCTTCGATCACTATCTTTTCACGGGGAAGCCCTGTGGTTTCGTGAACTATCTGCACAAGCACCGTAGCAAGGCCCTGACCTATACAGGTCGCGCCTGCCAATACGTGGAGCTTACCGCCCTCCACCAGCAGCTTTACGCGGCCAACGTCTATAACGCCTACACCTACGCCTGCGTTCTTCATTGCGCAGGCAATACCAGCGTATTTGGAGTTTTCGTATACATCCTTTACCGCCTCAAGTGTCTCCGCAAGGCCGGTGGAATTGTCAACTATCTGGCCGTTGGGCAGCTCCAGGCCGGGGCGAATGGCATTGCGATAGCGAATCTCCCAGGGGCTGATGCCTATGGTATCTGCCATCTTGGTAAGCAGGCTCTCCATGCCAAAGCAGGTCTGGGTTACGCCAAAGCCGCGGAAAGCGCCTGCGGGAGGATTGTTGGTATAGTATGCCCGGCCGTGGATCTCAAAGTTTTGATAATTATAGGGGCCTGCCGCATGGGTACATGCGCGCTCCAATACAGGGCCGCCAAGGGAGGCATATGCGCCGGTGTCCGCTATTACCTCGGCATAAACGCCCTGAATTATACCGTTTTCATCACAGCCAAGGGTAAATTCCATATCCATGGGATGGCGCTTTGGGTGTATCAGCAGGCTCTCCGCCCGGGTAAGCTTTACCTTTACGGGGCGCTTTGTAAGGTAGGCAACCAGCGCCGCGTGATGCTGCACGGTAACGTCTTCCTTGCCGCCAAAGCCGCCACCCACCAGCTTATTCTCAACGCATACCTGCTCCAGCATCAGGCCCAGCATGGGCACTATCTCGTGCTGGGTATCGTATACGCTCTGGTCGGAGGAATAAATCTTTACGCCGTCTCCATCCGGGAACGCCACGGCACATTCCGGCTCAAGGAATGCATGCTCGGTATAGGGGGTGGAGTATTTTTCGGTCAGCACATACTTGGAGCGGGCAATAGCTTCCTTTGCATTGCCGCGGGATACGTGCTTATAAGCAAGGAGATTTCCCTCCTTGAGCAGATTCTCGTTTTCGTGCACAACGGGCGCACCCTCTGCCATAGCCTCATAGGGAGAGCGCACAGGGGTAAGCACCTCGTATTCCACGTTTACCAGTTTCTTGGCCTGCTCCAGTATTTCCGGAGTTTCCGCCGCAACTATACAGATGGAATCACCAAGATAGTGGGTAATGCTGCCCACGGCGATCAGCGCATCCCAGTCCTTTTTAAGATGGCCAACCTTAATATCTCCGGGGATATCCGCGGCGGTAAACACGCCAACCACGCCGGGCAGCGCCTTTGCAGCGGCGGTATCAATGGACAGCACGCGGGCTCTGGGGTACTTTGACCTTACGGCGCTTGCGTAGATCATGCCCTCCATGTAAATATCATCGCAGTATTCGCCATAGCCCAGCACCTTTTCCTCAACATCCACCCTGTGGGCACGGGAGCCCAGAGCAAAGTCATCATAATGCTCAGGCACGCTGCCGTTGCGGATGCACTCAGCCGCAAGCTCAATTGCCTTGACTATCTTAACATAGCCTGTGCAGCGGCAGATATTGTTGCGTATGGCATAGCGTATCTCTTCCTCGGTGGGGTTAGGATTAACATCCAGAAGAGCCTTGGCACACATAACCATGCCGGGGATGCAGAAGCCGCACTGTACTGCGCCCGCCTCGCCAAAGGCATAGGTATAAACCTGCTTTTCAAAATCCGACAGGCCTTCCACCGTGATGATATTTTTGCCTTCCATGCGGTCTGTCTGCTGAACGCAGCACTTTACCGCCTTGCCGTCTATGATTATGGTACAGGTGCCGCATGCGCCCTCGCTGCAGCCATCCTTTATCGACAGCAGGCGAAGCTCATCCCTGAGATAGCGCATAAGCTTTTGGTTTTTATCGACGGTAACCTGTTTTCCGTTTACTGTAAAGGTTGCCATATTTCTATCCTTTCAGATACACCTTTGGGGATCGCCCTAAAACGACCCCCAAAGTGGATTATTTAAAATTAATCAGCCAATGAGATAGGAGTAATCCCTGATAACGGTCAGCATCAGGTCCTCAAGGCTGCGGTCAAGGTCGCTGGTACCGTCAAGGGTATATTCCTTAACCTGGCCGTTGAGCCTTACCTTTACCTTGGGGCAGGCAGGGCATACTACCATAAAGCCGCTGTTTTCGCTGTCCTCAAAGTCAGCCTCGTTGGCAAAGAGGGTGAACTTATCCTTGTAAGGCCTGCCGTTGGTATAGGGGCAGAAGTGTGCGCAGTTGCCGCACTCATTGCACATATAGTCAACGTGGAGTATCTGGCTCATTTCATAGCCGGGTACCGCAATGGAAACATTGGCCCTGTTGGGGCATACGGATACGCAGCATTCGCATACCCTGCTGCAGCTGATGCAGCGGTCTGCCTCGCACTTGTTCTTCTCCATCAGGTTCATCTTGCGGAGCAGCGCTGCGCCCTTGTCAGCATATGCCTCAGCAGGAATCTCAGCCAGTATAGCCTTGTCGGTAATGTTTTCAACTGCGAACTTTGCGTCTGCTATTGCCTCGGCCACAGTAGCGGGGCCGCGGCTTGCGTCGCCGATCACGTATACATCGCCATACCCGCGCTCGCCCCTCTTATGTTCTGCAATGCCGTACTTTGCCATGAGCTCCGGATCTACCTTTTCGCCGACGGCTGCGATTACGCTGTCCGCATCCACCTCAACGGTCTCGCCGGTCTCAACGGGGCTGCGGCGGCCGGAAGCATCCATATCGCCCAGCTTCATCTTATTGCAGATAAGCTTGCCATCCGCCTGCTTTACAGGGGCGGCCAGCTCCATGAACTCTACGCCGTCCTCAATCGCCAGCTCCAGCTCCTCAAGGTCAGCGGGCATATACTTGCGATTGCGGCGATAAACCAGAGTTACCTTCTCAACGCCGGGAACACGCTTTGCGGCGCGGGCAGCATCCATTGCGGTATTGCCGCCGCCAACCACGGCAACATTCCTGCCAAGGTTCAGCTCTCCGTCATTGCGGAAGGCATACAGGAAGTCGATAACGTTGATAACGTTGCCCTCAATAGCAAGGACGCCCTTCTTCTCTGCGCCGCAGGCCAGTATGATCTTGTCATAGCCATCGGCCTTAAGAGCGGCTGCATCGGGGGCTTCCTTGCCCATTACGAACTCTACGCCGTTCTTCTTTATGAACTCAACGTCCTTTGCAATGGCATCTGCGCCAATGCGGAATTCGGGGATCACATTGCGTACGATACCGCCAAGGGTTTCGCGCTTTTCAAATACGGTCACCGCATAGCCGGCCTTTGCTGCGAAGTATGCAGCCGCAAGGCCTGCGGGGCCGCCTCCGATAACCGCCAGCTTGCCCAGGATGGGCTCCACAGGCTCGGTAAGGGCCATCAGCTCATCATATGCTGCCTCTGCCGCCGCAAGCTTGGTGCCGCGAACATCCACGGGGGATTCATAGTGATTGCGCATGCACTTATCCATGCAGTGATGTGCGCATATCGTGCCGGTGATGAAGGGCAGGGGGTTCTTATCGGTAATAACCTTGAGCGCCTCAAGGAACAGGCCCTTGCCGCAAAGCTCAATGTACTCGGGAATATCCTGACCGAAGGGACAGCCGCTCTTGCAGGGCGCCTTGAAGCAGTCGGTAAGGGGCAGTACCTTATCCTTGCCCATGGTGCGCTCGGGGGCTTCCTTTACGGGCTTTACGTGATACTTGTTGGAAACAGCCTCCTCGGAAAGCTTTGCAACGGCCTTGTAGTCCACGCCGTCAAAGGCCTTGAATTCGCACTCATCAAGGAGCTTGCCAAGCTGTACCATGCGGCCGTATCCGCCGGGCTTGAGTATGGTGGTGGCCATGGTGATGGGCCATATGCCCGCCTCAAAGAGAGCCTTGATGTTGAAGAAATCTGCGCCGCCGCTGTAGGACAGGCGGAGCTGACCCTTGAACTCATTGGCAAAGCGGTTTGCCATTTCGATGGTGAGGGGATACAGTGAGCGTCCGCTCATGTACATTTCCTCGCTGGGCAGCTCGTTTGCCTTTACGTCTACGGGGAAGGTATTGGAAAGCTTAAGGCCAAATTCCAGCCCCTTGCTTTCCGCCAGCGCCTTCAGGCGATGGAACATGGGCACCGCGTCGCAGTACTGCAGGTCCTCCCGGAAGTGCCTGTCGTCAAAGGCGATATAGTCATATCCCATGGAATCAAGGCGGGCCCTTGCGAACTCATAGCCCAGTATGGTGGGATTGCACTTTACAAAGGTATTCAGGTTCTTTTCGGTGATGAGGTAGCTGGCGATGGCCTCTATCTCTCCCGGAGGGCAGCCGTGGAGGGTGGATACGGTAACGCCGTCGCATACGCGGGCGGGGGTTGCGGCAATGTAATCCGCAAGCTCAGGATAAAGCTCCTTGCCCACCTCCATGCACTCCTTGAATATGGGAGTATTGGATGCATCACGCATACCGTCGATAAAAGCGTTCATCTTGGGGGTCTTTACGCCCTCAAGGTCATAGCCTACGCTCATGTTGAACATAAATCCATCGGGAGCGCCGAGGCCGTATACGCGGCTGATGATACGAATAGCAAACCATGCCTTTACGTATTCGTCAAAGGCCTGAGGAACGTACAGCTCGGTGGACCATTCACAGTTGTAGCCTTCATCCTTGGTCCAGATGCAGGGGCGGTTTATGCAGGCGGCAAGGTCGTCGCCGTCCATCTTCTGCACAGTCTTAAGCTCGAAGAAGCGGGCGCCCGCATAGTAGGCGGCTACGATATTCTGGGCCAGCTGGGTATTGGGGCCTGCGGCGGGGCCGAAGGGAGTCTCCAGCTTTTCTTTGAAGAGGGGGAGCACCTTATCGTTTTTCTTTACATAGGGGGCATTTACGCCGAACACGGTACCGCGCTTATCGTACTCGTCCCGTATCCAGGTCATAAGCTGTTTAAAGGGGATGGGTGTCATTCTTTCGCTCATTTTGCTTTTCCTCCCTGTTTGGTTATGCGTTTATGCGGCCCCAAAGGTCCTTGGCGGCCTCCATGGTCTTGGCGTTGATCTCCTCCTCATCGCAGCAGAGGAGCTTTCTGTCCTTCATGAGCAGCTTGCCGTTGCACATGGTGGTTTCGCACTGGCGTCCGGTCATGCCGAAGATCATGTGGCCGTCAATATTGTCTGCGCCGAAGGGAGTGAAGGTCTTGTAATCCATTACGATAACATCCGCCGCCGCGCCGGGCTTCAGCACGCCAAGAGGCTGGTCAAAGTACTGGGCACAGATCTTGGGATTGTTCTTGAAGAGCATATCGGTTACTTCACACCAGGCCACGTTGGGCATGCAGGCATTGTGCCGCTGTATGATAAGGGCTACCTTCAGGCTCTCCAGCATATCGAAGGTGTAGCTGTCGGTGCCAAGGCCCACGGTGATGCCCTTCTGTATCATCTGAAGGACGGGAGCACAGCCTACGGCGTTGCCCATGTTGGATTCGGGGTTGTTGCATACCATGGTGCCGGTTTCCTTGATGATGTCCATTTCGGCGGCGTTAAGGTGTATGCAGTGGCCCAGCATGGTCTTGGGACCCAGTATGCCGTGGTTCAGCAGGCGGTTTACGCTGCGGGTGCCATAGTTGAGGGCAGAGTCGTATACGTCGTTGAGGCCTTCGGATACATGGATATGGAAGCCGGTCATGCCGTTGTTTTCCTTTACCATCTTCTCAAAGGTCTTGTCGGATATGGTAAAGAGGGCATGGCCGCCGAACATGGCCTTTATCATGGGGTCATTTTCCTTGGCACAGTGACGGATAAAGTCGCCGTTTTCCTTTATGGCCTGGTTGCACTTTTCCTCGCCGTCGCGGTCGCTGACCTCGTAGCACAGGCAGGCGCGAACGCCCAGCTCCTTGGCTACCTTTTCTATTTCAAAGAGGCTGCCGGGAATTTCCGCATAGCTTGCGTGGTGGTCAAAGAGGGTTGTACAGCCGGTCTTTATGCTGTCGATAAAGGTGGTATATGCGCTGTACTTGGTGCCCTCAAGGGTAAGGCGGCGGTCAATGGCCCACCACATGCCGTCCAGTATTTCATAGAAATTGGTGGGGTTGTGGCCCTTTATGGACAGGCCCCTTGCAAGAGCGGAATATATATGAGAATGGATATTGATGAAGGCAGGCATTATTACCATGCCCTTGGCATCTACAAACTCTGCATCGGGATACTTCGCCTTAAGGGCGGCGGTTTCGCCCAGCTCTATTATTTCGGTACCCTTTACAGCCACGCCGCCGTTTTCGATGTAGGGCATTGCAGGGTCTCTGGTGATAACTTTTCCGTTAGCAATAAGATACATATACGTCCTCCTTATTATTGATGATGTGATTTTTTAATTTAATAAAATAAGGTAAGCTATGGGCCAAAGGGAAGAATTGAAGCTGACGATAAACAAAAACGCGCAGTTAAACATTATGTTTAAGCCCGCGCGCGAAGCACTCCCTTACAGCCGTTTTTATGATATGTTTTATGTCTGGCATTATTTTATCACAGTGTTTTATGTGAGGCAATAGGTTTTTAATCCAAAATTTTTTTGAGAAAAATAAAATTTTTGATGTACACAGCAGGATTGTGTGTTATAGTAGTATTGTATTTCAATCTCTATCAATTCTATTCATTATTATTTTTGTATCTTTTATATTCGCATAGGGAGGTTTACCAAATGCATAACAGCACGATAGACATCCTGAGCCGCATTGCGCTGGCCATCTCCGCACAGTTTGGCAGCAACTGCGAGGTGGTGGTATACGATCTTACCCGGGAAGACCCTGAGGATATGATAGTTACCCTGGAAAACGGCCATGTATCCAAGCGAAACATAAAGGCCGGCCCCAGCCATGTTGTACTGGAGGCAATGAAGGAAGGCAAAAAAGATATCCCCGACCATTACAATTACCTTACCAAAACACATGACGGCCGCATACTTCGTTCCAGTACCATATATGTTAAAGATGAGACCGGCAAGCCCACCGGCATATTTGCCATAAACTATGACATGACTGACCTTATGATGGCCCAGTCCATAGTAAACGCCATGGTTCAGCCCACAGCAGCGGATGAGCCCGAGCGCATCCCCACCAACGTAAACGAATTGCTGGACGATCTGCTTGAGCAGTCCGTAAAGCTCATAGGCAAGCCCGTTGCCATGATGAACAAGGAAGACAAGGTAAAGGCAATACACTTCCTCAACGACGCAGGCGCAATGCTCATCACAAAGTCCGGCGACAAAATCGCAAAGCATTTCGGCATAAGCAAATACACACTTTACTCCTATCTGGACACATCCGCCCAGCAGCAGTAATAAACCACGCTCCCAATTGCCCCATTTCGCGGGCGGTATTATCATAACATTCATTTCATAACAATCTTTCAAAGGAGGATCTTTCAAAATGTTGGAAAAACTGTTCAAACTCAAAGCACACAACACTACGGTAAAGACTGAGATAGTAGCCGGCGTTACCACTTTCTTCGCCATGGCGTACATTATCTTCGTCAACCCCGGCTTCCTCAGCGAAGCAGGCATGGACTTTAACGCCGTAATGATGGCCACCTGCCTTGCTGCGGCCCTGGGCACACTCCTCACCGCGTTCCTTGCAAACGTTCCCTTTGCGCAGGCTCCCGGCATGGGTCTGAATGCATTCTTCACCTATTCCGTATGCTTCGGCATGGGCTATACCTGGCAGAACGCACTGGCCATAGTTCTTCTGTCCGGTATGATTTTCTTCTTTGTCTCCATCTCCCCCCTGCGCTCCAAGATAATCGAAGCTATTCCCGCTTCCCTCAAGAGCGCCATCAGCGCCGGTATCGGCCTGTTCATCGCCCTCATCGGCATGCTGAACGTAGGCATCGTAACCGCCAATAACAACCTGCTGGATCTGGGCGCCATCACCGGCGGTCCCGCTCTGGTAGCCCTCATCGGCTTGGTTATCACCGCGGTTCTTATGGCCTATAAGGTAAAGGGCGCCCTGTTCCTCGGCATCATCATCACCACCATCGTAGGTATCCCCTTCGGCGTAACTACCTTCCCCGAGAGCATAACCTTCAGCGGCTTCTCCACCCTGGCTCCCGTATTCGGCAAGGTATTTACCGAGGGCTTCAACGGCCTGCTGGGCCACGGCGTACTGGCTCTGCTGACCGCCATCATCACCTTCGCCATCTGCGACTGCTTTGACACCGTAGGTACCCTCATCGGTACTGCAAAGGCTGCCAAGATGCTGGACGAAGACGGCAACCTGCCCACCGGCGACAAGGCCCTCATCGCCGATGCAGTAGCCACCATGGCCGGCGCAGTTCTGGGCACCTCCACCGTTACCACCTTCGTAGAAAGCTCCACCGGTATCAGCGAAGGCGGCCGTACCGGCCTCACCAGCTTCACCGTAGGTATCCTGTTTGTTCTGGCAGCATTCTTCTTTGGCCCCATCGCCGGCATTATCCCCAGCGCCGCCACCGCTCCCGCCCTTATCATCGTGGGCGTGCTGATGCTGGGCAACGCCGCCGACATCGACTGGAAGGATATTGAGGTTGCGGTACCCTGCTTCCTCACCATCGCCATCATGCCCTTCGCCTATGCTATCTCCGATGGTATCGGCTTCGGCTTCATCTCCTACACCCTCATCAAGCTGGCCCGCGGCAAGGCAAAGGAAGTTCCCGTATTCCTGTACGTGATCTCCCTGCTGTTCATCGCCCAGTACGTACTGACCTTCGCTGTATAATCATCACAGCCATAAAAAAGCGGAAGCACTTGCTTCCGCTTTTTATTTGCCCCTTCAGTTTTCCATCTGCTTACCCATAAAGTGAGCCGCTGTCTCACACACCTTAAGCTCGGTATCCCCCACCATGTCCCCCGGCTCCCGGCTCACCATCACCACCGCGCCGATTGCGTCTCCCGCGGAAAGGATAGGCACTATCACCTGAGCAGTATACCTTGAGGGATCATCTCCGTCTATGATGCCCTGCATTTCTCCCTGCCCTGCGGATATTACCATCTTTTCCCTGTCCTGCATGCAGCGCTCCACGTCCTCGTGGACGGGCCGCTCCATGTATTCCTTTTTGCTGCCTCCGGATACAGCTATTACGGTATCCTTATCGCATATAAGGGCAACACGATTAAGGGCATGGAATAGTGACTCCGCATATTCCTTGGCAAAATCCCCCAGCTCTCCGATAGGAGAGTACTTCTTAAGTATTACCTCGCCTTCTCTGTCTGTGAATATTTCAAGGGGGTCCCCCTCCCTTATTCTCAGGGTCCTTCTTATTTCCTTAGGGATAACGACCCTCCCCAGCTCGTCAATTCGTCTTACAATTCCTGTGGCTTTCATGGTTCCTCCTGTGGTAAACATTGCTTTGTCTTCATAGTATCCGCAGGATTGGCAGTGGTATTCAGATAGAACCATGGTTCATTTTGGCAAGTCCTTTCTCATTTTGCCAATGCAAAAAACGCCGTATAAAGCGGCGTTTTTTGATGTATGTGTTTTTACTGCTTGTTGGACTTGTTCAGCAGGGCAACCAGGCCCCAAATGGCACAGATAACCACGAATACGCCCAGCATACCCTTGCCCAGAAGGGGCAGAACATCGACGAATGCATCGGGACTGAACTGAAGTGCAAAATCTTTTAACATGGTATTTCCTCCTTTACAGGGCCGCAATGGCGTTCTCGATAAGAGTGATCACCAGGCCGCCTGCGATTACGGAGGCGATCTGACCGCTGACATTCGCACCTGCGGCATGCATCAGCAGGAAGTTGCCGGGGTCTTCGTCACGGCCCATCTTATGCACAACGCGGCTGCTCATGGGGAATGCGGAAATGCCTGCAGCTCCAACCATGGGGTTGATCTTGTTCTTGCTGAACAGATTGAGGAGCTTTGCAAACATTACGCCGCCCACAGTGTCAAATATGAAGGCCACAAGGCCCAGCAGCAGGATAACGATGGTCTCGATGGTTACGAACATCTCGGCCTTCATGCGGAAGGATACGGAAATGCCCACCACCAGAGTGATGAGGTTTGCAAGATCCTTCTGGGCGGTCTCGGACAGGCTGCCCAGCACGCCGCACTCGCGGATAAGGTTGCCGAACATCAGGAAGCCGATAAGCTCAGCGCTCTTGGGGGCGATGGTACCTGCGATAACGGTAACGAATATGGGGAAAAGTATACGAGTGGTATGAGATACCGCAGCAGGATTGTAGGGCATGCGGATCATACGTTCCTTCTTGGTGGTGCAGGCCTTGATAACGGGAGGCTGCACAATGGGAACCAGTGCCATGTAGCTGTATGCGGCTACCATAATAGCTCCCTGATACTTGGAATTAAAGTAGTTTGCAACGTAAATGCTGGTGGGGCCGTCCGCAGCGCCGATTATGGCGATACTTGCGGCATCCTGCAGCTGGAAGCCCAGCAGCACGGCCATGCCCAGAGTAAAGAAAATACCAAACTGAGCGGCAGCGCCGAACAGCATCATCTTGGGATTGGAAAGGAGGGGGCCAAAGTCTATCATGGCACCAATGCCGATGAACAGCAGCAGCGGGAACAGCTCGGTGGCTATACCTGCTTCAAAGAGGGTCTCGATTGCCTCGGTATTTACAAAGGGCAGGTTTACCAGTATTGCGCCAAAGCCCATGGGCAGAAGCAGAGTAGGCTCCATCTCCTTCTTGATGGCACACCAGATAAGCACACCGCCGATGACGATCATCAGGCCCTGCTGCCAGGTAAAGTTCAGTACGTTGCCGAAAAGCTCCAGGAACAGTTCCAAGGTTTTTACCTCCGTATCATTGTGTATTATAGATGCAAAGTCAACGGCTCATTTGCCATAAGCCGAATTTATGCATTGATCAGCCATATGTGTATTCTTCAAAACCAACATAAGCGATTTTATCAAGGTTTCATCTATGCTTTTCGGCGTTTTTTGAGGTAAGTCAACCATAACTTGTACCTATCGCCGAACTGCTTAGTAATTATATTCATTATATCCCTGTTTGTAAACACCTAATTTGGAAAATACCGCAAAATATACGATTTCCCGGGAAATTTACAGAATTACGCAGCATATTCGCCAAAAAAGCCGCATATGCGGCTTTTTTGCTTATCAATATTAATTATATCTCCCTCATGCGGAAGGTAAAGGTACTGCCCTGACGGGGAGCGCTTTCAAGGCTCATCCCGCCGCCGTGCAGCTCTGCTATCTGCTTTACCATTGCAAGGCCAAGACCGTTGCTGCCCCCCTTGTTATCAGTGCGGGAGCTGTCTGCCTGCCAGAATCGCTCCCATACCTTGGGCTGGTCTTCCTTAGCTATACCTATTCCGTCATCCCTGACGAATATGCATATCTCGCCGTTCTCCCGATAGAGGCCAACCTTTATGTGCCTGCCCCCAAACTTGCAGGCGTTGGTTATCAGGTTTTCCATCATGCGGGTTATCATGGTAACGTCCACGGTGGCTTCAATATCAGGCTCTATGTCCTTTTCAAAGGTAACCGCTTCATTCAGCTCCTCCTGCTCCTCGCACACCGCCTCCACAATATCGCTGAGGTTTGCATGCTCAAGGCGAACCTTCTGAGTGCCCTGCTCCATCCTTGCAAAATTCAGCAGCTGGGATACCACTGCGTTCATGCGGCGGGCCTGCCGCTTTATTATTCCAATTGTCTCCCGATAGTCCTCGGGGGTTTTATCATGCTCCAGAGCGTACTCGCACTGGGATATTATCACCGCCGTAGGGGTGCGCAGCTCGTGGGACGCATTTGACGTGAATTGCTTTTCCATATCAAATGACCGTTCCAGTCGCTCCAGCATCTTGTCGTAGCTCTGAGCCAGCATATAAGCTTCCATATTTTCGTTCTGCATATTCAATCTGCGGGAAAGGTCTCTTCCCTCAGATATTTCATCGGATACCCTTGCAACCTTTTCAATGGGCTTCAACGCGCGGTTTGTTATGATATATCCGCCGATTGCAGATGCTATAACCACCCCGGGCAGAACATAGGACGCGACCTTTGCAACGGTGCTGGCCACGGTAACTGTGGTGGTTGTAAGGGATACCCCCCTTATCCATGCATGTTTTCCGTTTTTAAAGGTTATATAGCGGTCGTATATGTAGTAACTTTTTCCGTTATATTGTGTGGTGCGCAGTATACCGTCCTGAAACTCCGCGTTGGTTTCAAATCCTTCGGGAAACTCCCCTGCTATTTTGTTGTAATTGCCGTCGTATATTACGCAGTATACGCCGTTTACATAGTATCTGAAACCGCCGCCCGCCTGTATTGTGTCATCGTTGTATTTAACGTCATTACGATTATCCTTTACGCCGTCCACTATGCGGCGCTGCATGTCCTGCTCCATGGTAAGGCGGCTGGCGGTCAGCATAAATACCATTACCAGCGCGGAAATGGCCACCATCAGCATGGTAAACCAGAAGGTTATTATGAACTTTACGGATATTTTATTCATTATTCCTCCCTGAGCACATAGCCCGCACCCCGGACAGTATGAATAAGCTTGGTATCATAGGGTTCGTCTATTTTACGGCGCAGGAAGCGTATATACACGTTTACCACGTTTGAGCCCCCCTCATAATCCACGTCGTATATGTGGTCCTCAATGGCCTCCCGGCTGAGCACCACGCCCTTGTTTATTATCATATACTCAAGCAGAGCAAATTCCTTTGGAGAAAGGTCAATGATGTCATTTCCCCGCTTTACCGTGCGGGAAGCACAGTCCACAGTAAGGTCCGCCACGGTATAGACGCTGGTATGGGCAGGCAGGCTGCGGGTCATGACCCTTATGCGGGCAAGCAGCTCGTCAAAGGAAAAGGGCTTTATAAGGTAGTCATTGGCGCCCATATCAAGGCCCTTTACTATATCCTCGGTGCTGTCCCGGGCGGTAAGGAAAAGCACCGGCGTCAGGTCATTTTTCTCCCTCAGCCGCTGAACCACCTCATAGCCGTCCATACCCGGCATCATTATATCCATCAGCACACCGTCATAACGGCTTGCCAGTATATACTCCAGCGCGTCTGCGCCGTTAAAGCAGGCATCAACACTGTATCCCGAAGCCCTGAGCTTATTGCATATAACGTTATTAAGATCCCTTTCGTCTTCCGCCACAAGTATACGCATGGCCTGCTCCTTTCAAAAAAACATAATACCCGGTGTCTCTCCGGGCATTATACCATATATCCTGTATTCTTTCTACGCAAGCTGAAAGCGGTATTTCAATATTTCCCCCGTCAGCTTATCCACAAAGCCTTCGTATTTTCTTCCATCGCACACGAAGGCGAACACATAGCACATCCTTTTGCCTATGCGACCTTCCCTTGCCTTGTACACCCTGGCGGATTTATGATTTACCCCTGCGTGGCTCATCAGCAGCTTCAGGCACTCCCTCATGCCCTTGCCGGGGTTTGTATTACCGCCCATCAGTTCATTCATAGCATCCAGAGCCTCCACGGTCTCCATGCGCTCCCTTATCCTTTTATTCAGCTCAAGCATGATAAAGCACTCTCCTTTCATTTGATATCTTTAGCATACCAAGAAAAAATTAAACCCGGATTAAATTTGCATTCATCCGGGCCACTGTTAATACATTGTTTGAATTTTCTTTGCAATTTACCTGCTGCGCCTGAAGGCCTCGGACAAAAGGCATGCACATTCCTCCTCCATTATACCCCCAACGCACCTTACCCTGCGGCTCAGCATGCCGTCTGTAAGGTCCGTACAGGAGCCGCAGCAGCCCATTTCGGCATCAAAGGCGCCGAATACCACTTCATCTATCCTGCTGTTGAGTATTGCGCCTGTACACATGGGACAGGGCTCCAGGGTAACATACAGGCTGCAGCCGCAAAGCCGCCAGTCCCCCACCGCCTTTGCAGCCATGGCAAGGGCAAGCATCTCCGCGTGAGCGGATGCGTCCCTGCTGCTTTCCACTAAATTATGGGCGGAGGCGATTATCTCTCCATCCTTTACCACCACCGCGCCCACAGGCACTTCCCCCGCCTCGAGGGCAAGCTTTGCCTGAGCTATTGCGGCCTTCATGTATTCAGAGTGCATATATCCCTCCGGCACTGATTTCCTTTATTATACCAAAATGCCGCCCCGTTTGAAACAGAGCGGCATTTATGTTTGTTTTGCTTAGCCTACTACGATGTTTACGATGTTCTTTACAACTATTACCTTGCGGACAGTCTTGCCCTCCAGGAAGGGAACAACATCGGCATGAGCCTTGGCAGCAGCCTCTACCTCTTCCTTTGCCATGTCGGCGGGAAGCTCTATGCGGGCACGGATCTTGCCGTTTACCTGTACGCCGTACTCAATGCTGTTCTTTACCAGAGCATTCTCATCCCAGGTGGGCCATGCGGTGGCATACAGGGGCTGAGTGTAGCCCAGTATCTCGTTCAGCTCCTCGGTAATGTGGGGAGCAACGGGGTTGAGCAGGGTCAGCAGGGTGTGGAACTCTTCCTTTGTAACAGAGCCTGCGTTGTATATTTCGTTTACCCAGGTCATCATGGCGGCGATGGCAGTGTTGTACTTCATTGCCTCATAGTCCTCGGTTACCTTCTTGATGGTGCCGTGTACCGTTGCCATCATCTCGGGACGGATGCCCTCAACGTCGCTTACCATATCCTGCATGCGCCACACACGGTCGATAAACCTGCGGCAGCCGCGGGCACCGGTGGTGCTCCAGGGAATAGGCTGATCGAATGCGCCCATGAACATCTCGTACATACGGAAGGTGTCGGCGCCCATTTCGTTTACAACATCATCGGGATTTACAACGTTGCCCCTGGACTTGGACATCTTTTCGCCGTTTTCGCCCAGTATCATGCCGTGGCTGGTGCGCTTCTGATAGGGCTCCTTGGTGGGCACTGCGCCGATATCGTAGAGGAACTTATGCCAGAAGCGGGAGTACAGCAGATGCAGTGTGGTGTGCTCCATACCGCCGTTGTACCAGTCTACGGGCATCCAGTATTCCAGGGCTTCCTTGCTGGCCAGCTCCTTATCGTTGTGAGGATCGCAATAGCGCAGGAAGTACCAGCTGGAACCAGCCCAGTTGGGCATGGTGTCAGCCTCGCGTACAGCGGGAGCGCCGCAGCAGGGGCAGGTGGTCTTGAGCCATTCGGTGGCGCGGGCCAGAGCGGAAGAACCGTCATCGGTGGGCTGATAGTCTTCTATTTCGGGCAGCACCAGAGGCAGTTCTTCATAGGGAAGGGGTACCCAGCCGCACTTTTCGCAGTTTACCAGAGGGATAGGCTCGCCCCAGTAGCGCTGACGGGTAAATACCCAGTCACGGAGCTTGTAGTTTACCTTGCGGGTGCCAAGTCCCTTTTCCTCCAGCCAGTCTATCATGGCGGCGATGGCATCCTTAACATGCATGCCGTTGAGGAAGCCGGAATTTACAAGTATACCGCTTTCAACATCGGTATAAACCTCTTCCTGAACATCGCGGCCGCCTGCTACTACCTCGATGATGGGCATATTAAACTTCTTTGCAAAGTCCCAGTCGCGCTCATCGTGTGCGGGAACTGCCATGATGGCGCCGGTGCCGTAGCCCATGAGTACGTAGTCGGAGATCCATACGGGGATGGGCTGATCGTTTACGGGATTGGTAGCCTTAAGGCCCTTGAGCAGGACGCCGGTCTTGTCCTTGTTCAGCTCGGAGCGCTCAAGATCGCTCTTGCGGGCAGCAGCCTGCTGATATGCGCGGACTTCGTCCATGTTTTCAATGGTATCCTTCATAGCTTCCACTATTGGGTGCTCGGGGGATACTACCATGTAGGTTGCACCAAAGAGCGTATCACAGCGGGTGGTATAAACCTTGAGGCCCTCGGGATAGCCCTCGATGGGGAAGGTTATCTCAGCGCCCTCGCTGCGGCCTATCCAGTTCTTCTGCTGGATCTTGACCCGCTCGATAAAGTCCAGATCGTCCAGATCGTCGATAAGCCGCTGGGCGTATTCGGTTATTTTGAGCATCCACTGGCTGCGAACCTTTTGAATTACGGTGCCGCCGCAGCGCTCGCATACGCCGTCAACCACCTCTTCGTTTGCAAGGCCAACCTTGCAGGAGGTGCAGAAGTTGATGGGTATCTCAGCCTTGTATGCAAGGCCCTTTTCATAGAGCTTAAGGAATATCCACTGGGTCCACTTATAGTAGCTGGGATCAGTGGTGTTTATCTCGCGGCTCCAGTCAAAGCTGAAGCCCAGGCGCTTGAGCTGCTGACGGAAACGGTTTGCGTTTTCAAAGGTGACCTTGGCAGGATGGGCGCCGGTCTTTATGGCATAGTTTTCGGTGGGCAGGCCGAAAGCATCCCAGCCGATGGGGTACAGTACGTTGTAGCCTTCCATGCGGCGCTTACGGGCAAGTATGTCCATAGCGGTGTTGGAACGGGGATGTCCAACGTGGAGTCCCTGTGCGGAAGGGTAAGGGAACTCAATAAGGGGGAAGAACTTAGGCATGGTGTAGTCGTTCTTTGCCTCAAAGCAATGAGCGTCCTCCCATATCTTTTGCCATTTCAGTTCCACTTTGTCGTGATCGTAGCGTTCTGCCATTGTATTTCCTCCGTGTGCAAAATTTGCTTATTTACATAAATAAAGACTTTCGCCTCATCAAGAGACGAAAGCCTGATCAGCCTCCGTGGTACCACTCTCGTTGGCGGAAGTCCGCCCACTCGACACCCCTTTAACGCCGGGCATGCGCCGCTCGCTACTGAATAAATGTTCACGTGCGGTGGCCATGCGACGAGCTTCGGAAGCGCCCCTGTACCGCCCTTTCACCATTACGGCGGCTCTCTTAACCCGGCTTTTTCCTACTGTTTCGCATCATTGCCAATATACCTGTATATTATATTTCATGCAAAGCTAAAAGTCAATGACTTTACCAACGCAATGGTGTATAATGGGTATCGGCAACCAACCCAAAGAAAGGTTTTATACAATGCTTACCGATTATCACCTTCATACCTGCTATTCCGGCGACTCACAGGCCCCCATAAAAGCTCAGCTGGATGCCGCCGTGGCCGCAGGGCTTACCCATATATGCTTTACCGACCATGTGGACTATGACGGAGTAGACCTTATCCCCGCAGACCTCGCCGCCCGCAATGAGGAACTCCTTGCCATCGCCTCACGATATCCGACCCTGGATATTTCCTTGGGAATGGAACTTGGAATGAGCACCCCCGAGTCAAACAGGCTCTCGCACCAGCACGCGGAAAATGTCCATCTGGACTTTATCATCGGCTCGGTACACATGGTGGAAAACACCAACGTATTTTATCCGGAATACTATAATGGCCGCAGCAAGGAGCAGGCCTGCATCGCATATCTCGAAAAGCTTTCAAGGGCTATCAGAATATCCCAGTTCAACGTTATGGGTCACTATGATTTCTGTACCAAGTACAGCCCATACCCCTCTCGTGCCATGGAATACGAAATGTTCCCTGAGCTGTTTGATGATATCTTCCATTACATCATAGAAACCGGCCGCGGCATCGAGATAAATACCTCCGCATGGCGGGATGACCCTGCATGGGGGCTGAGCATAATCTTCAGATACAGAGAGTTGGGCGGCGAATACGTAACCATAGGCTCAGATGCCCATCAGCCTCAGCGGGTGGGCGGCAGAGTAAAAGAAGCCACTGACCTTGCTAAGGCAGCAGGGATACGTTATATTGCCACCTTCAAAAACCTGAAACCTATTATGCATAAAATATAGAACATCACTATTCCAAAAGCACGGCCTTTGCTGGCCGTGCCTTTGGTTATTTACGTATTATTTCTTTTATCTGCAAATCTTTCAGGGATGCTATTACGGTGGTACCTCCAAAATATTCCGCAAATCTTTTGCCGTTTTGAATATCCCCTTTGCTCTCTGCCTTATTGAACAGCACCGTATCTCCATAGTCCACCATCTTTGCCGCATCCTCTGTGGTAATGATATGGCCGGTATCCGTATTCAGCCTGCCGGCATATAATTCCGGCCTGTGGGCGGCCTCCGCTATGGTCTTGCCTATGCCATCCGCGCCTATTGTGTATATTACCCTTGCCCTGTCAGGTATCACAGGCTCATGGCCGGCGTGTGCCTTCAGCGGCAATCCCTTTGCCCCGTCCGCCTCAGCTATCACATAGTCCGCAAGGCAGGCAAGCTCCAATACGCCCATATTCGGGGGACCCAGCTTTTCGCCGCACATCTCACCCACGCATACTGCACCGTACAGCCTCAGCGCCTCGGCTATACCATCTTTATCCGCATTCAATAGAACCTCCATATCCTTGGGAGGGTATATGCGGGTGGTAGTACATATTATAACGCTGCCGCGTTCCTTAAGCTCCCCGGCAAGGGTCATCATAAGGGTTGTCTTCCCTCCTCCGCCTATCAATGCGGTTATTCCCGGCCGGATATCCAGAGCCTCTGAAAAGGTCATAGTTTTTTCCTCTTTATGCATGGTATAAAAATCGCGCCGCAGCTATGTGCGGCGCGGTAAATATTGCTTTGATTATTTTTTGTTCATCTTCATCATGTCATCCAGAGACATCTGGCTGGCAAAGCTCATGGTAAGCATACGCTGGCTGGGATTATCAAACAGATTGCTCATGGGGGTGCGGTCGTGGATATGACGCACAGCCTCTGCAAACATGGGAGCGGCGGAAAGTATCTTTATCTTGCTGCTGTCCTTTACAGCGGGGCAGTTTACGGTATCGGTTGATACCAGCAGCTTAATGGGGCTTTCTTCGATCTTCTTTACGCCCTTTTCCTGGAGAACAACGTGGGAAAGGAAAGCGTAAATGTCGTTTGCGCCCTTATCCTTAAGGCCGTGAGCAACGTCTACCAGGGTACCGCCGGAGATGGTAAAGTCATCCACCACGATGCAGTTCTTGCCCTTTACATCGCCGATTATCTCAAGGACCTTGGCGTTCTCATCGTGACCGGAGCGCATCTTGTCGCCGATGGCTACAGCGCAGCCCAGTTCGTTGGCCATGGAACGGGCACGCTTGGCGCTGCCGGCGTCGGGGGATACAACTACCAGATCATCGTTTACTATACCAAGATACCTTGCATAGGCGCAAAGCAGCTCCTGAGCATAGAGATGGTCAACAGGCTTCTTGAAGAAGCCCTGTACCTGAGCAGCGTGAAGGTCCATGGTAACTACGCGGTCTGCGCCTGCAAGCTCTATGCACTCTGCGCATACGCGGCCGCGGATGGATACGCGGGGCTCGTCCTTCTTATCGCCCTTGGCGTAGCTGAAGTAAGGTATTATAGCGGTAACGCTGTTGGCACTGGCGCGCTTGAAGGCATCCAGGAAGAACAGCAGCTCTGCAAATTCATTGTTAGGATCCAGACCCAGAGTCTGAACGAAATATACGTCCTTGTCGCGGATACTCTCGTTGATACGTACGAATGTGTTTCCTTCGGAAAATACCAAAGTGGTGCAATCGCCCATGGGGCTGCCCAGATATTCACACATCTGGCTGGCAAATTCCTTGCTGGCGCTGCCTGCAAAAATCTTGATTATTCCTTCGGACATAAGTACAAAATCCCCCTTATATTTGTCGATTGTATTATAACAAATTACCCCACCATAATCAACGAAAGGACAAAAGATATACGAAGGAACTCCTTCACATGTCATAAGTTGTCCTTATTTTAAAAGCCTCTGCCATAGCTGTAAAAGGGGGGTGTATTGTGTGTGCCTCATAGGCACAACACAAGTTTACATATTTTGCAGCAAATCCTTCATATCAAAAAGTTATAGCCGTTAAGGACAGGCCAAAAAGTACTCATACGCCGGTCTGAGTTCCTCTGCACCATAATAAGCATCGCCTATGAAAACCTCCCTGTTTTTGCCGTGAAAATCGCTGCCGCAGGTGGGTATAAGGCCATACTGTCCCGCAATGGACAGAAACATTTTACGCTGTCCCTCGGTGGATATGGGATAGAATGCCTCTATTCCCCACAGGCCATAGTCTGCAAGCTCACGCACAAGGCTATAGGGGTCAGCTTTGAGCTTGCAGGGATGAGCCAGCACAGCAACTCCGCCTGCGGATCTTGCAAGTTCCACAGCATCCCTCTTTGAGATGCGCTTGCTGGGCTGGTATGCGGGGGCCCCGCTGCCTATATAGCGATCAAAGGCATCCTTCAGAGATACCGCCCATCCCCCTGTCACCAGCGCCTTTGCTATATGCAGTCTTGTATCGTTTCCCTTGCTGTGCTCCATAAACGGCTCGGCATCTATACCCATGGACTTCAGCTTTGCAAGTATCCTGCCGTTCCTGTCCTCCCGTTCTCCCTTTCTCCACTGCTCATAGCGCAGTATATCCGGGTGTTCCGGGTCTATTCCAAGGGCAAGTATATGAAGTTCCGATGGAAACTCTGCATCTATCTCCATTCCGCATATCACCTTCACCCCTGTCCCGGCACCGGCATCCACAGCTTCCTTGCAGCCTGCGGCTGTGTCATGATCCGTAAGGGCCATAAGCTCTACGCCCTTTTCCATCGCCATGGAAGGCAGCTCATTGGGAGCAAAGGTCCCGTCCGACATATGAGAATGTATGTGCAGGTCAAAGGGTTTCATAGCTTTCTCCTAATTTAAACAGGCGGGGCATTTTGCCCCGCCCATGGCGTGTTTGTTTAGTTTTCCTCTTCCTCGGGGTCAGGCTCTGCCTGTGGGATATCGGGCAATACACTGCCGGGATGATAGAAGCCGTCGTTTTTATCGTCAGCATCGATTTCCATCTCCGCCTCTGCCTGCTCAGCATCCAGTACTTCCTGATCAGGCTTTTCCAGCTCTGCCTTCTTTTCCTTGTAGGTCTTAAGCTCAACGGGCTGGTTGAGGAATATCTTTTCGAATTCTTCGCCGGTGATGCGCTCGTATTCGATAAGGTACTTGACCACACGGTCCAGAGCCTCACGCTCTTCTATCAGCACTTCCTTAGCCCTCTGGAACTGCTCTTCCAGTATGCGGCGTATCTCCTTATCCACCTTGGCGGCAACCTCTTCGGAATAGTTGCGCTGATGTCCCCAGTCCTTGGCGATGAATACCTCTGCGTCGCCTCCCAGGAATACGGGGCCTATCTCGTCGCTCATACCGAACTCTATTACCATGCGCCTTGCAAGGTCGCTTGCGTGCTTCAGGTCGCCAATTGCGCCTGTGCAGATATCATCCAATGCAATGCTCTCGGCCACGCGGCCGCCCATGCTCATGGCGATCTGATCCAGCAGCTTTCCTCTGGAGATGTGGGAATCGTCATTATCGGGCATTGTCATGGTATAGCCCGCCGCCTGACCTCTGGGTATTATGGATACCTCATGAACGGGGTCACAGTGCTCCATGCGATAGGCCACTATGGCATGACCCGCCTCGTGGTAAGCGGTGATCTTTTTATCTTCCTCGGTTACAACGCGGCTGCGCTTTTCGGGGCCTACCACAGTGCGGGTAATGGCTTCCTCAAGCTCCACCATGGTGATTTGCTTTTTCTTGAAGCGGGCGGCAAGTATTGCGGCCTCGTTCAGCACGTTTTCAAGGTCTGCGCCGGTCATGCCGCTGGTGCGCTTTGCAAGCACCTCAAGGTCAACATCCTCCGCAAGGGGCTTGCCCTTGGCGTGGACCTTAAGGATAGCCTCGCGGCCCTTAACGTCGGGATAGCCAACGGTTATCTGCCTGTCAAAGCGTCCGGGACGCAGCAGAGCGGGGTCAAGTATGTCGGGGCGGTTGGTGGCGGCAAGGACTATTATGCCCTCGTTTACCGCAAAGCCGTCCATCTCCACCAGCAGCTGGTTAAGGGTCTGCTCGCGCTCATCGTGTCCGCCGCCGAGACCTGCGCCTCTCTGGCGGCCCACGGCGTCGATCTCGTCGATAAATATAACTGCGGGGGCAAACTTCTTTGCGTTGGTGAACAGGTCACGTACACGGCTTGCGCCCACGCCTACAAACATCTCAACAAAGTCTGAACCGGAAATGGAGAAGAAGGGTACGCCCGCTTCGCCGGCAACAGCCTTTGCAAGGAGTGTCTTACCTGTGCCCGGAGGGCCCACCAGCAGGCAGCCCTTGGGTATGCGGGCGCCCATCTGTGTAAAGCGCTTGGGAGAGCGCATAAACTCTACTACTTCGCGCAGTTCTTCCTTTTCCTCATCTGCGCCTGCAACGTCCGCAAAGGTCACCTTGGTCTGGCCGTCCATGTTGGTACGGGCACGGCTCTTGCCAAAGTTCATTACGTTATTGCCGCCGCCCTGGGCGCGCATCATAAAGATGTAGAACAGGGCCATGCCGCCGAACAGCAGCAGATAGGGCAGTATGGTGGCAAAGATACCCGGCTTGGGGGGCTGATTGATCACCAGACTGTAGGTATAGTCTGCCTGGGTAACCTGCTCCGCGTCCTTGCCGATAAGCTCTGCGGTAACCGTACGCATGTCGTTTGTGAATATCTCAAGGGATGGGATATTTGTATAGAAGTCCGCCTCCTCAGGAAAGAGGGCAGGGTCGGTTTCGCTGTCGGTATATATGCCCACCAGATCCAACTCAGTGACCTCGGCTGCGGCTACCTTGCCTTCGCGTACCGCCGCAATAAACTCTGAATAGGCAATGCCTTCCGCCTGTTCACCGCTAAGGTCAAAGCCGGATACCAGCATTATAATTATGCCCATCAGTATCAGATACACCAAAGGTGTGGAAAGTCTTTTTCTCTTCAATTCATTACCTCCCCGGTATGCCTAAACTAAGCATACCACTTGCGAGTTAAAACTATCCCCATCATATTAACACAAAAACTTATCCATTCATACCTTAAATAATCAAAATTAAGTGAAAAAACCGTGACTTTAAAGATGAAATAAGGACAAAATAGGGTTTACAAACGGCTTTAGCAATAATATAATATTGGTTGATTGGTTTTTCGCTTGAAAAACTCCAATAATTAAACCTACGACCGGGACACACGGTGGTTTGGATGCCCAAGAGAGCGGCTCGTTTTCGGTGAGAGAGCCGCGGCAATGTCCGCCCATACGCATCCCCCGGGAGCGCTTTGGTGAAAGCAATCATAGCCAAGGCCGGAGGCCCACCGTTACAGGGGCATATTGAGAGGGCGCGGCTTTTCTGCGCCAACTCGGGTGGTACCGCGCATTCCATGCGTCCCGATATTTTCGGGGCGCATTTTTAATTATTTGCGACGGAAAAAACCTTTAAAATATTCATAACATCACAAGGAGAATCAGGAATGTACAAAAAGGTTCCCACTTCACTGGATTTCGTATCCCGTGAAAAAGAGACGCTGGAATTCTGGAAACAGAACCGCATCTTTGAAAAGAGCGTAGAGCTGCGTAAAGGCGCCCCCGCCTATACCTTCTACGACGGCCCCCCAACCGCAAACGGCAAGCCTCATATCGGCCACGTGCTGACCCGCGCCATGAAGGACATCATACCCCGCTACAAGACCATGCAGGGCTATGACGTACTGCGCAAGGCCGGCTGGGATACCCACGGCCTGCCCGTAGAGCTGGAAGTTGAAAAGCAGCTGGGCCTTGACGGCAAGGAACAGATCGAAGAATACGGCGTTATCCCCTTCATCGATAAGTGCAAGGAGTCCGTTTGGAAGTACAAGAGCGAGTGGGAAGTAATGTCCGACCGCATGGGCTTCTGGGCTGACATGGATGACCCCTACATCACCTACAAGGATGACTATATCGAATCCGAATGGTGGGCACTGAAGACTATCCACGAAAAGGGCCTGCTCTACAAGGGCCACAAGATAGTTCCCTACTGCCCCCGCTGCGGTACCGCCCTCTCCTCCCACGAGGTAGCTCAGGGCTATAAGGACGTAAAGGAAACCTCCGCCACCGTCCGCTTCATCGTGCCCGATGAGGAAAACACCTACTTCCTGGCATGGACCACCACCCCCTGGACCCTGGCCAGCAACGTGGCGCTGTGCGTAAACCCCAGCGTTGTATACGTATATGCCAAGGTCGACAACAAAGAGACCCTGATTCTCGCCAAGGATCTGGTATCCGCCGTTCTCGAAGGCCACGAAGTTGAGATCGTAAAGGAAGTTACCGGTAAGGAGCTTGAATACAAGCACTATAAGCCCCTGTTTGAATGCACCTTTAAGGCCGCAGGCGGCAAGGACGCTTTCTTCGTAATGTGCGACGATTACGTAACCACCACCGACGGTACCGGTATCGTACACTGCGCCTCCGCCTTCGGTGAAGACGACTATCGCGTATGCAAGCGCTACAACCTGCCCTTCGTTCAGATGGTAGATACCAAGGGCGAAATGTGCGGCGGCACCCCCTGGGACGGCACCTTCGTAAAGCAGGCTGACCTGCCCATACTGATGGACCTTGAAAAGGAAGGTCTGCTGTTTGCCGCTCCCAAGTTCGAGCACAGCTATCCCTTCTGCTGGCGCTGCGACACTCCCCTCATCTACTACGCAAGGGCTTCCTGGTTCATCGCCATGTCCCAGCTTCGCGATAAGCTGATCGACTACAATCGCCGCATCAACTGGCTGCCCGAAAACATAAAGGAAGGCCGTATGGGCAACTTCCTTGAAAACGTAATCGACTGGGGTCTCTCCCGCGAGCGTTACTGGGGCACTCCCCTTCCTGTATGGATGTGCGACAAGTGCGGCAAGGTACACGTTATCGGCAGCCGCAAGGAGCTGGACGAAATGTCCGGCTGCGGCACCGATGTAGAGCTGCACAAGCCTTACCTCGACCCCATCACCTGGGAATGCGAATGCGGCGGCACCATGCGCCGTGAGCCCGTTGTTATTGACTGCTGGTTCGATTCCGGCGCAATGCCCTTTGCCCAGTGGCACTATCCGTTTGAAAACAAGGAAGAGTTTGAACGTCGTTACCCCGCCAACTTCATCAGCGAGGCAATCGACCAGACCCGCGGCTGGTTCTACACCCTTTCCGCCATCGCCGTATGCCTCTTTGATTCACCTTCCTTCCTCAACTGCATCGTGCTTGGCCACGTTCAGGATAAGGAAGGCCGCAAGATGAGCAAGCACATCGGCAACGTTGTAGACCCCTGGGTACTGCTGGATAAGCAGGGCGCAGACGCTGTACGCTGGTATTTCTATACCTCCTCCATGCCCTGGCTGCCCAACCGCTTCTCCGAAGAAGCCGTTTCCGAGTCCCAGCGCAAGTTCATGGGTACCTTCTGGAATACCTACGCCTTCTATGTGCTGTATGCTGACATTGATGGGTTCGATCCCACTCAGCACAAGCTGGTTCGTGAAAATCTCTCCCCCATGGATCTGTGGGTACTTTCCCGCCTGAACACCCTGGTGGGCAAGGTCGAGGGCTATCTTGACGAGCTGAAGATGACCGAAGCCGGCCGCGAGATGCAGCTGTTCATGGACGACCTTTCCAACTGGTATGTACGCCGCTGCCGCGAGCGCTACTGGGGCAAGGATATGACCGCCGATAAGGAAGCGGCATACATGACCCTCTACACCGTGCTGAACACCATGACCCTCATCTCCGCTCCCTTCATCCCCTTCATGGCTGAGGAGATGTATCAGAACATGGTACGCACCGTGGATAAGAACGCTCCCGAAAGCGTACACCTTTGCGACTGGCCCAAGGCCGACGCATCCTTCATCAATCCCGAGCTGGAAGCCAACATGGCAGCCGTTCTTGACATCGTAGTGCTGGGCCGCTCCGCCCGTAACTCCGCCAACATCAAGAACCGCCAGCCCATCGGCACCATGTACGTACAGGGCGGCAAGCTCCCCGATATGTATGTTTCCATCATTGCCGACGAGCTGAACGTGAAGAAGGTAGAGTTCGTAGACGACGCTTCCTCCTTCATCACCTACAGGGTAAAGCCCCAGCTCAAGACCCTCGGACCCCGCTACGGCAAGATACTGCCCAAGATCAACGCATACCTTGCAGGCGAAGGCATCGGCAACGCGGTGGTGGCCGCCCACAACGCAGGCGAAAACTACAAGTTCGAGCTGGAAGGCACTCAGGTTCTGCTGAGCCGTGAGGATGTACTGGTATCCACCGAGCAGAGCGCAGGCTTCGTTGCAGTAACCGAGCACGACCTGTCCGTAGTTCTGGACACCAACCTGACCCCCGAGCTCATCGACGAGGGCTTCGTCCGCGAGATCGTATCCAAGGTACAGACCATGCGTAAGGAAGCCGCCTTTGAGGTGACCGATCACATCGCCCTGTATCACGAAGGCAGCGCACGCATCGAGGAGATCTTCGCCAAGTACGGCGAGGAGATCGCTGCCGATACCCTTGCGGATTCCGTTGCGAAGGGCACCGCAGGCTACACCAAGGAATGGGATATCAACGGCGAGACCGTTACCCTGAGCGTGGAAAAGAAATAAACCAAGCACCGCTAAAGAGAGCCGCACACAAAAAGTACGGCTCTTTTTCTCTGTGTTAATTACCGTTGCTTGCGCAAATCCCCCCCTTGTTGGTATCATAATCCCGTCAAAAGGAGGATGCGGATATGCTTAATGAAAACATAAAGAATCTTCGCAATGCAAAGGGACTTTCCCAGGAAGAACTTGCAAATGAGCTGAATATAGTGCGCCAAACCCTGTCAAAATGGGAACAGGGCCTGTCCGTGCCGGATGCGGATATGCTGATAAAGCTTTCCGCCTGCCTTGGTGTTGCCCCCTCCCTGCTGCTTGGCGATGAAATATCTGACCCGAGCGAAAGCATGGCAGACCTTGCAGAAAAGCTGGAAAGGGAAAACGCTTCCCTTGCCCGCCGCAATGAGCGGAACCGCAGGGCGCTAAGGTGGATATCCGCAGCGCTGTGCGTGCTGTGCGTTTGTCTTCTCTTTTATGCCATCGTTCCTGCTCTGGCGGGTATTTCTTTAAGAGTTGACGCTGCATCAGTGGGTGTTATAGGCGGGGCAGACGGACCAACCTCCATATACATATCCTCGGCTTCGCTGAATTGGCCCATGGTAATATTTGTATGTCTGTTGCTGGCCGCCTCAATAGCAGGGCTCGCTCTTTCCGGCAAAGGCCGGAGATAAGCCTGCAAACCTCAAAAAGCGGCATCTGCCGCTTTTCGATTCTTTATGCCCTCCACCGTTTGGAGGGCTTTTTTCTGCATTGCCCGCTATCCCAAAAAATTTAACAACACATCACAATATTTTTATGCTAAAATAGAATCACATAAAAATACAGGTTCTTTTTTTATAATGAAACAAAGCTTAAATACCCTCATCAAAATACTTATAATACTCCTGCTGTATTTCCTCACTCAGGCCCTTGTTATGACGGTATTCGCCGCCATAGGGGGCATGGGTGTTCAGGGGGATATTCAGGGAGCAATGGAAGCGTACCTTGCAGAAAAATCCTCCCTTATCCTTCTGGTTCATAATGCGCTGATAATACTGTGCCTGCTGCTGTATCGACGCAAAAGCACCTCAGCAAAGGATGCTATGCCCTTCAAGGCTCTTTCCCTTAAAGAGTCGGCAATCTGCCTGTTTTCCGGCATGTGCTTTGCCTTTCTGATATCCATGCTGCTGTCTCTGCTGCCTATCCCTAAAGAACTGATGGATTCATACAGCACCGCCTTTGCCAAAGGCACCTCAGCCTCACCTTTGGAACTGCTTCTTTCCGCGGCAGTCTTTGCACCTATTGCGGAAGAGCTGCTGTTCAGGGGAGCCATATACGGCTCATTTAAAAATACCTCCCGTCCTTTTATCGCCATCGCAGCGTCCTGCGCCCTGTTCGGCCTTATGCATCAGGACCCTGTCTGGATAATCTACGCCTTCCTTATGGGTATTGGCCTTACCCTGGTGTTGGATATATACGGCACCCTCATGGCCCCTATTATCCTGCACATAGCCTTTAATTTTACGGGCTTATACATTATGCCGATGACAGAGGGCATACCTGTTTACGTGATAGGCGTTCTTGCTGCCGGGCTGGGATACGCCTTTGCCCGCATCATAAGGCACATGAAAAAATACAAAAACACTCCCCAAGGAGAAAAAAGCTAAGATGTATCAGGAATCCAACACCTCAAACTCCGGCAAAAAAGCCGACATACTGCTGTTTATAGGGCTGGTCGTAATGCTGCTTATTGCCCGCATCGCGCTGAATATCATACAGGCGCTGGGGCTGGGCGCTCTGCAGCTGGTTGTATTCATTGCCCTTGTGGCAGTGTGCTTCATAGTGTTCAAAAAGCGTTTCTGCACATACCGCTACACCCTTTTTAGCAAGGAGCCTGAAGAGGGCGAGCTGGATGAATACGGCAATCAGCAAAAGCTTGCCATGCCTTTGGGTACCTTCATAATCGAACAGCTCAGCGGCAGCCGGGGCGGCATTGTGGCAAACATCGGCCCCGGAGATATGCTTCAGCTTATCCCCCCCTCCGCAGGCGCCATAGGCATAATAGGCAGCGGAAATGACTCTTCCCTGAAAAAGCCGCCCCTCTATGGCAACGCTAAAAACGGCAAGCGGGAAAACGCACACATACTCCTTTACCGTGCAGACGGTAAAACCAAGGCGCTGGCTTTCTGCCCATCAAAAGAGCTTGAAGGCATGCTCAGCGAGATCATAGCCGCTGTCAACGCATAGTTGATATGACAGCGAATAAGATATATAATTAAGTAAAGAAACGGAGGATAAACGCATGAAGCTTATATACGCAATAGTGCAGAATGACGACTCCAAAAAGCTGATCCGCGAGCTTACCAACCGCCGCATCAGCGTCACCCGCATCTCTTCCACCGGCGGCTTCCTTCACAACGGCAACAGCACCCTTATGATAGGTGTTGAGCCCGACCGCCTTGATGAGACCCTGGAAATAATCAAAGAAAAATCCAGCACCCGCAAGGAATACATGGTGGTTCCCTCTGCCGTGCCCGGATATATCGACAATTCCCCCGCCCCCGTACAGGTTACCATGGGCGGCGCAACGGTGTTTGTAGTAGATGTGGAGCAGTTCTACAAGTACTAACCATATAATGACCGGCATCAAACAGGCGGAGCGGCGGCTGCTTTCGGCTATTGCCGAAGGGCATATTCCCCACGCCTGTTTTATTTCCTGCGCCGACTATGACATGGCGGAGGTGCTATGCAAAAAAGCCGCTGCCCTGTACTGCACCGGCACCGCGGATTCCTCCCGCCTTGCCCACACCGCGGACTGCATAATCCCCTCCAACTACAAGGCGGATACCATAAGGACAGAAATAATAGCCGAGCTTGCCAACAGCTCATTTTCCGGCGGCAGGCGGGCAGTACTGCTTATAAACGCCCATACCATACAGGAAAACGTGCAGAATCTGCTGCTTAAGTCTATTGAGGAGCCCCCTCAGAATACCCTGTTTTTGCTGACAGGCAATCCCGCCGGTCTGCTGCCCACCATACGCTCCCGCTGCGCCACGGTGCTGTGCGGCACGCCATCCGCTGAAGAAGTGGCGGCGGAGCTTGTAAATATGGGAGCGGACAGCCGGGAGGCCGCCCTTTACGCTGCCCAGGGCGTTACTCTGTCCCAGGCAAAGCTGCTGTGGCAGTCCGAAGACCACGGGGCATTGCGAAAGGCTTCTCAGGATGTGCTGACGGAGCTTTTATCAGGCAAGCTTCCCTTTGACAGGCAGCAGGCGGTTGCCTCCCTTGACGGGGCACGGTTTATGCTGTCATTTATGCGGGATGTGCTCACCTTCCATGAGCAGGGCATTATAAACGAAAATCCCGACCGCACAGATGACATACGCACCATTTCCTCCCGCTTTACAACGGGCCGGATAAACGGTATCATAGAATGGTTGGCATCAGCTATGGAAAGACTTGATACCAACGCCTCCGCCGCAGGCACGTTTACGCGGCTTTTTACCGAAATTACAGAGGAGTTTATACATAATGACTAAGGTTATCAGCGTAAGATTCAGGGGAGGAAGCAAGCATTACTTCTTTGACCCCGCAGAGCTTGAAATAAACGCAGGAGACGGCGTAATAGTTGAAACCGCCCGCGGCACCGAGTTTGGCGAGGTTGCAGTTGGCGTTCACGAAGTACCTGATGAGCAGGTGGTCCAGCCCCTTAAAGGGGTTATCCGCATCGCCACCGAAAGGGACAGGGAAATGCGGGACAGCTACAGGGCAAAGGAAAAGGACGCCTATGCCACCTGCATGGAAAAAATACAGGCACATAATCTTGATATGAAGCTGGTGGACGTGGAATACACCTTCAACGGCTCAAAGATAGTGTTCTACTTTACCGCGGACGGTCGTGTGGACTTCCGTGAGCTTGTAAAGGACCTCGCTTCCGTGTTCAAGACCCGCATAGAGCTGCGCCAGATAGGCGTTCGCGATGAGGCGAAGCTGCTGGGCGGCCTTGGCAGCTGCGGCAGGCCTGTATGCTGCAAGGCATTCCTGCCGGATTTCCAGCCGGTGTCCATCAAGATGGCAAAGGAGCAGAACCTTTCCCTCAGCCCCACCAAGATATCCGGCATATGCGGCAGGCTCATGTGCTGCCTCAAGTACGAGCAGGACTGCTATGAGTCCATGCGCAAGCAGATGCCCAAGGTGGGCCGCGAAGTAGGCACCCCCGAATGCCTTACCGGCGTTGTGGTGGAAAACAACGTTATCTCCGAAAAGACCCGGGTAAAGCTCACCCTGCCCGACGGTACCATAGAAATCCGCGAGTATCCCTTCCGCGAGCTTAAGTTCAGCCGCGGCAAGGGCAAGCAGGTGCAGGAAGCAGAAGCCGAGGCAGATAATACCATGGACCTCACCCCCGAGGAGCTCGCCGCCCTGCTGGAAGAGGAAAAGGCGGATATGCGGGAGCGGGGTATGTCAAAGGATAATCTTTAAATATTGACAATAAAGATTTCCGTGTTACAATAATAGATGAAAAATATCTGTGGAGGTATATATCAATGGCATATGTAATCAACGATACTTGCATCAGCTGCGGCGCTTGTGAAGCCGGTTGCCCCGTTGGCGCTATTTCTCAGGGCGACGATCGTTACGTTGTAGACGCCGGCACCTGCATCGACTGCGGCGCTTGCGCTTCCAACTGCCCCGTTGGCGCTCCCGTTCAGGAGTAATCTCACTTAAGAATTCAATAAAAAACGGCCCATCTGGGATGGGCCGTTTTTTATGACAAAATATACAAAAGTCAGGAATAGTTAAATTACAATGGAAAACACCCGCACTCAAAATAAAATGGGCTATCTCCCCGTACCGGGGCTGATACTTAAAATGTCCCTGCCCATGATGGTATCCATGCTGGTTCTTGCCACCTACAATGTGGTGGACAGCATATTCGTATCCCGCATCAGCGAAAACGCGCTGACGGCGGTTTCTTTGGTATTCCCCTTCCAGATGATAATAACCGCTGTGGCCGTAGGCACAGCTGCAGGCGCCAATTCCCTCATTGCCCGCCGCCTGGGCGCTCAGGATCAGGACAGCGCAGACCGCGCCGCTGCTAACGGTATTTTCCTTTCCGTTGTAAGCGGCCTGTTCTTCTTTGTATTTTTCCTGCTGCTCACTCCCGCCCTCATAGGCATATTCAAGCCGGATGCAGAGATCACAGACTATGCCATAACATATCTCTCCTGGGTAGGTATTCCTGCCATATTTGCCTGTGTGCAGGTAATGGAGGAAAAGATACTGCAGGCCACCGGCAATACCATCCATTCCATGCTGATACAGCTTATCGGCGCGGTGTTTAACCTTATATTTGACCCTATCCTCATATTTGGTCTGCTCGGCTTCCCCGCACTGGGCGTGGCAGGCGCTGCCATAGCAACCGTTGGCGGCCAGATGGTTGGCATGATATTCGGCGCGTTTTTGATATTCAGCAAAAAGTGCCTCGTTAAGGTGAACTTCAAGAGATTCCGCCCCAGCCTCCGCACCATCAAGGACATATACGTTGTGGGTATACCCAGCATATTCCTGCAGATGGTAGGCTCCGTAATGAATGTAGGCATTAACAAGATACTCATTGCATTTACCCCCACCGCAGTCAGCGTAATGGGCGTATACTTTAAACTTCAGTCCTTTGTATTCATGCCGGTATTCGGCCTCAACAGCGGCACCATGCCCATAATCGGCTACAACTTTGGCGCAAGAAACAGAAAGCGCGTTATGGATGCGCTGAAGTACGGCTCATTGTACGCCTTCTGCGTAATGATGCTTGGCCTGCTGCTGTTTCAGTCCTGCGCTCCCTTTATGCTGAATCTGTTCGACGCCTCCCCCGCAATGCTGGAGATAGGCGTACCTGCACTTAAGACCATAAGCCTTTGCTTCCCCATGGCAGCGCTGGGCATAATGTTCTCCTCTCTGTTTCAGGCCATCGGCAACGGCAGGCTGTCCCTGCTTATGTCTGCTCTGCGTCAGCTGATAATACTGCTGCCTGCCGCCTTCATCTTCTCTAAGATATGGGGCCTCAGCGCGGTATGGTATGCCTTCCCCGTGGCAGAGATATTCGCCCTGATATTCGCGTCCATTATGCTGGTAAAGGTATACAACGCACAGATAAGATATCTGGAGGGTTAATATGAGAGTTAAGGATACAGACAGATTCATCCGCATCCAAAAGCAGGGCGCGGGCTTCGGTGCCGCCTTTGAAATATGGGTGGACAAGGCCACCGGCGTAAACTACGCCGTATGGGCCAGCGGATATGCCGGGGGCATGACGGTAATGCTTGACGCTGACGGCAAGCCCATAATAACTGAGCTGGATGATTACGGCAGGGTAAAGTAAGCCTCGTTCTTTCTATGAGCAAAACTCCGCAGGAATAATATCCTGCGGAGTTTTTCGTTTTATCTCTTTGCCTGTAAAACAATTCCTCTTTCATCCCCCAGCTCATTTCGCACGAAGGCCTCTGCATCGCCTGCCCTGCGGGCAAGGACTTGGCCGAAAGTACCATCTTTGAATCGCCAGTATGCAAATATACCGTCATCATACTGCACATATGTATTCCCCGAATAAACCGGATAGTATTCTTCCGGCATTCCGCTGATTATCAGAGACCCCTGGGACAGGTATAAAACGTTATCCTTTATAACAAGGTTTTCATTGGCGCAGGGCAGGGGATTATCGCTGCCGGTAAAAACCAGCGCACCGATAACATCATTGGCCTTGTTCCTTTGGGCAGGATTTCCCGCAGGCGAAGAATACATCACATAATTATCCTCAATAGTGATGTTCTTGAACATGCGAAGGAGACTTGGCTGCTCTTCCCAGTTGAGCAGGGTAATGCCACAGGTATATTCCAGCAGGTTTCCTCGAATTTCGCTGTTTCCCTGTATATCCTCTGCGCTTTCAGCTTCAGGGTCTCCATCATGGGACAATTCTCCTGCCGCAATTCCCCCATTAAAGCAATGATGCACATAGTTGTTTTGGGTTATCATGTCTGTTGTATGGTTTATTCCATCTCCGGAGTATATGGTTTCCCCTTCAATAAAGGTGTGGGTCATTGCTCCCATATAGCCCACCTCGCAGTTTTGCACCAGCCTGGCGCCTCTGGCCTCTATGGCATGTCCGCCATAGAGAATTGCAAGATTGTCAATAACCGAACCATGCCCATAATTGAGCGTAACAACACAGCCTTCATTTGGGTCGCAGCAGAATTCGACAGAGTCATATATTTCCCCCGGATTGCCCTCATCGCAGCGAAGATACAGTTTTCCTGTGCGGTCTGCGTGCTGATAAACAAATATCGGATGCTGCGAGCCTAGGTCGCTGTAGTCTATATCATTGAAATACTGCAGGTTCTGCATATCCTTTGCAGGGTCAAAATCCGGCTTCTGCATAAGCGAATCATATGAATTGCCGGATATATGCTTTACATAGTGGCGGCCGCTCCACCATACGGGAGCTTTATCCGCCAAGTCCATGCTGCCATCCAGCACAATGTCCCCGCAATCCATTATGTCTTTATAGAAAACCCAGATATTATCCGTGCCCTCCATTAGACTCCATTTTGACGGATGAGCTCCATTTTCCGGCGAGCCGTATATGCCGGGCTTAGGACCGTCGCCATAGGCGGAATATACAACTCCCTCCTGCGCTATGAGAGGGCTTCCTCTCCAAACGTCGCCCCGACGAAAAAACACACAGTCTCCGGGCTGCAAGTCTGCGCTGTTTACCTTATCAAGCGTTGCCCATGGTGCTTCTTCGCTTCTTCCACTATTGCCGTCATCTCCGTCGGCAGCTACGAAATAACTTGTACCCTCAGCAAGTATTTCGGTAGGGCTGTTTAATATGGTCTCCCGCCGTGCATCGGCCATGAAAAGGAGCTCTGCCTCTTCCGGTGAGGGCTCCGTATTGTTTTGCACGCCGCAGCCCCACATCAGGCCGGTTAGACACAAAGTCATCGCAATGGCCGTCACCGACTTTATTCGATTTTTCCTCACTTATATTCCTACCTTTTATAGTATTCCGTTACAAAGTCGAAAAACAGCGCCGCGGTGGATACATCCGAGCGGTTTCTGCGCATCACGATATACAGGTCGCGCCTCATTGCCGCCCTGCCAAGGCGGAAGCACAGTAGCTTGTCGGATTCCAGCTCATCCTCAATGGCGTGTATGCTCATTATGGCAATGCCAAGGCCGGCGGCTACGGACTTTTTCACCGCCTCGCTGTAGCTTATCTCGGCAATGACATTCATGCGCTCAGGCTCTATTCCTGCGCTCCTCAGCAGCTGCTCGTATTCCATACGGGTGCCGCTGCCCCCTTCTCGGGTAATGAACGGCTCACTGTAAAGTATTTCGGGAGGAATGCTGCCCTCCATCATCCTGAACCGCTGCACATTGGGAGTTACCAGAACCAGCTCATCCTTTGTAAAGCTCCTGAATTCGCAGTTGGTATTTTCTGCCTTTGCGCCGGTAAGGGCCACGTCTGCAGTACCCTTGCGCACAAGATCCACCGCCTGCATACTGTTTGCATTGTGCAGATGGTAGGACACTCCGGGATACCTTTCGCTGAAGGCAGAAAGCAGCTCCGGCAGGCAGTACTGAGCGGGAACAGAGGATGCTGCGATGGTAAGCACGCCGGTATGGCGGTTTTCCGGCTTGGACAGCTCCTCCAGAGCTTTGTTGCGAAGGCCAAGTATACTCTGGGCATAGCCCAGCAGTATTGCGCCCCTGTCGGTGGGGAATATGCTGCGGCTGGTGCGTATCAGCAGTTCACAGCCAAGCTCCTTTTCCAATGTGGATATATGGGCGCTTATGGTAGGCTGAGATACTCCCAGTGTCTTTGCCGCCTTGGAAAAGCTTCCGTGCTTTACCACCATGCAAAATGCTTCTATCTGCTTAAAATCCATATTTACCTCAGTATTTATTAAGCATAGCTATAGCTTCTATAGCTATTATCTATATTATAGCAAAGCCATAGATATTTTTAAAGTGCATCGTAATATAACAAGGACGCCTGAAAGGCGTCCTTTTGTGCTTGGTTTTGCTTAAATTACTTTGCGTCTACTTCGTACATGTAAGCGCAGAGATCCTTCAGCTTGTTGGAATAACCCCACTCGTTGTCATACCAGGCAACCAGCTTTACAAAGTGGTCGTTCAGGGAGATGCCTGCGCCGGCATCAAAGGTAGAGGTATGAACATCATGGATGAAGTCGGAAGAAACTACGGCGTCCTCAGTGTAGCCGATGATGCCCTTCCACTCTTCGCTCTCGGAAGCAGCCTTCATAACAGCCTTGATCTCGTCATAGGTAGCAGCCTTCTCAAGACGGCAGGTCAGGTCAACAACGGATACATCCAGGGTAGGTACACGCATGGACATGCCGGTGAGCTTGCCATTGAGGGAGGGGATTACCTTGCCAACGGCCTTTGCAGCGCCGGTGGAGCTGGGGATGATGTTGTGTGCTGCAGCACGACCGCCGCGCCAGTCCTTCTTGGAGGAGCTGTCAACGGTCTTCTGGGTAGCGGTGATGGAGTGAACGGTGGTCATGAGGCCTTCTACGATGCCGAAGTTGTCATGGATGACCTTGGCAAGAGGAGCAAGGCAGTTGGTGGTGCAGGATGCATTGGAAACCACGTTCATGTCGGAAGAATAGGTCTTGTGGTTTACGCCCATTACGAACATGGGAGCATCAGCGCTGGGAGCGGAGATGATAACCTTCTTGGCGCCTGCTTCCAGGTGCTTGGAGGCCTTCTCGATGGTGGTGTTTACGCCGCTGCACTCCATGATGTACTCAGCGCCGCACTCCTTCCAGGGGATCTCGTTTGCGTTCATGCAGGCGTATACGGCGATCTTCTTGCCGTTTACGATCAGGTTGTCACCATCTACTTCGATAGTGCCGTTGAAGCGGCCATGAACGCTGTCATACTTGAGCATGTAAGCCATGTAATCAACAGCGATGAAGGGATCGTTGATGCCTACTACTTCTACGTTGTCGTCCAGAACAGCTGCCCTGAAGGAAAGGCTGCCGATACGACCGAAACCATTAATACCAACTTTTACTGCCATTTTTTTGTCCTCCGTTTAAATTATCTGAATATTACATGGCGGCAGACGCCATTGTTGACAATAAATTAACCAACATTACAATGATAAAAGATATTTACCTTTTTTGCAAGCATCTTTATTGAATAACCACATATTACATTAATATTGGCCTTTTCGATAAATATCACTTATATCAAAAACATACATCTTTCCGGCACACTCATAGATCTAAAGTAGCTGTTTTCCATTGGTATCCACTCATCCACAAAGCGCTTATGCAGCATTGGGCCATTGCGCTGCATTATGCGAGTGCTTTGCTCCTCAGGGCTGATATTCAAAAACACCCCTATGTCAAAATACTTGCCCAGCTGGGTATGCATGCAATAGCTGCCCTCGACTATGGTTACAGGGACAAAGGGGATCCTCTGTTCCTCCGACAGGGTGCCGTTACTGCAGGAATACTTTCTGTATACCACATTTTTGCCGTTTCTTACGGGCTCAGCCACTTCCTCAAAAAACCGCTCCCTGTCAAAGTTGCCCCCTATCTCTGCAAGGCGCTCAGGGGTCCGCTGCTCGGGCCGCAGGAAATAATCGTCCGCATGGAATACGCGGGCATTAAACTCCCTGCCAAGCTCATTGCCCAGTGTGCTTTTGCCTGCGCCGCAGGGGCCTTCTATTGCCACCACCACCCAGCCCTTTTCCCTGAGCAGGCGCTGAATTTCCTCTTTCAGGGCAGCCTTGGTCATTTCAGGTTCTCCGGGTTAAGGCACTCAAGCTCGGGCAGCACAAAGCGCCCGTCCTTTCTTATGAGCACATCGTCAAAGTATATCTCACCGCCGCCGTATTCGGGGGTCTGTATGCATACAAGGTCCCAGTGCAGGCCGGACTGGTTGCCGTTGTCGCAGTCCTCATAGCAGCTGCCGGGGGTAAAGTGGAAGGAGCCTGCTATCTTCTCATCAAAGAGTATCTCCTTCATGGGGAAGGTTATGTAGGGATTTACGCCCAGAGCAAACTCGCCCACGTACCTTGCGCCCTCATCCATGTCAAACACCTGATTGATGCGGGTGTTGTCGTTGGATTCAGCCTTTATTATTTTGCCCTTTTCAAAGGTAAGCTTTACGTTTTCATACACATAGCCATCGTGAGGTGAAGGAGTATTGTATGTCACCACGCCCTCCACGCTGTCCTTTACGGGGGCTGTGTATATTTCGCCGTCGGGTATGTTCATTTCACCTGCGCACTTTATGGCCTTCATGCCCTTGATGGAGAAGCGAAGGTCTGTGCCCGGGCCAACTATGCGTACCTTGTCGGTGCGCTGCATAAGCGCCTTGAGAGGGTCCATGGCCTTATCCATTTTGGAATAATCCAGATTGCATACGTTAAAATAGTAATCCTCAAAGCCCACAGTGCTCATGGATGCCATCTGAGCCATGCCGGGGGTGGGATAGCGCAGCACCACCCACTTTGTACGGGGCACCCTTATCTGGCCGTGTACCTTGTTGCCGTATGCGCCGCTGATAAGCAGCAGCTTTTCGTTTGGCACATCGGACATTTCTGAAGCGTTGTTCTCTCCCCTTATGCCCATGTATACCTGCATTTCGCTCATGAAGCCGCTGTCGTACTTTGCCATGAGGGCATACTGCTCCTCAGTAGCCCCAAGGGCAAGCTCCCTGTCCACATCCTTTTTATTCAGCCACACAAAGGGCACGCCGCCCACTGCGTATACTTCGCGGACTATGGCCTTAACCAGCTCAGTAACCTCGCCAAAGCCCTCTATCAGAACATTTTCGCCCTTCTGTACCTTGCAGGAGAAGTTTACAAGGTTTTCCGCCAGCTTTTTAATACGGGGATCAGTCATTTTTATATCCTTCCTTTTATCAGTTTATTCTCTCTTTTACAACGTACAGGGGCCTGCCCTGTACCTCATCATATATACGCTGCATATACTCGCCCTGCACTCCCATGCACAGCAGTATCATACCATCCAGCGCCGCAAGGATCCAAAGCCCCCACAGCCAGCCTGCGGCACCCACAGTGGCCGCGCATGCGGTGGTTATCACAATGCCCGCCAGAGCCGCCACAAGGACTCCTGCGCCCACATATGTGATCATGGACAAAGGCTTGCTTGAGAAACCGAAAATGCCGTCTGCGGCCAATTTAAGCATTTTCTTAAGGCTGTATTTGGTCTTGCCCGCCGCCCGCTCATGGCGCACATATTCCACAGGCACGGCGTTGTATCCCATCCATGCGCTCATGCCCCTCAGGAAGCGATTGTGCTCGCGAAGCTCACGGAACCTGTCTGCCACAGCCTTGTCCAGCAGGCGGAAATCCCCTGTATCCAATGGTATGGGATATGCGCTCATGGCAGACAAAAGCCTGTAATAGCACCATGCGGTAAGCTTCTTCATTACGGTTTCGCCGTGGCGCTTCAGCCGCTTGCCATAGGCGATATCTGCCCCCTGCTCCCATGCCTTTACCATATCGGCTATGACTTCGGGGGGATCCTGCAGGTCTGCGTCCATTATTATTACCGCGTCTCCCTCTGCCGCGTCCATGCCGGCGGTGACCGCCGGCTGATGGCCGAAGTTTCTGGAGAAGCGCAGGGCGGTGACCTGTGGGTTTTCGGCGGCTATTTGGCACAGTATGTCCCATGTGCCGTCTCTGCTGCCATCGTCTATGTATATTATCTCATAGGGGTATCCGATGGTCTCCATGGCGTCCCTGGTCCTGCGGAAGGACTCCGGCATGACCTCCTGCTCGTTAAACACGGGAACTACCAGGCTAAGTTTTTTATCCATAATCTCTCCTTTTGTCAAATATGGAGTTTGCTGCTAATAATCATTATACCCCAACGGCCCACTATCTACAATTCTAATATAATTTTAGGCAAAAATTCGTGTTCTGCTATTGAAACGAATTTATCATCGGGTATAATAAATAGTGTTTGCTTTATTGCTATAATAATTTATAAGGAGATACAGACAAATGGCACTTGTTACCAGCAAAGAAATGTTTGCAAAGGCCTATAACGGCGGCTACGCCATCGGCGCCTTCAATGTAAACAACATGGAGATCATCCAGGGCATCACCGAGGCCGCCATGGAAAACCGCGCTCCCCTGATCCTTCAGGTTTCCAAGGGCGCCCGTGCCTATGCAAAGCATGTATACCTGATGAAGCTCATCGAGGCTGCCATCGCCGACGCAGAGCAGTCCGCAGGCTTTGACCTTCCCGTTTGCGTACACCTTGACCACGGCGACAGCTTTGAGCTGTGCAAGAGCTGCATCGACGGCGGCTTCACCTCCGTTATGATCGACGGCTCCTCCAAGTCCTTCGAGGATAACATCGCCCTGACCAAGCAGGTTGTGGAGTATGCCCATGACCACGGCGTAGTGGTAGAGGGCGAGCTGGGCACTTTGGCCGGCGTAGAGGACGAAGTAAACGTATCCGCCGAGGATTCCTCCTACACCCGTCCCGAGGAAGTTGAAGAGTTCGTTACCCGCACCGGCGTAGACTCCCTTGCAATCGCCATCGGCACCAGCCACGGCGCATACAAGTTCACCGCCGATCAGTGCACCCGCAATGAGAAGGGCCTGCTGGTTCCTCCTCCCCTCCGCTTCGACATACTTGACGATATCGCCAAGCGTCTCCCCGGCTTCCCCATCGTTCTCCACGGCTCCTCTTCCGTTCCCCAGGAATTCGTGAAGATCATCAACGAGAACGGCGGCAAGATGCCCGATGCAGTAGGTATCCCCGAGGAGCAGCTCCGCAAGGCCGCAGAAAGCGCCGTATGCAAGATCAACATCGACTCTGACCTGCGTCTTGCAATGACCGCCTGCGTACGTAAGTACTTTGCAGAGCATCCCGATCACTTTGACCCCCGTCAGTATCTGAAGCCCGCCCGCGTTGCCATCAAGGACATGGTCGCCCACAAGCTGATCAACGTTCTGGGCTGCAACGGCAAGGCATAAAAACGCTAACGCTTTTCGCCCAAATGGTTTTGCCATTTGGGCGATTTTTTCAGGTTTTTCCTCTCGCTTCGCTCCCGGGCGGAAAAACCCGCAGGGAAGGAAAAGCTCTGCTTTTCATCCGTTTCGCCGTACACGCCGCCGAAGCCGGATTTATGCTTAAGGGGCAAGCCCCTTAACAACCCCTGCTGCGGCCACCGGGCGGCAGATAATGCAGGGTACCCATCCCTTGCGGGATGGTTCCGCATTTGACGTACATGCCGCCAAATGCGGATCAAAAGCCTCAGGGGGATATATCGGTATTAAAAACACCATACTTTAAATATAAAGCGTGACGGATGAGCCGTTACGCTTTATAATTAGCATATAAACCATAAGGAGATAAGCCATGCAGGAAGAATACACCAACGTTATCACCCTCACCGATGCCGACGGCAGCGATGTGGATTTTGAAGTGCTGGATATGGTACCCTACGAAGGCAGCGAATACGCCGTCCTTCTTCCCGTGGACGACGATTCCGAAGCCGTTGAAGCCGTAATACTGGAGCTTCTTGCCGCAGAAGAAGACGGCGAGGAAGACATGCTTCAGGGCGTGGATGATCAGGAGATACTTGACGCGGTATTCGCCCTGTTCATGGAGCGCAACAGCGACCTGTTCCAGTTTGAGCAGTAAAGGGCCTACGCCCTCATAACTACAAAGCCCCCGGGCATTTTGCCCGGGGGCTTCTCTATGCGTTATTTACCTTATCCCTAAGAAGTGCAGTATGCTCTGCCATATGGTCATATCGCCGCTCTTGGGGGGAATGACGATTACCGGAGGCGCGGGATCAGGTCTGTGGTGGTGGTGTGTGGGAGTAGCCGTGGGAGTAGCCGTGGGTGTGGCTGTGGGAGTAGCCGTTGGAGTAGCCGTGGGTGTGGCTGTGGGAGTAGCCGTGGGAGTAGCCGTGGGTGTGGCTGTGGGAGTAGCCGTTGGAGTAGCCGTTGGAGTAGCCGTGGGAGTAGCCGCGGGAGTAGCCGTGGGTGTGGCTGTGGGAGTAGCCGTGGGAGTAGCCGTGGGAGTAGCCGTGGGTGTGGCTGTGGGAGTAGCCGTGGGAGTAGCCGTGGGAGTAGCCGTGGGAGTAGCCGCGGGAGTAGCCGTGGGAGTAGCCGCGGGAGTAGCCGTGGGAGTAGCCGTGGGAGTAGCCGCGGGAGTAGCCGTGGGAGTAGCCGCGGGTGTGGCTGTGGGTGAAGGGGAGGGGAGAGTGTAGGTGTTGGTGAAGGTGATTGTGGATGCTCCACCACCCGTCACTGTAACCGTACCCTGGTTGTCGTTGGTCACGGTCAGGTTATAGCCAGCCACCTCTGCCTCTGCGTCGCTCTCGGTCACGGTGTAGGTTCCGGGGGCGAGGTGGTCAACGGTAGCCGACCACGGATTATTACTATCACCATCTATAGGCAGGGTTACGGTAGTAGGAACACCCGTAGTGCCAGCCGTGGTACCATCATCGTTGACCTTCTGGATTGTAAAAGTAATTCCATCGGGGAATGTATTTTCGGTTGGGGTAATGCCGCTGAACACCTTTTGGATCGTCAGGCTGCCGGTGGGAGTTTCTTTCGGCGTGTTGACGATAGCCGTAACGGTGTCCGCACCTTTCTTAAGTACGGCCTCACCATATGCTACCTCGACCGTGTAAGTATCGTCGAGATCCCGATATCCTTCGGGCGTTTGCGTTTCCGTCAGAGTATAGGTATGACCGGAGGGAATGCCGGTAAAGGTGAAAGAAGTACCATCCTCGGAAGGCGTGCCATCCTTAGACCAGTTGGGGTCATCATTGGCAGTAATCTTGAATGCCGCTCCCGCAAGAGGTTCATTATTAGCATCGACCTTAGTAAACGTGAGGTCGTCAGCAAATCCCTTAACAAAAGGTACCGGAAAAAAACCTGTCTTGAGCGCATACTCAGAGTCAGGCCAGCTGCCGTCGTCATTTGCAACCATATAAAACAGTTTTGCTTCAGTATTCGCAGCGGTCGCTTCTGTTCCCGCTTTGTAAGGCTCTGTCAGGTTATTCAGCTTTACTTTATACTTGAATGTATAACCCAACACCGCACTTTCTATTGTGCTGCCATCGCTGTCATACGTTATATTGGTTATATTGTCATCATAGCTTGAAGTCAGTATGTCCCATACAAAGCTGCGGTTATCAGCTGCAACCGTAACAGTATTGGCAATTGTTCCACCATCTTCGTTAGATACCGGTTCAGTTCCAATATAAGAAACGTTTTCGCCCATGGCGTCAGTAACTTTCCAAGCCTTCGCCGCAAGCGCTATCCTGTTTGCTATACTATTGAAAGAAGCAAACAGATCGGTAGCCGAGCCGTTGTATGCAGCATCGGAAAATGCCGCCAGCCATTCACCTACTGTCATAGATTCGGTGGTTTCGGGATTCGCGTCACTCCAATTCATAAAAGGGGTTTTATTAAATACCGCAGTATATTGGTCTGAAGCATCATCATAATCTGTGCCAAAGCATATGGAATACAGCTTTGAAAGGCTGGTAATCCTTCTTATCGCCTCCGCTTCATCTCCCACATCCTTTACGTCGTTTTCTGTAGTAGAACTATTTCCACCCATAGTGCCTGATATGGAATCGGAACTACTGCTTGTATTGGAATCACTAACATAAAAAGTTGGATTTCCATCGGTGAGCAAAACCGTATACAGATAATCCACGCCATGAAGAGGATCGTTCTCTCCGCGCGCAGCATTGAGCATATTCTTTGCCAGCATAAGAGCTGCTTCGATATTAGTACCGCCATATTGCGTGGAGGCTTTTACTATAGCATTTATCGCAGATTCTGCCTCAGAATATCCTGCTTCTGTACTCACATCCACCCAATTCAATTTCTGATTAGCATTGGAACCAAACTGAAGAATAGCCATCCACCGCTTATCGTCTTCCTGTGCTCCCGTATTTTGGGCAAAATCTTTGAGAAACTTTAATGCCGCTGCCTTCGCTTCATCTAATCGAGGTTCATAGTCACACTTTGCAGCAAGAACTACCTTCTGGTGCTGATTCTGGTATTTATCGCAATTCTTGCATTTTAAATTACTATTACTTTTTCTTTGGTATTGCGTTGTATACGGATCATCACAATTGTATACTGTTGTTTCTTTATGACGACCATCAGACTCTTCTTTTCCGCAGTGAAGACAGTCATCCATTGAATTGGAAACGTCAAAAGCAAGCACTACCGCTGCATCCGGGGAAGCAGAAGGTATCTCCAATATCCTCTGAGTAGTTTGCACCTGCAAAGTAACGATAAACTCATTTTCGGTGCCGGTGTGTGCAATGGTTTTGCTTACCTTAACCACAGCATCACCGCCCAGTTGATCTGCTTCAACCTGAGCGCCGGCGCCGTTGTAATATCGGGTTCCGCCCTCATTCACTACCTGCTTCAGGTCAGTGGTTTCCGCTTGCTCAGAGGCATCGGTTTCTGCCAAAGCAACAGACGGAATCATGCTTAGCAGCATGATTATTGCAATCAGTGCGGACATCAGTTTTTTCTTCATTATATTACCTCCAAAGCAGCAAAGTACCTCAATCCGTATCGTTAATAATTTGCCAATTTAGTTAAATTTTTTAAAGTTTTCAAGTTTTTCTTTGGCACCGTACTTACAGATATAGGTGTGCTTTTATAGTAAAACACATTTTTCATGATATTACAATGATTTTTCTCCTAATTTTTAGCAATATAGTTCAATGTTTGTATTTATTTTTAAACTTTCTGTAAATATAATTTACAGCACTCTTAATGTAACAAAAAAGAACGGCCGAAGCCGTTCTTTTTTGTTATTAGTAAATATTTTACTTATTTAATTACTCAACGATGGAGGCTACAACGCCGGAAGCAACGGTACGGCCGCCTTCACGGATAGCGAAGCGGAGACCTTCGTCCATGGCGATGGGGGTGATCAGGTCGATTTCCATGGCGATGTTGTCGCCGGGCATTACCATCTCTACGCCTTCGGGCAGCTTGATGGTGCCGGTTACGTCAGTGGTACGGAAGTAGAACTGGGGACGATAGCCGCTGAAGAAGGGAGTATGACGGCCGCCTTCT
>JAFYOP010000022.1 GCA_017547885.1 Clostridia bacterium | reverse complement strand
GCGATTCCTGGAAAAGAGATTTCCCCAGAAATCGCCATATGAGAGAGAAGCCTAGCAGGGAACACTGTTACCATCTCGCTAAAATCATCCATCAGGGGAAAATGAGCTGTTTTATTGACTAACGAGTCCTATATTCTGACTTTCGGGCAGTTTATCACGTAGCATAGACGCAGGAGAACGTATCCGGGACATCTGAGCAATACCCCAATCCCGGATTCAGCAGCGTCAAGGCACCGTCAATTCATCATGAACAAACTCTTCTGCTCATCTGCATGGGTGGAAGCCTCAAAGGGGCTGATTTTTCCGCCTCGCTTGCGCAAGTGAGCCACACCAACAACACCATCTCCGTAACAGAAAAGCCCACAAGCAGTCGCTACACATCCTATGCTGTACTGTCTCTGGATGTCGCCGCCATACTGAACATACATCTCCGCGCCTACCAGCACTCCCGCTCACCTGTTCTCGACCTGCAAATCGCCAACTCTACCCAAGAGATTGGGCTCAGCCTCCATAACAAAGATTTCATCATACAGGAAGGCAATCATTATGCATCTTTCTCAGCCAATCTCTCCATTAATTCGCCGGCAAATGTCTCTACGACCATGGAGCAGATTGATAAAATCTTCACTGCAGATGTAACACATGCCGCTCTTACCTTTTCATACTCCAGCGTGGGTACACTGGCGTATCTAAGCCTCGCAAAAGAAGATGGCTCTGTGATTTATTACGCCGATATGAACGACTCTGTTAAATCCCAATCGTCAAAATATCATGTAGAGGTGTTCACCTTCAACCCCGACTATATCATATCGGCAGATGTCTACGTAAAGGACAACCTGAAAGGACTTACTGCCACAAGTGCCTTTGAATTGAACGACCCCCATCTGTACCCCGCACCCATCCCCCTGCTTACGGCGCCGCCTTCCCGGCTTATCCCCGAACCCACAGTCGCCACACTATCAATTCTGTCCCTATCCCTGCTCTCCCTCCGCCGCCGCAGAGTTTAAGACTGGAGCATAAGTGGCACTGCTTCATAAAAGAGGCACTTCGTTTCTTTTTGCGCCACTTATATCTCCAGACGGATTCTGAGGCATTCCAACGCACGGCAAAACGACAGAGGCTTTGCCTCGGAAGTATGCAACCATACATAGATGGGTACCCGCTGTAATTGGCACACCTTCGCCTATGCATAGCGGGAGAGAAAGCGACGCCGTTATCCTATACCCCCCGGCATAAAACGATTGAGCCAGGAATCTCCCTTTGAACGCGATGCTTGACCAGAAGTAAGCCCCGCCCCTACAAAGGCCTGAACGCATAAATACGCCCAGCGTCATTCAGGCGGCGGATATAAGACATGCATTGCGCCGGAGATAAGCCAGCCTGCGTTAAGCAGGCATACACATGGTAAAACTCATTTTTGAGATCAGAAGCAAAAATCCCCGGATCGTCAGACCCCATACAGACGGTCATTTCCTCATCCCCCTCATAGCCCACTCCGGGCACTTTCAGCCAGCGCAGCAAATGATGCTCGCGGATATCCCGATATTGGCTGATTCGCAGATTACTCACTGGCAGCGTCTCAATAATGACATTCCGCTCGTTGAGCACACGTTGTACCCTCTGCTGCAGAAAAACCAAAGTTGCATCATCCAGGAAATCCAGTTCCAATTCCTCTAACTCGTCTTGCATGCGGCGGGAATCCGCATCATAATACCAATGATTCAGCAACTTCAACCCCTCAACTCCGCGCTCCTGGCAAAAGTTAATGACCAATTCTTCTTCCGGATTAGGAGACCAGTCCAATCTTCGGCCCTCCGCGAGAAAAGTTCGCACTTTTTCCGGCAAAAGGTGGCGCGCGTCATAGAATGCCAGCAAGGAATAAGGACTGATCGGTCCTTGCAGCAAAGTCTGTGCCAGCGGCATTAATTTCTGCTCAACCAAGGCAGCCGCTTCAAGGCGACTGGGAGTCAGCATACGCCAGGCGAAAATCAAATCCAGCAGCAAATCACCCTTCTTCTGCACCAGGATATCCGGCATATCCTGCTTCCAGAGCTGGGGATTAATCCCAATTGCCGTGGCGTGGCCCACGCGGTTTCCCTCCCGGAGGTTCAAAAACTGCACTGCATCATATACCGCCCGGATGCCGCCCACCAAATGGTGAAAATCCTCCCCGCAATGGTATGTACGGTAACAGATTCCAGTTTCGCGTTCAAACAAGCGATATACCGGCGCAAACACCGCTGGCGGAATTTTCATCTCATCGCCCGCGGCATCAATCCCCACCGATACCCCGGTTTCGTTGCAGAAATAAGGCGAATACCGGGCCACCGAAACACACTCATCCAGAAGAGATTGCCTGATTTCAGCATACCCGTCGGCCAGCACCATGGAATCTCTGTTGATTTCCGGAGTTCCCCCTTTCTTGATAAAATGCACCACCAGCACCAGATGTGGGACACCGTTCTGTCTGAGTTCACAGCATTTATTCCAGGCCTGTACAATTTCATTTCCGAGACGACAAAACACCCACGGGCTCACCCTAAGCTCAATGAATGTCTGCGAATTGGCCTCTGTATTCTGCAAAATGTGATTCAAGGTCTTCTCGAAATACTGCGCAGGCTGCAACATATCACCTTTGTGCATCTCTACTTCATTGAATGCATCAAAGCCGCTCCGTTCCTCGCGCTGGCGGCGCAAATGAATATACTCATTCTGAATCAACAGATACACATGAGCAAAAAATTCCAACTCACGACAGAATGGCTTATTGAATGCTTGCCAATCAAACAAATCCTGCCACAACTTCATTTCACAAGGCAATAAGGCCTCAATATCAGCGCCTTCCACCTCAGGCAGCTCCAGAGGCTGATATACCTCCGGCTCTGCTACAAACGCCCGATATGTTTCGGTCAGCCCCTGCACGCATTCCTCTGGTGAGGTGCCATCGAAAATTCTGAGCAGCATTGCCCGTATGTACCGGGCCAGGCGCATTCGCGCCACCATGCGTTCAGGCGTCAAATCAGGATGCACCCCCATGTAGAGAGCCTCATGTTGACTTCGTTTCTCCACTTCCTTGTGCAGAAAATCCGTCACATTCCGCAAATCTTTCAACCAGGAAAACTCGGGCTCCAGGCATGCAAACATATGCAGATGCGTTTCATTCAGCCCCTCCCTTGTAATAAAATCGGCCAATGCAGGCACCAGGGGATGGGCCAGCTGCCAGCTCATAGGCAAGCGGTGCCTGTACAGCATGCGACATTTCACTGGCAACATGCTCATTCGGCTGCGCAAATTCTGCCAGCGAGAGAAACGGGATGCCTCCCGCACATACAGGCGCCGGTTTTCCACCTTCAAGTACTCCTTCCCCACGCAATCCAGAGCCCCCAGCAGGCCTACGCCGTGCCGTTTTTTATACAATGCCCAGCGGTTCTCAAACACATGCCCAGGGCGGGAGGAATCCCGCTGCGTGCTGGCCAGACTCACCCACCGTTGCCAGAATACCCCGGCATCTTTCTGACTCAACACATGGTCTGAACAATCCTCTCCCAGCAATTTATTCAACGCAAGAGAGTTCGAAAGCAAAAAGACAGGAAGAGTGGATACTATAGACATAAGTAAGCTCTGAAGTCTTAGGTGATATTGTCAGTCTTCTCCTGATAACCTCCTCCCTACTTGTCACTTTGCCGCCTTAAAGG
>JAFYOP010000021.1 GCA_017547885.1 Clostridia bacterium | reverse complement strand
TCTGGTGGACGATGTGTTTTCTGAGGCAACGCTGAACCTGACCCGAGATGAGTCGACAGATCGTACGGCCGGCCATAATCAGGGGAATACAGGCGCGGCTGGTAAGCCTTCCACCTCGGATAACATTCTGGTGTTGCGCGAAAATTCTCAAATCCGGATAAAGGCGTTGGAGGCGGATTTCCTCGGCCATGGTTTCAAGCTCAATTACCGTGATAATAACGAGAGCAGTTACATTCCGATTACCGCTTATATTTCTGATTACGAGCAAGAGGAGGAGCGCTGGGTAGTGCGCGTTGTGACAGACGGTTCCACGAACCTGGTGTTGGAGGATAACTCCGGCGCGGTGCATAAGTTTGCAGGCTCCATGGGCTTTGCCCATTCGTACGCAGCACCGGGGCAATCCTATATCTATGCCGCCGGTAGTTCTACAAAGTTCAGTACGGATGTTTTGGCTCCCTCCAATCCTGGTGCTGGTTCTCTTGGCGTGGAGTCTCTCAGCCTGGAAAAACGGGGGCAGTCAACGCAGTATATTCATACGGCCAACCTGCAGGATTTATCTGTGCTGGGAGGTACGGCCGGGTTTAATTACCTGAATCTTTCAGGAGACCTGAATATGGTGAGTGGTAGTAAGCTGCAGCTGGCTACCGCCACAAACTCAGCTACGGGGTGGGAGAGTATCAGCGGTACTTCTTACAATTCAACAAATACGGTTACCGTTACTGGTGGCAATCGTGTATCCGTGGTGACTCTGCCGGGTGGAAATACTAACCCTGCTGCCATTGCGGGAGGGCTGACCATGGCGGAGGGAAGCTCGTTGAACTTTGAGATTCAGAGCTTGTCGCCAAGCGCGGATTCATCGCTTCCCCATTTGCAAATTTCAGGGGCTCTCACTATGCAATATGATACCCCTGTTTCTGTCAGCATTACGAACGCAGACTTTGCACAGACTGCTGGCACAACTAAATATTATCTGGCGGGAGCCGGTTCACTCAGCGTGCTGGATGGTACTAAAAATGCCAAGTTCCAGTCCCAGCTGATTCCTCTGGGGTATGGCTATTACGGTACGGTGTTCGTGGAGGGAAATTACCTTGTGCTGACCGTTGATGGCGACCCCCGCCGCACTTGGTCCGGCATGGTGGATTCCCCGACGACAGATACAACTGGTGCGCCAAAGGCGTATGAGTGGTATTCGACACCTTATACGGCAGCGCAGATTAAAGCTGATGCGATATCCATGGACCCGGATAAGCGCTGGAAGGAAAATTGCATTTTCCAGAATGCACAGGTGGTGCTGTTCGGTAATTTGTATGAACCGACGCAATGGGAGGCTGATACAAGCTTGCTCAGCAGCCAGACTGTTATTGTAAACGGCTCGGATGACAAGTTGCATGATGGTACTCTCGTGGGGGAAACGGAGGAAGGGAAAGCTGGTTCGCAAATCTTCCAGATTGATGATGTGTCGCTTGTTTCTCTGGGAACTGGGGAAAATGCCGATAGAACCCTGGGGTATCAGGCGGTGAAGATTTCTGGTGAGGTTGCACCGTTGTCGGTGGTTATCAATTCGAAGTTCACCAAGGTTCTGAGCGATGGTAGCTCCAAGCTGGAAGATGATGATACTAATTATTTCTTCTACGGTGATGGCTGTATTGCTGATGCTGATGAAATATCTCTTGGCGTTACAGACTTTGATCTGGACTGGAAAACCAATTTGCGTAAGACGGGGCTGGGAACAGCAGTTATTGCGACGAAAAACACCTATAGCGGTGGCACGGTTATTGAAGGTGGCCGCTTGGTGATGCAGAATATCCACGCCTTGGGAAAGGGAGGTATCACCATGCAGAATGTTTCTGATAAAGGGGAGAATATTCCTGTGCTGCAGGGTGATTTCAGCGATACAGACAAATCTACCGGAGACTGGGCAGAGCGCATTGGCTCCGATAATCTGTCTGCTTATCACGGCGAAGGAATGGATACGGCAACGATTCATAACCCGGTCAATGTCGTGCTTTCGTCCGGTATCGGTGGCGGAGTGAATACATCCCGGGTGGATGCACGCATCGCTAATGACCACGATAAGAAATTAGTTCTGAAGGAATTGAAGGGCGATTTCGGCACGGTGTTGACCTTGTATGGTACCAGTTTGGCAGATGGCGAGGCGAATCATCACGATGATATGTATACCTATGCCGTATTCAAGGTGCTCGACCCGAGTGAATTCTATGGCACTATCAAGATGGATGGCAACCTCTGGAATGAAGCAGAGGGGACCCAGGGGGGGAATGTGCAGATGGAAATCATGACCACCGCCAAGTCTTCCAACGGGGCTGACTGGCTGCACACGAACGT
>JAFYOP010000009.1 GCA_017547885.1 Clostridia bacterium | reverse complement strand
GCAAGCCTTGACATAGCTCCTTGAAATCGTGTCGAATTTCTAAGGAAATTCGACTAGGTAGCCGCCGGATACCAAAGAAAAACACCATGCAAACGCATGGTGTTTTTCTTTGCTCTCTGATGATCACGTATCTTCCCGGGCCTAACTCCAGCCATGACGCACGCAGTGCGTACTTGGCTTGAGAATGGAAAGAAAAATTCCGGCTTAAATTTACTGATAAGCGCATACTCTTAATATGAAGATATTCACTAAAGAAAACCTTAAAAACGCAATGGCGGGCCTCTGCGCAGGAATCTGCAACGGCCTTTTCGGCGCGGGGGGAGGCACCGTGGCGGTGCTGGCGCTGGAAAGGGCAGGATTGACGCCAAGGCAGGCCCATGCAACGGCCATAAGCATCATGCTGCCTTTGAGCGCGGCAAGCGGAATAGTTTACGCTGTAGGTGGCGGTGTGGACTGGCACGCTCTGCTGTGGGTTGCGCCGGCCCTTACCGTGGGCAGCGCAATAGGGGCCAAGCTTACAGGCAAAATACAAGGGAAAACCCTTAAGCTCATATTTGGCATTGTGATGCTGGCGGCGGGAGGATGGATGGCGCTGTGAGAGAGATAGGCTTTGTTATTGCGGGGGTTGCATCCGGGATTATCGCCGGCATGGGCATGGGCGGGGGAACGCTGCTTATTCCTGCACTGACGCTGCTGCTGGGGGTGGCTCAGCGGCATGCTCAGGGGGTGAACATGCTGTCCTTTCTGCCCGCGGCGGTAATTGCGCTGTTTATACATCATAAGGGCGGCAGGCTGGATGTAAAAAAGAGCGTTTCCGCCGTGGTGTTTGGCATTGTTGGAGCGGTGGCCGGCTCTTTGGCGGCGGGGCGGATACAGGAAGATACGTTGAAAAGGGTTTTCGGAATATTTTTGATGGTGATGGCGGCGGGGGAAATAAGAACATGTCTCAAGCAGGATAGGATTGACAGAAAATAGTCAGGAAAATCAGCGAAATATACGAATTTATCGTAATATTTATACTGTAATATATAATTTTGTGTGCTATAATAGTTTCCGAACAGAAACGGCTTAAAACATCGCACCCCTAAGCAGCCCAATGCTCAGAAATCAGCAATGGGTGCTGAGGGTTGGTTTTTGCGGTTTTGGGGCCGTAGGAAAATATGAAAGGCAGGTGTTGGCTTTGCCAAAATATTCCTTCAAGGGCGGCGTGCATCCTCTGCACGATCAGCACGAGGGTAAAACTTCAACCACCAAGTTGCCCATTAGGGCATACGTGCCCGACAGCGTGGATATCCCCATGTCCATGAGCATCGGCGCTCCCGCTACCCCCATCGTACAGGTGGGCGACCATGTTAAGATGGGCCAGAAGATCGGCGAGGCAAACGGCTTCGTCAGCCTTCCCGTGCACGCCAGCGTGTCCGGTGAGGTTACCGCCATCGGCACCAAGGTGCTGCTGCTGGGCGGTCCCACCACCATCGTCACCATCAAGAACGACTTCCAGGATGAATGGACCGAACTGAGCCCCCTGGGCCCCGTAGAAGAAGCTGACCCCACCAAGATCGTTCCCGCCGTACAGGCTGCGGGTATCTGCGGTATGGGCGGCGCTACCTTCCCCGCACACGTTAAGCTGACCGTGGGCGAAGGCAAGTACTGCGACACCATCATCCTCAACGGCGCAGAGTGCGAAACCCACGTTACCTGCGACCACAGGCTCATGATAGAAGAGCCCCAGCGTATTGTTGACGGTCTTCGTGCCGTAATGCGCGCGCTGGATGTAAAGCGCGGCGTTATCGCCGTGGAGGACAACAAGCCCGACGCTATCGATTCCATGAAGCGCGCCGCTGCCGGCCGCGAGGGCGTTGAGGTGGTCACTCTCCGCACCAAGTATCCCCAGGGTTCTGAAAAGCAGCTGATCTCCGCCGTTACCGGCCGTGAGGTCCCCTCCAAGAAGCTGCCTCTGGATGCCCATGTAATAGTTCTCAACGTTGGTACTGCCAAGGCCATTGCCGATGCGGTTATCGAGGGCAAGCCCCTTATCGACCGCGTTACCACCGTAAAGGGCTGCGTTAAGGATCATGCCAACCTGCGCCTCAGGATGGGTACCATCGTGGCTGACGTTATCGGCGAGTGCGGTGGCTACACCGAAGAAGCCGGCAAGATCGTAATGGGCGGCTGCATGACCGGCCTTTGCGCCCCCAATGATCAGGTAGTAGTATCCAAGGGCTCCAACGGCATTCTGGTATTCAACGAAGAGGATGCCAAGGGCTACGAAGAGAATCCCTGCATACGCTGCGGACGCTGCGTAGAAGCCTGCCCCATCGGCCTCAATCCTTACAGGATGAAGCACTTCTGCGATGCAGGCGACCTTAAGGGTGCCGAAGCCAACGACCTTATGGAGTGCATACTGTGCGGCAGCTGCTCCTACATCTGCCCCGCCAAGCGCTGGCTCACTGCCTCCTTCAAGAGCACCAAAGAAGCTATCATGCGTGAAGCAAGGAGGGCTAAGAAGTAATGAGTCTGCATGTTTCAATAGCACCCCACGTCCATAGCAAGGACTCTACCGCCACCATCATGAGGGACGTGCTCATCGCACTGCTCCCCACCACACTGGTTGGCGTATACTGCTTTGGTCTGAACGCTGCTCTGCTGTGCGTACTGGGCGTTGCTGCCGCTGTGCTCAGCGAGTACGCTTATCAGAAGCTCACCGGCCAGAAGGTCCGCATCAACGACCTTTCAGCCGCTGTTACCGGCCTGCTGCTGGCCCTGAACCTGCCCGGCAACGCTCCCTGGTGGATGCCTGTTGTTGGCAGCTTCTTCGCCATCGTTCTCGTAAAGCAGCTGTTTGGCGGCATCGGTGATAACTTTATGAACCCTGCCCTTACCGCACGCGGCGTTCTGCTGGCTTCCTGGCCTGTAAAGATGACCGCATGGTATCTGCCCACCTTCTGCAAGGGCGTGGACGCTGTTTCCACCGCCACCGTGCTGGGCGGCTATGAGGCAAGCGCAATGGATATGTTCCTGGGCTTCATTCCCGGCACTATCGGCGAAGTAAGCAAGGTTGCCATTCTTATCGGCTTTGCTTATATGCTGCTGCGCAAGGTTATCTCCTGGCGTATCCCCGTTGTTATGATGGCAAGCTTTGCTCTGTGCGCCGCTCTGTTCGGCATGGAGCAGGATATGGTCACCTCTCTGCTCTCCGGCGGTATTCTGTTCGGCGCCGTATTCATGGCCACCGACTACACCACATGCCCCATGAGCCCCGTTGGCCAGTACATCTATGCAGTGGGCTGCGGCGTCATCATCGCTGTTATCCGCAAGTGGGGCTCCTACGCTGAGGGCGTCACCTACGGCATACTGATAATGAACATCGTAACTCCCCTCATTGACAAGTATGTAAAGATACCTGTTTACGGTCAGGAAAAGGCAAAGAAGGAGGCTAAGGCAAATGCGTAATAAACCCAAGCTTTCCAGCGTATTCCTTAACGGCATTATTACCGAGAACCCCACCTTCCGTCTGGTTCTTGGTATCTGCCCCACCATCGCCGTTACCTCCGGCCTTATCAATGCTATCGGTATGGGCGCTGCCGCTACCTTCGTTCTGGTAGGTTCCAACTTTGTTATCTCCCTGCTCAGGAATGTTATTCCCGACAAGGTACGTATTCCCTGCTTCATAGTTGTTATCTGTACCTTCGTTACCCTGGTTCAGATGCTGCTTCAGGCATTCATCCCCAGCCTGTATGCAAGCCTGGGCATGTTCATCCCCCTTATCGTTGTAAACTGCATCATTCTTGCCCGTGCGGAAGCTTTCGCCAGCAAGAACGGCCCTGTTGCCTCTGCGGTTGACGGTCTGGGTATGGGCATCGGCTTTACTCTGGCTATCTCCATCATCGCCATCGTACGCGAACTGCTGGGCACCGGCTGCATCGCCGGCATCCCCATCTTCGGCGCAGGCTATGATCCCATGCTGATAACCATTCTGGCCCCCGGCGGCTTCATGGTATTCGGCCTTACTCTGGGCGTTGCAAACATCATCATGAAGCGCTCCGAGAATAAGAAAGCAAAGGAGGCAAAATAATGGAAACGGTAAGCTGCGGCAATGTGCTGCTTTTCCTGGTAAGCTGTGTTCTCAGCAATAACTTTATCTTTTCCCGCTTCCTGGGCTGCTGCCCCTTCCTGGGCGTATCCAGCAAGGTAGAGACCGCTGCAGGCATGGGTATGGCCGTTACCTTCGTAATGGGCCTTGCCTCCCTGTTCACTTCCCTTGTATATCAGTATGTGCTGTTCCCTCTGGGCCTCACTTATCTGAGCACCATCAGCTTCATACTTATCATCGCAAGCCTTGTACAGTTCGTTGAGATGTTCCTCAAGAAGTCCAGTCCCGCACTGTACAAGTCTCTGGGTATCTATCTGCCCCTGATCACCACCAACTGCGCGGTACTGGGCGTTGCCACCATCAACGTAAGCGCACAGTATGACATTCTGTCCTCCGTGCTCAACGGTGTGTTCAGCGCTCTGGGCTTCCTGCTGGCTATCGTGCTGATGGCAGGCGTAAGGGAACGTCTTGAGACTTCCCATATCCCCGAGGCCTTCAAGGGATTCCCCATCGGTCTGTTCACCGCCGGCCTCATGGCTGTTGCCTTCATGGGCTTCAGCGGCCTGGTATAATAAAGGAGGATATGCATGAATATTACTGCTATTATTCTGGCTCTGGCCGTTATGGCTGTGCTGGGCGTGCTGTTCGGCGTAGTCCTCACCATTGCGGACAAGAAGTTCGCAGTAGAAGTTGACCCCCGCGCCTCCGCTATCCGTGAGTGCCTGGGCGGCGCAAACTGCGGTGCCTGCGGCTATGCAGGCTGCGATGCATTCGCACAGGCCGTAGTAGACGGCGAAGCCCCCGTTAACGGCTGTACTCCCGGCGGCGCAAAGGCTGCAGAGGCCATTGCTGCCATCATGGGTATGTCTGTAGACCTCAGCGGCGAGCGTATTGCTGCCCGCGTTGTATGTCAGGGCGAGTGCGGCGTTGCAAAGGATCGCTACATTTACGATGGCTACGCAAGCTGCGCTACCGTTGCCGGTATTGCAGGCGGCCCCAAGATGTGCCGCTTTGCCTGCATAGGCCTTGGCGACTGCGCAAAGGCATGTGCCTTTGGCGCCATTGAGATAGTTAACGGCATCGCCAAGATAGACGAGAGCAAGTGCACCGCCTGCGGTCAGTGCCAGAAGGCCTGCCCCCGCGGCGTGATCGAGCTGAAGCCCGTCAACGAAACCGTTATCGTTTCCTGCCGCAATACCGATTCCGGCCGTGAGGCACGTGCTGCCTGCATGAAGGCCTGCATCGCCTGCGGACGCTGCACCAAGGAATGCCCCAGCGACGCTATCCACGTAGAGGGCGGCGTTGCCAAGATCGATCCCGAAAAGTGCACCCGCTGCGGCGCCTGCGCAAAGGTATGCCCCTGCAAGTGCATCGTGGATTTCCTTGCCTAATCAAAACCAACACCTTTCATATAACAGAGGAACGGAGCATCCGTTCCTCTGTTTATTTTTTTTGCAGAAATAATGACGAATAACAGGCCTGACAGGCCTGTTATTCAAAATATATGTATAAAGATATAAATTTTTTTGTAAAAAACCCATTGACAGTTTGGGGGATGTAGTGTATACTAACTCTCGCAGTCCCAAGTGGACGCAAACGAGTGGGAGCATAGCTCAGCTGGGAGAGCACCTGCCTTACAAGCAGGGGGTCACAGGTTCGAGCCCTGTTGCTCCCACCACCATTTTGGTCCGGTAGTTCAGTTGGTTAGAATGCCAGCCTGTCACGCTGGAGGTCAGGGGTTCGAGCCCCCTTCGGATCGCCATTTGCCTCGGTAGCTCAGTTGGTAGAGCAAGGGACTGAAAATCCCTGTGTCGGTGGTTCAAGTCCACTCTGAGGCACCATATTGCGGGAGTAGCTCATTTGGTAGAGCGCCGCCTTGCCAAGGCGGAGGTGGCGGGTTCGAGCCCCGTCTCCCGCTCCATTTTTTATAATAGTATGGCACCATAGCCAAGCGGTAAGGCAGAGGTCTGCAAAACCTTCATCCCCGGTTCGATTCCGGGTGGTGCCTCCACTAAAACAAAAAGCACCCATTGGGTGCTTTTTGTTTTGCTCGATAAATCTAAGCTTTGGAGAGGGCAGGCTTGCCCGGCGGGGCATTACAGGTGATGAGGTTGTATTTAGAACATGTCATAAAAGGGATGCCATATAAGCGTCATAAACGCCCTCTGAGGCCTTTAAGTGTTAACAGGTGTTGGGTTGCACATAACATGACAAAACTGTTTTACGGGGCTTCTGAGTGCCTGGTGAGAGTCGGACACGCGTCTTAATATGTATTTGTGCGATGACCGAATCGTGATATAATAAAATAAATAAAGTTATAAGAGGGTGAAAGGATAATGCGTCTTCAGGACTGTATAAATTTCCAATTGGCACGGGCTCAAAATACGGTCTCATTGTATTTTAAGAGCAAGTTGGCTTTGTACGATTTTACGCCATCTCAGTATGCGCTGATGAACTGCTTATGGGGAAAAGACAATCAGACACCAACACAAATTGCACAAACTCTGTGTCTTGATACCTCCAGTATCAGCGGCTTGCTTGCACGTGCTGAGGCAAAGGGCTTTATACAGCGGCAATTCAACAAGGAGGACAGGCGAACTGTTATAGTTAGCCTTACAGCTAAAGGTTCATCCATGCAGGAGCCCATCAATTCATTAATAAATGATGCGAACAGGGCTGTATTGGAAGGTATCTGCGAAGCGGAGATGGACGGAATGATAAAGTGCTTTTCCATGATGATAGAAAATGCTCAAAAGAATATGGAATAACCATTTCAAGTTGACAAACAGGTAAAAAGCTGCCTCCGGTGGAGACAGCTTTTTTAGGGGAATTAAGTTGACCCGGCAGCTAAAAATGGCAAACAGCAGCCGGGTAAACAGAGGACGCGGCATTTGTACGGTTTTATATGTTATGATGGATTACTCGCTGAAAGCAACCATATTTATAGGGCCTGCCTCAGCATGCAGCCAGCGTATGGGAAAAGCCGATATTGCGGTTACATTCCCCTGGATCTCACTGTAAGCTTTCAAATTGATGTCCTCGAAAACAAGAAGGGGGGCATTGCCTGAATCCACTCTGTCCAACAAAGCGTGGTGAACGGGAAAATTGTTCGGAGCGCCCGCGGTGGCGCTTTCAATACTGATAACATCAATGGCTATAGCCTTAAGCTTGGGGAAAGAAGTTCTGAGGTACAAGGCGCCTTCTTTGGATAGTGCGGGGAAATCGTCAAGAAATACGGCCTTGTTTTCCCTTATGTCGGCATAATGTACATAGAGTAAGAGAATATCCGAATTTTTAATTTCTTCCTCCTTAGCTTTTAAATCCTCAAGGGTAATGAGTTCTCCCTTTTTCTTGGGAATGGACAGCAGATAGGGGGAAGTATAATAGAAATCATCGATGGAAATTGACATTATATCTGAGCCGCCCTTGGAAAAATGAAGGGGAGCATCAACATGAGAACCATTATGCATATGATGTAAGGCGGTGGAAGTGTTTGCCGGATCGCCGTTATCCATGTTGCTTTCAAAGTAGTACTTCTCAGATGGGTTGGTGGGATATACAGGAATATCCACACCAATAGGATAAGAAAGTTCGGTAAGCTTCATATGCGTGTCCCTCCATTTGGGTTATTCTTCGCCGTCGGGAATGTAGGGCTGACCTGTATGGGCAAGGATACCGCCGTCTATGGGGATGTTTGCGCCGTTTATGAAGTCTGCCTTGCGGCTGGCGAGGAATACGCACAGGTTGGCCACATCGACAGGATCTGCAATAAAATGAACGGGATATGCATCTACAAACTGCTGATAAGATGCGGGATCCGCCTTAAATGTTGCAGCGGTAATCTCGGTGGCAATGGTGCCGGGACATACGGAGTTGGCGCGGATACCCTTGTCGGCATAGTCTAACGCAAGGCACCTGGTCAGGTTTGTGATGGCACCCTTGGCGGTGTTATAGGCGATCATATTGTAGTCACCGGCAAGACCGGAAACTGAAGACATGTTAATGATGGTGCCGTAGTTTTTCTCCAGCATGTGGGGAATAAAATAATGGCAGCAGAGGAATACGCCCTGTAGGTCAACTTTCATAACGCTGTTCCACTGTTCTAGGGTGACCTCGTGAATTTTGCCTGTGCGGTGTATGCCGGCATTGGTAAAGAGAACCTCACAATTGCCGAATTCTTCCTTGGTATATGCGGCGAGCTTCTCAACTTCTTCGGGTACGCTTACATCACACTGGAAGAAGCGGACTTCACCGGGATATCCCGCATTGATGACATCCTGCATTACCTTTTCGCCTTTTTCCTTGCGTCTGCCGCAAAATACAACCTTCGCTCCTTCTTCTACAAAGCGATGTACGGTGGTCTCGCCTATACCGCTGGTGCCTCCGGTGATAACACATACTTTATCTTTTAATTCCATTTATTGATACTCCTTTATGCGAATGCAAAGATTATAATGACTATCTTTAGAGCAACAGGTATCGAATATAAATATCCGATACCTGTTGTATTTGTGTTATTAGGAAAGTTGTCCTAGTAACAAGGAGAACGAGTAATTAACGGGTGGGGATGGGGAAGTAATCCTGCTGTACATAGGGCCAGGATGCGAATTCACCGGCCACGTTGTTTGCCCAACGATCAGGAGAATCAACGTTGGAGGGATCAACCATGGGAGAAGTAATGGTGATGTCAGAGGGAATTTCCTGACCGTAGATGGCTGCCAGAGCAACGTTTACACAAATAGTGGCATGGAGCTGAGGGCTGTGCTCGCAGATCAGATCTACATAACCGTCGCGAACTGCCTGGATGCCGGTGAAGTTGCAGTCGATGGACAGTACGGGGATGTGGCCTTCTTCGCCAACGGGAACCAGCTTACCGATCTGACGCAGACCTTCGATGATGCCGGGCATCATGGAGTCAGAGTGGCTGTAAATTACGTTGATTTCGGGATTGGCCTGGAAAGCATCCAGGATGCCGTTAAGAGCAACGTCGGGATCCCATCCGGTGTCAACGGTGTTAACAACGTCAATGTAATCGATGCTGTCTACTGCTTCATGGAAGCCGCCGCCGCGCTGAACTGCTGCAGAGTGGTTTACAAGACCGGCGATCTCAAGAACCTTGGCGGGATTCTCAGCGGAGTACCTGTCGATGATCCACTGACCGCAAGTCTTACCCATGCCGGGCTGGTCAATGTGAACATAGCAGTCGCTGTCAGCGCCTTCAACGTCCATATCAACAGTGATAATAGGAATGCCTGCTGCCTTGGCGGCCTCTACGGCAGGAGCGCCAGCGTAGCTGTCGCTGCACTGATAAATAATGGCATCGACACCCAGCTCGATCAGGTCATTCATGTAGGAAACTTCCAGTGCCAGGTCGTAGTTTGATACGTAGCATATTACTTCGCCGCCTGCGGCTTCCCAAAGAGTCCTGGAAACGCCCTGACAGGTGGAAGTCCAGTCGTTCATAACGTCACAGCTCAGATAACCAAGCACGAGTGGTTCGCCGTTTTCGTCAACAGCTTTGCCCGCAAGGGGATGGGCAGCAACTTCTTCAAGTGCTTCTTCAACCGCTTCGGTTGCTGCTTCTGCTGCTTCGGGTGCGGGCTCGGCAACGGGTTCTGCTGTGGTGCAACCAAAGGCAAATACCATCAATGCCAGTGCGAGAAGGATAGAGATTGTTTTCTTCATTGTAGTGCTTCCTTTCTTTTGTTTATTCTATTAATACACAGGCGTATCAATAAACTGTTTTAATTATTGGTTAGCCTTCAGCTGTTCCATGTTTCTGCGGCGGATAATATCAAATATTACTGCGAAGAAGATTACCAAACCTTTTATTACCGTTTGCAGATAAGGGGATACAGCCATAAGGTTTAGGCCGTTGTTGATGACGCTTATGATTATTGCGCCGATTATTGCGCCGATAACGCCGCCTTCACCGCCGGCCATGCTTACGCCGCCAATAACGGCGGATGCTATTGCGTCAAGCTCGCTGCCGTCACCAATTGAGGTTTGTGCGCACATTATACGGGAACTGATGATAAGACCGGCGACAGTTGCGCAAAAACTGGAAATCATATAAGCGGCGATCCGATTGAGGTTTACGTTAATACCTGCCATCCATGCCGCCTGGGGATTGCCGCCCATGGCATACAATTCACGACCAAAGCGTGAAAATTTAAGAATAAGGAAAGCTATGAATCCCAGAACGATGAGCAGCCATACACAAATAGGAAGGCCGAGGAATTTAGACTGGCCGAAGAAAGCCCACTGCTCGGGAAGACCGAATAATGTCTTGCCCTGCATGATGTAATAGGCGATACCCTGGGTGGTTTTAAGCATTGCCATGGTACAGATAAAGGGCTGCATCTTAAGCTTTGCAATGAGTATGCCGTTGAGGAATCCGATGAGCAGGCCGGTGATTATCATAAAAACTATACATACGTACCAGGGCAGACCGATTTTCACCATGCCTACAGCGGCAACAACAACCGAAAGACATGCGACACCGCCCACGGAAAGGTCTATACCTCTGTCAATAATGACCATCGTCATACCTATTGCCATGATGCCTACACTGGAAACCTGGGTCAGTATGTTTATAATGTTGGAAATGCTGATATTTTTACCCTTGGTTAGAACGGCAAAGGCTGCGACCGCAATGACCAGAATAACGAGTGCGCCGTTGCGAGAGAAGTTTGTGAGAGCTTTTTTCAAAATGGATTGCTGTTTCATTTTGCTGGTTCCTCTTTAATTTTCGTAGTGTGACGCCATTTCGAATGCGTTTTCCCAGTGGGTCTTGGATGGATCCAATTCTCCCACAAGGTGACCTCTGTTCATTACCAGCATGCGATCTACTTTGGGGAAAACTTCTTCAAACTCACTGGAAAGAACGATTACGCTTAGGCCAGAAGCGGCAAGGTGGCGGATGGTGTCATATATCTTGTCGATTGCGCCTACATCAACACCGCGAGTGGGCTCGTCCAGAATAAGGATGTTGGTGCCATCGCGCATCCATCGGCCAATAATGACCTTTTGCTGGTTACCGCCGCTGAGAGAACTGATAAGCAACTGAGGATTACGTGGACGCAGCTCAATCTGGTCCATAATAGGGTGGATACGTTCATCTATAAGGTGCTTCCTGATTACACCGGCTGATGCCATATCTTTCAGTGAGGTGATAACTATGTTGTCGCCTACTGTGAGGTTGGGGATTAAGCCGTCTTCTTTTCGGTTATTGGAAACATAGCCTATGCCGCTGGCAATCGCCTCTTGAGGATTGGTAAAAGAGACAAATTCACCGTTAAGCTTTATCTGGCCTGTATAATGCTGATCCAATCCGAACAACACCTTGCCTATTTCCGTGGTGCCGGAACCCGAAAGACCGGTGATACCCAGCACTTCACCTTGTCCCAGATTAAAGGAAACATTGTGCAGAAGGCGATTTTTGTTCAGCGACTGAACTTCAAGAACGGGGGGCCTTTCCACAATCCCTGTAGAAAGGGAGATACTTCTGTCAGTACTGGGCTTTTGTCCTATAATGCCTTCAATAAGGTCTGCTTTGGTCAGGTTTCCGGCATCGGTGGTGAATATTTTGTGTCCGTCACGAAGAACTGTGATTCGGTCGGACAGCATCATTACTTCTTCCAGTTTATGGGATATGTATACCACTGCTACTCCCTGATCTCTGATAACCCGAACCTTGTCATAAAGTACGCTCTGTTCAGAGAAGGAGAGGGCGGATGTGGGCTCATCGAGAATAAGAACGGATGGATTATAAGAAAGCGCCTTGGCAAACTCCACTAGCTGCTGCTGAGCCAGGGGAAGTTTTCCCATGGGGAGTTTGGGATCGATATCCAAATCCAAACGCTTCAGATATTCGTAGGTCTGCTCATAGTTGCTCTTCCAGTCTATAAGGCCGGACGATTTTCTGATGAATCGCTGCATCATCAGGTTTTCGGTAACAGATATGTTGGGGAAACCGGCCAGCTCCTGCCATACCATTGCAATACCGTTGCTTTGGGCATTGCGGGGAGAGGAGAACTGCACTTCGTTTCCTTTAAGGATGATCTTCCCTTCATCGGGCGTAAGTGCACCCATCAAAATCTTAACAAGAGTGGATTTTCCGGCGCCGTTGTGACCTACAATGGAGTGAATCTCGTTGCTTAAATCGAAATCCACACCGTTAAGCGCATAAACGCCACCGAATTTTTTGCTGATATTTTGCAGCTGTACAATAGTTTCTTTACTCAAAATTTCATCACCTGCATCCATCATAAATTTTAGGGTGCTCCCTTTAGTTTGGTTGAAATGGGGCTTTTTACATAGTTACAAGTTGCAATTTAGTGGCGCTTAGAAAGAATTGCGTTGTTAAAATGGCACCCAACAAATAATGCGAATCGCTACTGGAAAAACAATTATCAGACAATATTATATTAGTAACAGACGACAAAAATGTCAAGGGCAATATTATACTTATTTTGACTGGAAAAACTTTCCTTTCTTTATTATAATACCGTTTTAAAATTGTATAAATAAATAATTTCTGACAATAAAAAAGTGCAATATTAACTGATTGGTGACTTATAAATGCATGTTGACATCCACCGAGTCAGACTATAAAATAGTAATGTCAGACAACGAGCGGCGCTTTTGATGTGATTTATGTACGCAATAAAAATTTATCCGGAGGTCACAAAAATATGGAGCTGAAAAACGTATTGTATGAAAAGAAAGAGCAGATAGCGTACGTTACCATAAACAGACCTGAAACACTGAATGCTCTAAATTGTGATGTGCTTAATGAGCTTATTTACTTAATGAAGAATGTAAATGCGGATGCAGAAGTGCGTGTTGTTATACTTACCGGCGCGGGGCGCTCGTTTGTGGCAGGCGCGGATATTTCGCAGATGCGAGGCCTTACAACGGAAGAAGGCAGGGATATGACAAGGTTGGGACAGGAATGCATGGCTCTGATAGAAAAGACCAGCAAACCTGTTATTGCTGCTGTAAACGGCTTTGCGTTGGGTGGAGGATGCGAACTGGCGATGAGCTGTGATTTCATTATTGCGTCCGAGAAGGCAAAATTCAGCCAGCCTGAGGTCAATCTTGGGATAATTCCGGGATTCGGTGGTACTCAGAGGCTGCCTAGACTTGTTGGAAAAAACATGGCCAAGTATATGATAATGACCGGGGAGATGCTGAACGCTCAGCAGGCTTACGAAGCGGGCATAGTACAGAAGGTGGTCCCTGCAGAAGAACTTCTTGATGCGGCAACCGCAGTTGCAAATACAATTTTAAGCAAGGCGCCAATAGCAATTCGCATGGCAAAGCTTGCTGTAAATAATGGATTTAACATGGATCTTACCTCTGCAATTGAGTACGAGGCAGAAGCTTATACTGTATCCTTCGCAAGTGAAGACAGAGGTGAGGGTATGAGTGCTTTTGTAGAGAAAAGACAGGCGGATTTTAAGGGGAAATAAACATATCGCAAAACCTAATAAATTTGATCAACAATATTTTATCCAGTTCAAATCAGGTGAAATTAAGCCGTAATACATATTTATACTAACTGACAGCCAAACGGAGGGGCTTTTAGATGAATAAACAGATTAGGGAAGTGGTGGTACTGAGCGGTGCCCGTACTGCCACGGGAAAATTCGGGAAATCTTTATCCGGAATAGATGCGCCAAAGCTTGGCGCAATGGCGCTCAGGGAGGCTATTAACAGATCAAAACTGAAGGATGAGAATATAGACGAAGTAATTATAGGAACACATTTTCAAGCGGGAATAAAAGCAAATTCTGCCCGCCAGTGCGCAATATATGCGGGCATGCCTCAGGAGACCCCGGCATTTACGCCAAATAAAAACTGCGCCACGGCGCTTAAGGCTATATGCTTGGCGGCACAGTCAATAATGGTTGGGGATAATGATGTGGTGGCTGCAGGCGGATGCGAATGCATGAGCAGGATACCCTATGTGCTGAACGATGCACGCTTTGGATATCGCATGGGTCATGGAGAACTGAGAGACAGTATGCTTTATGACGGACTGGTAGATCCATTCTGCAATTATCATATGGGCATCACTGCTGAAAACGTGGCGGAAAAATACGGTATAACCAGAGAAATGCAGGACAGGTGGGCGGTGAGGAGTCACAATCTTGCCCAGCAGGCGTGGGAAAGCGGAAAATTCAGCGAGGATATTGTTCCGGTTAAAATCAAAGTTAAAAAGGAAGAAGTGGTCTTTGATAAGGATGAAACTTATATAGAAAATGCGAGTTATGAGAATTTTGCAAAGATGAAACCCGTATTTAAGGAGGACGGTACCGTAACTGTGGCCAATGCGTCCCCAATTAATGATGCGGCGGCAGTACTGGTGCTGGCCAATGCGGATGTTGGCAGGGAACTTGGAATTGAACCCTTGGCCAAATATATAACCAGTGCATCTGCTGCCACCGATCCCGCCTACATGGGATATACACCGGTGTACGCAGTACAGAAGCTCCTGAAGAAGACAGGACTTAAAAAGGATGACATAGGCCTCTGGGAAATAAACGAGGCTTTTGCTTCTCAGGCGGTGGCTTGTGTAAGAGATCTTGACATTAATCCGGACCTTGTAAACGTAAATGGCGGCGCAATAGCGCTGGGACACCCCGTCGGCGCAACAGGCGCAAGACTGTCTCTTACCCTTATACAGGAAATGAGGCGCAGAGGTGTGCGTTATGGCGTAGTTACTTTGTGCATAGGCGGAGGACAGGCTATGGCCACTCTGTTTGAAGTTTAAGCCGATACTCTGGAAAGGAAGAACATTATGATAAAAAGTATTTTTATTGCTGGTGCCGGTCAGATGGGATCGGGTATTGCTCAGGTAGCGGCTGTTTCCGGATATGACGTAGTGCTTTATGATATTAAGCTGGCATTTGCAGAGAGTGGTAAAGCAAAAATAGCGGCCGCCCTGGAAAAACAGGTTTCCAAGGGACGGATGGAAGCGGCTGTGGCGCAAGATGCGATAAAACGCATAACCGCCACTGAAGATATCCGTCAGGCGACCGGATGTGACCTGGCGATTGAGGCTGCAACGGAAAATCCTGAAATAAAGAAAAAGTTATTTAGGGATCTGGACAGCAATCTGCCTGAGCATGCATTTATAGCAACTAACACATCCTCCATATCTATAACAGAACTGGGGGCAGCTACAAAGCGTGCCGATAAGGTAGTGGGAATGCACTTCTTCAACCCGGCATATGTGATGAAACTCGTAGAGGTGATCAAGGGCGTAAAAACATCTGATGAAACGGTAAGCGCCATATACGAGCTTGCAAAATGCTTTGGCAAGGAGCCTGTTGTATGCAAGGACAGCCCTGGTTTTATAGTAAATCGTTTGTTTGATCCCATGCTTAACGAAGCGGCGTTCCTGGTGTACGAAGGTATTGCTTCCCCCGAGGATATTGATAAGGCAATGATGAACGGACTGAACCATCCTATGGGTCCCATCGCTTTGATGGATATGATAGGTATCGACGTTATCCTCAATGTTATGGAGGTACTCTATGCCGAATTCGGGGATTCCAAGTATCGCCCCTGTCCGCTGCTCAGGAAAATGGTTGCCGCAGGGGAGTTGGGTAAAAAGAGCGGCAAAGGATTCTATGACTATACCAAATAAGAACACAAGTAAATTTTAATTAAAGGGAGAACAGCAATGATAGATCATGATATCGGAATGTTCTTGGAGCCTGAATATATTACCAGCAGGCTTACCTACAAAGGCTGCGGCGTTTCTGATGATGACCTTTCAAGACCTATCATCGGAATTGCAAACTCTTTTAACGAAATGGTTCCCGGTCACACCAACCTGAGGCAGCTTGCTCAGTATGTAAAATACGGCGTGTATCGCGCAGGCGGGACTCCGCTGGAATTTGGTACTGTCGCGGTTTGTGATGGCATAGCAACCGGACATTACGGCAATAACTATGCGCTGCCATCCAGAGAAAACATTGCCGACAGTGTCGAGATAGAGGCCAAGGCCCACAGGCTGGACGGACTGGTGCTGCTGGCATCATGCGATAAAATCGTTCCCGCAATGATGATGGCGGCGGCAAGATTGGATATCCCCTGCATTTTTATCAATGGCGGATGTATGCTCAGCGGCCCGGCTTATAACGGTTTGCCGAAAACAGATGCCACATTCCCCGCGGAAGCACTGGGAATGTACCAAGCAGGAAAGATGACAATGACGGAGGTGGATAATCTTACTTCCATCTGTGTACCTACCTGTGGCTCAGGACAGTTTTACGGTACTGCCAATACAATGAGCTGTATGACCGAGGCACTGGGAATGTGCTTGCCCGGCACGTCGGCGATTCCTGCTGTATATGCAGAACGACTGAGGGCGGCTGTGCGTACCGGCGAAAAAATAATGGAACTGGTAAACAAAAAGATTACCGCACGCCAAATACTTACCATGGATGCAATTGAAAATGCAATCATGTTTATGCTGGCAACCGGAGGATCTACCAACTGTGTAATACATACATGCGCACTGGGACACGAGCTGGGCATCCCATCTGAAAGGATTATCGAAGCATTTGAAAAGTACGGCAAAATGATACCTCTTCTTGCAACCATATATCCTGCATCCCGCAAATATGATATGGAAGACTTTTATCGGGCGGGCGGTGTACATGCGGTTATGAAGGAGCTGCGTCAGGACCTCCATCTGGATGCAATGACGGTTACAGGAAATACCGTGGGAGAAAATCTGGATTCATTCAAGAATCAATATCCTGATAATCCCGATATGATCCGCTCCATGGATAATCCTCATAGCACGCTTCCCGGTCTAGCGATCATGCGCGGCAATCTGGCTCCTGATACGGGTGTTGCAAAGCCTGCGGGAATAGCCCCGGAAGTGCGCTGCTTTACCGGCACCGCCGTGTGCTTTGACGGCGAGCCGGCCTGCCTCGAGGCTATCAGTGCACGCAAGATAAAACCCGGTGATGTTATTGTTGTGCGTTATGAAGGCCCTAAGGGCGGGCCGGGTATGAAGGAGATGTTCAGGGCGATGAAGCTGCTGCACGGTCAAGGTCTGGACAAGTCCACCGCGCTGGTTACGGACGGAAGATTTTCCGGAACGAATAACGGATGCTTTGTTGGTCATATTTCTCCTGAAGCTGCAGAGGGCGGTCCCATTGCACTGGTAAAGGATGGCGATAAAATAACATTGGATGTTACCAATAACAAACTGGAACTCCATGTCAGCGAGGAAGAATTGGCAAGAAGGCGCGCAGAATGGAGTTATGTTCCAAAGCCTATGGAAGGGTATATGAAGCGATACTCCATGATGGCGAGTTCGGCCGCTAAGGGTGCCGTGCTGATGCAGCGTGGTAGTGACAACGTTGAGAAATAATTCGGGAGAATAATTTTATGAAGAAATTAGTTCAGAAAACAATGGACGGCAATACCGCGACTGCACACGTTGCATATGCGTTCAGCGAAGTAGCTGCCATATATCCTATTACACCGTCTTCTCCCATGGCAGAGACAATTGATGTGTGGTCTGCCCAGGGGAAAAAGAATCTGTTCGGTCAGCCTGTAAAGGTAGTTGAGCTGCAAAGTGAAGGAGGCGCCGCCGGCACGGTGCATGGTTCGCTGCAGGGCGGTGCGCTTACCTCTACATTTACCGCGTCCCAGGGTTTGCTTCTGATGATACCCAATATGTATAAGATGGCAGGCGAACTGCTGCCGGCAGTATTTCATGTTGCTGCACGAGCGGTATCAACCAGTGCGTTTTCCATATTCTGTGATCATCAGGACGTAATGTCTACCCGTCAGACCGGCTTTGCGTTCATCGCTTCTTCTTCCGTTCAGGATGCAATGAACCTGGCGGCAGTAACTCATCTTTCCGCAATCAAGAGCCGTATTCCCTTTATGCATTTTTTTGACGGATTCAGAACATCCCATGAGATTCAGAGGATAGATGTTTTGGATTATGAAGATTTGGCAGCGCTGGTTGATTGGGATGCTGTGAATGAGTTCCGTCACAGGGCGCTGAACCCCGATCATCCTGTAATACGAGGAACTGTTCTTAACCCCGATGCATACTTTCAGGCAAGGGAATCCGTAAGCCGCTTTTATGCGGAACTGCCTGATGTGGTGGCTGATTATATGGAAAAAATCAACCAAATCACAGGCAAAGATTACCGGCCTTTTAATTATTATGGAGCACCTGACGCTGAGCGCGTAATAATCGCAATGGGTTCCGGCTGCGAGACTATACAGGAGACCGTAAATCATCTGGCATCCAAAGGTGAAAAGGTCGGTATGGTCAATGTTCGTCTGTTCAAGCCGTTCTCGGTAAAGTACTTGTTGGATGTATTACCTGACACCGTAAAGAAGATAGCCGTACTGGATAGAAACAAGGAGCCCGGCTCTGTAGGCGAGCCCCTGCTGCAGGATGTTAAGAGCGCCCTCTACGGATATTCCAATGATCTTAAAATAGTGGGTGGCAGATACGGTATATCCAGCAAGGAATTCTATCCCAGACACGTTGCCGCCATCTTCAAGAATCTGAGCCAGGATGAACCCAAGGACAACTTTACTGTGGGTATTGTGGATGACCTTATGTTTACATCCTTGCCTGAGTATACCGAAGAGCTTAACGTTATTCCTAAGGATACTATCAGCTGCAAGTTCTGGGGGTTCGGTTCTGACGGAACGGTAAGCGCAAACAAGAGCGCCGTTAAAATCATCGGAGACCATTCAGATAAGAAGGTTCAGGCGTACTTCTTCTACGATACAAAGAAGTCCGGAGGACTTACGGTGTCCCATCTGCGCTTTGGCAATGAGCCTATACAGTCTGCATATTTTGTTGAGAATGCTGATTTCATAGCCTGCCATAATCAGTCATATGTTACCAAGTATGACCTGCTGGCGGGACTGAAGGACGGTGGCATATTCCTTCTCAACTGCATGTGGAATGATGAGGAACTGGAGGAAAGGCTTCCCTCGGGCATGAAGCGTTATATTGCCCGCCATAATATCAGATTTTATACCGTTAATGCAATAGATTTGGCTTCAGAGATCGGTCTGAAGGGCCGTATCAACATGATAATGCAGTCCGCATTTTTCCATCTTACCGATATTATTCCTCAGGAAGAGGCTGTGAAGTATCTTAAGGATTCCGTAGTTTCTTCTTACGGTCGTCAGGGTGAGAAGGTTATTGCCATGAATATTGCGGCGATTGATTCCGGTAAGGAACATCTGCATCTTGTGGAGGTTCCCGCATCCTGGGCGGACGAGCCGGATTGTATCTATGAACCCGATGAAACCCTGCCTGACTTTGTAAAGAATATAGCGGTTCCCATGAATCGCCAGGAGGGCGATAGGCTGCCCGTCAGCGCGTTTGTGGGCCATGAAGATGGCAGCTTCCCCATAGGCATTACCGCATATGAAAAGCGTGGCGCCACTATCAATGCACCCATGTGGCGCAGCGATAAGTGCATACAGTGCAATCAGTGCTCATTCATATGCCCCCATGCGGTTATCAGACCTATACTGCTGGATGAAAAGCAGGCCGAAAAAGCGGGCGATATGCCCATGATAATCGCTACAGGCGACAAGAGCAAAAAGTATCATCTGGCAATTTCCCCGTTGGATTGTACCGGATGTGGCAACTGCATAAGCACTTGCCCGGTAAAAGCACTTGAGATGGTACCTCTGGATGAGGCATGCAGGAGTGAGTGCGCATGGTGGGATTATACCAGCAAGCTGCCTGAGCAGAAGTTGGATGATAAAAACAAGTTTACAGTGAAGGGCAGTCAGTTTGCTAAGCCTTTGCTGGAGTTTTCTCCCGCATGTGCAGGCTGCGTTCAGACCGTATATGCAAAGCTGATCACTCAGCTGTACGGAGACAGAATGATGATCGCCAATCCTGCAGGCTGCTCCGGAGCGTGGGCGTCCGCAACTCCCAACTTCTCATTTACCAAGAATGATGCAGGACATGGTCCCGCATGGGCATCCTCGCTGTTTGAGGACAATGCCGAATACGGTTACGGAATGAAGCTGGGCTCTGAATGCGTACGCAACAATCTCAAGAAGAAGATGGAAAGCGTACTTGCAGAGCTGGAAGCCGGCGACCTGGCGGATGCTATGAAGGAATGGATAGATCATTTCAGCGAGGGCTCAGGTACCAGAGAGCGTGCGGATAAGCTGGAGGCTTTGCTTAAAGACAGGAAAGAAGAAAAATTGGCAGAGCTGTACGATATGAAGGACTTTTTCGTAAAGAGGTCCTACTGGCTGTTCGGCGGTGACGGATGGGCATATGATATCGGATTCAGCGGATTGGATCATGTGCTTGCGTCCGGATCTGATATTAATGTTATCGTATTTGATACCGAGGTGTACTCGAATACAGGCGGTCAGGCATCTAAGTCCACTCCCAGCGCGGCTATTACTCAGTTTGCTGCACATGGAAAGAGAACCAAAAAGAAAGACTTGGGCTTGATGGCGATGTCATATGGATACATCTACGTTGCACAGATATCCGTAGGTGCCGACAAGAATCAGACACTTAAGGCCATAGCGGAAGCTGAGGCCTATCCCGGACCTTCTTTGATTATTGCATACTGTCCCTGCCTCAATCATGGCATAAAGGGTGGTATGGGTAACAGCATTGCCCAAAGCAAGAAGGCGGTAGAGGCTGGATATTGGTCCCTGTATAGGTATGACCCCACCCGAAGAGACAGCGGACAAATGCCTTTCATTATGGATTCCAAAGAACCTACCGTAAGCTACAGAGACTTTATATGCAGCGAAGTGCGTTATGCTGCGCTGGAACGTCAGTTCCCCGACCAGGCCGAGGCACTATACAAGCAGTCCGAAAACGAAGCTATGGAGCGGCTCAATACGTACAGGAAACTGCCCAGACTGTTTGCTGAATAAGGAGGCTGGCACAAGATGGTTAGCGAAACAACAAAAAAACTGACAGATGCAATAATGAAGTGCATACGTCCGCTTACATATCCCATAGCTGTCAAGGTTATATCCTTCGATGATGACAGCCCACGTCCGGAGAGGGCAAAAACCGTTACGGAATTATTGGGGCATCCGGTGGCTTTTTGTCAGGGATTTGGATTGGTACGCAGATTTGGATATACGCTGGTGTTTGACGAGGCGTGCCACGCTTGCCCTCCGGGGCTTGTGTATACTGGATATTATCCTCCTGATGTGATACATGAGGGCAATAATGCGGTTCCGGGATATGCGGTTGACAAAGCTGCTGGTGCTGCCATGGAAGCACCTAATGCCCTTATCCCTCTCGGAAAGATAAAAGAGTTTTGGCTATCGCCTCTTGAAAAAGCAAAATTTGATCCGGATATAGTGGTTGTATATGGTAATCCTGCGCAGATAGCACGTATGATCCATGCAAACAATTACAGTACCGGTGAAGGTATTGCCAATCTTGCGTTTGGCCGGGCGGCATGCAGCGGATATATTTCTGCAGTATACAATACTCAAAAGTGTAATTACGTGGTACCCAGCGGAGGTGAGCGCATATTTGCGCTCACCCAGGATGATGAGATGATATTCTCTATACCTTCTACACAGTTTGAAAAGATTACTGAGGGACTTGAGAATACACACAAAGCCGGACTTGTACGCTATCCCACTCCATATCAAGGGATGAAGGCAGAGCCTGGATTCCCACCATATTATTGGAATATTGTTCCGGAGGAACGACGAAAGAAGTAGGAAAAATTTGGGAAAAATGTTACAATATTTATTATTAGTACTTGGAAAAGAGGGATGGTTTTGAGACAAAGTGATTCGGTTTTGCAAGCGATCAAAGAAATGATCTACAATGACTACAAGATGGGTGACAAAATACCAACCGAAGCGGAATTGGAGAAGATGTTGGGAGTTGGTAGGTCAACGATTCGAGAGAACCTTAAGGTGCTTTCGGCAATGGGGCTGATAGAAAGGCGAAATAAGGGTACGTTCATTACAGAAAACACCAGAGGATGCCTGATAGAACCATTTAATATGATCGTTAATTTACGCAAGGACAATTTTCAGTATCTGCAAGAACTGCGTGAAATATTGGAAATAAATATAATCGTACTTGCAATGGAACGAATCACACCTGAAGATATACGTGTCTTGGAAAGGCTGCATTGGAAGATGCAGAATCCGGACTTTACATCGGAATACTTTCTCCAGCATGATGCGGATTTCCACAATGCTATTGCGCGCTCTACCGGCAACGATATCCTTATAGAATTGCTTTCGGCGGTGCGATGGGTAATTATGGAAAATATGAAAAAAGCCAGCATGGATCCTGCTATACAGCGAATAACCATTCAGGAACATCGAAATATTATTGATGCATTGAAGGAAGGGAACCTTGCAAATGGATTGAACCATATGAAAAAACATCTCAAGACATCCCAAAAGATACATGTTCATGTCAGTGAGCAGGAACACGCTGCAGAATTTGATGAAGAAAAAAACACAAATGCTATTCCAAGTATTTTCCCGATTGCTCTTGTTAAAACCACGGAGTCCTGACACTTCATTATCAACATGATTTTCTCTGATTTTTCAGAGGAGATCATGTTGACATAAGACGACCGGTAATATTCTCACAACCAAGGGAAAGAAATGTCTCTTATTATGACTTATCAGTCACTTCTCATAAGGCAGAAATAAACCAAATTAAAAATGTAAACACATGTATTTGTACGTGTGCGGTATAGTAGTCGTTGAATAGTTTGTATACAAATTATGTGTCATAAAAATATTTGCACAGAAAGGAAAAAATATGGATTTTAAGCTCAGTAAAACTCACCTGCTGCAGCAAGAGCTTTATCGTAAGTTTGCAGAAGAAGAGATAAAGCCTCTGGCCAGAGACATGGACGAAAATGAAGCCTATGATATGGAGCTTCTCGAAAAGATGAAGAAGCTTGGCTTTTTTGGAATACCTTACTCGAGAACTTATGGCGGAGAAGGCGGAGACAATTTGTCATATGTGCTGTGTATGGAAGAGGTATCCAAGCAGGATGCCAGTACCGGTATTACTATTTCTGTACATACTTCGCTGTGCTGTTCCTGCATTAATGACTTTGGTACTGAGGAGCAAAAGCAGAAGTATCTTCGCCCGCTGGTAGACGGAAGTAAGATTGGATGCTTTGGCCTTACCGAGCCTAATGCCGGCAGTGATGCTGCAGGGCAGCAGACAAAGGCATACAAGGACGGCGATGAATATGTAATCAATGGATCAAAGATTTTCACAACCAATTCGGGATTTGCTGATACATTTGTCGTATTTGCACTTACTGACCCTGCAGCCGGAACCAGAGGAATCAGTGCTTTTATCGTTGAAAAGGGTATGCCGGGGCTGTCCGTAAATGCCAATATACCCCGTATGGGTATAAGGGCGGCATCCAACTGTGTTGTGAACTATGATAACGTACGCGTTCCTGCGGAAAATTTGCTGGGTAAAGAGGGAAGCGGCTTTAAGATTGCCATGAAGGCGCTGGACGGCGGACGTATCGGTATCGGAGCACAGGCTGTAGGTATTGCCCAAGGTGCATTGAATGAGGCGGTTAAATATGTAAAGGAACGCAAACAGTTCGGCAAGCCCATTGCCGCGTTCCAGAATACTCAGTTTAAGCTTGCTGAGATGCAGACAAAAATAGATGCTGCAAGGCTGCTTGTATGGCGCGCAGCTGTTGCAAAGGATAACAAGGAGAATTACAGCGTATATGCTGCAATGTGTAAGCTGATGGCTTCTGAGGTGGCCAACGAGGTTACCAGAGAATGTGTACAGCTGCTGGGTGGCTACGGATATTCACGTGAGTATCCTATCGAGCGCATGATGCGCGATGCGAAGATAACCGAGATATATGAAGGAACTTCGGAAGTAATGAAGATGGTCATATCAGGTTCAATGAAGCTGAAATAAAATATAAAGGAGATCGGTGAAATGAAGATTGCTGTATGTATTAAGCAGGTTCCCGATACAACGGAAGTACGCCTTGATCCCAAGACGAACACCCTGATACGAGATGGGGTCCCCAGTATAATTAACCCCGACGATAAATCCGGTATAGAATCCGCGCTTAAAATAAAGGAAGAGAATCCCGAAGCTACCGTAACTGTGGTTTGCATGGGACCTCCACAGGCGGACGTTGCGCTTCGGGAAGCCCTGGCAATGGGATGTGATGATGCCATACTTATTTCCGGCCGCGAATTTGGTGGTTCTGATACTTATGCTACTGCCACTATAATAGCGTCAGGGCTGAAGAAAGTCGGATTTGATCTTATCATTACAGGTAGGCAAGCAATAGATGGAGACACCGCGCAGGTTGGTCCTCAGATTGCTGAACAGATGAAGATACCTCAGATCAGCTATGCCGAAGAGCTGAAAGTGGAAGGGGACAGTGTGATAGTAAAACGCCAGTTTGAAGATTGCTATCATATAGTTAAGGCAAAGATGCCTTGCCTGGTAACTGCCCTTTCTGAGCTGGCGAAACCACGCTATATGACTGTTCGAGGTATTATCGATGCATATGAAAAGAATATTACTGTATTGGGATTTGATGATCTTAAGGATATGCTTAATCCCGAATGGATTGGTCTGAACGGTTCGCCTACCAATGTTGTGCAGTCCTTTACCAAGCAGGCAAAGGCGAAGGGCACAAAGCTGACCGGCTTAACAGATGACGAGGCTGTTGAAGCTATCGTCGCAAAGTTGGATGAGCTTCACTTGATTTAAGAAGGGAGCAAAGCAATGAGTAAAGATGTATTTGTTGTAATTGAGCAGCGAGAAGGCCATGTACAGAAGGTTGGTCTGGAACTGTTGGGTGAAGCACAGAAGCTGGCGGCTGTACTGGGAGAAAAGGTAGTGGCGATATTGCTGGGAAGTAATATTACCGGCAAGGCAAAGATGCTTTACGAGTATGGAGCGGATAAGGTTATTGTAGTAGATGATCCGATGCTGAAGCTTTATGTTACGGAACCCTATGCAAAGGCACTTACCACTGTAATAGGCTTATACGATCCCAATGTGGTACTCTTTGGTGCCAGCTCTATAGGACGTGACCTGGCCCCCCGTGTAGCCGGTCGCGTTCATACCGGACTTACCGCGGACTGCACTAAGCTGGATGTTGATGCGGAAAACGGATTGCTGCTTATGACACGCCCTGCATTTGGCGGAAATATTATGGCAACCATAGTATGCAAAAACTATCGCCCTCAGATGGCAACTGTGCGCCCTGGTGTTATGAAGATGCCGGAGCGCAAAGAGGCAGCTGAGTGCGAGCCGGAGATTGTAAGGGTTGCGTTTGAGCCTTCCGATATGAACGTTGAGATAATGGAAGTGTTGCCCAAAGCAACTAAAAGCGTAGATATTACAGAGGCTAAGGTGCTGGTATCCGGCGGGCGCGCCGTAGGAGGGGCAGAGGGCTTTGAACCTCTCCACAAGCTGGCGGATGTACTGGGCGGAGAAGTTGCTTCTTCCCGTGTTGGCGTTGACAGCGGCTGGATAGAAAAAGACCGTCAGGTAGGACAGACCGGTAAAACTGTTCGTCCCGACCTGTATGTGGCATGCGGTATTTCCGGTGCAATACAGCATCTGGCGGGCATGGAGGATTCAGAATTTATTCTTGCTATTAATAAGGATGCCACATGTCCCATGATGGAAATTGCTGATTTGGGAATCCAGGGCGATATAAAGAAGATAGTCCCCAAGCTGACAGAGGCGATTACCAAGTTTAAGGCATCAAAGGCTGTTGATAAATAGACATAGACAGGGATTAGTGATTAAAGGCAGACACACAATTGAGGGTGTCTGCCTTTAGTCTATAATATAAATAGGTAGATTTATATTATGAACGGCGGGCAGCAGTAAGGTTCATTAGTTACCAGGAAGCGACAGCATTATCGTTAAAAGTGTATTATAAAAAGTGATTTTACATCTATCTGATACTGTCAAACACATCGTTCCTTTGATATAATTTAAATGAATTGATTATGTTATCTAAAAAGGAGCATACTTATGCGCCGACAGGACGGTATATTCGAAAAAACTCAGGAGATATCTTTCTCTCAGTGCGATTTTACCCAAAGGCTCAAGCCTTCATCACTGCTTTGCCTTACCTCTGACATTGCGGGGGAGGATTATGGCCACAGGGGGTTGCCCCATGATAAGCTGGCGGAGGAAGGGTATGTGTTTCTGGTATCCCGGGTACGCTTCAGCATAAAGCGCAACGTAAGGGCGGAGGAGCGAATAAGGCTTATCACCTACGAGCGTAAGATCGCCGGGCCTTTCTGCATAAGGGACTATATACTGGAGGATGCAGCCGGGGAGCAGATAATAGCTGGACGCTCCGCATGGATACTGTGCGATCCCAATACCAGAAGGATACTGAGGCCTTCCTCATTTCCTTATGAAATACAGAACCATGAGGATATTATCCTGCCTGTGGGCGAACCGGATAAGCTTCGCCCTGTGGAAAACATGGAAAGGATAGGGGAGCGCAGGGTGGTCTATTCAGACCTTGACGGCAACGGCCATGTGAATAATTCCGTGTATGGAGATATGGCCTGCGATGTGCTGCCCATGGAGCTTTTTGAAGGGGAACTGAAAGAGTTTGCCATAAATTTTGTAAAGGAAGCAAAGATAGGGGATACCATCACCCTGTACGCCGGAGAAGGGGGCGGCAGCCGCATAGTGGCGGGATATATTGGCGAGGCGCTGTGCTTTGAGTGCGCTTTTACCTTTGAATAAAGACAAACCCATTGCTTGTATCGTAACAAAAGCATTTTGTGGTAACATATACGTAACAAAAATTGATATAACGCAAAAAAGGAGGGTATAGTATGTACACTATTCAGCAATATAAGGACAGCGTACAATACATACGAGAATGCCTGGACGGATTTGAGCCGGAGCTGCTGATGATACTGGGGAGCGGCCTTGGAGGTCTTGCCCAAAAGGTAGAGGATCCCATATGTATACCCTACGGCGATATACCTTACTTTAAGCGCAGTACCGCCATAGGCCATGTAGGCCGCTTTGTGGCGGGAAGGTTTGGCGGAAAGAATGTGCTGATGATGCAGGGGCGTCTCCATGCCTATGAAGGGCATACCATGGAAGAAGTGGCATACCCCGTGCGGGTAGCGGGGCTTTTAGGCATAAAAAAGCTCATCGTTACCAACGCGGCGGGCGGCGTGAACCTGAAGTTTGCCGGCGGTACGCTGATGGTGATGAGCGACTATATAAAGTTTACCCTTGGCAATCCTCTTATCGGGGAGAACATTCCGGAGTTTGGCGAGCGTTTCCCGGATATGACTTATGCCTTTGATAAGGAATATCGTCAGCTTTTTAAGGATGCGGCAAGGGAGCTTGGGGATAATGTGGAAGAGGGAGTGTATTTTTACATGACAGGCCCTCAGTATGAAACCCCGGCGGAGATTCGCGCAATCCGCACCCTTGGAGGCGATGCCGTGGGCATGAGCACCGTGCCTGAGGTGATAGCGGCAAACCAGATGGGCATGAGGATACTCGGCGTATCTTTGGTAACCAACATGGCGGCGGGGGTACTGGATCAGCCCCTGTCCGGCGATGAGGTAATAGAGGCCGGTGAGGCTGCGGCAGAGCGGTTTCAGCGCATAATGACGGCGTTTGTGGAAAGGATGTAATATGCACATTACTGCAAAACAGGTAAGAGACAACCCGGTAATACGCACATACATACAAAAGGCGGATGAATCCCTCACTGCCCTTGGTTACACGGAGCACAGCTTTGCCCACGTTACCAAGGTGGCTGTGGAGGCAAGGCGCATACTCAAAGTATTGGGCAGAAGCGAGCGGGAGCAGGAGCTTGCGGAAATAGCAGGCTATATGCATGACATTGGCAACGTGGTAAACCGTGCCGACCATGCCCAAAGCGGCGCCGTAATGGCTTTCCGCATACTGGACCACATGGGCATGGATCCTGAGGATATCGCAGACGTTATAACCGCCATAGGCAACCACGATGAGGGGACTGCAAGGCCGGTAAGCGATATTTCCGCGGCATTGATACTGGCGGATAAGGGCGACGTGCGCTATACCCGTGTGCGCAATATGAAAAAAGAGGACTTTGACATCCATGACAGGGTGAATTATTCCGTAAAAAAGAGCGACCTTATCATAGACGCCGAAAGTAAAACCATCACGCTGGTGCTTTCCATAGATACGGAATTCTGTGCCGTGATGGATTACTTTGAAATATTCATGGGACGCATGCTGCTGTGCCGCAAGGCCGCCGAAAGGCTGGGGCTGGTGTTCGGCATAGTGATAAACGATCAGGAGATACTTTAAACTATACCTCGGCTATGTCCGATATAAGCCCGTTTTCAAACTGAAATTCATACAGACGCGCGCTGCTGACCCTGTTTCCCTCCGAGGTTATAAGGCCCAGCAGCGCGCCGCTTTTATCAGAAAGGGGCGGGCGGCAGCTTTGAAAATTTCCCAGGAAATCCCTTATTTCGTCAAAGGGGAGGCTCTGCCGTAAATCCGGTGTAAGATAGCTCATGGCCTCCTCCCGGAATCCCTCCCGCACCGCCTCCGCAAAGGCGCGCACAAGGGAAGATTTGCATACGGGGAAGGAATATTCCCGGGTAAAGAAACCTGTTTCCGGATGATCGGCTGAAAACTCTCCCGCCGAATATATGAATTTTCTCTTTCTCTGATGGCCCATTATTGTGCCGAGGTTGTCTATTGCGGCTATACAGTCCTGCTCAAGCAGTATTTCATCGGCGGTTATTTCCAGCACTGCCTCCGTGTTGCTGTCCAGCATCAGCAGGTGTGCTGTGTGGCCTTCATGGGTGATTACCGCGGCAAACTGGCGGCCCGCCGCAGTGTATAGGGCAAGGGTGCCGTAATCTCCCTGTCCAAGGGATATGCAGGAGGACCTGCCCTCATCTTCGATCAGCAGGCGAAGGCCGCCTTCATAATACAGGGTCAGTGTGCGGCGGCTGCGCCCGCAGGAAAAGCTCAGCTGGTCCAGCTGGCGGGGAATATCCGCAGGACGTAATGTGCTGCGTTCTGCAGCAAAGCTTAGCTCATACACTCCGCCGGGCCATGCGCACAGTTCAACGCTGTCCCCTTCGGGAGGGAGGGCTGCGCCTTTGCTTAGGGTGAGCTTCCTTGTGGTGGGCCAGCCCGTGCCCTCAAGGGGGGTGGAGGAAATATAATAATCCCCCGTATCCCCCGCTGGCATTGCCACGTGGGAGCCGGGCAAACATTCGCCCAGTATCTGCCCGTTCACCTCTATGAGGGAATGGGCGGCGGAACGTATAACGATAAGAGGTACAGGTGATTGATACATATTGCCTCCGGGTATGCGGTGTGATTAAAATTATGCCTGATTTACTTAAAATATCCCCTTTGCCTTGCAAAATAGTCACGGCGGCATTATAATGTCAGTTGACGTTTTTTAATATGGAGGTTTCTCATGATAAGACTGTGTGAACTTACTAAGGATCCCGCCAAGTACGCGGGCGATGTTGAAATAGCGGGCTGGGTACGCACCGTACGCGACAGCAAGAATATAGGCTTTATCGAGCTGGCAGACGGCTCCTGCTTCAGGAACGTTCAGGTAGTCTATGAGAATAATATACCCGAGGAGACCATTCGCAAGATCAACACCGGCTGTGCCATCAGGGTACAGGGCGTTCTTGTGCTGACTCCCGATGCAAAGCAGCCCTTTGAGGTAAAGGCAAAGGAGATCACCATCGAAGGCCTTTGCGACAGCAGCTATCCCATGCAGAAGAAGCGCCACAGCCTTGAGTATCTGCGCACCATGCAGCACCTCAGGCCCCGTACCAATACCTTCCAGGCCACCTTCCGCGTGCGCAACGTTGTGGCTCAGGCTATCCATCGCTTCTTTGATGACAATGGCTTCCTGTATGTTCACACTCCCATCATCACCGCCAGCGACTGCGAGGGCGCAGGCGAGATGTTCCGCGTAACCACTCTGGATATGGACAACCTGCCCAAGACCGAGGACGGCGCAGTTGACTATTCCAAGGATTTCTTCGGCACCAGCGCAAACCTTACCGTAAGCGGCCAGCTGTACGGCGAGGCATATGCTCTTGCCTTCCGTGATATCTACACCTTTGGCCCCACCTTCCGCGCCGAGCAGAGCTACACTGCCCGCCACGCCGCAGAGTTCTGGATGGTAGAGCCTGAGATGGCCTTCTGCGACCTGAAGGGCTACCTTGACGTTGCCGAGGCAATGGTAAAGTACATCATCCGCACTGTAATGGAGCGCTGCCCCGATGAGCTGAACTTCTTCAACAGCTTTGTGGATAAGGGATTGCTGGAGCGCCTCAACAACGTTGCCAACAGCGACTTTGCCCGCATCACCTATACCGAGGCCGTTGAGATACTCAAGAACAGCGGCGCCGCCTTTGAATACCCCGTAGAGTGGGGCGCAGACCTTCAGACCGAGCACGAGCGCTACCTTACCGAGCAGGTATACAAGCGCCCTGTATTCGTTACCGACTACCCCAAGGATATCAAGGCTTTCTATATGCGCCTCAATGACGACGGCAAGACCGTTGCCGCAGCGGACCTGCTGGTTCCCGGCGTAGGCGAGATCATCGGCGGCAGCCAGCGCGAAGAGCGCCTTGAGGTGCTGCAGCAGCGCATGGATGAGATGGGCCTCAACGCAGCGGATTACGACTGGTATCTTGACCTTCGCAAGTACGGCGGCGTAAAGCACGCAGGCTACGGTCTGGGCTTTGAGCGCATGGTAATGTACGTTACCGGCATGGCGAACATCCGCGACGTACTGCCCTTCCCCCGCACCACCGGCAGCCTGGAAATGTAGCAATAGTTCTTTTCTTTAGAAGAAAAGAACCAAAAGAAGCGTACTTTCTTTAAAAGAAAGTACCAAAGAATAACCTTGGTTTAAATTAAAAAACAATATAACTGCACTGCCTAAATTTGGCCTCCATAAGAGGCCAAATTTTGCTTTTATGGGAATTGTGCATATCCTCTCAGGGGAAAGCTGCCTTAAAAGGGCGGCGGGCGGGAAAAGATAATATAATAATATCCTAACATCTTTCCGCATAAAATTTAACCTACCAAAGCTGAAGCATGTTTGTGCTTTGGCTTTTCTTTTCGTAAATGTATGCATGGGAAAACAATGGGAAATAATAACATCACAAATAAACCCTGGAGGAACTGGTATGAATAAATCACAGCGAGGCCGTGCCGGCTGGAGACCTGAGGAAGAGGAGCTCCTCTTTAAGGAAATAGAGAGCAGCGAAAGCACAGGCAGGCCTTTGAAAAAGGTATTTGAGGCGGTGGCAGAAAAAACCGGCCGCAAGCCCAACAGCATCAGAAACTTTTACTATGCCCGCATAAAGGAAAAGGACCTCAGCACAACCGCGCTGCATGCAGGCGCATTCGTGCCCTTTAGCGAGGAGGAAATACGCAGCCTTCTGCGCACTGTGCTCAGCGCACAGGCAAACGGCATATCCGTCCGCGCCTGCACCATGAGCATGGGAGGCGGGGACAATAAAGCCATGCTTCGATATCAGAACAAGTACCGTGCATTGTTGAAGAACAGGCCAAAGCTTGTGGAGCAGGTGGCGGAAGAACTGAGAGCCGAGGGGGTGGAGTTTGATCCCTACGACAGGCGGAGGTTCAGAAAGGAAAGGACGGCGGGAAAGCTTGCTTCTATCGGCGGCATAGAGGTCGGCTCATTTATGGAAGGGCTGGAGCGGCTCATAAGCACCGCCTCTGAGGCAGACCGCAAGGAGGCCGCATCCAGAGCGATTATTGCGGAGCTGCGTGCAAAGGTACAGCGGCAGGAGCAGGAGCTTATGGAGCAGCAAAGCCGCTTTCACGAGCTGCTGCTGATGTATCGCCGCCTTGCGGGAGCAAATCGGGAATATCAGCCCGAAAGCGAAGCTGCGGAATACAACGGGTAGAATTGGCGTATACCTTCGTGCTATAATTTTAATATGGGAAAGGGTTATTATCTATACCCTCCCGCCACCCCTTTGAGGAAGCTTTTCCTTGCGGAAAAGCAAAATGTGCTGTCGAAAGGCTATTTTGGCGAAGGCGGGAAATTTTAAAACCTTTGAATTTGTCCACGATTTCGCCGTGAGGCGAAATATCCTTAAAGGGCGATGGGCGGGATTAGATAATGATGGTTTTTTCACTCATGTTACAAAAGTTATAGCAAAGGACGGTATCCATCATGGATCTGTTTACCGATGCCGCGGCAAAGCGGGCTCCCCTTGCGGACAGGATGCGCCCCCGCACGCTGGAGGAATTTTACGGGCAGCAGCATATAGTGGGCAAAGGAAAGCTTTTGAGGAGGGCAATTGAAACGGATTCCCTCCAGTCCAGCATATTCTTTGGCCCTCCCGGCTGCGGAAAGACCACCCTTGCCTCTATAATCGCCAATACCACAGGCTCTCTTTTTGAAAAGCTCAATGCGGTAACCTCAGGCGTAAAGGAGGTCCGGGAGGTAATAGCCCGTGCGGAGGAAAACCTTAAGCTCTACGGCAGAGAAACATACCTTTTGCTGGATGAGTGCCATCGCTGGAGCAAGGCCCAGAGCGACAGCATACTGCCTGCCCTTGAGCGGGGCATAATAAAATTCATAGGCTCCACCACAGAGAATCCTATGATATCCATGACGGGGGCTATCGTGTCCCGGTGCCGTGCTTTTCAGTTTTATCCACTGACGGTGGAGGACGTGAAGCAGTGCATGCTCCACGCCATAAAGGATGAGGAGCGGGGCATGGGCAGATACAATGCGGAGGTAGACGAAGATGCCCTTGAGCATATTGCCCGCACCGCAAACGGAGACGTGCGCACAGCTCTCAATGCCATAGAGCTTGCCATACTCACCACCCCAAAGGATGAGGACGGCATAATAAGGGTTGATCGTGACATCGCCGCCGAAAGCATACAGCAGAAGGTTATAAACTGCGACGATCAGCATTTTTACGATATGCTGTCCGCCTTCTGCAAGAGCCTTCGGGGCGGGGATACGGATGCGGCTATCGCATGGTTCGCAAGGCTTATATACGCAGGTGTGGACCCCCGCATAATATGCCGCAGGCTTATAGCCCATGCGTCGGAGGATGTTGGCCTTGCCAATCCTCAGGCCATGGTGCAGGCGGTGGCGGCGGCTCAGGCGCTGGAGTTTATCGGCATGCCTGAGGCAGGCCTGTCCATCACTCAGGCCATAATATTCATATGCGAAAGCCCAAAGTCAAACTCTGTGGTAATGGCAAAGGACATGGCCTTTGCAGAGGCAAAGAGCATACCCGACCAGCCGGTGCCCATACACTTGCGGGATGCCCATTTTTACGGTGCGGACAAGCTGGGCCACGGCAAGGGATATAAGTATCCCCATGACTATCCCGGCCACGTTGTGGCGCAGGAATACATGCCTCCCAGCGTAAAGGGGCACAAATACTACATACCCGGCTCCCTCGGCAACGAGGGCAAAATACGCCAGAATCACATCAATCAGGGAAAGCTGGAGGACAGTGAATGATAAGCAGGAGCAACGCAGAAGCGGTATTGGCAGAGGCACTGAAAACCGGGGGTGACTTTGCGGAGCTGTATATGGAGGACGCCGAAAGCCACAGCATAGCCATGCTGCAGGGCGTGGTGGAAAACGCCGCCTACAGCCGCAAAAAGGGCGCAGGTGTGCGAGTGCTGTCAGGAACAAAGTCTGCCTATGCATATACGGTGGATACCTCCCTTGAGGCGCTGCTGGACACCGCCCGCCGTGCATCCGCCATAATTTCCGGCGAGGGGGCCGAAATACGCCACCTTACGGATATACGCCAGAGCAAGGGACAGTACGGCATACCCTTCTCCACCATAGATAATGTCAAGCGCATCACCCTGCTCCTTGAGGGCACAAACGCCGCAAAGGCGGTGTCCCATGAGATAAACAGGGTAAGCGCAGGATACTTTGATACGGATAAAAAGGTGCTTATCTGCAATTCCGAAGGGGTATGGGCGGAGGATCGCCGTCCACGCACCCGTCTTTCCTTTGATGCGGTGGCAACCGACGGCAAAGAATACCAGACCGGCGGCGAGCGGCCTGCATACGGCATGGGCTTTGAGGCCTATGAGCTGATAGACCCGGCCGCAGCGGGAGAGACCGCCGCAAAGACCGCAGTTACCATGCTGCACGCTCCCGAGTGCCCCGCAGGATACATGCCTGTTGCCATAGACGGAGGCTTTGGCGGGGTGATACTCCACGAGGCCTGCGTTCATTCCCTTGAAGCCACATCTGTGGGCAGAGGAAACTCCGAGTTTTGCGGCAAGATGGGCCGGCGGATCGCAAGCGAAAAGGTCACCGCCATAGATGACGGTACACTTAAGGGCGAATGGGGCAGCATCGGCTGCGATGACGAGGGCAATCCCTCCCAGCGCAATGTGCTGATAGAAAACGGCATACTCAAAAGCTACCTTGTGGACAGGCTGGGGAGTCGATTGATGGATCACCCCATGACAGGCAGCGCCAGGCGGCAGAGCTATGAATACGCACCTACCTCCCGCATGACAAATACCTTCATCGCTCCCGGCACGGACGATGAGGAGGAAATGATACGCACCATGGGGGACGGCCTCTTTGCCGCACGCATGGGCGGCGGCTCTGTAAACCCCCTTACAGGTGAATTTAACTTCTCCGTAATAGAGGGTTATTGGGTAAAGGACGGCAAGATATATTGCCCGGTTAGGGGCGCGGCATTGATCGGCCGGGGAGCCGAGGTGCTGATGAAGATAGACCGTGTGGGCCGGGATATGTGGATGGGCCACGGCATGTGCGGCTCAAGGAGCGGCAGCGTACCCACCAATGTTGGCCAGCCCAGAATAAGGGTATCCGGCATGACTGTGGGCGGAAAGGGAAGCAGCATATGAAGGACATAAAAGCATTTGCAAAGGAACTGCTGAACAAGGCCCTCAGTATGGGCTGCGACGGGGCGGAGGTATGCGTTACTTACAACCGTGACTTTGGCGCAGGGGTGCTTTCCGGGGAAATAGAGGATTACAGCGTAAGCTCTACCTTTGCCCTTGGCCTCAGGGTGCAGCTTAACGGCAAGAACGGCTATGCATATACCGAGGCGCCTGAGGATGCCGACAGCCTTGTGGAAGAGGCAATGGACAGCGCAGGGAGCGTTGGCAGTGAGGATGAGCATCCCATGGCGAACCCTTCCGAGTACCCCCGGACACAGAAAAAGCCTGACGGATTTGCGGGCATGGAGGAAGTGGACAAAATACAGCTGTGCAAGGCACTTGAAAGGGAAGCGCTGGCCTTGGACAGCAGGGTAAAGCGGGCGGCTGTATGCCGTGTGTTTTCCGCAGAGGGCAGCTTTGCCATATACAATACCAACGGCCTTGAGGCGGAGCGCAGCGATGCCGTGTCCGGCTGCTATATCGAGCCCGTAATAGAGCAGGACGGCGAGGTGCGGGACGGTTTTGCCTTCCGTGTGGACGGAGAGGCCGCAAATATAGCAGACTGCGCCAAAGAAGCGGTGGATGAAGCCGTGGCCCAGCTGGGTGCTTCTCCCGTTGCCCCCGGCGAATACAGCGTAATACTCAGAAACGATGCGGCGGCAAGCCTCCTTGGCGCATTCTCCGGGATGTTTTCTGCCGATGCTGTGCAAAAGGGACTTTCACCCCTTGCGGGCATGGAGGGGCAGAGCATAGGCTCGGAGCTTGTCAGCATAACGGACGATCCTCTGCATCCCATAAGCCCCAGCCCCTTTGACGATGAAGGGGTGCCCTCGGTAAGGACAGCCGTGGTGGAAAAGGGCGTTCTTAAAACCTTCCTCCACAACCTCAAGACCGCAAAGAAGGCAGGGGTATCCTCCACCTCAAACGGCGGGCGGGGCAGTGCAGGCTCTCCCGTTGGGGTGCGCCCCAGCAATTTCTTTATTGAGCCGGTGAAAGGTACATTGGATGAGCTTATCGCCCAAATGGGCAGCGGTCTTCTCATTACGGACTTTTCCGGCCTTCATGCGGGAGTAAATTCAGTAAGCGGCAGATTTTCCCTCCTTTGCAAGGGCAGGCTCATACAAGACGGACAGAATGTGCGGGCGGTAAACGAGATAACCATAAGCGGTGATTTTGTGGACCTGCTGCACAGGGTAAAGGCAGTCGGCAATGATATCCGCTTCTCCATGCCGGGAGGCAGCTGCGTGGGCAGTCCATCCCTGCTGATAGAGGGCGCGGCAATATCCGGAAGGGGATAAAACAAGGCCTGCATGGGCTGGTAAATGATGGAAAATTCAGCTGTTTAGGGGGTTTTTCATTGACATGAGGATTTTTAAGGGGTATATTTAATATATAGATATATAGATATATAGAAGCAAGGACATCCCGCACCGACCAAAGAACAGGAGGATACCGTGTTCCAGATAGGTGAAAGCGTCTGCTATCCCATGCATGGCGTGGGCGTAGTGGAAGGCATAGAGGAAAAGAGTGTACTGGGCGAGACCACCCGGTACTATGTGCTGCGCTTCTTCACCTCGCGGCTTACTGCCATGGTGCCGGTAAATTCCGCACAGAGCGTGGGCCTTCGCCGGGTGATAAGCTCTGACCAATGCGAAACCATACTCAAATACATGTCTGACGAGCCCTGTCAGGAAAGCGAAAACTGGAATCAGCGCTATCGGGACAACCTTGCCAAGCTTAAGGGCGGGGATATTTACGACGTTGCGGACGTTGTAAAGTGCCTGAAAAAGCGAGACAGCCAGAAGGGACTTTCCGCCGGGGACAGAAAAATGCTCATCACAGCCCGCCAGGTGCTGGTTGCGGAACTCAGCGCCGCCAGCGGCAGGGATATTGACGAACTGCGCCAGGTTATAGGATAATAATTATTCCCACAGGGAACAGCAATGGTGTAAGAACAGCATAAAAATGCTCTCTTGCATCTTTTGTGTTTCAATAAATACCAAACCATACAGAAAGGAGTACAAAAGAATATTGGCTAAAAAAATCGCAAAGCTCATCTTTGCCATAGCGGGAGCGGCGGCGGGAGCGGGGCTTGTGGTTGCGGTGGATCGTATTATAGTTTCCCTTGGCTACCTAAGCCTGTACGATGTAATGTACACATGGGGACTTGCCATCATCTTTGCAGCGGCGGGTATTATTTTTGCAATCATATTTTATATTTTTTCCCCAAAGCTGATAGATGCGGCAGCCGCATCCATAAGAAAACTGGAAACGCACCTGTCCAGCATGGCAATTGATGATGTTGTCTATTGTGTGCTGGGTCTTATTACCGGCCTCATTATCGCGTTTCTCTTCAGTACCCTTACCTCTGCTGTAAAGCCGGCCTGGCTGGGGTTTATTTTGGATGTGATAATGTATGTGCTGTTTGCTTACCTTGGCTGGTCGGTAATGAGCAAGCGCAGGGGCAATATCAGCAGCCTGCCCGCTGTGCCAAAGGGCAAAGTAAAGGCTGGAATGGCAAAGCCTAAGCTGCTGGATACTTCCGTTATAATTGACGGACGAATAGCGGATATCTGTGCCACCGGCATAATAGAGGGAACCCTCATAGTGCCGGCCTTTGTGCTGCAGGAGCTTCAGCATATTGCGGACAGCTCGGATACTCTCAAGCGCAACAGAGGCAGAAGGGGACTGGATATCCTAAAAAGCATGCAGGAGAACTGCATACTGCCCATCAACATAGTCAGCAATGACTATGAGGACATTACCGAGGTGGATTCCAAGCTTATACGCCTTGCCGCAGACATGCGGGGCGTGGTGGTCACCAACGATTACAATTTAAATAAAGTAGCGGCGGTGAGAAACGTTCCTGTGCTGAATATCAACGAGCTGGCAAACGCCGTAAAGCCTGTGGCGCTGCCGGGCGAGGAGATGCTGATACAGATAGTCAAGGAAGGCAAGGAGCCCGGGCAGGGTGTAGGCTATCTTGAGGACGGCACAATGATTGTGGTAGAGGGCGGCAGAAAGCTCATGGGCGAAACTGTGGAGGTGGCGGTGACCACCGTGCTGCAGACCGCGGCGGGACGCATGATATTCGCAAGGATAAAATAAGCCTTTTTGCGGATAAAGCTCCCTCGACAAAAAGCAGCAAAATTTAATATAAAAGTTTTTGAGAAAGGCATTCTTGTCTGTTGACAACCTTGACATGCGGTGATACAATAGTATACTGCGTTAGCATGGTATGTTGCGGCAAAATGCCTTTTTGTTTGGCCCAAAAAACCGCAAAAAACATGCTGGGTATCCTATGCCCTGAATATGGAAAACATCATCCAAAGAGACGCATGGATGATATAACCTGTAGTTATACAACCCCAACATATGACAATAATCAGCAGTAAGGAGTGAACACGATGGTGCATGAGGTGTACATGGGCAAAAAGAAGCGCATGAGCTTCTCCCGGATCAACGAAGTCCTCGACATGCCCGACCTGATAGAAGTTCAGAAGAATTCCTATCAGCGGTTCGTTGAGGAGGATCTCAGAGAGGTTCTGGACGATATTTCGCCCATCACGGACTATTCCGAAAAGCTCGTTCTTGAATTTGTAGACTACTCCATCGACTTTGACCATCCCAAGTACTCTGTGGAAGAGTGCAAGGAGAGGGACGTAAACTATTGCGCACCCCTCAAGGTCACCGTTCGCCTTATCAATAAAGAAACCGGCGAAGTGAAGGAGCAGCCTGTATTCATGGGCGACTTCCCCCTGATGACCGAGCAGGGCACCTTCATTATAAACGGTGCAGAGAGAGTTATCGTATCCCAGCTGGTACGTTCTCCCGGCGTATACTATTCCGAGACCATCGACAAGGTTGGCAAGCATCTGTTTGCTTCTCAGGTTATCCCCAACCGCGGCGCATGGCTGGAATATGAAACCGACAGCAACGAGATCATGTACGTCAAGATCGACCGTCAGCGCAAGGTGTTCATCACCGCTCTGCTGAGGGCTCTTGGCTATGGCTCCGATGGCCAGATCCTGGAGCTGCTGGGCGAAGACGAGCGCCTCAAGGCCACCCTGGAAAAGGACACCACCAAGTCCACCGAGGATGGTCTTATCGAGATATACAAGCGCCAACGCCCCGGCGAGCCTCCCACAGAGGAATCTGCCCGCAGCCTGCTTAACGCTCTGTTCTTTGACAAGCGCTATGACCTGGCCCGCGTAGGCCGCTATAAGTTTAACAAGAAGCTGGCCATCTCCGCACGTATCGCCGGCCTTACCGCTGCCGAGACCGTGATCGCGCCCGCCACCGGCGAGGTGCTTGTTGGCGAGGGCGAAGTCATCAGCCGCGAGGCCGCTCTGCAGATCGAGAACGCAGGCGTACACGGCCTGTATGTTATCGCTCCCGACGGCGCAAAGGTAAAGGTACTGGGCAACCTGTTCGTAGACGCCTGCTGCTACCTTGACTTTGACCCCGAGGAAGCCGGCCTTAACGAAAAGGTACACTATCCCACCCTGGCAGCCCTTATGGAAGAGGGCAAGGATATGGACGAGGAGGCCTTCAAGGCTCTGCTCAAGGCTCATGTATATGACCTTATCCCCCGCCATATCATCGTTGACGATATCACCTGCTCCATCAGCTATCTGCTGGGCATGCATCACGGCATCGGCCGCACCGACGATATCGACCACCTTGGCAACCGCCGCATCAGGAGCGTTGGCGAGCTGCTTCAGAACCAGATCCGCGTGGGCATGACTCGTCTTGAGCGCGTGGTTCGCGAGCGCATGTCCATTCAGGACACCGAGACCGCCATGCCTTCCAACCTTATAAACATCCGTCCTGTGACCGCTGCCATCAAGGAGTTCTTCGGCTCCTCCCAGCTGTCCCAGTTCATGGACCAGACCAACCCCCTTGCAGAGCTGACCCACAAGCGCAGGCTGTCCGCTCTGGGCCCCGGCGGTCTTAACCGCGAGCGCGCCACCTTCGATGTGCGAGACGTTCACTTCTCTCACTACGGACGTATGTGCCCCATTGAGACCCCTGAAGGACCCAACATCGGTCTGATCAACTCCCTCTCCACCTATGCCCGCATAAACCGTTATGGCTTTATAGAGGCTCCCTACCGCAAGGTCGATGGCAAGAACAAGTCCATCAGCAGCGATATAGTTTACCTGACCGCCGATGAAGAGGATGATTTCATCGTAGCTCAGGCCAACGAGGCCACCATTGAGCTGGACGGCAAGGTATGGTTTGAGAAGGACCGTGTAGTTGCAAGGCGTCTGGACGAAATTATCGAAGTTAAGTCCACCGACGTTGACTATATGGACGTATCTCCCAAGCAGCTGGTATCCGTTGCTACCGCAATGATACCCTTCCTTGAAAACGACGACGCAAACCGCGCCCTGATGGGCTCCAACATGCAGCGTCAGGCAGTGCCCCTCCTTAAGCCCGAGGCTCCCGTTGTAGGTACCGGTATGGAGTACAAGGCCGCCCACGATTCCGGCGTTGTAGTGCTGGCCCATGAGCACGGCGTAGTAAAGCACGTTGACGCCAGCCGCATCGTGATCGAAGGCGACGACGGCAACACCCGCACTTACAAGATCATCAAGTTCACCCGTTCCAATCAGGGCACCTGCATCAATCAGCGCCCCATCGTGGAAAAGGGCGAGCGCGTAATACCCGGCCAGGTGATAGCGGACGGCGCTTCCACCGATCAGGGCGAAATTGCTCTGGGCCGCAATATCCTCATCGGCTTCATGACCTGGGAAGGCTACAACTACGAGGACGCCGTACTTATCAGCGAAAAGCTTGTTAAGGAAGACGTTTATACCTCCATCCACATTGAGGAGCATGAGACCGAAGCCCGCGACACCAAGCTGGGCGAGGAAGAAATCACCCGCGATATCCCCAACGTTGGCGAAGACGCACTGGCAGACCTTGACGAGCGCGGAATAATCCGCATCGGCGCTGAGGTCCGCAGCGGCGATATTCTGGTGGGTAAGGTTACCCCCAAGGGCGAAACCGAGCTTACCGCAGAAGAGCGCCTGCTCCGCGCTATCTTCGGCGAAAAGGCCCGCGAGGTCAGGGACACCTCCCTGCGCGTGCCCCACGGCGAAGGCGGCGTGATCGTAGACGTTAAGGTATTCACAAGAGAGAACAAAGACGAGCTGCCTCCCGGAGTAAACGAGCTGGTGCGCGTATACATCGCCCAGAAGCGTAAGATCTCCGTTGGCGATAAGATGGCAGGCCGCCACGGCAACAAGGGTGTTGTTTCCCGCATCCTCCCCGAAGAGGATATGCCCTTCCTGCCCGACGGTACTCCCCTGCAGATAGTTCTGAACCCCCTGGGCGTACCTTCCCGAATGAACATCGGTCAGGTACTGGAGCTGCACCTTGGTATGGCAGCAAAGAGCCTGGGCTGGAACATCGCTACCCCCGTATTCGACGGCGCGACCGAGGAAGACATCAAGTCCATGCTGGTGCAGGCCGGCAGAGACTGGGACGGCAAGACCGTGCTTTACGACGGCCGTACCGGCGAGCCCTTTGAGAACCGTATCTCTGTAGGCTACATGTACTACCTCAAGCTGCATCACCTGGTAGATGATAAGATCCATGCCCGTTCCACCGGCCCCTACAGCCTTGTTACTCAGCAGCCTCTGGGCGGTAAGGCACAGTTCGGCGGTCAGCGCTTCGGCGAAATGGAAGTTTGGGCGCTGGAAGCTTACGGCGCAGCAAATACCCTGCAGGAGATCCTCACCGTTAAGTCCGACGACGTTGTGGGCCGCGTAAAGACCTACGAAGCCATCGTCAAGGGCGAAAACGTGCCCGAGCCCGGCGTTCCCGAGTCCTTCAAGGTTCTTATCAAAGAACTGCAGTCCCTGGGCCTTGATATTAAGGTGCTCAGCGAAAACAAGGAAGAGATCAAGATCGGTGAGCTGATCGAGGACGACGAGCCTGCCCATGTAGATGTAAACATCTCCGGCATGGAGGATGCACCTGTTGCTCCCGCAGGCGAGGGCGACTTTGCAGAGTTTGACGAGTTCGACTTTGACGAGGACATGGACATGGATATGGACATGGGTTCCCCCGAAGATATGGGCTTCTCCGTAATTGACGGCGAAGACCTGGATGATTTTAACTAAAATAAGGCTGAAGGGAGAGAAAGAAATTGTTTGAACCTACCAATTTCGATGCTATACAGATTGGCCTTGCCTCTCCGGAAAAAATAAGGGAATGGTCCCACGGCGAGGTAAAGAAACCTGAAACCATCAACTACCGCACCCTGAAGCCTGAGCGTGACGGCCTGTTCTGCGAGCGCATTTTCGGACCCACCAAGGACTGGGAGTGCCACTGCGGACGCTATAAGCGTGTACGGTATAAGGGCGTAGTGTGTGATAAGTGCGGCGTAGAAGTTACCCGCGCAAAGGTGCGCCGCGAGCGCATGGGCCACATTGAGCTGGCCGCACCCGTATCCCATATATGGTATTTCAAGGGCATCCCCTGCCGCATGAAGATGCTGCTGGATATGTCCCCCCGCTCCCTGGAAAAGGTACTGTACTTTGCGGCTTTTGTAGTTATCGATCCCGGTACTACTCCCCTTATGCACAAGCAGGTGCTTTCCGATAAGGAATACCGCGAGGCACAGGCACAGTACGGCGCAAAGTCCTTTAAGGCCGGCATGGGTGCCGAGGCCATCAAGGAACTGCTCATGCAGCTTGACCTTGAAAAGCTGGACGAAGAGCTCCGTGCAGAGATCGCCAATTCCTCCGGTCAGAAGCGCAGCAATGCCATCAAGCGCCTTGAGGTAGTGGAAGCATTTCTCAGGTCCGGCAACAAGCCCGAGTGGATCATTATGGACGTTGTTCCCGTTATCCCTCCCGAGCTGCGCCCCATGGTTCAGCTGGACGGCGGCCGCTTTGCCACCTCTGACCTGAACGACCTGTACCGCAGGGTGATCAACCGCAACAATCGCCTCAAGAGGCTGCTGGAGCTGCGTGCGCCGGATATCATCGTCCGCAACGAAAAGCGCATGCTGCAGGAAGCCGTTGACGCCCTTATCGATAATGGCCGCCGCGGCCGTCCCGTTACCGGCCCCGGCAACCGTCCCCTCAAGTCCCTGTCCGATATGCTCAGGGGTAAGCAGGGCCGCTTCCGCCAGAACCTGCTGGGCAAGCGTGTAGACTACTCCGGCCGTTCCGTTATCGTTGTTGGCCCCGAGCTGAAGATGTATCAGTGCGGCCTGCCCAAGGAGATGGCTCTGGAGCTGTTCAAGCCCTTCGTAATGAAGAAGCTTGTTGAGGATGCATACGCCCACAACATCAAGAGCGCAAAGCGCATGGTAGAGCGCGTAAAGCCCGAGGTTTGGGACGTTCTGGAAGGCGTTATCAAGGAGCACCCCGTACTGCTCAACCGTGCACCTACACTGCACCGTCTTGGTATCCAGGCATTTGAACCCGTACTTGTAGAGGGCCGCGCCATTAAGCTGCATCCCCTCGTATGTACCGCCTTCAACGCCGACTTTGACGGTGACCAGATGGCTGTACACGTACCCCTCTCTGTAGAAGCTCAGGCTGAGGCCCGTTTCCTCATGCTTGCTTCCAATAACATACTTAAGCCCCAGGACGGCAAGCCTGTTGCCAGCCCCACTCAGGACATGGTTATCGGCTGCTACTATCTGACCCTCCAGCGTGACGGTCAGAAGGGCGAGGGCAAGATCTTCTCCAGCCAGGATGAAGCCTACATGGCTTACCAGATGGGCGAAGTAACCCTCCAGGCAAAGGTAAAGGTTCGTATCGAGCGCGAATGGGAAGGCAAGAAGTACCGCAAGGTGATCGACACCTCCATCGGCCGCCTCATATTCAACGACGCTATCCCCCAGAGCCTTGGCTATGTAGAGCGCAACACTCTGGACGATATGTTCAAGCTTGAGATCGACAAGCTGGTTGTAAAGAAGGACCTTGGCCGCATCGTAGACCGCTGCTATCGCCGCTTCGGGCCCACCCGCACCTCCGAGGTGCTGGACGCCATGAAGGCGCTGGGCTATAAGTACTCCACCCGCGGCGGTATCACCGTTGGTTTCCAGGATATCCAGGTTCCCGAGCAGAAGAAGGAGATCCTTGCCAAGGCAGAAAAGGAAGTCGTTGAGATCGACAACCTGTTCTACTCCGGTATGCTTTCTCCCGATGAGCGCCGCAGCGAAGTAATCAAGGTCTGGGAAGGCGCCACCAATGAGGTCACCGACGCTCTGATGGCATCCCTTGACCCCTATAATCCCATCGCCATGATGGCGGACTCCGGTGCTCGAGGCAGTAAGAACCAGATCCGTCAGCTGGCCGGTATGCGCGGCCTGATGGCAGACCCTTCCGGTCAGATCATCGAAGTGCCTATCCGTGCAAACTTCCGTGAAGGCCTTACGGTTCTTGAGTTCTTCATCAGCTCCCACGGCGCACGTAAGGGTCTGGCGGATACCGCTCTTCGTACCGCTGACTCCGGTTACCTGACCCGTCGTCTGGTAGACGTATCTCAGGAAGTTATTATCCATGAAGTGGACTGCTTCGAAGTCCGCGGTGAGCGCGTAAAGGGCATGCCCATCAGCGCCATCATGGAAGGCAATAAGGTAGTAGAACCTCTGGGCGACCGTCTCCTTGGCCGCTACACCGCAGAGGATGTATACGATCCCAATACCGGCGAGCTTATCGTCGGCAGCAATGAGCTTATCAGCTTTGCGATCCGTGACAGGATAGTTGAAGCCGGCATCAAGACCGTAAACTGCCGCAGCGTATTTACCTGCCGCAGCGAGCGCGGCGTTTGCGCACACTGCTACGGCGCAAACCTGGCCACCGGCAATCCCGTTGACATCGGCGAGGCCGTAGGCATCATTGCCGCACAGGCCATCGGCGAGCCCGGTACTCAGCTTACCATGCGTACCTTCCATACCGGCGGCGTTGCATCCGCAGACGATATTACTCAGGGTCTTCCCCGTGTAGTTGAAATTTTCGAAGCACGTAAGCCCAAGGGTCTTGCCGTTATCACCGAGATCGGCGGTAAGGTATCCCTCACCGAAGGCAAGAAGCGCGAAGCCACCATCACCAACGAAGACGGCGAATCCGCCAAGTACCTTATCCCCTTCGGCTCCAAGCTGAGGGTAAAGGACGGCGATATGGTAGAGCCCGGCGACGAACTTACCGATGGTTCCATCAACCCCAACGATATCCTCAAGATAAAGGGCGTCAAGGGCGTTCAGGCCTATATGCTCAAGGAAGTTCAGAGCGTATACCGCCTCCAGGGCGTTGAGATCGCGGATAAGCACATTGAGGTCATTATCCGCCAGATGCTCCGCAAGGTACAGATCGAAGACGCAGGCGATACCAACATGCTCCCCGGCGAGCTGGTGGATATATTCACCTTCGAAAACGAGAACGAGAAGGCCATGATGGAGGGCAAGCAGCCTGCCATCGCCAAGCGCAAGCTCCTTGGTATCACCAAGGCCGCATTGGCAACCGACTCCTTCCTGTCTGCCGCATCCTTCCAGGAGACCACCCGCGTTCTTACCGAAGCTGCCATCAAGGGCAAGGTAGATCCTCTGGTAGGCCTCAAGGAAAACGTCATTATCGGCAAGCTGATCCCTGCAGGCATCGGCCTCAGGCGCTATCACAATATCGACGTTCGCGAGAAGGAAGCCGCTGTTATCGAATAACAACCAAACAGAATCATGCATGGACGGATATTATCCGTCCATGCGTTGTAAATTCACCCTAAGGAGAGAAACATGGCAAGAAACTATACCAACACCACCTGCCAGTTTTATGGCACCAAGTATTGCGCTGCTCTCAATATGGAAAGCTGTGAAAAGTGCATAGTAATAGATGAAAACGCAACGGGCATAATGCAGGATATCGACATGGTATTGAAAATGCTGCCCGAAGAAGGTATATATCGCTTTTTCAGCAGTGACGAGTGTATGCTCTGCAAAGGGGAAAAGAAAAACAAGGCCGATTGCTATGCGCTGGTGGATCTCGGCAATCCCGAGCCCAGAAGGGCAAAGCGCAATGTTTTGGGAATGAAATCCAAGACGGCAGTAGGCTCGATTTTGCCCCTGCAGCTTTCTTGCTGCAAGGATTGCCGCAAGCGTTTTAATACCCTGTCCGGAAGGCACATTATCGTCACCATTATTACTGCCATAGTTGTGTTCTTCCTGCTGAACTATAAGCCCATTGGTGAGAGCATAGCAAATATCCACATGGCCCTTCCCCTTTCGCTGTTTGTGGCGTCTGTTCTGGGTGCTTGGTTTATATGCAAGGCCTCCAGAAAGAATCTTATAAAGAAGTATTCCGATTTTACTTGGCTTAATGTGATGGATATTCCCGGCATGGACGAGCTTGCTGCGAGAAACTGGTTTGAGCTGTCCCCCGATAAGGATATCAGCCGCGTGATTTTTTCCAAGGAGCCCCTCAAGAGCGGCCTGCTTACAGGTCCTATGGGCCAAGAGGAAAATATATAAGTAAAACAAGGCAAAAACAAGCTAAAAACATTTGACACCGGCCTTTAAATGAGGTAAAATACGCATGCTGTGCTTTTATGATAAAGTGAGTAGCTATGCGTATTTGCTTCATAAGGCCGGTTGATTTTTGCGGAAAATATCCTCTTCAAGGGGTTGCAGAGGATTTTCTTAAATATATAGAAAAAATATTTTTATCAAAACAAAGGAGACAACCTAATGCCTACTATTAACCAGCTGGTTCGCAAGGGCAGGGAGCAGGTAAAGTATAAGTCCAATTCCCCTATACTGAAGCAGTGCCCCCAGCGCCGCGGCGTATGCACCGCTGTACGTACTATGACTCCCAAAAAGCCTAACTCCGCTCTTCGTAAGATCGCTCGTATCCGCCTGACCGATGGTCTGGAAGGTACCGCTTACATCCCCGGCATCGGCCACAACCTGCAGGAGCACTCTGTTGTTCTTATCCGCGGCGGCCGTGTTAAGGACCTCCCCGGTGTACGTTACCACATCATCCGCGGTGCTCTGGATACCGCCGGCGTTGCAAAGCGTATGCAGGCTCGTTCCCGCTATGGCGCAAAGCGCCCCAAGAAGTAAGGAGGTACTAAGATATGCCTAGACGTGGATTTATACCCAAGCGTGAAGTTCTGGATGACCCCATTTACGGCGGCAAGCTGGTAACCAAGCTCATCAACCAGGTTATGCTGGATGGCAAGCGCGGTACCGCTCAGAAGGCCTGCTATGGCGCATTCGATATCATTAAGGAAAAGACCGGTCGTGAGCCCCTGGAAGTATTCGAAGAGGCCATGAACAACATCATGCCCGTGCTGGAAGTTAAGGCCCGCCGCGTTGGTGGTGCCACCTACCAGGTACCTATCGAGATCCGTCCCGAGCGTCGTCAGACTCTGGGCCTCCGTTGGCTGGTAAACTACGCACGTGCCCGCAGCGAGCGCACCATGATGGAGCGTCTTGCCGGCGAGATCCTTGACGCCTGCAATTCTGCCGGCGGCGCCTTCAAGAAGAAGGAAGACACCCACAGGATGGCAGAGGCCAACCGTGCCTTTGCACATTATCGTTGGTAAAAACTGGGAATACCCATATGAGCGGCGTGCTATCGCACGCCGTCTCTGTGGTATAAGGACAGTGTACAGGGCGGCTTAGCCTGCCCAGCATCATACCGGGAAGGAGGTACAAACAATGCCCAGAGAAACGGCACTTGAAATGACAAGAAATATAGGCATAATGGCCCATATTGACGCCGGCAAGACCACCACCACCGAACGTATACTTTTCTTTACCGGAAAGATACACAAGGTAGGAGAGGTACACGAGGGTGCGGCCACCATGGACTTCATGGTGCAGGAACAGGAGAGGGGCATTACCATTGCCTCCGCTGCCACCACCGCTTACTGGCGGGACCATCGCATTAACATAATTGACACCCCGGGCCACGTGGACTTTACCGTTGAGGTTGAAAGATCTCTGCGCGTACTGGACGGCGCCGTTGCGGTATTCTGCGCAAAGGGGGGCGTTGAGCCCCAGAGCGAGACCGTATGGCGTCAGGCCACCAAGTATGGCGTGCCCCGTATGGCTTATGTAAACAAGATGGACATAGTTGGCGCCGACTTCTTCAACGTCGTCAAGATGATGAAGGATCGTCTGGGCGCAAATGCCGTTCCCATTCAGCTGCCAATTGGCGCTGAGGCGGATTTCGCAGGCATCGTGGACCTTGTTAAGATGAAGGCCGAGATGTACTACGATAATGACGGCATTGATGTTCGTACCGAGGAAATCCCTGAAAACCTCAGGGATATGGCCGAGGAATACCGTGCTCAGCTGCTGGATGCAGTAGCGGATGCGGATGACGAGCTGATGGAAAAGTACCTTGAGGAAGGTGATCTGTCTCAGGAGGACATCATTGCCGGTATCCGCAAGGCCACCATTGCCAACACCATGGTTCCCGTATGCTGCGGCACTTCCTACCGCAACAAGGGCATTCAGCCTCTGCTGAACGCCATCGTGGATTTTCTGCCTTCTCCCCTTGATGTACCCGCTCCCGTGGGCACCAGCAAGGACGGCGAAAGAGAGATCCAGACCACCTGTTCCGATTCCGAGCCCTTCGCGGCCCTGGCCTTCAAGATCGTGGCTGATCCCTTTGTGGGCAAGCTTGCTTTCTTCAGGGTATACAGCGGCTCGCTGAAGTCCGGTTCCTACGTATACAACTCCACCAAGGGCAAGCGTGAGCGTGTCAGCAAGATAGTTCTGATGCACGCCGCAAGCCGTACCGAGGTGGACGAGGTCTTTGCAGGCGATATCGCCGCGCTGGTGGGCCTTAAGGAAACCGCAACCGGTGACACCCTCTGCGTTGAGGGACGCCCCATTCTCCTTGAGTCCATGGAATTCCCCGAGCCTGTTATCCGCATCTCCATTGAGCCCAAGACCAAGGCCGGTCAGGAGAAGCTGGATCAGACCCTTCAGAAGCTTTCTGAGGAAGACCCCACCTTCAAGACCTATGTTGACCGTGAAACGGGACAGACCATCATCGCCGGAATGGGCGAACTGCACCTTGAGATAATCGTAGACCGTATCATTCGCGAGTTCAAGGTAGAGTGCCGCATTGGTAACCCTCAGGTTGCCTATCGCGAAGCCCTCACCAGAACCATCAAAACCGAAGGCAGGTACGTCCGCCAGACCGGCGGTCACGGCCAGTACGGTCACTGTGTTGTGGAATTCAGCCCCCTGGAGCCCGGCGAAGGCTTCGTCTTCGAAAACAAGACCGTGGGCGGCTGCATCCCCAAGGAATACATACCCGCCATCGAGCAGGGCATCAGGGAAGCCGCAGGCTCCGGCGCTCTGGGCGGATACGAAATGGTGGACTTCAAGGCCACTCTGCTGGACGGCTCTACCCACGAGGTGGACTCTTCCGAAATGGCCTACAAGATCGCAGGCTCCATGGCCCTCAAGGAAGCTATGGAAAAGGGCGGCTGCGAGCTGCTTGAGCCTGTGATGAAGGTTGAGATCGTAATGCCCGAGGAGTACATGGGCGATGTTCTTGGCAACATCACCGCACGCCGCGGCAAGATACAGGGCACCGACAACAGGGGCGTAAGCGCCGTTATCGATGCACAGTGCCCCTTGAGCGAGATGTTCGGCTATGCGACCGACCTGCGCTCCGCAACTCAGGGCAGAGGCACCTTCACCATGCAGTTTGATCATTACGAGCAGGTGAGCGAGCAGATCGCCAAGAAGATACTTGGCAGGATCTACTAAAATACAATGGCGCGGATGCGCCTTAAAGCAAAAATAAAAATACTGATAAATATTAATTGGAGGACAACAGTTACAATGGCAAAGGCAAAATTTGAACGTACCAAGCCCCATGTAAACATCGGCACCATCGGCCACGTAGACCACGGCAAGACCACCCTGACCGCCGCTATCACCATGACCCTTTCTCAGCAGGGTAAGGCCGCAGCAATGCGCTACGACGAAATCGACAAGGCCCCCGAAGAGAAGGCCCGTGGAATAACCATCAACACCGCACACGTAGAGTATGAGACCGACAACCGTCACTATGCCCACGTAGACTGCCCCAGCCACGCTGACTATG
>JAFYOP010000061.1 GCA_017547885.1 Clostridia bacterium | reverse complement strand
GGATTGCATTTAACGGCCTGTTTTAGCCCTAACAGGGATGCAACCGGGCAGCGCGTAACCCGCTAAGCCATAGGCAAAAATGAAACAGGCGGCAGATTTGCTAAAAATCTGCCGCCAGTCCGTAGAAGTGGAGCATAGCGGATTCGAACCGCTGACCTTCTCAATGCCATTGAGACGCTCTACCAACTGAGCTAATACCCCGTTTCTGTTTTTGTTTGTCCTAGTGGGGACGGGCGGATTATACACAACTTCCCATGCGAATGCAAGACTTTTTTTCATTTTTTTCATTTTTTATTCACACCACGGGCGCACAGGAAAGCCTATAAAACAGGCTAGCTCTTTATTATGAACGCATAGAGTACACCAGCCGAGAAGATATTTATTTTATCTGAAAATGAATTCCAGAGTTATTCCACTCCGTACCCTCGCCATATCCGCTTTCTGTTGCAGTACCTGCGGAGGGAGACGTAAAATGCAAGGTGTATTTGTAAACAAACTCCCATTCTTCTACCTCAATAGAGGCTGAATTCGAACCGGTGCGCCTATATCGGATGAGATTTCCATATCCAGGGCGTATCTCCTTGCTCAGGATGCTGGTATTTCCTGATGAAAAACAAAACTTGCTTACCTCCCCCGATTCAGAAACGATGCATACTTCCCTGCCCTCCACTGATTCAGGAGCAAAGCCTACCCGAACCGGCAGAGTATCGGCCGAGTGTGTTAAACAACCATTCAGCAGCATGATTGCCAGATAAGCAGCAAGTGAAAAACGATTCCGCATCATTCTTACCATTATTAAAACACCGTTTTGCCCAGATAACGCCCGCAGCCATCGTAATGGCAAAAATACGAGCCCCGCTCCGAGCCCTGTGCCTCGGCAGCAAAACTCACAGACCACACATCCAAAGCTAACCTTAATACTCTACGATTCATACCAATACTCAATATATGCCCGAGCATCCCCCCCTCTCAAAGTCCCCGACCCATGGCTGGATTCTTGTCTGGGCTCTTCGGCTCTTTCGAGACATTACGCATAAACTACCACCGAAACGGGAATCTGGGTTTAGGTGGTCTCTGGGCCGGCTCCACGGGATATCAGCCACTCCGCAAGCTCCTTCCGGTGGGGGTCAAACCAATCAGCGGCCTCCGGTGTAAGCCGAATGGTAAGCACGCGTTGCAGGGGCGTCTGGCTCGTGTGGGAGTCCACGGCATTGATATCAGCCCCCGCGTGCAGCAGCAATTCCGCCGTGACCAGATTCCCCGACAGAACAGCTGTGGTAAAATGGTGATTCCTATCTTTCACCATCTGCAAAGTCCAGGCGCAGAGGAAACCGCACAAGAACCACGGTGTCATCCGCCATCTGAACCACTGCCGCTGCATCCCCAGCGCCACAAGCAGCACCGGAACAAGCCACGCCAGCAGCAACATCGACAGGCAGAAATACTCATACCCGGCTGAGGGGAACGGGCGTATCACCATGTTCCATACCTGGACAGGGGTGAGTGACACCACCGCCAGCATGAACAGGATATCAATCAGGATGCGTTTTTTCATAGCTTATTCCGCAGCAGGCTTCTGTATCAGACTATACACAGAAATCATTCGTCAGGCAATAATAATATCTCCACATCTGGTTATAAATGAAACGCGCACCGGGATATTCCCGATGCGCGTTGGATAATTGAATGACATCCAGCCTTATGCGCCGCCGGCGTTGGCGAGGGTTTCCATGCCCTTGGGCAGGAAGTTCTTGAAACGGGCTTTATCGATGGCCTTCATGTAGGCTTCCTCGGGGGAGACCATGCCCTGCTGGAGCTTCTGCCAGATGGCGT
>JAFYOP010000060.1 GCA_017547885.1 Clostridia bacterium | reverse complement strand
TTGCAAGTGAGCCGGGGAATGAGCCCTGGTTTTTTCCCGGGGACGCTTACACTCTCTTTGTTCGCCCGTCACCCTCTTTGTTTAACCATCATCACACCAAAGTTACGATCTGTACTCAGGCGCTCCTTCGCGCCTTCACGCCCCAGCTTCTCCATGCACATCACCCAACTGTGGTATAAGGGTGGTGATGTCGAAAGAGCGGCAGTCCGCCCGCGACTTGTGTGGCGGCGCTTGCGTATTTCACCCGCTATCCTTCCACCCATACAATGGGTGTCCCATGCGGTCAAAGGGGGCTTTTGTTGACTATGCAGGGGAAGGGGGATTATAATTTAAAGTAAGACAAGTTCGCAGCATTTCCGTAATTTAATCAAAAATCGAAAAGGCAGAGTGAATATGGAAAACATCAAAAAAATCCCCGTTATTCTGGACGGCGATCCCGGCCATGACGACGCCATAGCATGGGTGGTGGCAAAGGCCAGCCCACTGCTTGACATCCGCGCGGTCACTACCGTATGCGGCAACCAGACTCTGGAAAAGACCACCTACAACGCCCGGCGAATATGCACCCTCATAGGCCTTGAGGCCCCCATTGCAAAGGGCAGGCCAAGGCCCCTCTTTACCGACCCCATGGTAGCCCCCAATGTTCACGGCCAGACCGGCCTTGACGGCCCTGTGCTGCCTGAGCCCAAGATGGAGGTGCAGGATATTAGCGCCGTGGAGCTGATGGCCCGTACCTTGCAGGAAAGCGACCAAAAGATAACCCTCATTCCCACAGGCCCTCTCACTACCATCGCATCACTGCTGCTGACTCATCCCGAGCTTAAGGACAAGATCGCCCACATCTACATGATGGGCGGCGGCATCGCCTATGGCAACTGGACCCCCGCGGCGGAGTTCAACATACTGGTTGACCCGGAGGCGGCGGATATCGTGTTTAATTCCGGTCTGCCCATCACCATGGCGGGCCTGGACGTGACCGAAAAGGCGCTGGTGTTCCCGGAGGACTTTGCAAGGGTAAAGGCCGTGGGCAACAAGGTTGCGGAAGTGGTGTCCGAGTGGCTGGAGTTCTTCTACATTTTCCATAAAAACAAGGGCTATACCGGCGCCCCCGTTCACGATGCGGTGGCTGTGGCGGCCCTTATAAAGCCTGAGATAATGCAGTTTAGGGATTTACACGTGGATATCGAGACCCACGGCGAATTCTGCAAGGGCACCACCGTTGGCGATGTATTCGGCGTCACCGGCAAAGAGCCCAACGCAAGAGTTATCCTTGGCATAGACAGAGAGGCCTTTGTGGAGCTCATCATTGACTCCGTCAAGGCATACGGGGAGGACGCATAATGAAAAAGATACCCATTTGGTTTGACTGTGACCCCGGCGTGGATGACGCCGCCGCAATACTTGCCGCCCTTCAGCTGGATGCTTTGGATATCAAGGGCGTAAGCGCCGTATCCGGCAACGTTCTGCTGGAGCATACCTACCCCAACGCAAGGGATCTTATCGCCCTTGGGGGCAGAGCGGATATACCTGTATATAAGGGCGCCGACAGGCCCCTGAGAAGGGAGCCTGTAACCGCCGCATACGTTCACGGCGAAAACGGCCTTGGCGGCGCGGAGATACCCCCTTCTGCTGCTCCGGAGCAGGAGAAAAAGGCATGGGACGCCCTGTATGACGCCGCCGTGGAGGCGGAGGGCGAGCTTATACTGGTTGCGGTGGGCCCCCTTACCAATATCGGCATGGCATTGGCAAAGTACGGCGACCTGCCCCGCCTTATCAAGAAGGCGGTCATAATGGGCGGTTCCGCCACCATGGGCAACACCACCCCCGCGGCGGAGTTCAATGTATACGTTGACCCCGAGGCGGCGGATATGCTGTTTGCGTCCGGCATCCCTGTGGTGATGTGCGGCCTTGACGTTACCCTCAAGGCAAAGGTAATGCCCCCCGAGATAGATAAGCTTGCAGAATACGGCCCCCAGGGCAAATTCCTCAGCCGCGCATTGCAGACCAGCCTTGCCTTTACCACCAGCCTTGGCTTTGACGGGGTTTTCCTCCACGACGTGTGCCCCGTGTTCTACTGCGTGGAGCCTGACATGTTTACCGCTGAGCTTGCGGGTGTCCGTGTGGAGACCAAGGGCAGATACACCGCCGGCAAGACCGTTACCGACCTGTACAGCGACTATCAGTTCGACTTTAAGAACACCCTCGTGGTGCTGGATGTAAACAGAGAAGCCTTTGTGGATAAGTTCATGGGCCTTATGGCCAAATACGGGAGGCAGGCATGAATATACTGAACTTCGGCTCCCTCAATATAGACTTTGTGTACCGTGTGGATACCTTCCTTGAGGCGGGGGAAACCAAGCTGTCCAAGGATCTGCAGTTTTTCTGCGGCGGCAAGGGGCTCAATCAGTCCATCGCCATGGCAAGGGCCGGCAACACGGTATACCACGCAGGTCTTCTTGGTGAGGACGGCCAGATGCTCAAGGATAAGCTGATGGAGAACGGCGTAAAGCTGGACTACCTTAAGCCCGTCAGCGGCAAAAGCGGCCACGCCAGTATTCAGGTGGCGGACAGCGGCCAGAACTGCATTCTCCTTTACGGCGGCACCAATCAGGCGCTGACTGTGGAGTTTATCGACAGCGTGCTGGATAACTTTGGCCCCGAAACCATGCTGCTGATACAGAACGAGCTGAATCTTACGGATTACATAATTGAAAAAGCGACCCGCCGGGGCATGCCCATTGCCATGAACGCCGCACCCATGGACGACAAGGTGCTCACCTACCCCATACACAAGCTTACATGGCTGATGGTAAACGAGGTGGAAGGCCGCGCCCTCTCCGGCGCTGCTGCTGACGAGGACATAATCCCCGCCCTTACAAAGCGCTATCCCGGCGTAAACATACTGCTGACACTGGGTCAGCGTGGCTCCATGTGCCATTATCAGGGGCGCACCGTAGCCTGCAGCGCACATCATGTGCACGCCGTGGATACCACCGCCGCGGGAGATACCTTCAACGGCTATTTCCTCAGGGGCATGCTCAGCGGTTTGCCTGTTGAAAAGTGCCTTGAGCACGCCACCACTGCCTCCGCAATATGCGTGACCCGCCCCGGCGCGTCGGATTCCGTGCCGGTGGCAAGTGAGGTGGAGGAGATGATCGCCAAGGGTGAGCTTGGCAAGCTGGAAATAAAGGAGCTGTAATATAAGCCTTGACCCTAAGGAGGTGACCCCCATGGCAGAATATGCAAGTCGGGAAGAGCTGCTCCATGCTCTTGCAGAGGCGCGGGAGTCCGGCAGCCTTACTCAGGTGGAGATGAAAAACTGCGACCTGAGCGGCATGGATTTTTCCAATATGGACTGCTCATGGTGGGCCTTTGCCGACTGCGACCTTTCCGGCTGTGATTTCACCGACGGCGCCATTGCCCACGGCAGGTTTCAAAACTGCATCTTCAGAAATGCCCGCTTTGTCCGCTGCGATATGACAGGGGCAGACCTTCGGGGTGCAGACCTGACAGATGCCGACATCAGCGGCGCGGAGCTTCTTTCCGCATGGCTGGAGCAGGCAAAGCTGGATGGCGTAGTGGATGATGAAAACACCCGCCATTACCGCATGCGCTGTCCCGAAAAGGGCGCATTCATAGGCTACAAAAAGGGCTATGAAAACCGCATGATAATGCTGCTTATCCCCGCCGACGCCGGGCGCACCTGCGCCACCAACGACGCCTGCCGCTGCAGCAAGGCCAAGGTGCTGACCATCACCAGCGTGGACTTCACAGAGCGCTACTCCTGGGCCAATTCCTACGTGGACGAAAACTTCATCTACCGCGAAGGCGAATGGGCCATCCCGGACAAATTCACCGAGGACCGCTGGGTGGAATCCACCCACGGCATACACTTCTGGATGACCCGTGAAGAGGCGCTGAAATACTAAAGCAAAACAAAAATAACGCTCTCCAAGCGGAGGGCGTTTTTGTTATGGGATCGGTTGGCGGAACACGTTAACCCCGCCGTTCGAGTCGCAGACGAACACTGCCCCCCCTGCCTCTCCCTATGGGAGAGGTGGCCGTGCCCGGCGAAGCCGGAGAGGGCAGGTCGTGTGCATGGTACTGCCCTCTCAGTCACCTGCGGTGACAGCTCTCCCGGAGGGAGAACCGGGAAGATGACAGAGCTTGCGACAGCACATCTCTTTTTCCCGCAAGGGAAAAGTACATTGGAAAGGCGGCGTCCCCCTAAACCTTCCCGACAGCACCCCCCGCTTTTCCGTAAGGAAAAGCTACGTTAAAAGGGTGGCGGGTGGGTATAGATAAAATCGCACATCAAAAAACCTCCCCAGTCGGGGAGGTTTCTTTCGTGCTAAGCCCATGTGGAATTACATATGCTTTGCCCAAGTTTCCTTGGGCAAAGCAGTGAGTTAGTCGTTTAGTTTAATTAGAACAGCCAAGCAAGAACGGAAGCATCACCGGTCTTGGGGATGGCTACTACGCACTCAGCGTCTACAACGGACATAGCGTTGGAGCTCCAGGTTGCGCAAGCCTTTACTTCGTCCTTCCAACCGAAGTTAGCCTTGATGGCCTTCTCGGTGATGCAGGTGCCGAAGTTGATGTTGAAGTACTTAAGAGCAGCAGCTACCTTAGCAGCAGCGCCGCAGGAAGTGCCTACACGAGTGCCGTCAGCCTTTACGAGCTGATCGCCGTCCCAAGCAACGAACTTGTTATCAGTAGCGGAGCCTTCGAAGTCGGAAGCTACCCACTCTACCTTGGAATCCTTGTTGAAGTGAATGATAGCTGCGCTGTAATCCCAGTTCTTGCCATCGAATACGTCTACTACCAGGTTCTTGTCAGCGGTGCGATAGATAACCTTGTAGTTGCCAACTTCAACGTACTTGTCAACGGGATAGAGCTCGGAAGTCAGAGTAGCGCAAACCTTAGCGGTCTTGGCGTTGTTTACGGTAGCTTTGGTCCAAATAACGTTCTTGAGCTCGAAAGTTTCAGCATCAGCAGAGATTACGGTAGAGGTGCTGTCGAAGTAGTAGGTCAGCTCCTTCTTGCCGTAGTTCTCATCCTTGCTGATGGCCTTCTGCAGACCCTTAGCAGTGAACTCAGTGCCGTCGATGCCAGTCAGATCAACATCCAGAACAGCCTTGGAGAACCATTCGTCGTTGATGTCAGCAGGTACGGTAACCTTGATGGCATAATAAACATTCTGGCCAAATACAGCAGCAGCGCAGTCAGACTGAACATAAGTAGAGCCCTTACCGTCGCAGTCATTTGCTACTACATAAGGAACAACCTCAACAGTGGCCTTGCCAAAGTTGCATACGTCAGTTGCGCAAGCCCAGTCATAAGTACCAGCGGGGCAGAAAGCAAAGGCGGAAGCCATGGAGAGAACCATGACCAGAGCCAGAGCGATTGCGAAAATCTTCTTCATTTCTTTAAATCCCTTTCAAAAATTTATGTTTGCAAGTGAGCCGGGGAATGAGCCCTGGGATGCTCCCCGAAAGG
>JAFYOP010000059.1 GCA_017547885.1 Clostridia bacterium | reverse complement strand
TTCCGTACCACTGACGTAACCGGCACCATCAAGCTGCCCGAAGGCGTAGAGATGGTAATGCCCGGCGACAACATCGCCATGGAAATCGAGCTGATCACCCCCATCGCCATGGACGAAGGTCTCCGCTTCGCTATCCGTGAAGGCGGCCGTACCGTTGCTTCCGGCGTTGTAGCCTCCATCGTTGAGTAATTAAGCATCAGCTTACATACAGAAAGAGCGACCTCAGGTCGCTCTTTTTGCGTTGGAATTTATCTATACCCGCCCCACCACCCTTCAAGGAAGCTTCTCCCTGTGGGAGAAGCGGACGTACTAACAGGGCGTAGGTTAATAACCATGCTATGATTTTTAGGATAAGCAATGATCGTCATCTGCCGTCTTCGCCGCAAGGCGAAGATACATTAAAAGGGTGGAGGGGGGGATTAGATAATCGACATGCGGGCTTTTCCTGCGGCAAAATATAAAAGGCAGGAAAGAAACCTGCCTTTTGAATGCCGTGATGCAAGCTATTGCTTCTTTATCAGCCCCAGCACCTTGCCTGCCCGCTTGTACAGCAGGAAGGTAACTACAGAGTTTATGCCGCCCTTGCACAGGTTGAAGGGGATTATGACGGGAACCAGCATCGCCTTTACCACTTCGGCGGGGGTTCCGTTGTAATGTACGGTAAAGTACATATTGAGGGGTATCATAATGGCGGTCATTACCAGAGTGCCTGCGATGAGGGCCAGCACCGCGCCGCCCCGGGTGTGCTTTGCCCGGTAGATAAGGCCGGCTACGATAACAAAGCCGCCTGTTGCAATAAAGTGCATCAGCGCACCTACCCAGCCGCTTGCGGGGGATACCAGCAGCCACTGGAGCACGCTTACCACTGCGGTGATAAGGAGGCCTGTGGCGGGGCCGTACATGAATGTGCCGATGAGTATGGGCACATCCGCCATGTCATACTCAAGGTAGGGCGCGGCGGGAAAAAGGGGAAAACGTACCAGGTACATCAGTACCAGAGACAGGGCGCACAGCAGGCCCTTCTTTACCAGCAGGTTTACTTTTTCGTTCTTCATAAAATATTGCTTCCTCCCACAAATATTATAAAATTTGGGGAACTGCACAAAAAAATCCCGCAAGCCTATGCTTTGCGGGGGTAGTACACTAAGTCTTCCTTGTGCAGCCTCTTTCATCCGGACTTTACCGTCGGTATCGGATTCTGACCGATTCGGCCTCTGCAAGGCAGAGGTTCGCGGACTTGTGGGCAATGCCCCTTCACCGCCGGTGTGGAATTTCACCACCCCCTGAAGCTGATGCAATTATACTATATATTTATGCACTGCGCAATACGCACAAAACAAAAAGCAGCCGCCGTTTAGGCAGCCGCTTTCATTACGTTATTCCTTCCAGTGAACAAAGCCGTAGCTGTCCATTACCTGATAAAACATTGCAAGGCGCTCGTAGAGGGGCTCTGCTTCCTCACCGAAGCGCTCCTTTACAAGGAGGCCGATGGCGGTGATATCACGAATGCCGTCGGTATTCAGCCATGCAAAGCTGCCGTGCATATCAAGGTGGATGTAGCTTATCTCAGGCTTGCTGAATATAAGCTGAGCAATTTTGTTCATAAGGCCTGTGTTGGGCTTTTCAAGGGTCACTATGCCTTCGTTGTTTGCGCTCCAGTTCATACCCTTGGGATGCACAGGCACCCTTAGCAGGTAATTTTCTGCGGGAGCGTCTTTCTTTTTGCCTTTCGCTGCCATTACTTAAGGTCCTGCTTTTTCCAGGCGGTGAACTTAAGCATGCACAGGATGATCAGCGCAAATACCACAAGGCTGCCGATGGTGGAAGCCATGGGGGAGAGACCCAGCATACCGGACAGGTCGATAACCTTGTCTATGCCCAGAACTGCGCACAGAGCAAGCAGGATGCCGGTGAGACCTTCGCCTGCGATCATACCGGAGCAGTACAGAACGCCGTCATTTACGATGCGGTCCTTGTCAGCCTTCTTGCTTCTGTCAAAGAACCAGCGAATAACGCCGCCGATCATGATGCAAACGCTCAGATGGATAGGCAGGTAGATACCGATGGCAACGGGCAGAACGGGCAGACCCAGAACCTCGATAAGAATGGCAATGAATACGCCGATGAATACCAGAGTCCAGGGCAGGTTGCCTTCCATAACGCCTTCAACGATCATCTTCATAAGGGTGGCCTGAGGAGCGGAAAGCTCTGCGCCGCCAAAGCCCCATGCGGAATCCAGCAGGTACAGGGTGCCGCCGATGGCCAGGGCAGAGGCTACTACGCCGATAACTTCGCCCAGCTGCTGCTTCTTGGGGGTCGCGCCCAGCAGGAAGCCGGTCTTAAGGTCCTGAGAGGTATCGCCGGAGATGGCCGCTACGATGCAAATGATGGAGCCGATGGCGATAGCGCCCTGCATGCCGTGTGCACCTGCGTCGCCGGTGAGCTTAAGCACCAGAGTGGCAACCAGCAGGGTGGCGATGGCCATGCCGGAAACGGGGTTGTTGCTGCTGCCTACCAGGCCTACCATGCGGGAGGATACGGTGGCAAAGAAGAAGCCGAATACAACTACGATAACAGCGCCCAGCAGGGATACGGGGATGGCGGGGATAAGCCATACCATAAGGGTAAGAACGCCGATGGCGATAAGCAGCACCTTCATGCTGATATCCTGATCGGTGCGCAGGGTGCTGTTTTCAGCAGAGGCGCCAAAGCCCTTGACGGCGCCTGCAAAGGTTTTTACGATGAGGGGCAGGGACTTGATCAGGCTGATGATACCGCCTGCTGCAAGGGCGCCTGCGCCGATATAGCGCACATAGGAGCTCCAGATGCCGGAAGCGCCGGCGGAAGCGAATATCTCGCTGATGGGGGCGGAGCCGGGATACAGTATCAGGTCGGCGCCGAACAGCACGATCATGGGGATGAGTACCAGCCAGCTGAGGATACCGCCGGCAAACATATAAGAGGAGATGCGGGCGCCGCAGATGTAGCCTACGCTCATTACGGCGGGATAGATCTGGGTACCGATCTCGCCGGCATAGCCCTTTACGCGGAAGGCGACCTCACCGGGAACGACCTTAAGGCCGTCAATGAGGAACTTAAAGGCAGCGGCGAAGCCCATGCCGGTGAACACAGTGGAGGCGTTGGAGCCGCCTTCTTCGCCGGCCAGCAGAACCTCTGCACAGGCCTTTCCTTCGGGATAGGGCAGGGTGTTGTGCTCCTTAACGATGAGAGCGTTGCGGAGGGGAACCATGAAGAATACGCCCAGCAGACCGCCGATGAGGGCGATGAGGGTGATCTCCAGCAGGCCGGGCTTGTCCATCTTGCCCTCTGCGGCCCACAGGAACAGGGTGGGCAGGGTGAAGATAGCGCCCGCGGCAACGGATTCGCCGGCAGAGCCGGTGGTCTGAACCATGTTGCTTTCAAGAACGGAGTTCTTGCGCAGGATCTTGCGGATAACGCCCATGGCGATAACTGCGGCGGGGATAGAGGCGGATACCGTCATGCCCACGCGCAGGCCCAGGTATGCATTGGCTGCGCCGAATACTACGGCCAGTATGATACCCATGATGACAGAGGTAGCGGTAAGCTCGGGGGTGATTTTATCCGCCGAGACGTACGGCTGAAACTGCTTGTTGTTTTCCATAAAAAACTCCCTTTTTTTGTTAAAAAACAGTTAAATTTTTAAATGCCTTGATTATGTTAGCACACGGGAAGATATATAACAAGGAAAGGACTGATATATAAAATTAATATATAAAAATAATGCAAAAGAGCATAAGCGCAAAACAAAAAACGGACATCCGAAGACGTCCGTCTTTTGTTGGCGTGCCTTGAGGGATTCCCGGCGTCACTGGGGCAGTGCCGCCGCCAGCCCGGGGTGCTGAAAAACCATTCACAGGATGGTTTTTCGCCGCTGCAAGCCGCGGCCGCACCCTTCGAATCCCTCAACGCAACGATTGCAAAAACAAAAAACGGACATCCGAAGATGTCCGTCTTTTGTTGGCGTGCCTTGAGGGATTCGAACCCCCGACCTTTTGGTCCGTAGCCAAACGCTCTATCCAGCTGAGCTAAAGGCACATGCGTTGTTTCAACGCGCATTATGTATTTTAGCGTATAAGACATGCTTTGTCAAGAGAAATATGGATATTTTTTAATTATCGGTTGATTTTTATCCCCCGCTGTTGTATATTAATTAGTGCTATGGGGCATTAGCACAGTTGGTAGCGCGCAACGTTCGCAATGTTGAGGTCAGGGGTTCGAATCCCCTATGCTCCACCAAGTAAAAAAGACACCGTAAGGTGTCTTTTTTGTTTGGTGAAGTGGGTACTATCCCTTGTATGCCCTGCGGCATTGGTCTATTACCGCCATGGCGTCCTCCATATCGTGGTAGGCGCCAACCTCAACCTTTACCCCCTGAAGCACCTTGTAGTTTGCAAAGAAATTGGCTATCTCCTCCAGTATAAAGGGATTCAGGTCGCCAAGGCGCTGATAGTTGTTGTAGCGGGGGTCGCAGTCCACCACGGATATCAGCTTGTAGTCGGTTTTGCCGTTGTCCGTCATCTCAAGATAGCCCAGCACACGGGCGGGAACTATGCAGCCGGGGAAGGTGGGATCGGAGCATATTACCAGTATGTCCAGCGCGTCCCCGTCAGGAGCCAGTGTGTTTTCCACTATGCCGTATTCGGCGGGGTACATCATGGAAGCGTAAAGTACACGATCCAGCTTGATGCGGCCCGTTTTGCTGTCCAGCTCGTATTTATTCTTGGAGCCCAGAGGGATCTCTATCAAAGCGTTAACGATATTTCCTGCCATAGCATATCCTCCTTGCAGAATAGTATAAAAGTATTATAAAGGAATGCAGAAAAATGTCCACCCAAACATGGCGGGAATGGCCTGTATTCATTGCGTATCGCGGCTATTATTGCTATAATCCACAGTGTATAAAGCATATCGAGGTAAGCCTGATGGAACTGAGGGTAAGCAGAATAACCGACAGCTCCCAACTGGAGAAGATCACCGGCTGGATGTACGGCTGGTGGGGAGAGGCGGAGGGATACGCCCTTGACGCGGTGCGCAGCTATATGGCTCACAGCCTGAATACGCGGCGCCTGCCCCAAACATACGGGCTGTACCTTGGGGATGAGCTTATAGGCATGTATCAGTTTACATATGAGGATCTGTTTGCAAGGCCGGATATATACCCGTGGCTTGCAAACGTGTATGTGGATGCACAGTACAGGAAAAAGGGATACGGAGACTTTCTGCTCCGCTCGGTAAAGGAGAACGCCGAGGCGAATCTTCGTGAGAGAGAGCTGTTCCTTTTTACCTCCCATATCGGACTGTATGAAAAATACGGCTGGCAGCAGGCGGGGGAGATAGATACCTTCCTTGATCCCCACAGGCAAAGGCTGTACAGGCTGGAGCTGGATAAATAGCATGGTTTGTGCTTGAAAGGAACGCCAATGGATAAATTCATAATCATAGGAAATGCCTGCTTTTTGCTGGCAATGCTTGCGGATGCCTTCAGCTCCTCCCGCAAAAGCCCCAAGGGTGTGCTGATAGCCCAGAGCGTGGGCCAGGCCATATACTGCGCAGGTTCCATATTCCTCAAGGGGTACAGCGCCTCTGTGCAGAACGCCGTAAGCATACTGCGCAATATGGCTGCCCTTGGCAAAAAGCAGCGCAGGTGGGTGGAATATGTGCTTATCCTGCTGGGCGTTGTGCTGGGCATATACTTCAATAACCGGGGCATAGCGGGCTGGCTGCCTGTAATTGCCAATCTGGAATATTCCATTGCGGTGTTCAGGTTTAAGGACAACGAGCGGGCGCTGAAGATAGCCTTTGTTATCTGCGTGCTGATGTTCGCTGTGTTCAATGTTATCATTATGAACATAGTGGGCCTGATAGTAAACTGTGTGGTGATCGCCACCACCATAGCCTTCCTCAGCAAAAAGAGCTGATAATAAATCAACCTAAAAGGAGAACTTTTTAAAATGGCATTCCCCTCATACATATGGCTGCTGCTTATTACAGCCCTTGTGGTAAGCTCCATAGGCTTTAAAAACTACGTATGGTTCATATCCCTTGGCTACGGCTTTTCCATTGCCGCGGAGGGCATACTGATGCTGCTGCTGTACAGGCAGGGCCTTAGCGCAGGTACAATAATATGCTGCGGGCTGTTTATTGTGTATGGCTGCAGGCTGGGGGGCTATCTTGCGGCCCGTGAGTTTGGCGGCGGTTCATACATGAAAAACATGAAGGGCGAGGTAAAGGACGGCAAGACCGTGCCATTTGGGGTAAAGGTTGCCATATGGGTCACCTGTGCCGCCCTGTACGTATTTCAGGTGCTGCCGGTATTCTATCGCCTCAGCAACGGCAGCGGCAGCAATGTATGGACATACATCGGCGCAGGGGTAATGCTGTTTGGCATAGTGCTGGAATCTGCCGCCGATATGCAGAAGAGCAGGGCCAAGAAGGTGAATCCCCGCCGCTTTGTGGATACCGGCCTTTATCGCATAGTGCGCTGCCCCAATTACCTTGGGGAGCTGATATTCTGGACCGGCGTGCTGATAAGCGGCATCGGCGCCCTCACAGGCCCGGGCCAGTGGATAATGGCGCTTACAGGCTATCTTGGCATAGTGTTTGTAATGTTCAGCGGCGCCCGCAGGCTGGAGCTGCGGCAGAACCGCAACTACGGTTCCGACCCCGTCTATCAGGAATACGTAAAGACCGTGCCCATACTTATCCCCTTTGTGCCCCTGTACAGTGTGGAAAAGTACAAGTGGCTGGTAGCGTAAAACATCACAGTAAAGGCCGCCCCCAGGCGGCTTTTTTGTATGGGCAAAAGGATAGCGGGTGAAATACGCAAGCGCCGCCACGCAAGTCGCAAACGGATGCCGCTCTCCTCACTCAGTTAAAAAGGGGGAGAAGGGGATGGGATATGCGGTTATCGCCAGCACATCTCTTTTCCTGCAGGAAAAAGCACATTAAAAAGGCGGCGTCCCCCTAAACCTTCCGACAGCACACCCCGCTTTTCCGTAAGGAAAAGCTACGTAAAAAGGGTGGCGGGTGGGATTAGATAAATTCATCCCTTTTCGGGGAGCATTCCTCCCACCCCTCAGACATCCTCACCCGCTTTTCCCAAAGGAAAAGCCACTTTAAAAGGGTGGTAATCCCCCAACCTTCCCGAAAGCACGCCTCTTTTTCCCGCAAGGGAAAAAGCACCTTAAAAGGGCGGCGATACACCCCCAAACCTTCCCGCAAGCACGTCCCGCTTTTCCGCAAGATACCGCACAAAATCCAAAGCGCAAGCGACGATTTTGAGCGGAGAGGAGGAGCGACGAAGCGAACGAGAGGGCATGTTCCCTGGAATATGGCCGCGAGTAAGCGCAGTACGCGACGACGAGGTGGTGG
>JAFYOP010000058.1 GCA_017547885.1 Clostridia bacterium | reverse complement strand
CGCCCAGAAGGTAAAGCCTGCGGCATGGCTGGTTGTGTATCGTGGTAAGGTTAAGTCTCCTGTCACGGGTACCATACGTTTCGTCGGTCTGGGTGACGACTACATTGGTGTGCGTTTTGGTGGCAAGGTTGTTCTGGAAGGTGGCTATCGTCTGCCGAGCGCCTATGTCAAGGGGGATTTGAGCAAGGTGCACATTTCCACTGGAGATCATGCCAAATATAAGGCCCGCATTAAGTCTGGTGAAGATAAGGCACACAGAGATTACGAATTCGTGCAATATCCCGGTATTCCTACCTGGAATGCAGAAATCGGCGGCTTGACCGTTGGTTCCAAGGTGAATGTCAAGGAAGGCGTCTCCTATCCCATCGAAATTGCCATTACGGAAGAAGGTGGTAAGTTTGGTTACGTCCTCATGTGGGAAAATGTAACGGGCAATCCTGTCGTGAAGAATGGCAAGGTAAGTGGCGATAAGAAATTCTACCTCTTCCGCACCAACTTCTCGGAACCCAACCGCGAAGATCTCAAGACGCTTATCGGTAAGCACTCCGGCGGTGGTGAGATGCAGTGGCCTGAGTTTGATAGCGACTCCCCCATCTGGGTGGCCGTGCCCTGATATAAACCATGAAATAATCCTTCAATACCCCTCGTCAGTATGCTGGCGGGGGGTAATGCGTTTCCGGGTATGAAAAAAATGCTGCATTTGTTTTTTCTGATGCTCCTGATGTTTGACTCTTCCCGTGCCGGGGATTTGCTATCATGGGAAGTGGATTTGGAGGAGCGTCCGGAGGGAGAAGTGTGTTTTCTGAGTGGAACTTTGTTTGACTTAAAGAAAACGAAAGGAGCAGGCCCTTCGGATATCATGCGGAACGGACAGGTGGACTCGCAGGCATTTCAAGCCCGCCTGGCTTCTTATCTCAAAAAGTGGGAAACCCGGGAATTGGCGCGGTATTACAGGTGGCACGAAATGTTATACGCAGTGTATTTCTATATGCCGTTCACATGCGAAACGCTGACATCAAAAATGATTGTGCGCGAAGAACGCAGCACTCCGTCGGCCGTGGTTCTGCTTTATAGGGGCAAGGTAAAATCACCCGTATCCGGAACAATCCGTTTCTGCGGGGTAGGGGATGATTATCTGGGAGTGAACTTCGGCGGACAGACTGTTCTGGAAAGCCGGAATGGTTGTTATACAACAGGTAAAACTATCGAAGTAAAGGAAAACGAATATTATCAGTTGAATATTCTCATTGCTAATGAAAGTGGTGCCATTGGCTATGCGCTCTTGTGGGAGCCTGTGTTCCAGCCTGCGCTTCAGAAACCATACCTTTTCAGAACGGCTCTCGCTCTGCCGTTAAATGGCAGCCAGTCAAAACCCTCGCTCCCGGATTTTGAACCCGATTCACCCATCTGGTTTTCGAAGTATCGATAATGGAAAAATATTTTTCGGGTGTAACCGCTACGAAAATGTGCGGGTTAGAGCAGTTCGGTTAAAAAGATGTGCAAAAAAATGCAAAAATACGCTTGACGTTTCGTCTTTGTTCATGTATGCTTGCCGCCGCACCCCGCTACGGGGTAGCTCGAAAGGGAAAGCGGAACACCGCTTCACTCCACCGGGCGAGGCAATTTTCCAAGTATGACTTTCCGAGGCGCCGAGGGCAGCAGAAATGCAGTTCACTGGCTTAACAACCTGCCAGGCGGGGCGCCGGAGAGGATAAAGAGAGGGAAGGAAAAGGTCGTGACGCGTGCCGTGGCCAACGCCGAGATGAGGTTCTTCGGAACTTCGGAGCGGGGTAACACGGCACTGTCAGAATTG
>JAFYOP010000020.1 GCA_017547885.1 Clostridia bacterium | reverse complement strand
TCATAGTAGCCCAGGTCGAAATACAGACCACCGAGGTTCAGCCGGTAGGTGGCGTTTTTCGGCTCCAGCTCCACCGCCCGGCGGTAAAGCTCCTCCGTCTCCCGGTATTGGTTCCGGCGCAGAAGGAGCAGGCCCAGATTGCTCAGCGCCGGGGGACAGTCCGGGGCCAGCTCCAGGAGCTTGCGGTAAAGCTCCTCGGCCTTGTCGGGCCGGTCCAGCCGACTGGCGCAGAGGGCCATCGCCAGCAGCACGCTCCGGCGGTCCTCGTCATTTTCGCTGCGCTGCAGCAAGCTCACCAGCGGCTCCAGGGCCTCCTGATACCGCTTTTCGCCGAACAGGCCGTAGGCATAGATGAGCTGCTTGCGCTTCTGCCGGCTGCCCCGAAAGGCATCCCCCAGCTCCCGGGCGAAATGCTCCTCGTAAGCGCTCGCGGTGCAGGACAGGTCCCACCGCAGAAATCCCATCACGCCCATGCGAGTTCCTCCAAAATCCGCTCACAGCCCTCGACGATGTCGTCCCAGGTCTGCGAAAAATCTCCCGTGTACCAGGGGTCGGCCACATCCCGGTCGAGGAGCGGACGGCACTTGTCCCCATCCCGGCCAAAGAGCCGCCGGAGCCAACGGGCGTTGGAGGCGTCCATGTAGTAGATGTGATCGTAATACCCAAGCTCCGCCCGGGTGATCTGATGGGCCGCATGGCCCTCGCAGCGGATGCCGTGCTTTCCTAGCTCCCGACGGGCCGGGGGATACACGGGATTGCCGATCTCCTCGGTACTCACCGCCGCCGAAGCGATCTCAAATTTCTCCGCCAATCCGCGCCTGGCCACCATGTCCTTCAGGATAAATTCCCCCATCGGACTGCGGCAGATATTGCCGTGGCACAAAAATAGGATTTTTATCATGGTTTTTACCCCTTTATATGTGTTCAGAACCCCGCATCTTTGTTTTTTTGCCCCGGAATGCTGCGTAAAAATATTGGGACAAAACCGCAGGTGTTCACAACTGTACTCAGGTATGCACGGTCGTGGTGTCAAAATGGTGTCAGTTTTTCATGGTTAAGTATACCACAGGACAATGGGATTTGCATAGGGGAAAATTAACTACTACAAAGCAGACAGAGTCATGCTGTATCAAACGGACTCGATATGTTGATTCCTATCATTTATATTTCTTCATTTCCTGCATCACTGTTGGTGCAACGCTTTTATTTGTTACAGAAAAGTATTGAAAGCACGATATTTCATATGATATAATAACATAAATTTGCTGTTTTGCGTTGAATAGCAAAACAGGTCATGAGGTGAAGTAATGGAAAATCTCGATAGGCTGGTACGTGAGCTTTGTAAATTGCCGAATGAAACTCCTTGGCTCGAATTTAAGCATAATAATTACGATCCCACAATGATTGGTCAGGACATTAGTGCTCTTGCAAACAGTGCTGCCTTGCATGAGAAAAGCTGCGCTTATATGCTCTGGGGTATTAATGATTCAACTCACGAAATTGTCGGCACGGAGTTCAATCTGCAAAATCTGAAAAAGGGTAATTAAGAATTAGAAAACTGGCTACGTTATTTGCTCTCCAAAAATGCTGATTTTGAATTTCACAGCGTTTCTTTGGACGATAAAAGTGTCGGCATTCTTATAATATACAGAGCAGCCAATCAAACAGTAATGTTTGAGAAGGTTGATTATATACGAGTTGGAAGCTATACAAAGAAACTGAACGAGTTCCCCACACTCCAGGCACAGTTGTGGGATCGCCTTCGTAATTCCAAATTTGAAGAGCGTTTCGCCAGACAAGATTTGGATATGGTTACTGCTCTGAGTTTCTTGGAGTATTCGACTTATTTTGATTTGGTCAAGACTCCTCAACCTGCAAATGCAGAGGGAGTATTCCATTATTTAGAAGAAGGCATCATTGTAAAGCAGGATAATGGCCTGTATGCAATTTCTAATCTCGGAGCAATTCTGTTCGCTAAGCGTTTTTCCGACTTCCCGAGATTATCCCGAAAAGCAGTTCGTGTCGTCCAGTATCAGGGCAATAATCGGCTCAATATGCTCAAAGAGTATACCGGAAATAAAGGATATGCCGTCGGTTTTGAGGGATTGTTAGGTTTTGTTGATGCACTTCTTCCTACCGAGGAGGTAATCAACGGTGCGCTGCGTGAAAAGAAAACAGCGTATCCCAGTCTTGCAATCAGAGAAGCTGTTGGAAACGCTTTGATTCATCAAGATTTTTCTATCCCCGGTACCGGGCCTGTTGTTGAGATCTTTGATGGTCGAATTGAAATAACAAACCCTGGAACACCCATGGTCGATATCAAACGAATTGTTGACAATCCTCCAAAGTCTCGAAACGAAAAACTGGCAGCGTTAATGCGTCGTCTTAGAATTTGTGAAGAACTTGGAACTGGTTGGGATAAAATTGTAATTTCTTGCGAGATTGCTCTTTTGCCTGCCCCAAAGATTGATCTGTACGAGGAAAATACCAAGGTGACACTCTTTGCAGAGATGCCTTTCTCCAGTATTTCCGCTGAAGATAAACTCTGGGCTTGTTATCTTCACGCATGCATTAAGCAGGTTCAAAATGAGCAACTAACAAACAGCTCTTTGCGTGAACGCTTCGGATTAAAGCCGTCTTCTTCTGGTAGCGTTTCCCGGCTAATTAAAGAAGCTGTTGAATATAAGCTGTTGAAGCCTTTGGATCCTGATACTGCACCGAGGTATATGAAATATATACCTTATTGGGCTTAAATAGAGTATATTTAACTTGCCTATAACTTGCTGTGATAATAAACATTTATCCTTTATCACAAAATAATGTTCTGAAATAGCGCATATTTTTGTGAGATCGCAAACTTTGTTCATGGTAATCTAACTTGCTTGTAACTTGCTGACAAGTATTTGTTAGGATTACTTTCTTAATCAATCGCATAACAAAGCCCGACAGACAATCTCTGCCGGGCTTTGTCTATCGCAGATTCCACCTATCAAGGGTATATATGTAGAATAGTTGATATCCTGTTAGCACTTTTCCCTATTTATCCTGTCCTCTTCTCTCCATCATCCCCCTTCGGCTTCAAAATTGTTGCACGGGAAATTTCTTTTTTGTACGGCTGTCCCCGGTTGGTCGGGGATGCTTCGCTTTTTTCGGATTTTTTCGGCAATTTCCGGATATTTTCCTTGCGAAACGCCCATGCAGGCGGTATAATAAAAGTTACGCGAAAAAACTTTTACTTTCCGAAAGGCGGTTTTCCATACATGACAAGAAAGAGAAAAACGGCGCTGGCGGCCGGGGTGCTGGCGGCGGCGATGCTGCTGGGGGGCTGCTCCGGCGGTGACGGGGTGGATACAGCCCAGGGCGTTGCCTATCTGGAGGCCCTGGAGCAGCAGGACCCCGGTGCCGTGGACCAGATCCTGCGCCAGCGGCGGCTGGAGCAGCTGGAGCGCGAGCGCGAGGAGCTGCTGCGGCAGGTCAAGTCCGGCGAGCAGGACCCCTTCCCCCTGTTTCAGGATGCGGTGATCCTGGGCGACAGCCGGGCCGTGGGCTTTTTTTACTACGGCTTCGTGGACGAGAGCCGGGATCTGACCGGCAGCGGCGAGACGATCCTGGACATCCCCAAGAAGCTGGACAGCCTCCAGGCCATGAACCCCCGGTATGTTTACCTGACCTACGGCCTGAACGACATCAAGATCGGCCACTGGGGTAGTTTGCAGGCCCATATTTCCGAATATCTGGACCGGGTTCAGGAGATCCGGGAGCGGCTGCCCGAGGCGGTCATCGTCATCAGCTCCGTGCTGCCCTACCATGACCCCAACGCCCGGACCGACGCCACCGGCGAGACGACCCCCACCTCCGGCTCCTCCTCCGCCTCCTCCCTGACGGAGGCGGACCGGAAGCGACTGGCCCAGATCCCCGAGTGGAACCGGCTCATGGCCGACGCCGCCCGGGAGCATGGGGTGATCTTCGTGGACAACAGCGCCATCTGCACGGAATACGAAGACCTCTGGGAGAAGGACGGCATCCATGTGTCCAAGTCCTTCTACCCCCACTGGGGCAAAAATCTGATCGTGGCCGCACTGGAGGAAGGAGGCATTGCCGATGAAAGCGCTTCTGCTTGAGATCGCCCGTTGGGCCGTGGCCCTGGCGGCGGTGATCTCCCTGGTACTCATGTTCCGCGCCGATCCCATCAGCGACGCCGACCCCGTCGCCGTCCGGGCCGCCGCCACGGAGCAGATGGACCTTTCCCAGGTCCTGGAGGCCGACAACCAGATGCTCCGGCGGCTCTACGGTCTGGACCCGGCGGCCTATGAGAGCATCCATCTGTATTACCCGGCCACCAACATGGGCGCCGAGGAGCTGCTGATCGTGAAGCTCGCCTCCGTGGATCAGGCAGACAGCGTCCGCAGCGCCATCGACGCCCGGCTCCAGACCCAGAAGAACACCTTCGACGGCTATGGCGTGGAGCAGACCGACCTGCTGACCAATCACGCCGCCGTGGAGGTCCGGGGCAATTACGTTCTGTTTGTGGTGAGCAGGACCGCGGACCAGGTGCGCCAGGCGTTCCTGGATGCACTGTAAGGAGGGAAAAATATGGCTTTTTCTGATTT
>JAFYOP010000008.1 GCA_017547885.1 Clostridia bacterium | reverse complement strand
TGGCGCGCGGGCTGTCAAGTGGGGATTGGAGACCCTTGACAAATCCACCGAAAAAAGCCGGAAATGTCCGGCTAAAAATGGGATTGTGTCACTTGAAACGGACCTTTTCCTGTGGTATAGTATAGTATATCCGTATGTCCATATCCCACTTCATTGAGAGGTTCTGTTATGATAAACAAACGAAAGGGCTTTGATCTTGCGCTGCGGAAAAAGGCTCTCATCATCGCGGCGGTGGATGTGTTCAGTATCTGCGTCGCCTTTTTTGCGGCCCTGTGGCTGCGGTTTGATTTCCAGTTCAACGCCATCGAGCCGCAGTATCTGCAGACTTACTGCCGGGTGATCCTGCCCTGGTGCGCCATCTGCATCGGTGTGTTCAGCCTCCTGGGTCTGTACAGCAGCATCTGGAGCTTCGTCAGCACCGATGAGCTCATGCGGGTGCTGGAGAGCTATCTGGTGCTGTCCATCGTGGCCTATGTGCTGGCTCTGCTGCTGAAGATCCAGATGCCCAAGTCCTTCTACGTCATGGGCCTGACCGTCAGCGGGCTGTTCACCCTGGCCATCCGCTTCGGCTGGCGGATGCTGCGCTATGTACGCCAGCATCTGGCGGGTCTGAGTCATCCCAATTACCAGGAAAATGTGCTCATCATCGGTGCCGGTGAGGCCGGTAAGGCTCTGATCACCGAGTTCACCAACAGCTCCTACATCAAGAGCCGGGTCTGCTGTCTCATCGACGACAACCCCGTGAAGTGGGGCAAGCGGCTGAGCGGCGTGCCCATCGTGGGCGGCCGGGAGGAGATCGCCGCCGCCGTGGAGAAGTATTCCATCCACCGCATCATCTACGCCATCCCCTCCGGCTCTGCCCAGACCCGGAAGGAATTCCTCGACATTTGCTCCACCACCGGCTGTCAGGTCCAGGTGGTGCCCGGCATCTACCAGCTGGTCAACGGTGATATCTCCGTCAGCGGCCTGCGCAAGGTCGATGTCCAGGACCTGCTGGGCCGGGACCCCATCAAGGTCAATCTGGACGAGATCCTGAATTTCATCTCCGGCAAGGTGGTCATGGTCACCGGCGGCGGCGGCAGCATCGGCAGCGAGCTGTGCCGCCAGATCGCCAAGTCCAACCCCAAGCAGCTCATCATCTTCGACATCTACGAGAACAACGCCTACGACATCCAGATGGAGCTCCAGCGGCGTTATCCCGACCTGAATCTGGTGACCCTCATCGGCTCCGTCCGGAACACCGCCCGCGTGAACTATGTGCTGGATACCTACCGACCTGAGCTGGTCTTCCACGCCGCGGCCCACAAGCATGTCCCCCTGATGGAGGACAGCCCCAACGAGGCCATCAAGAACAACGTCTTCGGCACCTACAAGATGGCCAAGGCCGCCGCGGCCCACGGCGTCAAGCGGTTCGTGCTGATCTCCACCGACAAGGCCGTGAACCCCACCAACATCATGGGTGCCAGCAAGCGTCTGTGCGAGATGGTGGTGCAGATGATGAACCGGGAGAGCGAGACGGAGTTCGTGGCCGTCCGCTTCGGCAACGTCCTGGGCTCCAACGGCTCCGTCATCCCCCTGTTCAAGAAGCAGATCGAGGCCGGCGGCCCCGTCACCGTCACGGACCCCCGGATCATCCGCTACTTCATGACCATCCCCGAAGCCGTCAGCCTGGTGCTCCAGGCGGGCTACTACGCCAAGGGCGGTGAGATCTTCGTGCTGGACATGGGCGAGCCTGTCAAGATCGACGACATGGCCCGGAACCTGATCCGCCTGTCCGGCTACGAGCCCGACGTGGACATCGCCATCGAGTACACCGGCCTGCGCCCCGGCGAGAAGCTCTACGAGGAGCTGCTCATGAAGGAGGAGGGCCTCCAGGAGACCGCCAACAAGCTCATCCACATCGGCAAGCCCATCGAGATGGACGACGCGCTCTTCAAGGAGCAGCTCGCCCGGCTGGATGCCGCCTACCGGGTGGAGGCCACCGACATGAAGGAGCTGGTGGCCGAGATCGTGCCCACCTACCATCCTCAGATCGCAGTGAAATGACACAAAGCCGCCCGTCATCAGACGGGCGGCTCTTGCATTTGTCGAATTTCTGTGTTATTCTATCCGCGGTGCTACCAGTAACGGTAGGCGGTTCCCCTGTTCTTCGGGGGTAATCTTCTTTGCCCCCGATTCCCAGGAAAAGGGGGTGAGCAGTATGATTACATGGTCCGAGCTGTTTCAGTTTTGTGCCCTCATCATCGCTCTTGTCGCATTGGTCGTTCAGATCATGGATAATAAAAAGAAGTAACCGCCCGTCTCGCAAACCAGCGGTTACTTCTTTGTAACACGATTGTGGGAACCGTCTGCCGGTAGCACCACTTTCTATGGATAGTATATCCCAATTTTATGGGATTGTCAAGGCGAAAGCCCGGAACCTCGGTTCCGGGCTTTTTTGTGTGTCCAGGATGGGGCTGGTATGCAATGTAGGGAACGGTTATGACCGTTCCGTGGTACTGCCTGCCGGTCAGGAAAATTTACCGGCGAACTCGTACCATGTTACCTTTACGCCCAAAGTTTCTGCGCAATGAGAGTGCATACTGCGGAACAGCCATAGCTGTTCCCTACATGAGGTTATACAAATGCTTACTTGCTGCGGTATTCCTCAAGGGAATACTCGCATCGGGCGGGGAAGGGCGGGCGATTCTGGAATCGCCCCTACAGAATGTCAGGACTCCATCTGCTTGCCCAGAAATTCCGCCACGGTGGAGGCCAGGCGGTGGTCCAGCTCTGAGGGGAGGGGGCTGCCATCCTCCAGGAGCATCATCACGCAGCCCAGGATGTCCCCCTGGCAGAGGATGGGGGCGGCGACACCCAGGTGGTAGCGGTCGGAGTGGTCCGTGGGCTTGAGCTTATCGCTGCCGGGGGCGTAGCGGTAGAGCTTCCGGTCCTCCATGAGCTGGTCCAGCTCCGGGGAGTTGGGCTTGTCCAGCAGCTCCCGCTTCTGCCCGCCCGCCTGGGCGATGATGGAGTCCCGGTCCGAAACGGCGGCGATGCAGCCGGTGTTCCGGCGGATGGAGTCGCACATCTGCACGGCGAAGTCCTGCAGGTCCCCCAGGGGCGAATATTTCCGGAAGGTCACGCCGCCGTCCTTCTCCGTGTAAATTTCCAGAGGGCTCCCCTCCTTGATGCGCAGGGTGTGGCGGATCTCCTTGGGGATCACCACCCGGCCAAGGCTGTCTGCTTGTGTCAAGCTAGGACAAACAGATTTTTAATATTTCTTTTTCCAGGATAATCTCCTCGTTTTTTCGTCAAAAATCTTCTGTGCGTTTGTCTTTATGGAACACATGGGGTTGTACCGGATGTGTAATAATAGGGCAAACACTTTGGAATCGGAACAGGGCGGATAGCTGTGCTGCTACCCGCCCTGTTCCTTCTTGCCTTCTTCCCTAATTTACTTTTTGCTTACTATCCGTAAAGTTCCAAGTGATCTCCAGATCCCTGGAAGGATAAACATCCACTCGCTTCACCGCCTCGTACATAAACGGTCTGATCTGATCATCCGAGAGAATAAGTTGCTGAATCATTTCTCTTGACCTTTGCTCCTGATCTTCCTGTTGGGCAGATCCTTCCATCAGCCGCTGTTCCTCCTGCATGAGTTCCTCAAGCTGCGCCTTCAGTTCCTTCTGCCGGTTGGATATACCTTCCTTCTTCTGTATGAATTCCTCCCGACTCAGTTTTCCTGCCCGGTAAGATTCATATAGCCGAAGATTGCTTCCCTCATAGGTGGACAGTTCCTTTGAAAGCGGTCTTTGCTTCCTGCGACACTCCCCAAGCAAGTCCTTAGTAGTTCTCTGGATACTCTTGCGAAGTTCATCTTCCATCAGCCGCAGCTGCATTCGATATGCCTGAATGAGGATTTCTTCCAGTGCCGATTTGCTCCACTGAATTGTGGCGCAGGCAGCATCTTTTTGGTAAAGCGGAGTCTGACAAGAGAAGTATTCATCCAGTCCATAAGTTTTCCTCAGCCGTCGCCCACAGCACCCACAGTAGTACAGCCGATCCTTGCAGTCTGTTCTCATAGGAGCATTGTACTTGACTTTTCTGATCGTATCATTGGCCTTTTGGTAGATTTCTTTGGAAACAATTGGCTCGTGGCAACCTTCTACGATGACCCAGTCTTCAGGCTTATAGCGTGTCTGGGAACGGGCTCTGACAGTCTCGTTTCCGCACTTGAAAGTTACCATAGCCCCGGTGTATTTGTAGTCCTTGATGATCCTCAGGACTGCCTGATGGCTCCACATGAGGTCGTTCTGAATGTGCGCTTTATGCCACTTCTTATAGGCCATTGGGGTTGCTACCCCTTTCTCATTCAGCATTGCGGCAATCTCCGTTGTGCGTTTTCCGTTGATCGCAGCCTGAAAGATTTCCCGGACAATCGGTGCCGTGTTCGGATCGATTACCATCTGATGCTTCTGCGTTGGATGTCTCATGTATCCATAGGGACAGTGGGAAACAAATTTTCCCTTTCGCATCTGCATATGCCTGGAGGATTTGATTTTTTCAGACAAGTCCTGGGCATACCTCTGGTGAATCAGGTTGCGGAAAGCCACATCGATGCCGCCGGTGCTTCCGATGTGCTTGCTGCTGTCGTAATGGTCGTTGACAGCAATGAAACGAACTCCAAGAAGTGGAAAAATATGCTCCAGATAGTCGCCGACCTCCAGATAGTTGCGTCCGAATCGCGACAGATCCTTCACAACAATACAGGCGACCTCTCCGGTCTTCACCTTCTCCAGAAGTCGTTTCACACCCGGCCGATCAAAATTGGTGCCGCTGTACCCATCATCAGAATACTCTACTGTAGGGTATTTGGCGAGCTCCGGCTTACTGGAAATATACTGCTCCACCAGCAATCTTTGGTTTCGGATGCTGTCGCTCTCGTCATTCAATCTATTGCTTCTGGCGTTCATATCCTCCGAAGAAAGCCGCAAATATATGGCCAGGTGTTTCCTCATCTCTTACGCAACCTCCTCTCGCACAGCCTCACATTTGGCCAGAAGGGCCTCAAAATCATCCTCATGCAGGAACTCAATCGTAATCGTCGAATCAGAATGCAACCGGATTTCTTTAATCATAGCGGTGACCATCTCTGCTGTGACAACTTCAGCTTTATAGTACCGATCAACCAACTCAGACCATCTTTTCTCTCCATTGATAACATTGGCAGTGCAGTCTTCTGTGTGCTGAAGCTCGTAAAGCTCCTGCTCCAACGCATCGATATCTGTACGATACTTTTCCTTTGCATAGACATATTCCTCCGGGCTGAGTATTCCATCCTTAAAATCGGTATACAATGCCGCGCCCAGATTCCGCTTTCGATCCAGTTCTTCACGAATCTGCTGTTTCCGGTTAGCAGCGGTATCGTTATCTGGTGCAGTATTCGGCATCAACTGTCTCAGCATTGTCTGTATTTCAAGAAAGACATCCATCTGCTTGCGCATAGTTTCCAGCACAGCCTGGTCCAAGGCTTCGGCTGTCAGCCTTCTGAAGGTACAGGCTTTCTCACCAAGCTCAATGTACTGGGGACATTTGTAGGTATAGTAGTCCTTATTTCCAGTTTTTCTGTAAGAGCGTACCTGCTTAATTACACGACCGCAATCTGCACATCGCAACAGCGATCCGTATGGATTTTGCCGTTTCGGAAGATCCGCATACTTACCAAATGATGCCTTTGCCTCGTTGGAGCGCTTTGTATTCAGTGCCTGAACTTGATCCCAGAGTTCCATGCTGATGATTGGCTCATGAGTACCCGTGACCACATCCCATTCAGATTTATCCTTCTGGTGGTACGGAACCCCCTGGTACAGGCTGACGCCAACCCGTCCCTGTGCCAGATTTCCAATGTACACCACATTGCGGAGCAAATCCGTCAGCACATGCCGGTTCCAGGGAAGCTCACTGCCTTTTCTGTTGTTATGGGTAATGATCCCTCTTTCAAATCGGAGCCTGCCGGGAGACGGATACCCTTTCTCGTTCAGCACACGACAAAGCTTCTCAATGCCAATCCCGGTGACACGTAGTTCAAAAATCTCCTGTACAATGGGGGCGATTTCAGGGTCGATGATGAGCTTACTCGTATTATCAGGATCTCTACGATAACCGTAGGGCTCATAGGCACCTACAAAATCTCCCCGCCGCCGCTTCTCCTGCATCGCCGTACTGATTTTCCTGGAGAGATCCTTTGCATAGGCATCATTGACCAGATTCTTCAGCGATGCCACAAGCTGATCGGAGGAATTAATGTTGTTGCTGTCGTAGTTGTCATTGACCGCAATAAAGCGGATCCCGAGGAAAGGGAAAACCTTTTCCAAGTAGTCACCGGCTTCCACATAGTTACGCCCCAGTCTGGACAAATCCTTCACAACGATGCAGTTGATTTTGCCGCCGCGGGCATCCTCCATCATCCGCTTGAATTGCGGTCTGTCAAAATCCGTTCCGGTACAGCCGTTATCCGTATAAATGCCTGCCAACTGTAGAAACGGGCGAGCTTCCACATACTTCATCAGCAACGCTTGCTGACTTGCCAGGGAATCTGCATCCTTCTTTTGATTGTCCTCCAAGGACAATCGAAGATAGATTGCCGTTTGGAAAATTTCAATCTTTTCCGGCTTGGCTACGGTTGCCACCGGGTTCTTTCTTGATGTTCTCGCCATTTATACCGCCTCCAATCTGGGCAGGAGTGTCAGATTCTCCTTACGCTTTGCTGCGGTTTTCTGCTCTTCCAGGAATTCAAGGATGCACTGGAACTGGTCCTTGTGGCAGAATTCCACCGCGATTTCGTTCCGATTGGAGATTGAAACCCGATCGATCATGCTGACCACCAGCTTTCTGGACAGCTCCTTCACTTCAGCGAATTGCCGGAATTGCTCCAGCCAGTTTTTCTGTTCACCCAAGCCATCCTGAATGGCACTTCTTCTGGACTGAAGTTGTCCGATGGCCTGACGAGCCGCAGCAATGCGAGCAGAAAAGTCCTCCTTCAGACTTGCATACTCCTCTTTACTGAGGATGCCTGCCTGCAAATCTTCATAGACACCCATTCTCAGGCTATTGTTACGCTCCACGATCTGTTCCTGTATCTCAATGCTCTGATTGATTTTCCGTAGCTCAGCCTCTTCCCATGTAGAAGACTTCACTTTTTTGAGTGCCTGCTCCATATCCAGAAGGAGTGCCACCTGCTGCTGAATTGCCACTAGGACAGTGCTATGCAGCAGTTCTTCCTTGATACGGTGCTGCGTGCAGGAGCTGGAATCGTTTTTATAGGAACCACAAATATAGTAGATATATTTCTTTCCTCTGGAAGAAACAGTTTTTCTCACCAGCGGAGCCCCACAATCAGCACAGAACAGTCTGCCGCTGAGGGGATGTACCGCGGTGTCAGTGCTGCATGCACGGGTATCCTCCTGCATCAAACGCTGAACCAATTCAAAATCCGTTCGGGTAATGATCGCCTCATGGGTTCCTGCAATTCGGACCCATTCACTCTCATCCTTGAGAATCTGGGTCTTGGTCTTGTAATTGGGTGTCGTGCGCTTTCCCTGCACCATGACACCGGTGTATATTTCATTTTTCAAAATTCGCCTGACCGCAACATGACTCCATTCAGCAACGGAAGATTTCTTGAAGCTCGTTTCAAAGCTGATGCCTTGGGATTGTTTGTATTCCATAGGAGACAGCACGCCGGCCAGATTAAGTCTTTCTGCGATTGCATTGGGGCTGTATCCATCGATCTTCCAACGGAAGATATCACGGACGATGGATGCCGCATAGTTATCGATCAGAAGACGATTCTTGTTCTCCGGGTCCTTCCTGTAGCCATAGACAGCGAAATTGGAGATACACTCTCCCTGCTGCCGCTTGACCGCCAGGTTACTTCGGACCTTAATGGATATGTCACGGCTGTAAGAATCGTTGATTAGATTCTTGAACGGGACCAGCAAGCTGTCTGCGTGTCCCTGGTTCGCCGTGTCATAGTGGTCATTTACCGCAATGAAGCGCACCCTCAGCTTCGGGAACAGTTTTTCGATATACTTGCCACAATCAATATAGTCTCTGCCAAAACGAGACAGATCCTTGACAATGACACAGTTGATCAGACCCTTTCGGATATCCATCATCATTCTCTGGAAATCCGGTCTGTCAAAATTGGTTCCGGTGTAGCCATCGTCCTTGTATTCTCCAACCAATGCCATCTCAGGATGACCTGCCAGGTAGTTCATTAGCAGTTCTCTCTGATTGTGAATACTGTTGCTTTCGGTTTTTCCGCCGCCGGACAACGAAAAATCGCCATCATCCTTCGACAGGCGAAGATAGATGGCGACCCGATAAGTTTGGTCAATGATTTGATTCATTGCGCCACTCCTTCCTGTATATTGCGAAAGTTCGCATACGCAGCCAGAGTAGTCGCTGATTTTGTCCACGCTCATTATAGCATAGGCCCGCTCAAAAAGCCAGTGCTATTTGCTGGCAAATCATCTACCAGACTATCCTTGCATTCTGGCAAGCATATCGCAGAAGTTATCGGTCAGGGTACGGTCAGTATCTGAAAAGGACACTCGGACCTTCACATCCCCAACCCGGAAGCAGTACGGGTCTTTTACCTGTTCAATGTAGGACCTGATCCGTTCTTCAACAGGCAGACTGGTATCGATGTTGACATCCCGGATGTCAACCAATTCTGAGAGATCCTTGCTGATCGGTGTTCGCTTCATTCAATCACGCTCCATATGTTTCTGTTGAAGGAAAGTATTTCCTTTCCTCCTAATTTTATACTGCTATTTGGATGCCAGCCGGTGCCTGTGGCGAACAGGTCCATAGAAATCTCATCTCCCCGCCTTCACTATGACCGGGCCGCGTGTTACGGAAGTACCATTATGCCCTTGCTGCATCATCGCGTGATGTGGGAGCCACCCACATATTGGTGCGCCTGATTCTGTTAGGCCGACAGACAGAACGCCGCTCGTCAGCAAAGGGATGTACCGGCTGGACATTATGAAATTTTCAAGGTGCGATTATTCAGGGCATATAGATGCCTTCACTAATAAAGAGCCTTTAGTCTATACGAAATCTGTCACTCCCCCAAACAAATCAGCAAAGATTTTTATATCCTGCTTCAAGCATACTAATCATAACGAAAATTTGTTGATATTCAGGGCGATATGAATCAAAAGATATTGGTGCAAATCCTCATCAAAGACTCCTTGAAGATGAGAGTACTTCTCAATCAGTGGCCTATAAAGATCGAGAATCACCTCTAAATCGTCATGCCGTCCTGTAATTGCCCCTCGGAGCGTGACAGCAAACTCATTCCTTGTTATGTTTGTTACCACCTTTCTCTAAATCAGCTCGCAGTTTCCTGAGCGCACGTGATTTTTGGAGATACACATAATTTACGGAGCAGTGCAATTGATGTGAAATCTCCTCTGGGGTCTTTTGCTCTGCGAAAAGTAGGCGAAGAACCTCTCGGCGCATCAACGGTAATTCATAAAATGCTGCTGCCAGTTTTTCTTCTTCAAAATCAAAATCTGTCAGGCTCCTCTCGATGTATGTGAATCGATCTGCCGGATCTACAATCACTTCTTCTTGTAATTCTTCCAGCGATACGATTATCATTTGTTGTCTGTTCTTTTTGATATACTTCAGTTTCGCCCGGTATAGTGTCTGTTCGAGCCAGCCTGTAAATCTTGCACGCAACTCGTCTTTATCTTCACAATCTGAATCCGGCGGTTCCGGCACAATCGATTTTTTGTTCATACCTCTTCCTCCTCCGATACTCCTGATCTACCGGAGACAGGGAGTGGTGATGATCCACTTAAAAATGCTTGGAACGAGGAGTACAGATTCAAGAAAAACCACCCACCTGCTACTGTAAATCAGGGCTTTAGCCTGACATACAGTAACAAGTGAGTGGTCTCACCTTGAGTCTCGTAATTGGTTTTTGATTGTTTGTATTCTATTGTTGGTTTCTTGATCTTTGGCTCACTTAATCATATTTTTTATGGATTATCTCGGACTTATTTTCAGCACGAATCCAGCTCTAGTTTCGATATTTGAAAGCAGCAATATACTCTTTTTGCTGATTGGTCAATTCACCTTCGATATTAAGGTAATAGCTGTCTGCTAAACTCCGGTTACTCATGGCATACATACAGACAACCGAAGCAACCTTAAAATCGACATCATATGGCTCAATCTCCAATCCTGTTATTGCATGGCGCTGGGCAGAAGAGTACAAGCCTTCATTGATTTCACATTGGATAATCGTTTTTAGAAGCTGCAGATACAATCCCTGGTAGTAGCTAACACGCGGCATGACCCAATGAAGATGTTCTATGCGAGGCAATAATGATCCTTTATAAAGTTTGCTTGCCATTTGAAAAGCAGTAGCTTTAACAGCAAGTGAGGAATCCGTTTGGAATTCGACATATGCTTTTTCAAAACGCTCAAAATCAACATAAATCATGTACTTTGGATTAATGATAAAACTTCCGGACGATCCTATTACTAAATCCACCAAACCGACATCTACAAGGAATCGCTTTAATCTGTACACTACATTTTTAATGTCACGATACGGATCTGCAACTGCAGCTTCTGGCCACAATACATCTGCAAGTTCTCTCAATGGGCGTATCCGTTTCCGGTGTATGAGTAAATAGACAAGTAATTGGTAACATTGATCGGCTGTGATTTGATCTCCGTGCAAGGTTCCGTGAGCCCCGCAAATTGTCAGGCCACCAAAAAAGGAAACATAAAGATCTGTCTCTTGGTGGGTCGTCAACTGCTTTCTGAGCCGTTCTGTACTTGCCTGAAGTTTGATTTCATTCAATTCAGCGACGATTGCATAAGATACCATGAAGGCAAAGCTAGAATTTGTTACAAATCTGCGTGGGTTATCGATACCTACAAATCCAATGGTATACTTTTTTGAAAAAGGTATAGCAAGCTGCGACGATATATTCTGCTTCTTCAATGATTCGTATTCTGTAGGAGAATCATCCTTTATCGCTTCCACATCAGGGATGATCATGGGCTGATTGCTATATATTTGTTGAATCCATCTGGAAAATGTCGATTCCTGCGGATACTGAATATTGAGAAGATCAGTTTGCTCCTGTGAGTAGACTTCATAAGTAACTGTTCCGACCATAAGATCACCGTCAAATTCAATGACATATGCACGATCAGCATTGTAGAAGAAGAGCAACCGTGATAAAAGGTTATTGATAATTGAAGAGCTATCTGCAATTTCACTCAGATTCTTTTCGATTGCAAGCATCTGCCGTTTATACTCAACGCCCAATCCTAAATGCGCAGTTACAGCATTCTTATCCATATCCATCTCGCTTCCTCCTTTTAATCGCACAAATTACGCAAAGGCTACCTAAATAATCAGGTAGCCTTTGGTTATTATGAATTATGCAGGTCTTCAACGATGCTGAGCAAGTTTGATAACGAACGGCATGCATCTATTCTTGTTGCGCTCGGCAACCTTTGGAGCCGTTCTTCCATATCTCTCAATATGGATAGCTCCGTTTTGGGAGGCTTGTCCGACAGTAGATGGTCTACAGTAGTATCAAGTGCATCGGCAAGCTTAACGATGATCTCTAAGCTGGGCAGAGATTTCCCGTTTTCAATTTTCCCAATGTAACTGCCGCAGCATCCGCACGCCTCCGCAAGCTCATCCTGGCTCAGTGCGGCCTCAACCCGATATTTGCGTATATTATGCCCCAAAGACTTAAAATCCACCATAAATCTACTCCTTGTATGAATATTTTACATCTTATCGGCCATGTTTTGAAGAAACCACGAGTCCGATTTCTGGACACAGAGTAGAGTTTTATAGTTTTGTTATTATCTGGGGAGATATTATAGAAGCAGTAATCTCAACCACTTACGCAAGCTTGTGTATTCACAACAGAAGTGAAAATATCTACTATTATACTTTTTCTGTATGAGCAATAAAAGGGGCAGCTTGAAGTTATACTATCCGAACATATCCAGGTCAGCAAGCATATCAAGAATATCATGGCTGACCTGGTTGACAGATCCTGTCGGAACGGTATGGTCTTTTGCATCCGGAAGGATGCCTGAGCCTATCAATTCCGTTACCAACCGCCGAACCATATCTTCCAGATGTTTCTGATCCGGCGCGGCGATGTGGAGCCGTATATCTCCTCGTCCCGACAGGATTTCGGGGTGGTTGGTCATATACTCATTCAAGGCAGCCACAACAACCGGGCTTTTCTTCTTTCCCAGCTGTTCCAGCAGATTACCAGCTTTCTGCTCCTCGTCCGTATTCATACCGAACTGTAGGGTGAATCGGAACTTACCGTCCTTGATCACTGAGGATCACCCCATTTCCCGTTTATACAGTTCGCAGGGAAAGCTGGGCCTCAGCCATCGCCTGATAGCCGATGGCATTGGCATTGGGACTCTCTACAAAGGTGGCCTGAGCAACGAGGGGCGATTTTTCCAGATAAGGCCGGAAGAGTGCGCTGCCGCCGCCGATAAATACCGCAGGATTGGATCTGAGGTCTACCTGCAGCTCACGGAGCTTGTCCAGGATGCCCTTGGCATACTGCTCAGCAGACTGTCGAATCGTATCCTTTACCTCATCGGGAAGGATCGTTTCCCGGCCACAGAGGACCGCATTGATATGTTCTTCCTCAATCAGCATATCATGCCGGACACCGATCAGACGGATGATGTTGTTGTTCATATCGATTACGCCCTTCTCCAGGCTACGGCAGAAGAGCATATCGGGTTTTCCGCTGCGCAGAAGCAGGACATCCGTGGTGTAACCGCCGATATCGATCAGGAATACCCGCAGATGGTGATTGAGCTGGCCTTTACGGGGCGCAATCGCTGCATACGCCTGGGGATAGACGAACACATCCCGGATCATGATAGTAACAGGCTTCTCGTTGTAGATGAACTGGATGGACTCCTCCCGCTTGAAGTACTGGCGGAACTTATCTCGCAGGATTCCATAGTGTTCGGGCGGCAGACCAACCGCCAGATCGATCTTTGCAGTGCTGGAGAGTCCACCTGCATGGACCATCTCTTTGGCGATGGCGAACAGGGTCAGAATAAAGTAGCTCTCGTCCCGGGTCTTATCCCGCTGGTATGCCTGCCGCTGGCCGGACAGCGTCCAGTAACTCCCGTCATACTCCAGAACCTCATCGGCCATGGGAGGACGAACAGAGTGCCGGGAAAGGCCGGCCACAAAATTGTAATGGACCGTCTTGATGGCAGAGTTGCCGTGGTCAATTGCGATTAACATGAGTGATTCCTCCTTTAATTGTCTATACTTAATTACACCGCTGCACATACGCATTTGCAACAGCTGTACTTACAAAAATGAGATAAACGCATAAAAAGGACGAAACCCGACTGGGTCCCGTCCTTCTGTCAGATGTCAAAGAGTGCCTTCCTGACGACAATGCCATACATAATCGTCCAGACCTTTATATTGTGGATCCCACAGGTAGGTGCCGTATTCAATACCAACCTCCGCCAGCATCGCCGCCAGATTGTAGTACCCATCCTTTACATGAGGATTCTTCAGGTAGTCCATGTCAAATACAGTCATGATTCGAGTGGTTCCCTTTGACTGCACATATTCCAGCATCTCCTTCAGATGGGTCAGGGAGTTCACACCGGGGACAGCAATGACCGTCAGGCCCGTCAGGTGGTTGATGATATCCGCTTTGAGCGGGCCTTCTGTGAGGAGAACGGTAGGAGCCGGAGAGCCTACGATATGGGTCCAGCATTCTGCCTTGCAGCCATCCTGCTTTCCTACACTGGAGATCCACCGAAACTTACCTCTTTTGATATTATCCCTTCTTACCTGCAACCCCTGAATCTTACCATCCGGATCTCTCACCGGTACAAGGATACCTCGTTTTTCCTGGATCAGTGTCCAGCTTCCGTCCTTATTATGGTAGAAGCCTGGAACACCGGCAAGATAGTGGCCTTCTGATTGGAGTTGCTTGGCGATGGCTGCATAACCCACAACTGGCATCGTCTTATAGCCAAACCGCTGGATCTGATCGTCTGTGAGTCCTCTGGACAGGAGATTTTCATGATGATCCGATGCCAGGGAAAGCTTGGAAAGCAAAGCCGTATAGGTCTCATGACGGGCATCGATATCCGTCAGCGGTAATTCAATATCACGCTGAAAGGCCTGGGTAACGGTGCGCTTCTCCTGCTTCCTTTTGCCGCCATCATGCTGAGAACCACTGTCCTTCAGACCAAGTCGTTCCAACAGTAAACGGCGCACATTATGCCGATCCACGCCGGCATAATAGGCATACAAATCAAATACACCGCCGGAGAAATGACACCGGGGACAGCAAAACACATCTTTTTGCAGATTGATGTTCAGATGCTTTTTCCGTGGATTATCATCGCAGCAGGGGCAGCTGATATTGTATACGGTTTTGCCGTTCGTGGGACCGGGGATGCCGATCAGCGGGATAATATCTGAGATATGTATTTCGACCATGCGACCTCCTTTCCGGAGGATGCATTACACATCCCCCGGATGAATTGCGGCTTATGCGGATGCCTGTTCAAGGGAGTAGTTGCAGATAAACTCTGCTGCAGCTTTGATCTGCGGGTCACCATTGTAGCTGTTGGCCAACCACTTGATGGCACGGGGATCCTGATTGAGGACCTCGCCCAGCGTCTTTCCGAAATGCTTCTTGATGGGGCTGACAACAGCGCAGGCTTTTTCAAACTGCTGCTCCGGTGTCAGTTCCACAACCGGTTCAGGTGCTGGTAAGGCCGCAGGAGCACCAGAAGCATCGTTCTCGATCTGGGAGCCAATCTGATCCACGGGAGTTGCTGCTGGAGGAGTGACTCCTGCTCCCAACTCATCGGGAACCTGATTCTCCATATCATCGCCCGCAGCACCAAACTGGAGGCCGAAGCCGGCATTGCGGAGGGCAATACCCACGGCCGCCGTCTGCGCCCATTCCCGGGGAGAGACAGTGGGTTTCAGAGGATCATACTTACGGGATGCGGTTGCTTCTGCCAGATAGCATTCCACCGGGTCCTTGTAGCTGACATAGATTCTTGCGGTGGCGACAAAGTAGTCCTTCACACCTTCAACAGAGATTGCAATTTTGCCCTCCGGATGCTTCAGACGGAACCATGCCAGCTGCGCCATAACAGGAAGACGCTTCCGCTTCTCCTGGGTGGTGAGGTCGATATACTCCACCGCCAGCACAGAGGGATCAAAGCCCTCCACCTTATTGATAGTACTCAGAACAGAATACTGGGCACCGAGAATGTTTGCCTGATTCATGATGACACCTCCAGATCAAAACGGGATATAGGTATATCGGTACTGCAGCCACGCAGGCAGGACCGTATTGATCATCCTGCTGACTGCATCCCGATAGGCTTCAGGGCTGGTCGGTGCGAAGCTCTGGAACTGCTTGCGGAAACTGCCAACGACAGTCTCCAGATTGCCCCGAGCGGTTTCACGCTGATTCTTCAGCTTCTCATCCGCCGGCATACCAAACTGCCGTTCCTGAAGCAGGCAGATAAAGAGGGCATCCACGACCTGATAGTGAAAACACATGGCGTTCAGGTCAGCAGAAACCGGCGCCGTTTTGACAAAGCCCATGCAGCTCTCCAGAACGGAAATGCGGTACATAAGCTCCTGATAGCCCAGAAGCTTGTCCACCGTAAAGCTACCGTCTGCCATTTTCGCATTGAGCTGCTGCTTGGTCTGGTAGTACTGGTCCAATGTAGTCATAATCGTAAATTCCTTTCTACTCAATGAAGTCTTGGATTCTTTGCGCCAAACGGGTTCCACGCTGATCCGCCTTGGTATTGCGGATCGCACGGCACAGTGCCTTCCGTTCACCGACGATGATGAGACGAAGTCTGGCGCGGGTGATGGCCGTATAGACGATGGCACGAATGAGCATGATCGCATGGGCACATTGCAGGTTCATGATGACGGATTTGTATTGGGCACCCTGGGATTTGTGGACCGTGGAAGCATAACCGAGATCCAGCATTCGCAGCTGCTCGTTTTCATACTCCATGATCCGTCCATCTCCGAAATCAACCACCACTGTTGCCTCGTTTTCCGGGCCGGTGATGGAACGGATATAGCCCACATCTCCGTTGTTGACCTGCTCATAGTTTTTGATCTGCATAACCTTATCGCCCAGGCGAAAGCGCAGCTGTCCGAAAACAGCCTCAGTTTTGCCAGGGGCCGGAGGATTTACCAGGGCCTGCAATCGAGCGTTCATCGCATCCACGGAAGTGTCCGTCTTGTGACGGAACGGTGTCAGAAATGCTACACCATCCACACCGTATTTGTGAACCTCCTGCATATACAGCTCCTCGATCAGCTCAGCGGAGGCAGTAAGGTCGTTGGAGTCGAAGAACATAAAGTCCGGACCATACTCCATACTCAGATTTCCATGCTTAATCAGCCTTGCGTTGGTGGCAATGCGGCTGCCTGCACTCTGACGAAATACATGATCCAAACGGACAACAGGGACAACACCGCTTCTGATGATCTCCTTCAGAACTGCGCCAGGGCCCACAGAGGGAAGCTGGTCAGCATCGCCAACCAGAACCAGTTTGGCATGGGGCGGAACTGCAGCAAACAGCCGCTCCGCCAAATATGCGTCCATCATGGATACCTCATCTACGAGAATCAGATCTGCATTTAATGTCCCTCCTTCAGTCAGGGAGCCATCCGCTGTGGCCTTGATACACAAAGCCTTATGAATGGTAGAGGATGGCAATCCGGAGGATTCCTTCATGCGCTGAGCTGCCTGACCCGTGGGGGCACAGCAGATGATCTCCGCTTCAGGATACTTATCCCGATACAGATCCAGCAATGCCCGCTGTACTGCGGTTTTTCCCGTGCCGGGGCCACCGGTAATCACACAAAACTTGTTGGTAAGTGCCATTTTTATGGCCTCACGCTGTTCCGGAGCCAGCTTGATTTTCAGCTTGCGTTCCTCCGCAGTGATCGACAGATCCAGATTTCCGTACGGTTCCACCGTGCTTTGTACCAACTGGGTAATGTGAAAAGCAATGTTATTTTCCACGGTCGCTGCAGCATTGCGGTAGACATACTGGTCATAGCACACTAATCGGTTTTCCTGAACCAGTCTGAATGCTCTGCCGGCCGCCATATCCTCCGTAATTTCCGGTGTCTCCAACATGCGGATGCACCTTCTCAGAAAATCATGCTTTTCCAGGCACATATGGCCTTGGCCTTCTGCCTCTGACATGGTGTACATCAGTGCTTCGTCGACCCGTTCCGGGGATACAGGCGGGATTCCCAGACTCATTGCCAGTTTATCAGCCGTCTTGAAAGCAATGCCTGCCAGCTCTACCAAGCGATAAGGATGCTTGCGGACAATTTCCAATGTTTCATTCCCATACTCACGATAGATCTGGATTGCTCTATGGGCAGTCACGCCATGCGGCGCCAGGAAGGCGATCACGTCCCGGGCACCGCGTGAAGCCAGATAGGAGTCCCTGATTTTTCGGAGCTTCTTCTCACTGATTCCCCGAACGGACATGAGCTTTTCGGGTTCATGGTCAAGCACCTCTAAGGTATCCTGACCAAACGCATCATAGATTTTCTCTGCGATGCGATGACCTACACCCTTGATTTGCCCGGAGGCAAGATAACCGATGATTCCTTCCCTGGTATGGGCGATGACCTCCTCATAGCTATCCACCTCGTATTGCAGACCATGCTTGGGATGCTTGATCCAATGGCCCTTCAGGCGATAGCGGAGCTTATCGGAAGTGGGCAAACAATAGCCAACCGCCTTGATTTGGCTCATCATATCGCCTGCGAAATCTCGAACAATCTCGCAGGGACGATAGACAGCGATCATATACTCGATAGTGGAAGCGTCTGCAGTTTTCGGGTAGAGGAGCTTATCAAATTGACACAGCACTTCTTTTCTCCTTTCTTGTGTAGTCAAAAACAGAGCAGCCTGACCGATACCACGTCAGTCAAGCTGCCCTGCTCCTAATTCAAATCGGTTGTACCGAGACTTTTACCTTCCGGCTGGTCGACACATTCAGGACATCAGCATACACGGTAGGATACTTTGTCTTCAGTGCCTTGGAATCAGGCCGTTTGGTAGACTTTGTCACGAAATCGATGAGGAGCTTATCCGTAGTAGTCGTCAGGATACCATGTTCATGATCCTTCATCATTTCGGCAATTCGCACGGAATGTGCTTCAATCTCCTTTTCATAGCGTTTTTTGTCGGCATCACATTCCCTGATTTTCCCCTGCAGCATAGCAATCTGCCGAAGCGGATGCTCATACTTGGTAGGAAACTCAATGGTAGGGAGGCCGATCTTACTGTCACCATAGATTCTTGCGAGAGACTCCATAGCCAGCTTAGGTGCAACACCGCTCATGGTGGGCGGAACATCATGCTCCAGACTCCAGATCCATTCATCCAGCCGCTCAAAGATCATCGCTTCCTTTGCCAGGTCACGCTCAATCTCAGGCATTGCCAGATCGTTTTCCGGATTATTTCCCCAGATACACGAGAAAGCACCGTGCTGAACATCTGCTACAGCCAGATAGAAGCGGAGCTGCATCTCATAATAAAGAGGAATAGAACCGTCTTCCCAGCTGTCAGCCTTGTGAAAAGTACAGCTCTTACACTCAAGAATTCCACTCTCGCCATCGCTGCCACGCTCATATCTCCGGTCAAAATTGGCCAGAGCATAAGGATGGTCTGCGTGCTGGTAAAGCCCGGTATCCTCGTAGACGAAGTTACCGCTTTTCTTTGCATACCAGTGGGCTGCGATCGGCTCAAGCAGGTGACCCATTTCCAGCTGGTCGGCATTGTCCTTGGGCTTCGGCTTCATGCGGCCTTTTTTGATCATCCACAGTTCCAGAGGCGTAGTCCAGGGCGAGACACCAAAAATGGCTGCCACATCACTTCCGCCTATAGTATAGGGGATATCGCCCTTTGGCCCGTGCATTCTGCACTCAAGCCAGCGGTCGTTGCTCATCCCTGCGGTATCGCAGAGCATGATCGGTGCTGCCATTACCAACTCACCGCCTTCGCTAGATCGAAGTCGCTCCACTTCAGAGACAAGGCGCGGGCCATGTTTTCCTCCACGACGAGCATCTTCGCTTCCGGGGTATGGTGGACCTTCATCAGGTAGGGGATTTCCTGCATGGCCATGAACACATCATGGGCGCTGGCAGGACCGCCACCGTAGGCCATCTCATACATAGCAATGGCTTCCAGAGACTCCTTCTTGGGCAGAGACAGCTTCTTGCAGATTCTGGTCATGGCATTTCCAGGATACTCCAGCTCAATCGACAGCAGACTCTGCAGCTTCGCAACGGAATCGCAGAACTGGGCAAACAGCTGATCCAGCGCATCCCCGAAGTCGGATACCTTCTTCTGATGCCGGTGATCCACTGCGATACAGCTGCCGATGTGAATCGGATGCTGCGTGCCCATCAGCATAGCGGACACCTTTGCAGACGCCAAGCCCGTATCGGAAGTCAGGAAGCGGATGCCAGGGACAAGTCTGCTGGCCATAGCGGTCTTGCCGTAATACCGGAGGCTCTGATCGTAAGTACCCAGCAGTTCCTCCTTCTGGTCAGGGAAGATCCAGTTGCCACTGGTGAAGGAGTGGTCGCTGTAGCCGCCCTCAAACCGGAAGCCAGGGAAGCGCTCACCCATCTTTTTCTCCAGCACAAGCAGAAGCTCATCCATAGGAAGCACGGAATAGTCCTTTACATCGCCGGAGTGGGCGGCAGAGACCTTTTCATCCCGGATCAGGAGAAGCGCATCAGAAGTCTGGACGGCCAAGCATGCGTTCAGCACACTTGCCAGATCCTTACGGCTGAGCTTGGGCAGAGAGGTGCCGCCGATCTTCGCACGATCAAGCAGCGTTTTGTAGGCCGTGGTACGGACAGGATAGACTTTCCCATCCACCCTCAGTGCGAGGCCGAGTTTTTCGACAGTGTCTGCCACAGCGTCTGCGCTGATACCGGCTGCAAACGCAGTGGGATTTCTGCACAGCACAGAGGACGCATCCAGAGGCTCCACATGGAGGTCTTTAACCTTGCAGCGGTGCCAGTTGGATTCCTTGCTCAATGTCTTGTGGTAATCGAGCATAGACGGGTAGGTGTCGAAGGTAGTTGCGTAGTTGTCTTGACAGGGTAACATATTGCTTGCTCCTTTCGTTTGTTTGGCGGAAACCGCCAGAAATGACAAAAGCCAGCAATCCCCCGGAAGACAGAGGACTACTGGCTAGTGTTGATATAATGAAGATGACAAAAACAAAAAGTGCCATTTGCGAAAAAGGACGCAAATAGCACTTGTGAAAACTCGGATACTGTGTTTGCTCGCGCAAAACTCGGATACTGTAGTGTGACAATTATAGCACATGACGCCTTGATAGTCAATTGCTGTGTCAACGGGGAGAGTGGTATTCCTTTTGTTCAAAATACAGGAGGACAACCTTGCGGTTGCCCTCCCAGAAGACTATTTACTTCAAAAATCGCTTGATGACTGCGGTAAGTTTCACAGGGAGCTGGTTTAAATCTGTGATATCGAGATAGGAATCGCCATAGATCCGCTCGATATTTTGCCTATCGTCTCCGATAGCTGCAGCAACGAACAGAATTCCTTTGCGCTTGTATTCCTGCTTGATACCACGGAGATCTTCTTCTGCGGCTGTACCGCTGTACCCGCTTGCTGCAGGCTGACCGTCGGATACCAGAATGAGCAGGCGAACCTCCTCTGCCCGCTTCGAGAGCTGTTCTGCAACATAGCGCAGTGCGGCACCGTCCCGATTGCTGTTTCTGGCAGCAATATCCATGAGACGATACTTATCATCCCGGTCGATGCTGTCAAACTCTGCATAGGAGTAGAGGTCAACCTCGCTTCCCCAACCTGTGGAATGACCATATACCATGATTGGAATATTCAGGGACTGGCAAAAATCGTAGAGAATAATGGCCGCCGCTCTGGCATAGGTACTGCGATCACTGCAGCTCATAGAGCCAGACTCGTCGAGGAGTAAACCGACAGAGATCTTCGGAATCTCATTGGGCAGGTTATTCTTGTAGAATACCTTCCCATCGTTCCTGCACAGCGCATGGGCATCCAAACGGCGGCCCATGACCAGACCGGTTTGCTTGCCGCCTCGCTGCTGATCCTTCAGCCGCTGCACCAGACTGCGCTGGAGCTGTCTGGAGATATTCAGCAGTGGAGCGCTGATCGCATGGTACTGTTCCTGGAGCTGGTCATCCACCTCGGCGATTCTATGAACTCGGATGTCAACACCGCTGTGGATATCTCCATAGGAAATGCTCTGAGCAGCTTCGTTCAGTTCCTTCAAGCGTTCTGACTCAAGCTGCTTTGTAGCTGCTTTCTCAGCCATCTGGTCCAGCATCCGCTCGATATCAGAAGCGGCATTCTCATTCATCTCTCGCTGGTACTCATCATCGTACTCCGTGGAACCACCGACAGGCGCAGATACCGAATCAGTCTGATGCTCAGGGATCCGGCCACCTTCATGATCTGTGGTTTCCTGCTTACTGGAAGCACCACCAGCACTGTCCAGTGGGGCACCTACATCATCTGCAGCGGAACCATTCTCTGAGTCAGTCTGGGTAGGAGCGGGCACCTCAGGGGATTCTTCCTCTTCGGAGGCACTTGCCCCAGACTCATCCGATTTTTCCTCATCGTCCCCAGACTGGTTCTGCCGAGCCAATGCCTGCGTGCGCCCACGGGCTGCAGCATGAGATGCAGGGCTTTTCCATGCTTCAGAGCCTGCAACAGGCTTACCGGAGCCAGAGCTCTCAGCAGATGCTCCAGAAATAGCCTGCAGCAGTCCAGAAAGAACTTCTCCTGTCGTGCCGCCAGAGCCAGCGGCTACTGCATCCTCGTGTTGCTTCTTGCACAGTTCGATGTAGTCCTCGATAAGATGCCAGCATCGAATCATAATCAGACTGACAATCTTCCAGCGTTGCTTTGCAGATGTCGTCGTAATCGCTTCATCCAGCTGGGGGATCAGCTGAAACACCGTTTGAATGCGCTCATCACTCAAGGGCGTATCATCATACTTGATTTCACCGAACAGAGCATAGGAGAGCATGATCTGCAAAATCGATTGGAAGATATGACTGGAGCCATCGTCCTCTCGTTCAATCAGCTGCGTCACGGTACCCATGTCCTGGAACTGACGATCCCGCATGACAGACAGATTATAGCCCAGAACGCCGGGAAACTCAGACAGAATCCGATTCTCAATGTACCCATCCTCCAAAACATTTGCAATGAAGGATGCGATCTGCATCGCAAGCTTCAGATTCTGCGGATCCAGTTTGACATACTCCCAGAAGTCCCGCTCATTGGCCGTATCCCGGGAGGTCTTCAGATCCGGCGGAGCAGGATACCACTTGTATTTGGACAGGTAGTTCATGTAGGTCTGCTTGGCCAGAAAATCCGTATACAGCACGTGGCCCAGCTCATGGGCAAACAGGCCTGACACCATCTCATACCGTTCCATGCGTCCTCTGGTCTTTGTTACCCAGGGGTGACCCGCATTGATCACAATGGAGGTGTTATTGGTGCTGGCTGCATTGCCATCTTTGGGGTCCCAGTAGATATTGACATGAACACGACGGTCATACCGATACCGCTTGGACTGTGCTGCCGCCACATCCTCATAGTGGCCTGCCAGGATTCGGGAGGTGAAGAACTGCTTGTCTGTGATCTTGCTTCGTTTTTCATTGAGAAGCTGCTTCACCCGCTTGTGACTCACTCTTGCCATAGGAAACCTCCTCAGGAAGCCTTACGGCGCTTCGGAGCAAAAATGGGTTCCAGAATCGTAGTCTTCAGCGTCTCCCGATCCTCCTCGTCAGAGGTGGCCTTGCTAAGGATGGTGCAGAGCGCAGATCGGTAAGGATCTCCGGTAATCTCCGTGCTGGTGATCCAGTCGATGAGACTTCTCATACCACAGGTGCCATCGGTAATACCGTTCTTGCGCATGTACTCCGCCATATCGTTGACAACCTGGACCATCTGAGAAACCTGATACTCATCCGTCGCACCTGTGACTGCCATGGCACGCTGGGCCATGACCTCAGGAGAAGGCAGTTCAATATCCTCTACCAGACTCATTCTGTCCACGACGGACTATAGTGATAGGTAACTTTTTGATGCAATCTCCAAGTTTTCCCCCACTCCACACCGTGCATGCGGGTTTCCTCGCACACGGCGTTCCATCATTGCTTACTACTTGAAATAAATGTAATGAAATAACTTAACTCGATTATTGATTGATTTTCATATAATTACTGCTGTTCCATATTTGGAACGAAGGTCATTGAGTTTCTTAAGCTGCTTTTTGTTCAGCTTAAGTTCCGAAAGCATTTGATAGATTAAGGGCTGTTTGGTGACCTTTATCAGCAAGTGTATTTCCGGGGACAGAATCACAATGTTCTCGTAGTCATCTGTTCCACCTTTATACCTTGGAGTTATATGGTGTCCTTCTGCCTCATCCATCATTAAGAAGCGTCCTGTGATTGCACATTTTCCTTGCTGTGCAGCATATCTGCTTATACAGTTGACTGCAAAGGCGATGCGGTCTGCCCAAGCTGTTCGGCTATGCCACATTTTGGATATCTGGATTGCTACAAGTTGATGCCGGTTTTCCTCTGCATATGGGTGATGGTTGTTCTTTTGCTGTACTGCGTTCTTTGTTTGACAGTACCCTATCGGGAGAACGGGATAATCTCCGATATATCGGATTTGTTTCGTTTCCCTATAGGCTGCAGGAATAGATATAGCAGGCTTCGAACAGGTTTTGGCGAAACCGCTTGTTCTTGTTTTCGTGTATAATTTCCTTAGTATCCTAAGGCTGATTGTCGATAGACTGTTATACACGCCTGTTGCTACATGATAGTAGTTGTGAACGCCCATAACCATTGCATTGTACTTTGCAATATCCTTGTTTCTACTTTCCAGATCCGCATGCTTTCCGATTTTATTGATTTGCGTTGCAAGCATTCCGTAAATTCGCTTCATTGCTTTATCAGCAATGTAGGATACACCAATCCATTTGCTCTTCTTGAGGACTGCTTTGATTTTGAACCCGAGAAATTCCGTAAAGTCTACGGTCAAATCGGTGATTTGAGATTTCTCTGGTGAAATATCAAGCTTTAGCTCCTCTTTAAGCCACATTTGGGTTGCTAAATATATTCTTTCAGCTTCGTCACGGTTACTACAAACAATCTTGAAATCATCTGCATATCTGACATGGTGGATTTCTTTTAGCCGACTATTCTTTCGAAGAGCTCTGCATGCTTTGCTTCTGGTTGGCTCACCATTTCTGCCCGGTGGTTCCTTATACTCATGCTTTGTCGGCATCCGTTCCCATTGCGATGCTAACCATACATCTAATTCATGAAGATATATGTTGGCAAGGAGCGGAGAGAGAATACCCCCTTGCGGTGTACCTTTCTCTGGATATTCAATCCTGCCATCTGGCATTTGAATAGGTGCCTTGAGCATTTTTCTGATGACAACCAGAAGTTGCTTGTCATGTATACCCATTTTCCAGACCAGTCGCATTAGCTTGGTGTGGTCTACATTATCAAAGAATCCCTTGATGTCTACATCGACCACCCAAGTCATGTGCCTTCTGTTTATGTTATACATGAAGCTTGCAATTGCATCTTCTGCGGACTTGTTGGGACGAAAACCCTTGCTGTTAGGCAGGAATTTCGCTTCACATATCGGTTCCAATATCTGTAGAATGCACTGCTGAATTACCCTATCCCAGATTGTTGGAATTCCCAGAGGACGGGTTTTTCCATTTGGTTTAGGAATTTCTACACGGCGTACAGGTTTTGGATTATACCAGTTGAATCTTCTTCTAACATTCTCAATGACTTCCTCAACAGACATAGCATCAATATCTGCCATTGTTTTGCCGTCTGTCCCTGGAGTTTTGGCTCCTTTGTTCCCTTTGACATTTCGATATGCCAGTAGGATGTTTTCTGGACTGACAACAAGCTTTGACAAGTTATTGAAGTTCATTCCGGCTTTGCTCTGTTCATACAGCGCATGGCGCACACCGTTCATGTTGTACATTTCGGTGTGAACCTTTTTCCGGTTCTGCTTTGGTGTTGTTGTCTTTCGAGTGTTATTCACGGAGTATCACCCCATTTCTCAAGGATGACCTTTTTGTCATACTCGAATCCGTAATCAATCATTACATATTTCGTTTGTTTACAATGACTTGTGGCTGTTCCTCCACCTCCATTACAGAGGTTTCATAGGTCGTGCCACTACTCTCACCGTATATTAGGCGGCTTATTGTTCTTCGTCCGCTTCGCCAATTTACTGACGTATACGGCTTTCCTCGTTCCGATAATCTTATCCGTTCTATTAAGGGTTAGGTGTCATGCTATAGGGACAGAAGCTGGATAGTGCCTGTAACACTATAAGGTCGTTCGTCTGAACCATACTTACTAAACCTCACTCCTGTGGCTACTGCCTTTCGACAGTATCGGGCCCCCCGTACATTCGCAGATTCGTCAGGCAATGCGTTGCCATTCTCACCATACCTTTGTTATAGGACACCCGGCCTATCAGAAACCATATTGCTTTGGGCAACTTAGGTTTCCTTCAGCCGACTTCAACGAGCTTCAGACCTGTTTCCGAAGAAACACGCCTGTCGTAGTATTAGTGTGGATGCCTCCGGGCGTTACCCCTTCATTCCATCCATCGGATTATCAGTTCTCCAAACTAATGTAGTTTGTGCCGCACCTTTTCAGTACGGAACGAGTCGCACGGTTGAGCCCGCGGCAGCCTTCATAGGTGATATTCGTGGTAACGACAACCACCGTATCCGGGTGCCGCTGGATGATCTCACCGGTGGGAAGCGTAATTGAGCCGGTCTGCTCCAGAAGGGAGTTCAGGCCCACCAGAACGCCGGGCTGGGTGATGACCGTCGGCTCTTGAAGCTCAACCAAATACCCGTTCTTCAGAGCCTTGATAAAATCAGTCTCCACATAGGTATAGGTCTGTCCGGAAGTGGACTCCTTCTCGGCCGGTTTCGTCAATGCCTTGATCTTCTCCGTAACCATATCCATGACCACCGCCATGCAATCCCGGGAAGAGGCATCCTCGTTCTCCACACCCGTCAGCCGATGAAAAACGCCGGCAGGGTCATAGTCCATATCGTCCAGATCAGGAAGATTCATCAGCTTTGCCACATTGGCATAGTTGATACCGCCCATGGACTGAAGGATTTCCCGCTGCTTGTCCAGTTCTTCGTCGCCCGTAGACATGGCATCCGTGTTAGGGAAGACCATTCCCACGAAATCAAACACCTCCGTAGATGCAGAGCAGGTATACTTCATATAGGGCAGGTTCAGTCCAGCGGCAATTGCTCTGGCACCCTGGGTCTTACCCGTTCCGGCAGGACCCCGGAGCAGGAAGTTCCGCATCTGCATGGGCTTTCCCGTGGTTGTCTGCGCATGTTTGCAGATCTCCACCACCTCATCGGGGATGATATACCACTCCTCCAGCTTGGGAACCAGGGCTGTCTCCATGACAGAGAGCTTCCGGCCGCCAGTCAGCTGATATTTTCCGACAAAGTCCTTGTGGTCAATGGTATCCTTGGAAACAGTCACCGTAACCTTTCCAGTCTGGGCAAAGATTGTAAATTCCCCTGCCAGGACCGAGTTAGGCGTATAGACTCCTGCCAGCAGATGACTCTGGGAAACCCGGAGCAGATTGCCGGACTTATCCAGTGTGACATTGATATGAGCCGGACAGGTATCGTCCTTAATCCGGCGATACGCATTGTCGCAGAGAACGGCCATAGAGTCCGTAGCCTTCTTCAGATCCGGATAGCCCGTGTTGCGCTGGTCAAAATAGGCCTGGAACTGTTCTTCAAATTCCTCATCTTTCAGCAACAGCGGCATCAGAGCCATCATAACAGCGGCACCATCACGCTCACTCTGGTGGAGCTTATAGTTCTCGATGGTTTCCGTGTTTTTGTCGTATACACTGGCCATAATCGCACCGGAGCCACTGTCAAACACGACCAGATGGAATAGCTCCGGTCCTGCAGCAGACTTGTACTCTGCCACAGTACGGTGATCGATGGAGCCGACGGCACCCTCACCATTACCGGACATACAATCACAGACCGCATGAACAGCCTTGATCACAGTACAGCACAAAGTGGCCTCCGTTCCGCTGCCGTACTTGGAGGAGAGCTTTACCTTCTTGTTTGACAGCTTATCAAACGGAGCCGGTAAGGATCTGGCGTAGTTAAAGAGGTTACCAATAGAAACACTCATAAGATAATTTCCTTTCTGCAGTATTACTGCTCAAATTCAATTATGATGCCCTCATCACAGCATTGTGCGCCGTGAAGGTCGTTGCGAATCAGCTCTTTGCAGATCTCCTCCCAGCTTTCGGAGACGGGCAGTTCCGAGGCAGGGATCAGATATTCCGTGAGTCCTTCGCCGATTGCTTCATTACAACGGTCATTCAGCTCCATCACATGGGCTTCCACCCACTGGAAGGCAATCAGGCCATAGTTCTCAGGGATATCGTCGTCCGAAGGAGGTGTTGCAGGAGGTGCCGGTTCCGGGACATCTTCCGGGGACGGCACAGGATCATTGCTTTCCTTTTTTTCATCCGCAAAAGATACATCGAATACATGTAGATTACGAATCACCACATGGCCTCGACGATATCCCCCCGCCTTGTTCAGCAGGACATAAACCGGATTGCCAGCGATGATATCTTCCTTTGCACAGGTATTCTCCCAGATCCATCTGACATTGGGATATTTCTCCTGAAGGATCTGCGTGATTCTGCGCTGAATGACAAAGTAAGCCATATCCTCCATATCCGGCTCCGTGGGATGCACTGCCGAGGGAGGTAATGCTTCAATCGGTTTCACAGGCTCAATCTTCTTTGAGGACAGGAACAACAGCCGCAGAGCAGCAACGAATATCCCCAGAATCATCAGAAGAAGGATAGGCCACAGGCGAATGATAAAAGTCAGCAGCGCAATCTGCATCAAAACCATCATCGCTTCACAGGCCATGTGTCGATGTTTGTTTTTATCGTTCATGTAGATACTCCTTTTCGGGCAACAAAAAACGCACATGAGTTTCCGTAGAAGATACCCATGTGCGTTTTTGCGCCCTATTCAATTGTGATGCAACTCCTTCCGTCGGTTACAGGTTGAAGAAGTTGTTGCCGCCGCCAAAGCCTTCATAGCCCGTGAAATTACCGGGCATCTGATTGCCGCCCTGGAAGCCTGCTACAGGTGCTGCGGTGGGAGCGGGGTTTGCAAACGGGGTGCCTTTGCTGGAGTTGGCATTCTGGCCGTCACCGGAGCGCTTACCGCCGCCGCTGAACTCCAGCTCATCCAGGATGATGACGGGCATGCTGCGCTTCTCGTGGGACTCCTCATCCTCCCAGACATCCTCATCATAGCGGCCACTCAGGCTGATGAAGGAGCCTTCCTTGAGGCCCATCTTGCGGATGCGGTCAACCAAGCTGGCATCAAAGCACTTAATAGTCAGGTTGATCCAGCGGTGGTTATCCTCAGCACGGGGGTCGTAGACCTTCTGGCCCACACGGAAACGAACGAAGTCGCCCTTCTCAGAGAACTTGAGGGCAGGGGAGTTCTGGTAGCCCTTGGAGACCACCACATTGGATGCGAAGATTTTTAACATTGTTGACTCCTTTCTGCAGGTTTTCCCTGCAACAAAAATAATATATTTCAACCTGCCAATACAGGTGGAAACCGGGGACAAATAAAAAAGAGCTATTTGCGAAAAGGACGCAAATAGCTCTTATGAAAACTCGGATACTGTGTTTGCTCGCGCAAAACTCGGATACTGTAGTGTAGAAATTATAACATGGTGTTCGCTATTAGTCAATCCTGTTTCTGTTGTGGGCTGTTATCTCTGATTGTCCCTTTTGTGACTGCTAGAATGCTGCATATCACCATACGCCCGTCGGTTTCATAAATGGGTACATTTTCTGCTACATAAACCGAAACAGCATCTCCTATTGCGAGATACTTTATAGCCCCCGGAGCAACGATTTCGATATCATGGTCATCGCTCAGGATCTGTATCGCTCGGATATATCTGTGGAAACGAAATCGCTCTATCCCAGTGCAGGTACCCTCGATTACGACATATTTGTGGTAAACACATTTTTCCCATAATACCCAGCCGCTCACCAGGCACGCAACAGCAAAAAGGATACACGGTACGATCAAGTTCCAATCAGGCATAAAGAAGCAGCTTGCCATCAGGATAATCATACTCAGGGTGCCAACTAAAAACCATATCAGCAGTTGCTTCTGCAGCGCCGATGGTATCTTCAGGAATTTCTCTTTCATACACAGCCCCATTTCACAGCAGTACGATGCGCTGTTTTTTCAGCAGGCTAAGGACAATCCTGACGGTATCCCTCTGCGATGCAGCAGCTTCCATCTGGTTCTCCAGAATGTTGTCGCAGATAGTTTCACTGTTATAGATCGTATGCACCAGAGCATGGATGTTCTCTTTTCCCAGCAGTTCCTCACGCAGTTCAATACCACGATCCATCAGGAAGGTCAATTCCGCCATGCTGAGAACCAGACCGGCTTCTCTAAGCCACCGCAGAGCTATTCTCTCCTGCTTTCGCAGTCCCCGATAGGGGTGTTTCCAATCTGCCGGAACCAGTGTAGCGTGGTTGAGTGTGCGGTATTCTTCTGCATCCGAACCATCAGCCATGATTGCCAAGCCCATTCTCTCCAATTGACTCAGTGCTTTCCGTTCAGTTGGGCTTTCAGCATCGGCAAAGCCCCGTCGACCATTGATCCACAACGCAGCAAGTTCTCCTACAAGCTGAAAACAATTACCACACCGACAGACATCCAGAATATATTCCGTGCCCTCATTTACCACAGCCCCAATAGAGATGTATTTCATAAAATGCCCCTTTCGTAAATGTATCTACTCAATTACACGATTGGGTCATAGAAAGTGCAACACTCAAAGAACATACAGCATAGCCACACAAAGACCGATAATCAGAACAACCGCAATACAGAGAAGGATAATGTCCTTGATGAGGCGCTTGTCCACTCCCTCCTCAATCCGATCTACATCCGGCGGCAATACATCGTCGTAATAGCCGTCATATCCTTCATCCACGGCTTCGCCCACCACTTCCATGATTGGGAGTTTCTCTTTTTTCTTTCTACACTTCCGCCTCTTCTTCCCGCATACCAGACACACAACAGCATCTTGCTCCGGTAGCTCTGAACAACAATTCCGACAAATCATCGAATATCTTCCTCTCAACATAAAATAAAACTGGGTCCTCTTGCGAAGACCCAGTTCCTCATGTTGTGAGTATATCACGGTTCCGTTCCCTAGTCACTAGCAAAAACCTGCCAACTTTGTGCCAGGTTTTTGCCATTTGTCTTTACCAAAGATGCAGTACTGTGGCTAGAATTCAGACATAGTGGTTGTTCTCACCGTTATTGATTCCCAGTAATGTATGACTAAACAAAGCCTCTGTATGATATTATGAGAATGGCGTAAGGTTGAGAAAGCTTGATACTTATACCTCCACAACATCACAGACACCTTATTATATATCAATAGAATCAACAATAATCAGCACGGCGGGAAGGCAACAGAGTGTCCCATCTTCCGCAGATTTTCCAAATAACGCAGAATCTCTGTTTTTCCGTAACGAGACTTTCCTTGATCATTCTTGATACTGCTCAATGCGAAGTACAGCAGCGCATACTCAAACTCCTGAGATGTATCAAAGACACCCAGGTCGTCAGTATTGACACTAACCGTCAGTTGCGGACATTCTCTGTATTTCTGCGGATCAATCTCCAGATCCGTATTATTGAATCGGAACACAGGATGTTTTTCATACACGCCAAATGTACCAATCAATACATTGGAGCTGGGATTGCTCTCAATCGAGATGCCTTTGGCTGCAAGCTCCCACTGAAGTGCATCCTGGAGCTTTCTCATCAAACGGATGTAATTATCGTCGATCAGCACATCGATAGTCTTCTCCGCACGGATTCGCTCCCGTTTGCCGTAGTGGTAGTAATAGTACATACCAACAAATTTCTCATTCGCACGAATACGATCCAATCTCGGCTCCCGAAGGCTGACAGCAAACTCCTCAAAAGGATCACCAAGTCCATTGTAGGGTTCGTACTTCATCGTGATGTAGCGTTCCGGCGAGTCTGCACGGAGCAAGGTACTGTCGTAGTAATCCTGCAGAGTTATGTTCCAGTTGTTCTCTCGGATCGCATCACCATAGATAATTTCGATCAGATCCCGGGCTTCTTTCTCCAGTTCGCTCCTACAGTCAAGCCTGACACCCAATTCCGTTCCGCGAAAAAGAATCCAGATCAAGTCATCCAGACGATCCTGCTGCCGCAGGAAGATCCGATGTCCCTTCAACTGATAATGAACCTCCGGTGCTACACCCAGACCCAATGCATGTCCGATTCGGTCTCCACGCTGCATCTCCAGATAAGTGACAGCCTCGTCAATGGTTCGAAGAGCACCTGCAATATCCAGGAAATCTTCACCTGCATGGTAAGTGGTTGAAAGCCGGTGTACCGGCTCTTTCTTCATAAGCATTTCCTTTGCAAAATCTGAGGCGCGGAAATTATGAAGAAACCGAAATACCGGAGCAAACGCTTCGGGCGGCGTTCCGAATTCATGGTTAGCGGCATCAATTCCACGGATTCTGCGGCAATAATACTCAGAATTGCTCAAGCACTCCGCCATACACAATGCCTGCCTACGGATGTTCCTGCGAACTTGATTATTCCGACAAACCAATTCCAGATCCGGGAGCGTATGTGCAGCCGGTTCTATCAGCTTGATAAAATGGACTACATAGAACAATCCTTCATCAGAAAGGTTTGTCTCCATGATTGGCGGCAAGGGCTGACGGGTGGTGTCCTGAATTTCTTCCAGGCTCAGATCGCCAAAGCGGAACATTTCGTCCGGTTCCGTAACGCCCCCCAAAATATAATCGACCGTATCCCCTGGTCCCACACGAGTTTCCAGAGATGTAACATGCCCCTCCCGAATCGGCGCATTGAGTGCCATACGGAGAAGCTCCGCATTATAGAATGGTGTATCACACAATTTCGATTTTCTGTTCTGATAGTTCGCAAAATTGTGGAATCCCACATAACCGTTGACCTGAATCAGCTCACTGCGGAAAAGGCCCTTGAGCACCAGATAAAGATACAGCAGCATCTTTTCCTTCTCGTTTAGCTCACCGAGCAGGAATTTTCGGAAGCAAGAGTACAGAAACCAGCGCTCACCTGCCAGAGAACGGTATGCAGCATCCGGAGCCGTAATGAAGATATCCTCCTCCAGTGCATAATCGAGGATTTTGGGTTCGCCCTGGAACTGCGGTACACGGGCGCCGTAGATTTCACGCAACTCCGCAATCTCTGCATTAGCAGTCATCTCCGGGCACAATTCATCCAACCAGGACCAATCGTTCTCAATATGGTGAAGTTTTTGAAACAGGTGTTTGCGGCAGATTGCCGCATAGCGCACCCGATTCTTTGTAGAAATCAGCTTCTCTCCGTCCTGTCGGATTTCAACCGGCTGATGCAGCTCCTCGAACAGCTCTCCGATTTTATTATGGCTCTCCGGGTAATTCATCAGATTACACCAGCTCAACGCAAAGGTCTGTGACGAGCCGTACAGGTGCTGGTGATTCTCTGCAACACCTCGCTGAAGGATCTCGTTCAACTCCGGCAGATCCGTCCGTATCACAGCGGGCCATGTAAAATCTTTGCGCTCCCGGCGATTTCTCAGATCCTCAGATGCCAGATATGCGCATACAAACAGATCCTGTCCCAACAGAAGAAACGCATCTCGCCAAGTGAAAACTTTTTCAATACGGCAAACGGGTATGCTGTTCTCCTGCTTCAACACCTGTGACGCAAAGTTCAGCACACTGTAGACTGCAACATCCGGTAGCGGCTGTCTATATTCCAGCGTACTGTCCTCATCAATGACCCTTCCGTGACCGGAAAATGCGCGGAGCTGATGCTGCTCGAATCTCGAAGCTCCCGCATGCAGATAGTTGAAGATCAGATCATGTTCATCCAGCGAATAGCCGTCCAGTTTCTGCGGCGCACTACTTCGGAACATTTGCCGGTCAAGGTCCAGATCAGCTATCGGTTTTCTTCCGTGAAGCCGGTCCAAAAGGTGACCAGGAGACATTTTTCGAAAAAGTATGTCCAATAATCTGGTATCTACTTCCATCATTGTCCTCTTTCTCTAATTTGGACGGTGTTACTGTTTTTTGCTTTTCTTATATATCCGTACCAGTGGTATCATCATTTTCATATTTCTGCTGGCCCCCACCGCTCTGCTTGTTGGCCTTAGTATTTTTTGAGGTTTTAAGCTTAGGCTTGGGTAATGCAGCATTTATAGATCGTGACAATATAGCAATTGTTTCCTCGTATCTATCTTTATAGTCTGGTAGATCTGCAAACAAGCCATTCAACTTTTTGTCATTGAAACTGCAGGCCAGCTTCAGAATAGCATCGACCATCGCTTTCACAGAATCCGGAACAGGCAAACTTGCTTCAATAGGCGTTACATAGCCCTTCAAAGTCTTCCGAACTTCATATGCTGCATCAGAATTGGCGTAGAATACCACAGCCAGATCTTGCATTTTATGAATCAATTGTTGAAGCCCCATAATGTCTGGATCTGTTATGGCCATTCTGTTGACTTCGCTTATGAATTTATCGTCCCCCAGCAATGGTGTGAGCAGCCAATCATAAGCTGCGACATTCTTCTTGAGTATCTTACATTTCTTTGCGGCTTCTTCAAGGACTAATTTTCCCGGTGTATAGATATATTGGGGATGGAGAGCAAATGCCAATACTTTTTTGTTTTTTGGATCCTCCAAATACTCACGAGCTGCTTTGCGTTTCAGCTTAAGAATATGCTGATGACTGTTCAAGGTGAACAATGTACGGATTGCAAACAACAGCAGAAAATCTGTCTCAGTCCTGTGTATCCGATCAATTTCATACATCAGATGATCCAAATCTTCTCTGTTCTTAATATGCCTGATCTCAATTTTCCTGTCTACAAAATACTTTGGCTTGTTATCCTCAAAGCTTTCTCCATAGCGCTTACACAGATGCTTTACCGCAAGACAAATCTGATTTGCGCTCGCAGTATCCGCAAACTTCCGTAAAAAGTCCAGATCTTCCAAATTAGTGATCTTGACATTAATCCATCTATGCTTAAAATAATCCTCGAATTTTCTTTGATTGATTGCAGCGGTCTCAGATTGTGTCAGAACTGCTTCAGCATAAGCCTTCACATCAGCATACTTATCAAAATCTAACACCGGAACATCCGGCATAGAATCTAAAAAAGATAGAAACTGTCCAAAGCCCCGGAGGGTTCTGGGCACCATATTGTGCAGATAATGGCCCGGCTTGACAAACAGGATACCTGTCTTGCGATAAATCAGCATCAGAATCGCAGTTTCCAGCTCCAGTTTGTTTTCCTCCATCCATCCATATACATGTTTTCTGTTTTGATCCACATAATGCAGCCGCAACATATCGCCCCATTGGATTACGATCTGATTCAACAGTGGAAGCTGGATCATATGTGTAGGAGGGATCAGCTTGTCAATGTATTTGTTGGAAATTTTCAGAAGATCCTGGGAGAGACGGCTTTCATCAATCTTGATCAAATCCGGGAAGCATCTCAGATTATCCTGAAGCACCACATCGGACATACAGTTCTGATCCACAGACATTAGGATCACCAGATTGGGGATCATCAAATATTTGCGGACATCCTCCAAAACCTCATAGACACGCTGCATCTTGGAGTCCGCATCATCCAGTTGGATCACCAGATACCTATCGCTGTAGTTATGGTCTCCGACCGCAAGCTTCAAGATATTCTGCACCAGCATATGAAAATGCCTGCTCAACGAAAGACCGTCACAGACATCCTGCATGCTTGACAGATCCCCCGAAAACTTTTTTTCTGGATCCTTAATGCCTTTGATTCCGGAGAGTACCTTCTGAAGGGAACGCCTGATTTCGTTCTTCTGTGCTTCCTTGATGCGGTCACTTCGGTGTTCCGAAAGCAGGCGCTCTGCATACCGATACAGGCGAGACCAAACCACATTGAGAATGTTCTGCTCCCCCTCCAGAACCGCCGGTGCCACTGGTGTCAGCGGCAGAAAACAACACCGTGCCAACCAGGCATCCGGCTGTTCTTCCTGTCCGCATTTCATGTCATTCAGGAACCTGTTGTCCACAACAGGAACGAGAGTGTCTGGTCTAAAGCCTTTGGCCAGAATTTTTGAAAAGGACAGCATCGTCGCCGTCTTACCGCCGCCTCTGGGGGCAGCAAAAGCAATGATGTTTCCACTGTAACCAAACAGCAAATTTTCCAATGCATATGCATCAGAACCATCTTCATTATCCCGATTATCCTTGTGAAATCGCTTAGTCTGGCGCATGATCCGCACCAGAGCCCGCATGGCCTTTTCGTAGGACGGACGCATGATGGATTCTTTGTCGCAGATCTCATCCATCCGATGCAGGCTCAGCTCCTCACCACGCTCTATCTGTAGCACATATCTTTTTTGATCATTATTATTTGTTACATTTGCCATGATTGTAACACTCCCTATTTTTGCTTTTTAGTTTTCCGTGGGCAAGATAATAGAGTATTTTTCTTCAATCTCATTAATTAGATATCTGCGTAGTTTTTCGATTCCCTGATACTCGTATTCAGACAGATCCTGCATTACAATTAGATTTCTAAAATTCCAACCATAGAAACTGTGTCCACCATCATACATCATATCAATCTCTTTCATCAACCTATCACTCGGCATAATCAATTCGTCTCTTTGCTGCAGCTCCAACGCATCAATTGCCGCTTTTTTTACTATATCTACTTGCGTTTCATCGCCCAACAACTCACTTAATCTGGAACAATCTTGGCTAAAATAAACATTGACTAGTTTATTTAGGTATTTCTTCAAAGTGCGTTTTCTAGCGCTAGGAGAACCAAAGATGTTAGATTCTAATTCTGCAAACACCGGAACAAACATAGCTAACCTTTTAGGCAAATAGAAGGATGCCATTTCTCCAGCCTTAGCTATAGTGCAGGCTCTCATCTCTCCATTTCTATCGTGAATCGCCTTGATTCGTACACTGACTGCACAGCTATCCATCATTGCAATAAAGGCTGCCAAAAAAGAGAAGATACTCCCACTTCTTTTTTTGTACTGTTTCTCCCGCGCCAATACTTTCAAAGAAATTATACCATCTCTACCGCAATACTCTTGATATTCTGCTGGCATGAATGGTTGGGCTCTTAATCTGTGTTCAAATGCATTCCTTTCGGATTTCATACCAATATGATAGATCATTCTGCGCACATCATTATTTATAGAAGCCACAGTATCCATTGCTGCTCCATCCGCGGATTCTGATTGCATCAGTGCATTTATTGGATTTATGTGAATTAACTCGTCAGCTTCTTCGTCAATCACACGCAGGATCGTATCTCTCAGTACATTTCTAAGTTCTTTCTTTCGGATTTGCATTAACTCTGAACGTATTTCTGCACGTCTGCCAAAATTACAGGAAATCTTCCAAATATCTCCTTGTATCATGACTTCTTCCAACTTATCCTGAGGAATCACATCTTGACAAAAGTCCATCAAACTAGCAACCGAGAGGATAAAGCTGAGTAACTGTGTTTGTGGCTGAATCAGAACGAAATTAATATCTTCATTCGGATCTTCCCTGAAGATATTAGCCAACCTTTTCAGTCCTGCTTTTTGCAGAATTTCAAACACTTTCTTGAACAGTTTGCGCAACGTAGACTCTTTCAAGTCTCCAAAGAAGGAAAAACTAGTTAATGAAGGTAGGTGCTCTTCATGGGGGCCAAGTTTGTTGTATCTGTCTGGGAAAAAACGGATTGTATCCACTCGATTAACTGTATTTCTGCCATGAAGGCTGGTATAGAGAATCATTTTCTCTCCGTCATAATTCCATGTCTTGCGCACCCATTTAGATGATTCAATCCGACCATCTTTTTGATTGAGCAGGTACTTCGTGAGGAATTTGCTTCGAATAGAATATACATAGCTTGTATTGGTAATACCCCACTGTCTAATTCTACTGGTAAGCTGAAAAGACAAGTCACGAATTTCATGTCCATATAGTTCTTTCACCGCATTGAGGCTATCCAAATAGCCATCTGCTAGAAAACTCACACTGGCATTTTGGGCATAAACATAAATCGTTACAGCATCTGCTAGATTACGATACACAGTATATCGGTAATTGTCATTCTGTTTCAATACACCCATATCCAGCAACTTGTAAGCGAGCATATCTTCCATCTGTTGCATAAACTTCGCTATACCCCGGCCATGTATCATAAGGTCATCCAGGATCAGAATTCTAGGGAATCTTCTATTATCCCGATAATACTCTGCAATCTCGTCGTATTTTAGTATCAATGCACGAGAGGAAATCATATCTATATCTGGCAGAAAGTGTGCCACTAAATTGAAGCAGCGACGCTCCCTCGCACAAATATAGTTGTACTCCGGTGCCATTTCCTTAATGCTATAGATAAAGGACCAGAATTCATTCATTTGTGCGTATTCTATGGGTAACCGCATTTTGTTCTCAGCCAAGAATACCACTTCCTTTCACCTGGATCACACATCTTTGTTTCTGTTTTCATTAAAAATGTGCAATTCGCCTATTTTCCCATATGATTTTACCAGAGCTTTTGTCAATTGTCAATGGTGCATAATACCGTATAACGAAAACCCGAATTGTCTCTATGGTCTAATATAAAATAACAGCGATTAGGTACAATAAAGGGCACAATTATCTTTGTATCATTCCTCATATACGAGAATTAAATGCTATAGTGCTTGTATTTTTTGTAAATCTACTATATTATATGCGTATATAGTATCGCTCAACAGAAACCATTCAAAAGGAGGCGCTAAGCACAAAATGAGTGACTATATCAAAGACCTAAATATTATCGATTTTTTGGGAATTATCGTCCCTGGTAGTATCCTAGTGTTACTCATCTCAGGTGACAACGCCGATCTCCTTTTACTGTGGACATCATACTTCGGTGCAGATGCCAGTTCTCTCGTTCGCAGTATTTTTCTTGCAATCGCTGGCTACCTTGCAGGTATGATCCTACACGAGATTGGTGATCTTGCTGAGAAGGGTGTGTGGTGTTTTACACGCCTCGACCCCAAAGCCTATGCAATCAATGCAGTTGGCGTTGAAGCTCTCAACGATGCGGCAACGACAGCCAAGTTGAATGACCAGGTTACCGCTGATCAACACTGCGTATTCCTTCCCTGGTTTCGCGGCGTGTTAGGCTGCATTCTGGCAGTTGTCATTCTTGGCTCTTGTACATTAGGATTCTCCTACGCAATGCAGTCCGCTGTGAATGACGCAACCACACTTATGACAACAACCTACACCTCCCAAGATGTGAATACAGTCCCCGTGGATGTCGCCACATCAGCAAATGCCTTAGGTACTAGCGCTGCACAGCCGACTCCTAACAATAACGAAACCAATTCTCCGAAAGATTCGGTGCAGATTGGTCACTGTTCATACAGTGTTTCCTCCATTGCTTTGGCTACACTTCTGGTTTCTGTAGGCACCATTGGCAGTAAGCTGTTCCGAAATTACAATGCTAAAAATAAACCTGCCAGAGATTGTCGTCTGATCAAAGTAGCAAAGACAATTGCGAAAAAATGCCGTCTGGACAAAGTTGCAGAGGCAATTTCTACAGAATGTGGCCTATCTGGACCGAAAAGTAATCCAGGCGATTGGAAAACGCTTCAGCGGCTCTGCCTCCAGAATCCGCAGATTCAAACTCATGTTGCCAAAAATGGTGCACCAAAGAAGATGTCCATGTTTGACAGCTTCCGACATGTCATGCGAAACCTCTTGATCGCAGTCGCAATCGTCAATGTGTTTTCTATCTGGCACCCCATTGACCTTTACCGTGACATTGCTGCCCATTTTATTAGCGCTGGAAATATCTCTTGCGATTTCGGCACACTGACCTTTTGGTTCTGTTTTGTTATTCTGTTTGCTTTCTCTCGCTACTCCCACTTCGTCTTCCTTCGCTATAAATACAGTTACGAAGCATTTGTTACTCAAAACTCTCAAGACGAAAAGTCTGATGTGCCCGATTATCGTATTGTACTTGAGCATAAGAATTATCCCCAAGGTGACACATAATTCCACCGATATTAAACCCGAGGTGCGTTTTGCACCTCGGGTTTTTCCTATACAATACTACTTGCAGGATAATTAGCAAGGCATCTCACGATGTATATTGCCATATTGCGAACGGCTCCACTGAAGAACTGCAAAGATAGATAGCCTGCTTGCACTACAAACATCACATTTTCCAAAATATGCGCAGTGTTCCGTCACAGCAATTCACGCCCTCTTATCTAACCCTAAGCAGAACATGCCTAATTTTGTTCGCTTCAGAACAGGGACGGTAAATAATAGTCTGGTATAGGAGTCTGTGAGTAAAATATCGGTGTTGCTTGTTTCGCTGCTACATTCTGCTGACACTCCACTGTGCGATCTGTATAGATCTGCGCCAGATACCACGCTACCAGCCATGCCTCATAATGAGTCTTGGTTGTCAGGAGCAGCTCGGCCAGAGCCTCCCAGGTCATGCTGACCGACACATGATTTTCCGGGTTCTTACCGAACCTGGGAACGATCAGACCCTTTGCATCCTTGTCACCGGGACCACTATCGGCAATAAACAAAAAGTCGGACTTTTGGCCCGCTAGCAATTTGGCCACTCTGGACAGACTTTTTCCGTCTGCCCTGGCCTTTCCGTACTGACGAAGCCTCTCAGCCGAAGTCCCACCCAGCCATTCCTGAATCGGTTTGTTTGTGCCGCTCTTCTTCCGCTCCTGCCAGATAAACCGAAGCTCACCGCAGGAGAGCTTCCTGCACAATTCCAATAACTCCGGGATACTGATGTAAATATGAACGCAATTGGTTTGACGCTGACCTGCCGGCTTTGTCAAATCATAGGCCGCAAATACAAGGTGTGCTTTCTCCCGATCAAAGGCATCAGAAAGACTCTCTACAAAGCAATTCTTTGCATCCTTACGGATAATCTGCTGGGAATTACGCTCTTGTTGCATGCTACACCGCCTCCTTGTGTATGAGAATATCCCATTCAATCTCCTTAGCGGTTTTCTCTCTGTACATTGTTGATATCCTCCATAGTATATGCGGCACCGGATTTTTCCGGTGCCGCATTTTTTCGATGTCTTAAATATTAGTCCGCCATTTTGGAAAGGACTTCAAGTAGCTTCTCCTGATTACGCAGATACTGCTCCAGAAAGGGCTTACCCAGATCGTAATCGGAATACAGAAAACGATGAAAGTGAATTACAGCCGTTGTTCTTCTCTCCTCAGGAATCCGTTTGAGGAGACTGACAATGAGTGGTGCCCTGGAGTAATCTGCCTGAAGAAACACACGGTCTTCCTTGGGGAAGTGCTTTTTCATCCACGAACGAGTTTCTACAACCGGTCCCCGATAATGATGCGTGCGTTCCAGGCTATACAGGTATCCGTGTTCTCCAGATGCAGTCGGCTCCACCATGAAGGGGTACACCCGGCAAGCCCGGGGCTTTGCTACATGGATTGCACATCGGTTGTCCTTCAGGAAGATACAGTCATCATCCGGTCCTACCGTTTTGAGAAAATACACGAAGTATCCACACTCATTAATCATAGCAGGCTCTGCATACTGCACCAAGAACTGATCGGTACAGGAGATTTCCTCTCCGGACTCTATCAAATACTTCGTAATCTGGAAAGCATCCCGACTATCCACCGGAACCGTCTGCTTTACATGGCGACAGCATTCTGCGCATCCTGTACATTTGAAGCGGATTCTTGTGGATGGTGTAACCCGTACAGCATTTGTGATCTCATACTCCATGTAATGCCTCCTTTCTTTCCAGGAAACACAGAAGATGCGAGAGTGTCTCCGTCATTTCCTCCGAGCGCTGCTTCCAATCATTCAGGAAGCAGCGCATTTCAGCAGCATCACACAGCCGGGCACTTTCTTTTTCGAAAGACTCATGGTTAATACCATCGATTTCATCATAGGAAATCACCATGATACCTTCTCGAACCAGCACAAAGTAGCAACCGTTATACCGACCATCCGTGAAGGGATACATCCAATACAACGGAGTACCATATTCTGCTTGATACTCCTCACATAGATCTGTAAGGTCTGTAAAAGTACCACACGCCTCGAACAATTTCTCTACAAAGGTATTCATAGGAATCAGCTCGCTGCAATCAATAACCTTGGAATCCACATAGAGAATATTCCGATCTATAGCAGGAAGCTGCACATTTTCCGGAAAGTGTCCCAGGATATACAGACTATCATCCGACACGAACTCGGTGGTCCAATCCAGCTTCAATGCATATTTCAGCAGTGCCCTGCACAACTCCATTCCCAGAGATCTGCTTGTGTCGGAGTCAGAAGGCAATGCTTCAATCAGCATCTCATCATCGCCATTTACAAATTGAGCCAGTTTGATAATTTCTAAATTTGTGAAGGTACCGGACGATGCTGCTACACTCCAGTAGCTATCATCCATGCTTCTGGAGTTGCAAACAATCGCTCTTCCCAACAGTGCTGACAATAATGCCTCAAAATACCGGGATACAGCATCCCAGGACAACCGAAGCGCAGTCATTTTTTGAATCTCAGTCATCAGTTACATTCCTTTCTGCCATGTAAGGCTCGTAGTAAGTGGTATCCTCCTCATCACTGCGGTAGGCACCAATACACACACGCATATCACCCTGCTTCTCCTGATTGAATTCCGCAAAGCAGAGAATTTCTGTCGGCGCATTGGTACCATTGTCCCAGTAAATATTGATGGCAGGATAGTCTTCATTCGGGAATCCCACCGCACGCAGGTAAGTTCCATCAGGAAGTGGGATCACAAATGCGGGATGATCTTCAGTAGCCCTCATTTCATTCGGGTCATAGGGCTCACTCAAAGAGAACCGCTTGTTTCGTTTCCCCTGGGGTTGAAGAAACCGTATCTTTGCTTTCACCAGCTCAAGCTGGAGCGCAGTGAAGATCTGCTCCACCTGATGCCGGCTATAGCTATAGATACCCGTATTGGACAGATTGCCAAGTAGGCGGATCATAGGGATGATCTTGTTGACCCGAGCTTCTGCCAGACGATGAAAACGGTCTTCCTTGCTTTCCTTATGCTTCATACCCGAACCCCCTTTGCAGCAGCGGCCCTGGTGGGCGGATGCAGGTAGTAATGGGTATTTTCGGTCTGAATATAGGTCAGGCCGGAGGGCATGGTTATAAAGTGTTTTACGGTAGAGGTCCTGAAGGGTTCTTCTCCTTCTTTTCTGATAAAAGCAACACAGCCTTTTGCCAGAGGCACTTCAACGGTGCCACGGATGACAATGCGCTTCTTCATATCATCACTCCTTATGAATAACCGGAGCAGGTCCCCCTGCTCCGGTCTGTTTATGGTGTCTAAGAGATTTCAACGATCAGCCAGTCGCAGTTGCAATCATCGTCGAGGTTCGACCATGCGGTTTTCTCCGCAAAGCAGAAGTCGTCCCCAACGTAAGACTTCAGACTTGCATACTGCTCCCAGTCATCTGCGCTGTTGCCTTTGCAGAACTCTTCCTTCAGCTCACTGAGCATCTGCTCGTGGGCAGCTTGCAAGGTAGAAAAAGGTTCCGTCACAATGTCTCGTTCACAGACTGAAATGAGCAGGTATTTCCCTGCGCCATCCTTGCTGTGGACATCGGACTGGAGATACTCCTCAAAGCAAGGCCAGACGGATCCGCCTGCAAAGCCCACACCGTACTCCCAGTCTGCGAAAAGGGACTGGATGCTCGTACAGACTTTGGAACCAGACAAATCCTCACAGACGATGTCTTCCATGCAGGCAATGAGATCGCTCAGGGTAAAGCCGTGGTCGATCATCCACTGGAGCTTGAACCGTTCGTAGGCCTTCCTGGCTCGTTGTAAAGAGATTTCGTCCATGACGCACCTCTTTACTGAGTCAGCATGGCCTCGAACTCTTCCTCGGTCAGGGTCACGATGCCCAGCTGTTCAGCCTTGGCACGCTTGCTACCGGCCTTATCGCCCACGATGACATAATCCGTCTTCTTAGTCACGGAGGAAGCGGGCTTGGCTCCCAGAGAGAGCAGCTTCATCTGGATGCCATCACGGGTGTAGTTCATCAGCTTGCCAGTGGCGACAACGGTCTTGCCTGCGAAGGGGTTATTATTATCGATAGTCATGGTAGAAGTCTCCTTTACAAATTCAATGTGGTTCAGAAGCGGCTTCCAGAGGGTTGCTTCCTCGGCATCCGCATACCAGGTGTAGATGTTATTGTGCATGATCTGGCCGAAATCGGGCAACTGGGTGAAGTCGAAGCCATCCTGGATTGCCTGCTCGAAGGCTTCCCAGGAGCCATTGAAGTAACGATCCAAGTCACGACCGGCATGGCGGCCCACCATAGGAATTCCCAAACCGGCAATGAACTTTGCCAGCGTGCAGTGCCGGCTCTTCTCGATGGCTGCCTGCATACGCTCGAAGGACTTCACTCCGAAGCCGTCTGTCTGGATGATAGCCTCACGGTGCTGCTCCAGCTCATAGAGATCTCCGTAGTTGCGAACCCAGCCATGGCCGATCAGCTTCTCCAGCGTCGTTTCAGACAGGCCCTCAATGTTCATCCGAGTCTTCTCACAGAAGTGGGTGAACTTCCGAACCAGCTTAGCTGCGCAGTGAGGATTCTGACAGAACAGCTGTCGGGTACCACCGGAGGTGGTCTTCTCAACCAGTTCCTTGCCACAGCAGGGGCAGACCATAGGCATCTGGAAGGTATTGCTTCGGGTCAGGTTTCTGTCGATCTGGGGGATGATCATGTTGGCTTTGTAGACCTCGATCTCATCTCCCACACCAAACTGGAATTCCTCAAAGATACCCAGGTTATGCAGATAAGCCCGGGATACCTCTGCGCCTTCGATGAGCACAGGCTCAAACAGGCCCGTAATGCTCACCATACCGGTTCTGGTGGTTGCCAGGTCGACACCCAGGAACCTGGTCCGGACAGGATCATCCTTCCACTTCAGAGCAATCATGCGGTTTTCATGATGACCGGTGGCACCCAGACTGGCACCGAACTGACGGTCATCGTACTCCATGATCAGACCATCGACGGGATAGGCGTAACCCTTGGGATCAAAGCTCTTGACAGCATCCCGAATCAGATTGGGATCCTTCGCGGCATCCAGGTAGACATGGGGCACAACGGAGAATGCGTTCCGCTCCAGCAACTGCAGCTGGCCCAGTTTGGACTGGGTCTCCAGGTAATCGCTGACCAGGTCAAAGGCAAAAAACTCCAGGAATCGCTTACCAGACTCATTGGCATCCAGCTTTCTCGTACTGCCGGCCGCCAGGTTCCTGGGATGGGAATAGGGTTCCTCCAGACCGGAATTGAGCAGGTTGAAGTGTTCCCAGGAGATGACGCCTTCACCCCGGATCTCGATGGGGTCCAAAGTGGGTATGGTGAGAGGAACATTCAGGTAAGTACGGACCGTATGGGTCACATCCTCGCCGACGATGCCCTCCCTGCCGCGGGTAATGGCCTGCTTCAGCTCACCATTCTCATAGCGCAGCACGATGGTCAGTCCATCCAGCTTCCAGGAGATCAGGACAGGTGCAATCTTTGCAAAGGCAACCAGATCCTCAACGGACTTGGTTTTCTTGGCAGAGAGCATGGGCTTGGTGTGCCGGACAGCGACCAGTTCCTCCAGAATCTCGCCGGATACCTTTTGGGTGGGAGATCCGGAGAGAACCAGCCCCGTTTCGGACTCAAGGCCCAGCAGCTCCTCAGTCAGCCGATCATATTCCTTATCGGATATGATGGGGTTGTCATCCCGGTAGTAGGCAATATCAGCCGCCTTCAGCTGACCGATCAGCGCCTTCATGCGCTGAACAGATTTTTCATTCACACTCATTCGTGCGTTCCTCCATTTCTGTAGTAGTCATTAATTCATATTCCGCCCACCTTCCGCAGTGCGGACAGGGGGCTGTGTTGGTTGATTTGTGTTGCTCCAGCATGGTCTGGGTGATTTCACCAGGCATCTTGCAGCACATAGGCCGAATCCGAACCAGTCTGGCAGATGCAGCGACATCAGGCCGGTATTTCCTGTTAAATCTCAGGAACTCTACCCACGCCTCGTCGTCAAAGATCCGGGCTGCGTGCAGCTGCAGTGCATTGAACTCCAGTTCAGACTTTGTCTCCTTGGCGTAGTTATGGTCTTTTAGATACTGCAGAAGCTGCTGGTGAAGTTGCTGCTCACCCTCACGGGAGATCACATTCTTCACCATGCGGACCCAGTCGGCACTGTCGACGTCACCCAAATTACACCAGACACCAGACCGATAGCCATAGACACGATTTCGTCCCTGGCCGGAGATGATATAGGCGCGACCAGTCTGGAAGTGCAGACGAAGATCCAAAAAGGTAACTTCATTCTTCATTGCAGTCACCTTCGTCGTCAGAAGTGTCATCCTCCTGCCCTGCGTTGTAAGCCTCTCTGATGAGTTCATCGTCGTCAACGGTGACATTAAAGGAACCATCGACGTACTCGCCATAGGGAAGCTCGATGGAGTCATCGTGTATCGCAGTATGGATCGCTTCCTCAAGGGTGTTCGCCTTGATCTTCACCATGCCGCAAACTTCCCAGCTGACCGGGATAGACCACTCTTTCATTGCGGTACCTCCCCGGCTTCTGCCATAGATTCCTTGATGCACTCCAGAAGCGGCTCCTCCAGTAGACCACCGGCAACCAAAGGCAGGCGGCGGGCATAGGGTGTCCTCAGGTACCGGAAATCCAGACCATTGAATCGAACCCGATCCAGGCCATCCATATCCTTGGCGATGCGGTACAGCTTTGCAGCTCGTCTGGCATCTTGAGCTGTAAAGTTTGGCACTTTGGTAATCCTTTCAAGGCCGATTTCATCACTGCGGCAATGGTGCCGAATCAAAAGTTTCGCAATCCGATATCCCTTCTTGGAGAGCTGAATGCCCTTTAGTCGGATACTGTTCTTGCGAATCAGATCCACACTCTTGTCACCGTGGGTGTCATCCTCATCTTCGGAGTCACGGCCAATGTCGTGAAGCAGACTGAAGTAAATCAGGATCAGCTTGTCCTCCTCGGAAAGATCACTTCCGGAATAATGGCAGTAAAGAAGGGTAAGAAGCAGTACCCGCAGAATGTGCTTGACGCCATGCCAGGAGGACAGACCCTCGACCGGGTATCCCAGATTGACTGCAGTGGCACCATACCGGAAGAAATCCAGTGTGACGGGTGCCAGGAGCTGCGGTATATGATCTTCGGTGGATGGAATCATGTCGGCTTCCTGGATTTCCAGTTTTGCACCAGGTCTCAGAATCACCTCATGCTCGCCGGGATGGCCCGCATTGTACACCAGGATCTGCTCAAGTTTGACTCTGGCAGAAACCAGTCTGGTACCACGGGCACTTCGATTGGCAAACCATAGTGCGCAGACCGGACTCGATGACCATGACAGTGCTGTTTCTGCCGGCTGTGACTTCTCGCCCATACCACGGTAGATGGTGATCAGACCATCTTCATCAGGCTCGGGCATTTCCGTTCGGGGCGCATGAGAGAATACATATTCCAGTATCTCAGGTTGCCACATACCATTGGCGTAATCGAGATGGGTATGGATAGAACTCCAGACTGAGAAAACCTGGTCGGGATCAATGTCCCGATAACGCCGCTGGAAGTCATAGATCTGCATCGGTAGCGGTACCTCTATCATGTAGAAAGCCGCCCAATCCCGATTCTGTCTCGCTCTGTCAAGGCCTGGAACCCGGAACTGCTGGTTCATGGTACTGATAATGGACCTGAGGTTCGCCCTCTGGAATGGAATCCAGCAGTAATGTCCCTTCTCAAAGTCGGCATAGAAGGCATTCTGAAAGGTTCTGGTGCCGTCAAATACCACCTTTTCGATGTTCATCCCGCATTCCTCAAGAACCTGCTTCAGCTCATCATAGGTCAGACCATCTTCAGACTGAGCTGCAACGATTTCTGGGGTCAGCGGATCAAACCGAGTCATACACCCACGCACATCTTGAATTAGGCTCAGGTGTTTTTGCATTAGATCACTCCTCGTTGGTTGATATCTATATAACGGGGAGTCCAAAGGACTCCCCGGAATGAAGGTTGGGGGAGCCTTACAAGCTCCAATCTATATAAAAAAGCGCCCACCAGAATCAAGAGGATTCATAGTGGACGCTTTACTTACAATGACGGTGTGGTCATCATATTCAGTTGGCATATACCCGGAGGGATTTCCCCTTCCAGAGTACCAAGTAATGTGCATCTATTCGAAGATGCAGAAGAACAAAAATGCCCGAAGACATAAAGACTTCGGGCATGTGAGAACTCGGATACTGTGTTTGCTTGCGCAAAACTCGGATACTGTACATTACATAGTATAGCATTGAAATTTGTGACAGTCAACCATTTTGTGAGCAGTACAGGTACTATCTGTTCTTCGTTTCAATCCAACTAATTAAGGTGCTGACCATTTCCAAATCTTCCTGACAAAACATTCGCATTTTTTCACATATTCCTCTATATAGGGTATCTTCATCATCAAGTGGCGCAAAAAACTCTGCCGGGGTCATGTCAAAATAGGCAATAATATTGAATAACTCTTTGAGCGATGGCAACGCCAATCCGCTGGATATTGCACGAATATATGAGCCGCTTTTACCTAGATCCAAACTCATCTTATGCTCGGAGACATTCTTTAGTTTTCTCAGCTCAGTAATCCTGTTGCGGGTAAACGCATCATATTGCGCACCAACCATTCCGCTTCCTCCTTCTGCCAATAAATATAAAGCAAAACTTAATATTAGTGGATCAAAACTCAATATTTAGTTCAGTCCTTTGACTTTTAATAATAGCATTATTAATATAGACTTATACCTCACGATTCTATCACCATCTTTTTAGGAGATGATACTATGGATCAGTATACGGTCAGCTTCTTCGGTCACAGAAAAATTAGTAATGTTTTTGTGATTGAGCACCGCTTAGAAGCGATGATCCATGAACTCCTCGTAGCCAAAGAATTCGTTGAATTTCTCGTAGGCCGAGATGGAGAATTCGATCAGCTTGTCGCTTCGGTTGTCCGCAGATCCAAGCGATGCATTCGCAATGACAACAGCGCACTAACTCTGATTCTTCCTTATTCAACCGCAGAATATCGGAATAATGAGCAATCATTCCTGGAATATTATGATGAGATCGAGATATGCTCAGAATCAGCCGAAAAACATTTCAAATCTGCTCACCAAATAAGGAACCGCTTCATGGTTGACCGCTCCGATTTGGTAGTTTTTTGTGTAGATCACAATTCGGGTGGTGCTTATCAAACCATGATGTACGCAAAGAAAGTAAACGCCAGCAGCATCAATTTAGCTGAGGCAACTCAATAATTGTCATACTCTATTTCAAAGAAGGATGAACATGAATAATAAGAAAATCTTACTTATTGTCTTAGCTCTTACTGCTGCCGTAGCTGGAGTTTTCTGTTCTCGTGTTTCACAGAAAGAAAACTCGGTAGACCCAGAAGAATATCTGGGGCATATTGTAAATGCTGCAGAGGATGTACTGGACGGAGATATCCAGCAAATCTCAAAAACAGAACTCGTTGCCACCCTCGTTTATGGTCATGAAGCCGAAAGTGACAATAGCATTTATTATAGAGTTTTGCAAACCACATACGGAGAAGTAGGGAATCCCAATATCATCACAGGGGTGAATACCGATGCTCTAAACACACTTTTCCCAGTTGATATGATGGACAGCTGCGAGGAAATGATGATTCAGGACTGGCACGCCGCACTCTACAAGAAGGATGATACTGCTTATCTCTGCTGGACATGTAATCCGGAAGTTACTCATGTTCTGGAATACACGCCAAGCAAGTTATCTGATACCGAAATAATCAAGATGGCAGAGAGTACATCACCCATCCAGGAGCAAGATAACTCATAAATAGTGGTTAAAAAAGCATAACTACCACGCCAATGCAAAACAATGGATGCGAGGTTAATCACATTCCATAGCAGTCCCTAATCAAACTCTATCTGAGAGAATGAGGTGCCAACTGCCAACAGTTTCAGCATGTTTTGGCAATAAATGTCCCCCGGTTGACCGGGGGACATTGTTTTTAGTAAAGCATTATATCTCAAAATGCGTAAAACACTCCATCCCACCCCAAAACAAAAACTGCATCCATTGTTCCCAATGCAGGATGTGTAATGGCAACATACGCAGTATGTCCATCAACCGACCAATCCTGAGCGCATCTCGTTCCAGACACATAGTTTATTCCCAGATTCGTAATAGCTCTACTTGAATTAGTAACTTTCCCTTTCAACACAATTTGATATTTGGAGACAACTTGATCATTAATAACAAATTGTATATAGAAATAGTCAGACATTTCACCCAATGCACTAATTTCAGAAGTATCACCAGCTGTATTCGCGTGTGTAATTATACCTCTTGCATCATCACTACTGTCAGGATTCATGTTGACCACTACAAGAACTTCAGATCCTCTGGTGATAATACCTGTAACAGTCTCTCCAGAATCAGTCTTCCAGGTTTTAATAATACAATCCCCTTCAGTTGATTCTACGGCGAAAGCCGTAATGCTCATAGAGAACGCCAAAGTAATGGCAAGTATAAAAACAAGTAATTTTTTCATAATTTCTCCTTGTCACAAAATTAAAATATTACCATAAGTAATTCCGATCCATCCAATGGGATAATAAACGAAAGCAATTCACCCACCGCCGACCCAATCGCCGCCAGGGCAGCCGGGATCAGCAGAACCGCACAGCACACCAGAATGGCATCCCGGTTTTTGCTGCATCGGGAGGACAGGGCGAAGCAGATCTCGCCAATGAGAAGCAAGACCAGCAGCTTGGCCCCGTAGTAGAGTGCGAGCATACCGCCCAGGGAAATCGATGGGGCATTTCGGAACAGCTCCAGACTGAACGCCGGAGCGGACAGGCATTGGAAAGCTCCGTAGGCCTTGACCGTATGGAGCAGTTCGCCGCCGTAGACCAGGAACCAAACAAAGACTGTCACAGCCAGCAGAACCATTTGCTTTCGGAGCCACAGCCGTTTCCTGCCACCGGAGGTGCTGGTCAGAAGAACCGTCATATTGCTCTGCCGCTCCTGGGATGCGATTGGAGCCAGGGTCAGCACCTGAAACAGCATGGTGATCAGGGCCGTCCTGCGGTGGTAGTTATTCAGATTATTGCTCCATATCGCATCATAAGGGGCAGTGGGCAAAATCCAGGCTCCGTCTGGGGCGTTTTGTGCCGATTCCAGAACGGTCTGTAGTCCAATTTGGTTTCCGGTGCCCATGGCATTGGACAGGGCTTCCTCCAGAGCGGTAATGGTATCCTCGGTGATCGGCCCTGCGTATTCAGACTGGTAATGCTGAATGTAGGGATCATAAGGGACATAGGCCCTGGGTGGCTCCTCCATCCGGATGGCCACGATTGCCAGTGCGATCAGAAGAATGGCTCCCTTGCGCTTGATCAGCAGTTTGCCAAATTCGCCGCAACGGGGCAGTTTGGGGTCCAGCTTACGGAGGATCTCATCTGCCCAGTGGAGCAGACGGTTGGAGCTGCTCACCGGATGCTTTCTTTCCACGATCAGCACATTCACTCCAGCAAAGATCAGGCAGAGGAAAGGGAGAATCGCCAGCACCAGATCACTGCCGGAGATCAGACCGCCGAACACGGAGATATTCAGATACCGGGAAAAGACTGGAATGAAATCCACATAGCTGAACACATTCACATATCGCAGCACCGCAAACATGGAGCTGGAGGGAATGGCGGTACAGGCAAATTCCATGCCCATCAGCAGTCCTGCGGCGGTCAGAGCCAGTCCCAGATTGGAAATGGCAGACAATACCGTCCACAGCGTGAGGCCAATCCAGAACGCACCCAGAGCCTTGACTGCGATGTAGAGCAGCCAAAACTGTCCTATGGTAAAAGGAGTGGGGACATTTTGGAACATGGGAATGGATTGTAGCACCCGATCCCACTCACCAAGGCCATGAAACACCCAGCCGCAAAGCAGGATTTTGGAGCCGACGATCAAAACAGCTCCGATCCAGGCAGCTACAAACAGGATACTAATCCGCTTACACACCAGCTTCCACCGTCCGCCGGGAGCCGCATAGATCATGGGCCACAGGCCCTCTTTTCGCTCTGCCACAAACAGGCCGCAGACCACGCAAATGAGGATCACAATGCTATAATCCGCCCATTTGTCAGCAAAAGCCTCTGTCACGGCAAGGTCATGTCCCATGGAAACGGGCACACCCTCCATGGCATGAAAATCTTCCGCAGTTTTGACCGTATTCTGATAGGCCACACTGTCTGGGTCGGAAAACAGGCTCACGGACTGCAATTTTGCTGCATCGGCATCGATTTTGCCCAGATAGGCTTCATAACCAAGCAGATACTCGTATTGAGCCGTGATTTGCTGAATGACCTCGTACCGCTGATTATTGTTGCCGCTGCCCCAGTATTCCAGGGTCTCCTGTTCAGCGATTTCGCACTGGGCAAGCCCTTCCTCCAAGCTCAGATCAGCGAGGGTATTCAGCTCCCAATGGTACGCATTTCCGTATTCCCGGAAATCGCCCTGCCCATCGGTCTGCTGGTAGATGAAGAAAAAGGCGTTCAAAAGGAGCAGCGCAGCCAGCGTAGCAAGAAACAGGGGATTCTTAAGAACCCGTTTCGCTTCCATCAGTCCACCCCCAGATAGGCCATGTACACATCCTCCAGATCCTTGCCGCCGCAGGACGCAATCAGCGCTTCCGGTGCACCGTGTTTTACCAGCTCGCCCTGCTTCATCAGCAGCACATCACCGGCGATGGATTCAATGTCGGAAACAATGTGGGTGGTCAGGAACACGATCCGATCCAGTGCCAAATCGGAGATGTATTGCCGCAGGCGCAGCCGCTCCCGTGGGTCAAGGCCCGCGGTAGGCTCATCCAGGATCAAAATTTGTGGATCACCCAGCAAAGCCTGGGCCAGCAGCACACGCTGGCGCATGCCGCCGGAGAAACCGCCAACTTTCTTATGGGCATCATCCCGGAGATTCACCACATCCAGAAGCTGCTCGATCTGCTCATCGGCCTGCTTTTTAGGAATTTCCTTGATCTGTGCCATGTAGCGCAGAAAGGCACGGGCAGAGAAGTCATTGTACATTCCCTGTTGCTGGGGCATATATCCCAGCTTCGCCCGGAAGTCCTTGCCCAGCTTCAGAATGTCCGTGCCGTCCCAGAGGATCTGCCCCTCGTTGCGCTTAACATTATCGGTGATCAGATTCATCAGGGTGCTTTTGCCTGCGCCGTTGGCACCGAGGATGCCATAGATACCGGGGGTAAAGGTATAGGTAAAGTCCCGAAGGGCAACCTTCTCGCCATACTTTTTCGTCAGACGCTCGATCCGTAATTCCATGTTTTACTTCCTCATTCTCACTGAAAATCTGGCAGATTAAATGCATAAATCTTTGCATTTCCTGTACCCAATTCAGATTTCTCAACATAATACTTCGGGATCCATGAAATTCCGTCCGTTAAAATAAACCGCTCCGCAGTCTCCGCCATCAATGCCTGGTCGGTAAAGAAATTTCCGTGCAAATAGGTAAGCTCTATTGTGTCAACCAACTCATAGCCCCAGTTGTAGATGTACAGATGATTATCTTTCGCTTCAAAAGATTGATCTGCCACAACCAGACAATCAGGGAAACACATCACATAGTAATTTCCGTCCAAACCGGTTTCAATGATCCGCTCCTCCTGGCGGGTTTCGTAGTTCAATCGAATCACAGCACCATCCCGGAAGTAGTATCCTGCTTCCTTTCCGTAGAACCCAGCAATTCCTGGATGATCAGTCAGATAGGTGACTGTGTCCGTCTCCATGTCCCAATGTCCGATGCTGACATCATAGCCGTTATATCCGCCGTTCCTGGTTCCGTTCATCAGGGTAAAGAACACATCTGAGCAGTGATACAGATAAGCTCCTTCCGATTTGATAGGCTGGGGTTCGCCCATAGAGCCATCCAGCGCATAACTGTAGGATTTTACCCAAGAGCTGGTATATGCCTCCTCATTAGGTTCTGCCTCGACTTCTATCCATTCACCAACAGTGAACAGACACACACCGCTGTCGATCATATCACACTTGGCGAAATCATAGCCCTGATCTTGTGCAAATTGGTTCATGTCAAAAACTGTAACATGATTGCTGCCATCCACATCCATGCGGATCAAACTGCATCCAGTATCACCTCGACCAGATACAGCATAGAGATAACCCTCATGGTAATAAATGTTATTACCACCAACAATATAGGCATTGCAGTCCGAATTACTGTGATCGCAGTCGGCACGACCGCAGAGCTTGATAACGGTATCTGAACCATAATCCGAATACAGGACAAAGGAGATTATTTCACCTTCTTCCGTCACACTGTCTGTATTGTGCATAAAATACACGCCATTGGGGGCAATCGTATAATCCGCATTGTTCACACCTGCTCTTTTCAAGCCCATTCGCTGATCTACAACTGGGCTTTCACCTGCCACCCAGTTGTAGCTTTCTGTCTGTTCCGTTGCTGTATTTTCTATGTCTAATTCCTCACTTTCGTGGCAACCGCACAAAATAAAAAAGCAAACCAAAATAATTACAAACAATTTCCTCTTCATCCAGAACATCTCCTTAAACTCAAAACAAGCGAGCCCCCGTATAACACAAGGGCTCGCTTTCTAAAATAGGATTACGCAGTCTCAGTTGCTGTAACTACGTGTTGCCCTGCCACGTAAAATTTTGCAGTAGTTTTAGTTACTTCACAAGACGGCACCAAAATGGATCCGATTTGAAGAACATTATTAGCCTTGGCAGTCACAGTACCGTATCCCGTAGCAGATACCGCAGCACTGTCGCCATATGTTTTGTTAATTTCGCTGTACAAACGGTTTTGCGCCCAAGCTTTCACTGTAGTAGGCGCATCTGTCGTTGATACATTCGCTGCGCCATAAGTGGAGGTGATGTAAATATTCCAACTGAAGGGGTATCTGGTACTGCCAGATACCACCGAACCGTCTCCAGTAGCAGCCATTGCGGTAATTGCACAACTCGCAACCACCAGAACCGCCAACATCAAGCACAACAGAGTTCTTTTAATTTTCTTCATTGTTTCTCCTCCGTTCAACTTCAATCGTTACTTTCTTATGTCCTATCGGGAAGCAACTTACCGCATCCAGAAGCAAGGCATCTGAAGACAGCTGTGATAGGTACCGTTTCACTGCCATCGGACTGTACAAAAAATACTGGCCAAGTATTTTTTGCGGGAGATAACGACAGATCAGTAATTTACATACCCGGAAAGCTCCACATCAACATTAGACTTGTTCCTAAACTGCAGTGTGTAGTTTCCGTTTGCGTTGACCTGAATGGTCTTATCGATGCTGCCGTTGGTCACAGTTACATAGTAGAAATTACCATCCGGAGCGATCAGGCCAACATCGATGCTCGCAGAAAAAGGGTAATACGAGGCTTTGATTGTAACGGTCTCTCCTGCTGCCAGAGGGAAACTGGTGCTCGCTGCCAGTCTCTGATTTGCAGGGATCGTCATGCGGAACGAACTTGTTGCACGAGGGATCTGGAAATTCATTGCTACATTTTCCGGGGGTGTAACCTCAATTTCTGCAGCTTTAGCAGGAACACCAGCGCATCCAAAGGCCAGTGCGCAAGCTAAAATCATGCAGAGGAATCTTTTCAGACACATTTTTAACACCCCCTTCCGTCTATTATTCAAAGGTGAATGTTCCATCTGGACTATCGTCCACATGGTCAATATCCATATCCATTATCGGTGTAATAGCATCTGTATTCCGGTCTTGAAGTTTATGTACGCAGACTAGGGCACTAATAGCAATTACGATCACCAAAACACAAGCTATACACACAGTAATGAGTTTGCTTTTATGCGCTTTACACTCATCCAACTGAACTACAACATTGTCTTCCGGAACTTCGGTTTCTTCCACGGTTTCAGTGGACTTAGATTCACACTCTGCATCATCATCCAAAAGATAATCAACAGGAACTCCGTATAACGCTCCCAAAACCTTCAGGTTATCCGTACTGGGAACCGCAGAACCTACCTCCCATCGTGATATTGCCTGCCTGGATACATTCAACATCTCGGCCACTTTCATTTGGGTGAGACCTTTCTGCTTTCTCAGGGACACAAGCTTTGTTGCCAGATTCATCTCTTTGTTTACCTCCATTTTCGGTCAGAATTGCCTAAATGTAAACCGCACACAGTTTACATTTAGGCAATCTCTGATTGCTCTTTCCATTTTTTCAAATTTCTTTTGGTTGCCAGCGCAGTTGCTGCATGATTTCTGTGAACTAAACTACTTTACTACTTTTCTCATAATAAGCCCATTCTACTTTTGCTTTAATTGTTTGTCAACAGCACACCCCTCATTAATAAAGACGAGGTCTGGGCATCGAAAAGAAACACTATTATATTTAGATCTTCAAAGAAAAAACTATTTCTTCTTCGTCAAGTTATGGTATACTAAATACAGAGCAGGAGGGATAACATGGCAAGCAAGCGCGACGATTTCAAAGAAACTACTAAAGATATCATGGCCAAGCGGGTCGGATACCGCTGTAGCAATCCCAGTTGCAGGAAACCAACCTGCGGTGCCAGTGACGATCCCAACAACTATTCCAACATCGGCGTCGCAGCTCACATCTGCGCAGCTGCTCGTGGTGGAAAACGATACGATCCTGATATGAGTAAAGAGGAACGCCGGGACATCCATAATGGCATCTGGCTCTGTCAGACATGTTCTAAGTTGATTGATAGCGATGATCTGCGTTATACTGTGGATCTGCTTCACAAGTGGAAAAGCCTATCTGAAGAAATAGCAATTCTGGATTTGGAAACAGCATCTCCAGCCCAATTTGTGGAGCAGGATAAAGAGTTGATTCGCTTCTATATCCAATGCTTTGACCGCCCGGCCTTCAGAGATGAGATCCGCATGGAGTTCAGCATGGAGGATTTCGACCGGGCAATTGAGGATACCATTATTGCGTTGAATACCGGTGTCTTGCGGACACGGGATGGCAGTATCATCAAACAGTCGGAGGGAAAGGCATTTGTCCAGAATCCCGACTGGCGAGAGAAACTTTACAACATCGTCGATATTTTGACAGCAATCCGCAGAAGGCTAAATATTGCGGCAAGGGATGGTTCCTACCACCAACATAAAAACGGATCGGAAATAATCTATGTATTTCATGATCCGCAGTTGGAGATATGGCTGAATTCTTCCAGAGAAGAAATCCTGCGAATCATGTCCACAATTTGCAAAGATATTGGTGTCCCGGAGCTTCTTTTCCCCCGTTGCCGTTATTCCTGGTAAAGTGAAGTAGGAGCCGTCTAGTATTAGACTGCTCCTACTTCGTTTTCAACCTTTCGCTTCGTGGAATTAATAGTACCCTACCTCGTAATCCCTAACCAGTAGTCGAGAACATCCTTTCCACATAGATAACACGCAACTTTAGCAAAGTAAAGAATCGTTGTAATACGCATATTTACCAAGTGCTTCTTTGCCTTGATGCACACATTTCCTTCTGACCTACACACCTCACTAACCAAATAATACTTCCTGCGTACATATAAGAATGGATGACGATTCCATTCCCCTTGAGCCATACCTCATGATGCAATCTGTAGTTAGCTGTCAGACTTTCGCCGAATCAATAGACAGAGGAGACAGATAACCGTATGTCGGGATTCTGAAGGTTTTCTTTTACAGGAAGAGGAGGACTACCCGAGCAGAGCTTGCAATCAACCGGGAGGAGATAGCAAGTAGTCTTCTGATGGCCACACGGACTTACATTGATCTAGAGCAGACCAAGAACTGCTGCAGTGCGTTGACCTTAGCACTGTATTTGATCTATGTCTGCAATGAGCCGCTTGTTTTTCTGAATGAGCTGCTGCAAGCTCTGGAAGCGGCTACAATTCAGGCTGCCTAACACTCAAAATACACATTTTTTATCATTCCGGTGCAGTTTCTGCATAACCGGTTCTTTTTGGACCCTCAAATTAAAGTGACACTTTATCTAGGACGGATTTTTATCGCAAAAAGAAACAGTTTTTCTTAAATGTACTGAATTTCAGAACTCTGCATAATTACGACCTGATTATTTCGTGAAGTTGGGTTCGTTTTCCATCTTTCGCAAACTTTTGAAGTGTGATATAATGACTTCGACAAAAGGTACAGCTACTACTACGACGCTGAAACCGGATTCTACTACCTGCAGAGCCGTTATTACGATCCCACCATCGGTCGCTTCATTAATGCAGATACCTATGCTTCCACTGGTCAGGGCTTCCTTGGGTACAATATGTTTACCTATTGCGGTAACAATCCAATCAATAATGCCGATCCTACTGGAGAAGCTTTTGGAGCAATTATTGGTGGAATCATTGGCGGTATTTTAGGTGGTATCTCTGCTGCAACAAGCGGAAAATCTATCTCTGCCGGTATCGTTACGGGAGCAATTACTGGTGCTATTGTTGGTGGCTTATGCGACGGTACAACTTGGGCTGTTGGTGCAGTATTGGTTACCTCAGTAAAATGTGGTCTTGTTGCAGCAGCAGGTAATATTGTTAATCAGTATGTCAATTATCGTATTGAAAAGCAGCAAACTTCTGTTAACAGCACCAATAATTCCGTTGCTTCTTCAACTGATAAATACGAAAGTTTTGCCAATTATGTGGATTATGGCGAGACGATAAAAACTGCCGCCACGACTGCAGTATTTGCTCCGCTTTCTGTGGGTGGAGGTCATATTGTAAATCAGGTTTTCAATGGTGCTACTAAGGGAGCCAGTCAGTTCATTGCAGAATTTGCAATGGGCGAGAATGTTAGCTTATTGCAATACGCAGCCGACTTGTTCTTACAGTGGTTCAACTAAGTTGTATTTGAAGGGGGGGAATTAGTATGAAAACAAAGCTTTCTCGCTATTGGTGGAACAATCTGTTCTTTTTAACAGTAGTAGGATTGATTGCAGAAGGTATCATGCTCTGGTTCATTGTATATACATCCTTTGACCCTGAGACAATTACCTTTATGGGTATCATGATGCCTGTTGTTCTTGTTATTTTCTGTGTCACAGTGCTTACTCCTTGGCGGTTTTTGCTGACAATGAAGGAAGATGATGAGTTTTATCACGCCTATCTTTTCGGAAAAGAAATCTGCAGAGTATCCAAAGACCGGATGATATATTATGCAATTGTCGAATTCGAGGAACATCTTGGCTTCGAACAGAGATACATCGCAATATCTAATTTTCCGTTTGTTCTTAAGGAGAAAAGCAACGCATTTATTCCGCTAAAATCCAATCGTTTTATCGATTATTATGATAAATCAAAACAAATACTGTATCGTTACGATGCGACAGTAGCAGCTACATTTCCGATTGATAAGTGGGTTTGCGTTGGCAAGCAGGCATCTGTGAAAGATTAACTATTTCAAAGTAATCCTATATTCTATCCCCTAAAAAACGCGCTTTTGCCTCCTTAATTAATTCATTAATTAATCCATCCCCTCACCCGGGCAGGACAGCGATGTTCTGCCCGGATTTTTGCGCCGCCGGAGCGAACGAACAGACCGGGCGGAATGAAACAGCCGCTCCGAAAATCTACGCTATGCCCAAAATTGGCGTATAGGATTTGGCGGGCTGATGCCAATTTCCTCCTCGCCACAGAGTCTAAAATGTGCTATAATATCCCTGTAAAAATCAGCACAGCCACTGCAATCCCAGAGAAACCGGGTTCTACTACCTGCAGTCCAGATATTACGATCCCAGCATCGGTAGATTTATCAATGCAGATTCCTTTGCTTCCACTGGCCAGGGATTCCTTGGGTACAATATGTTCGCATATTGCAACAACAATCCTGTTAGT
>JAFYOP010000057.1 GCA_017547885.1 Clostridia bacterium | reverse complement strand
GACAGATATTCTTTTACTACTTCTTCTTTCAGCTCATCGCTGTATTTCTTATACATCCTTTTCCCCCTTCACTATAAAAGCCTATGATACTTATTATATCATAGGCTTTTTCACTGTCCGTTTTTAGTGTAACACTACATTCGGGTGGCCTGTTATACGTTGATCCGGTTATTTTACAGAGTCCAGATATACCGCAAGGAAGCATTCAAAGGCGGCGTTGAGGGCCTCTTCGTCCATGCGGTATACGGGGCTGTGAATGGCACAGACTATGCCCTTTTCCCTGTTGCGGCAGCCCACGAAAAAGAACGCACCGGGCACGGATTTTACATAGAAGGCGAAGTCCTCGCCTATCATTACAGGCTGTACGGATACGGGCTGTATGGGGGTATGCGCGGATATGCTCTGTATCGCCCTGTCCACAACGGATGCATGGTTTATCAGGGCGGGGAAGCCCTTTGAATAGTTCACCTCACAGCCTATGCCGTACATGTCCGCTATGCCGCGGGATATGCGGTCTATGCGCTCCATGATAAGGCTCTGCACATCCTCCGAGAAGGTACGCACGGTGCCGGAAAGCTCCGCCCTGTCCGGGATAACGTTGTAGGCTGTGCCGGAGGTGAGCCTGCATACGCTGACCACAGCGGTGTCAAGGGCGGACACCTGACGGCTCACTATGCCCTGATACTGCTCCACGGCAGAGCAGGCCGCAAGCAATACGTCTTTGCTGTTGTGGGGCTGAGAGCCGTGGCCCCCGGGGCCTGTGAAGGTCACCTCAAACATATCCGCCGCCGCCATCATTGCGCCGTGGGTATATCCTATCCGGCCCAAGTCAAGGGCGGGCCAAAGGTGCATGCCGTATATCTCGTCCACACCATCCAACGCGCCCTGTTCAATAAGGTACGCCGCGCCGCCGGGAGGGGTCTCCTCTGCGTGCTGGAATATACATACCACCTCCCCCGCAATGAGCTCACGGTGGGCGCTTAGCGCCTCCGCAAAGGCAAGCAGCACCGCTGTGTGGCCGTCATGGCCGCAGGCATGCATAACGCCCTCATTCTCAGAGCGATAGGGGCAGGCGCTCAGGCTGTTTTCCTCCTGCATACACAGTGCGTCGATATCCGCCCGAAAGGCTATGCGCTTGCCGGGCCTGTCGCCCTTTATGCGGCACACCACGCCGCAGCCGCCCTCATATGTGACAGGCTCAAGGCCCGCCCTTTTCAGTACGGAAACTATGTACTCCCGGGTGTTGTATTCCTTAAAGGAAGGCTCCGGGTGGGCGTGCAGATAGCGCCGGTGGGCAATGAGGTTTTCAGTGTATTGGCGGGACAGTGAGGATATAAGCTCTTTCATGGCGGCTCCTGAAATATAAAATTATCCGGATTGATCATGCTGTGATTCTGTCAGAGTATCCGCTTTTCCCCAAGGGAGAAGCGGCCTTAAAGGGCGATGGGCGGAATAGATAAATTTACCACATCCATTTTATCATATTTATGGCTTGCTGCACATTGCTTTGATGGGATGATAAGTACGTGGTATAATCATAAAAAACACAGGGAGAATCATATGCGTCTTGCCTCCGTAAAGGACATCCCCCAAATAGCCGCCCTCAGGATGGATATGCTCAGCGAGGTTGCGGAGCATCTGCCCCCTGAGCTTCCCGGTGCCATAGAGCAATATCTTTATGCTCATATCCCTGACGGCAGCTGCCTTTGTGCCCTTATGGAAGAGGATGGGCGCATCGTTGCAAAGGCCATGGCCTGCATGGGGGTATCCATGCCGGACGAAAACAACCTGAGCGGAAAATACGCAATACTGGCCTCTGTGTATACCCTGCCCCAATACCGGGGCCAGGGCCGCATGTCCCGCCTGCTGAAGGAGCTGCTCAAACAGGCAAAGGAGCATGGAGCATATGAGGTGTATGCCGCCCCGGAAAAGAAAGCCGTGCCCATGTATGAGCGGCTGGGCTTTGAGCGGGCAGATGATCAGATGATAATAAAGCTGTAAAGGGATGAAAATGAACACCGTCACCCTGAGAAAACTCCATATAGGCCATGGCATGCCAAAGGTAATAGTGCCCATTGCGGAAATATCCCGCGAGGGCATACTTGCCATGGGCAAAAAGCTGCGCCCATTGAACGCCGACGCAGTGGAGTGGAGGGCGGATTTTTATGATGGCCTGAGGGATACGGATGGGGTGCTGAGCCTCCTTCGGGAGCTGCGCTCTGTCCTTGGGGATATGCCCCTTATCTTCACCTGCCGCACTGCAAAGGAAGGGGGCATGGCGGATATATCCGACACGGAATATGCCATGCTGAACACAAAGGCTCTGCACAGCGGATACGCCGACGCCATAGATATAGAGGCGCTTTCCCACGGTGAGCACAGCAACCTGCTTATACGGGAAACCAGGGAACTGGGCTGTGTTTCCATAGGATCATTCCACATAATGCATATGCCCCCATATGCCGAACTGGTCGATACGCTTGACGCCATACATCGTACAGGGACGGACATAACAAAGCTTGCCGCCATGGCAGCAAGCACAGAGGATGCCCTGGTTTTAATGGGCGCGGCAAGGCAGGCAAAGGCCCGGGGCGTATCTCCTCTTATCGCCATAGCCATGGGTGAACAGGGCGTGATAAGCCGCATACTGGCAGAGCTTTCCGGCAGCGACGCCGTGTTTGCCGCGGCGAGCAAGGCCTCTGCCCCGGGGCAGCTGTCCCTTGGGGCTATGAGGGAAATACTAAAAGCAGTACATGAAAATATCAGATAATACACACAGGCCGCGGACAATATCCCGCGGCTTTTTTGTATGGGCAAAAGAATAGAGGGCAGAAATCGCAAGCCCATCTCGCAAGTCGCAGGCGGACTGCCGCTCTCCTCACTCAGTTAAAAAGGGGGGAGAAGGGAATAACTATGCGGTTATCGACAGTTCATTCGGCTTTTCCGCAGGGAAAAGCACACCAAAGGAAGGCAAGGGAAAACGGATTGCCACGCCAGTCTGCTCCCTTCTCCGCAATAACAGGGCTTGCGGCAGCACGCCTCTTTTTCCCGCAAGGGAAAAGTACATTGGAAAGGCGGCGTCCCCCTAAACCTTCCGACAGCACACCCCGCTTTTCCGCAAGGAAAAGCTACCATAAAAGGGTGGTTGGGCGGGGTAGTAAATAATCTGCACATCAAAAAACCTCCCCGGTCGGGGAGGTTTCTTTCGTGCTAAGCCCATGTGGAATTACAGATGCTTTGCCCAAGCGAGGCTTGGGCAAAGCAGTGAATTAGTCGTTTGTTTTAATTAGAACAGCCAAGCAAG
>JAFYOP010000019.1 GCA_017547885.1 Clostridia bacterium | reverse complement strand
GCAAGCCTTGACATAGCTCCTTGAAATCGTGTCGAATTTCTAAGGAAATTCGACTAGGTAGCCGCCGGATACCAAAGAAAAACACCATGCAAACGCATGGTGTTTTTCTTTGCTCTCTGATGATCACGTATCTTCCCGGGCTTATGCTTCAACAAGATACCTGCAGGGTATCGCTTGGCTTATTCTATATAAAAAAACAGCATCCAATGGAATGCTGTTTTTGTGTGCTTTATAAATTTTTATTCCCATTCAAACCTTATTCTCAGCCGCTTGGCCTTGCCGGAGGGCGTATCCGTATACAGGCCATCCGTTCGCAGGAGCGATAGCAGCATACCTGCCATGGCAAGGTTTATCACAAGGGCTGTGTTGCCGTGAGAGGTAAATGGCAGGGGCAAAGGGGCATAGGTAAATACGCCTAAGTTACATGCGATATAGCCTGCCGTCTGGACTGCAAAGCTTGCCATGATGCCGCATGCGAGAAGCTTGCCCAGGGTGCTTCCTAGCCTGAATGCCCTTTTGAAGCCGATGACAAGGAAATCTGCCAGCACCAGTATAACTGTTATGGTGGATAACCAGCCATATTTGTAAAGTATCAGGGTGAGAAGATAATCCCACTTGATGGAATAAAGAAAATTGCCTAATCGAGCAACATCATCTCCCATTGCGGCGATAGTATACTCCGAAGCACCTATAAACTTAGCGTTTTTCACGATCTCCCGAATGATGCTGCCTATCCAGCCTATTCCGTACGGCTCAAGCTCGGGGTGGAGCATGATGGTAAGCCGAGCCAGCTGATAATCTGAAAGAACGCATAGCATTACGACCGCCGCAAGAAGTGTTCCGCCGTACAGCACCGCAAAAAGAAGCGCTTTCTTTGAACCGAATATGCCAAGCATAATGGCCACAGATAGTATGAAAAGATAGCATATCACGATGCCCATAACACCGGTCAAAGAGGGAATGGTATGCAGCATCAAACAAAGGGCGGCAGGGGCAATCCCGCAAAGAAGCAAGCCTTTAATACCTTTTTCACGCTGGGTGTACAGCAGCCCTGCGAAAAGGGCGGGGGATAAGCATACAGCGTAGTATACTACGGGGTTGTTTACATACAGCCAGCGGCGTTCGCTTCCAATATTCATATATATCACCGCAAAAAATACGGCAACAAGGGAGAAAATATAAACCACGCCGGACCATTTTGCAAACTTATACAGGTTTACATTGTACAGCGCAAAGGCACACACAGAGCCTATGATAATTGCGGTTATGTATTTTACATCCACCGGGGTATGGGTCACCCATATGCGGCATATCATGCCTATCAGCACAAGGCAGATCATGGGGACGGCTATGCCCATCACATCCCGGGGACGATAGGACGCGTCCAGTCCATAGCCTACTTCCTCCGCGTCACCCATTTCAAGCACAGCCTTTTCCATGGCTTCATCGGGGGACATGCCCTCCGCCATAAAGGCCTCCGCCTGATCATCTATGTGGTCGGAAAGCTCACGGCGTATGGTTTCGTGTGCCTGCTTCCAGCGGACGGCAGAGCAGACCTTATCAAGATAGCTTTTCTTTGCATCATGCTCCCACAAGACAGGCGCCTCCCTTCAATACCTTGTTTACACCGGCGGAAAATGCTTGCCACTCGGCTTCTTTTATGCCCAGCAGCTCCCGGCCTTCCATTGTAAGGCTGTAATACTTGCGGATGCGGCCGGCTGCGCTGCCCTCGTAGCAGCGTATGGCGCCCTCCTTTTCAAGGTCGTGGAGCAGGGGGTACAGTGTACCGGCCTTAAGGGCAAAGGTATCGTCTGAGCGGCGGGCCAGCTCCTCTATCATCTGATAGCCGTACATATCCTGATTTTCCAGCAGCTTCAGTATCAGCATCGACGTGCTGCGGGTGACAAGAGTTTTATCCATCGGCATAATATAGTCCTCCATATATCGGGATTCTATACATATGATATATCGGAAGTCTACATATGTCAACGGGGAAGGAAGAAAGTTCATAGTTTATCTAAACCCACAGCCATTTTGGTATTTTCGCCTTACAACGAAAGGAGACGGATTGCCACGCCATCCTGTGGGATAGCTCGCAATAATAAGTGCTTGGATAGCACACCCGGCTTTTCCGTAGGAAAAGGCTACATTGAAATGGCGGTGGGAGGGTATAGATATCTGCATTTAGATAAAATTCAAAATACATATTGCAGACAGATGCTATTTAGAATATAATCTAATTAGAGAATCATCTAAGGAGATTTTTCTATGGGAATAAAGGAAACATTCAAAGCCCTCAGCGACCCTGTCCGCAGGGAAATACTGGAAATGCTAAAGGGCGGCAGCATGTCCGCGGGGGATATAGCGGCGCGCTTTGATATGACTCAGGCCACCGTATCATATCACCTGAGCCAGCTGAAAAAGGCAGACCTTGTATTTGAAAGCAAGAAGAAGAACTTTGTATTTTATCAGCTCAATGCCAGCGTATTCGAGGAGATAATGCTGTGGGCGGCGGGCTTTATGGGAGGTAAGGAAAATGAAGAAAAGGCTCAGTAAAGTGACGGTAATCACTACTGTTCTCACTATGCTGCCCATGATACTGGGCGCGGTACTGTATGATAGACTGCCCGACGTGGTGGCGACCCATTGGGGCTTTAACGGCCAGCCGGACGGTTGGTCTGCCAAGTGGATGGCCTGCTTTGGCATTCCCGGATTCATGGCGGCAATGAACCTTATTATAAGCGTAGCGATGGATATAAGCATGGCGACGGAAAGCGGAGATAAACTGAACGGCACATCCAAGGTGGTTGTGAATATCAGCCGCTGGATAGTGCCTGTGCTCAGCATAATCATAGTGCCCATGATGCTGTTTTACGAGCTGGGCTATGAGATGAATGTGGAAAAGATAGTATGCACCGTTATGGGCGTGCTGTTTGTGGTGCTGGGCAATTACCTGCCCAAATGCCGCCGGAATTACTACGTGGGCATCAAGCTGCCATGGACCCTTAAATCCGAGGAAAACTGGAACAAGACACATCGCCTTGGGGGCTTTGTGTGGATGATATGCGGTATATTGATGCTGATTTCCGCGTGGGCAGGCACAAGCTGGGTGACAGTTGCGGTATTGTTTGCTATGATATTAGTACCGTGTGTATATTCCTACATTCTCCACAGGAGGGGCGTATGACCACCACCAACCCGATGCGCATGCTTACCACAGCCGGCATACCCTATGAGGCCATGGAGTACGCTTACGACGAAAGCGACCTTTCCGGCACCCATGCGGCGGCGGAGCTGGGCCTTGACCCGGACGCCACCTTTAAAACTCTGGTGCTGAGAGGGGATAAAAACGGCCTTTTCGTATGCTGCATACCTGTGGCGGAAGAGGTGGATCTAAAGAAGGCCGCGGGGATCTCCGGCAATAAAAAGGCCGAGATGATACACGTTAAGGAGCTGCCTGTGCTGACGGGATATGTGCGGGGAGGCTGCTCCCCAATAGGTATGAAGAAGCTGTTTCCCACCTATGTTGACGAGACGGCACAGCTCTTTGATACCATTGCCGTAAGCGCGGGAATAAGGGGACAGATGCTGCTGCTGGATCCCGATGCGCTGAAGGGATTTATTGGGGCGGAGTACGGGGACCTGGTAAAATAAACTGCATAAATAAACAGGAGGTAAGGCAAATGGAAGTTAAGAATGAAATACTTACTATTGAGGAACAGCAGGCAAAGCTGCTGAAAAAGATGCGCCGCATGGACATGATACGTACCCTTGCCTGCGTGCTGGTGGCGGTGGTTGCGGTAGGGATAGCGGTAACGCTGGTGCCCCGTGTAAACACCATGCTGGATCAGGCAAACGTTGCCCTTACTGAGCTTACTCAGGTTACGGAGGAGCTGAATAAAATAGACTTCGAGGGCATGAGCGAAGGCATAAATACCCTTACCGCTGTGGGTGCGGACAGCATACTTGCCGCCGCAGGGGAAATGACGGAAACAATGCATAATATGCAAAAGATAGACTTTGACGCCCTTGCCGAGAGCATAGAGAACTTCAACGCCATAAGCTCCAAAATGGCAAGGCTGTTCGGTAAATAAACCCTAATATTAAATACAGCATCCGATGATCGGATGCTGTATTTTTTTGCACATCAAAACAGGACAGGCCCCTATGGAAAGCTTGTCCTGTTTTGTCTATATATAGCTTATTTCTATAACTATTGACACACCTAAAAATGTCTTTTAAATCGCTCGTAAATACGTAGAAAAGCTATATGGGAAATGTTAAAATATCAACGCACCAAAGGTGTGCTTTGTAACTTTGCCCTTATCTGGCGATGGTACGGATAGCCTCAAGGGCACCGTCCACATCCGCCTCGGTGGATGCATAGCCAAGGCTGAAGCGCACCACGCCCTGAGGGAATGTGCCAAGGGTCTTGTGGGCGCTGGGAGCGCAGTGCAGGCCGCAGCGGGTAAGGATACCCATCTGCTCCAGAGCAAATGCGGCTTCGGCATTATCGTGGCCGGTGAAATCCACCGCGATGACACCTACGCGCTTAGCCATATCCTCGGTACCTGCAAGCCTTACGGGGATATCCTTAAGGCCGTCCAGGAAGCGCTGAGTCAGCTTTTCCTCATGGGCACGGAAATGGTCAACACCCTTCTCCAGAATGTATGTAAGGGCCGCGTTAAGGCCGTATACGCCGGGGATGTTCATGGTTCCGGACTCAAACCTGTCCGGCATATAGGGAGGAAGCTCCTCGCTGTCCGATGCGCTGCCGGTACCGCCGGCGATAAGCGGCTCAACGGACTTTGCGAATTCATGATCCATAAGCATTACGCCGATGCCCTGAGGGCCAAGCAGTCCCTTGTGGCCGGGGGCGCAGAGAGCGGAAAGGCCAAGCTCCTTAAAATCAATGGGATAATGGCCTGCGGTCTGGGCGGCATCCAGTATAAAGGGAATATTCCTTTCCCTGCATATTGCGCCGATCTCCTTTACAGGCAGCAGGCTTCCGCATACGTTTGAGGCGTGCATAACCGCCACCAGCTTTGTATTGGGGCGAATAAGAGGAAGGATATCCTCGGCCCTGGCAATACCGTCGCGGTCAGCAGGTATTCTTGAAAACTCCACGCCTTCTTTTTCCAGCTGGATCAGAGGACGCATCATGGCGTTGTGCTCCATGGAGCTTACGATAACGTGATCGCCCGCCTTAAGATAGCCCTTCAGCAGCATGTTCAGCCCTGCGGTCATGCCGGGAGTGAATATCACATGGGTGGGATCGTCAAAGTTGAAAAGGCGGCACAGCTGTTCTCTTGTGTCCAGCAGTATCATTGCGGCAGTGCTGGCTGTTGCATAGGTGGAGCGGTTTACGTTGGCTCCAACGTTGTTTACATAGTCCAGCATGGCTTCCCCAACGCCTGGGGCCTTGGGGTATGAGGTTGCTCCGTTATCAAGATAAATGGACATATCGATTACCTCAAAAATTATTTTGCTGATAAAAGGCCGCACCCTTTTTTCAGATACAGTTTATCATACCCTGAGGATTTGTCCACAGGGAAAAAACAAAAAGGAGTTATTATTTGTTATGAAGAAGTTTCTCCCCGTACTGCTTACCGGTATCGTGATCGGTGTTTGCGCACTGGCTCTTACCGCAGCCGGCAACCCTGCCAACATGGGCTTCTGCATTGCCTGCTTCCTGCGTGACATCGCCGGCGCAATCAAGCTGCACTCCGCAGCAGTTGTACAGTATGTACGCCCCGAGATCATCGGTATCATCGTTGGTGCCATGGCTGCCGCCCTCATTAAGAAGGAGTGGAAGGCTGTTGGCGGTTCTTCCCCCGTTACCCGCTTCCTGCTGGCCGTTGTAGTTATGATCGGCGCTCTGGTATTCCTGGGCTGCCCCCTCCGCATGGTTATCCGTATCGGCGGCGGTGACTTCAACGCTATCGTTGGTCTGCTGGGCTTTATTGCCGGTATCTTTGTTGGTACCATCGCTCTGAAGAATGGCTTCACCCTCAAGCGCACCTATGCTCAGACCTGCGTAGAAGGCTCCTTCATGCCCATCATGTTCATCGTTCTGATGGTTCTGGTAGCCCTGATGCCCGCTCTGTTCGTATTCAGCACCGAGGGCCCCGGCTCCATGACCGCTCCCGTTGTTCTGGCTCTGGCTGCCGGCGTTCTCGTTGGCGTTCTGGCTCAGCGCAGCCGCTTCTGCATGGCCGGCGGTATCCGCGACAGCATCATGTTCAACCAGTGGAACCTGACCCTTGGTCTGGTAGCCGTAATCGTAACCGTTCTGGTTGGCAACCTTATCCTTGGCAAGTTCAAGCCTGGCTTTGCTGATCAGGCAGTTGCCCACAGCGATGGCCTCATGAACTTCCTGGGCATGGGTATCGTAGGCTGGGGTTCCGTACTTCTCGGCGGCTGCCCCCTCCGTCAGCTCATCCTCACCGGCGAAGGCAACTCTGACTCCGCCATCACCGTAACCGGCTTCGTAGTTGGCGCCGCTATCGCCCACAACTTCGGTACCGCTTCCAGCGCTGCCGGTGCCGGCGCAAACGGCCCCGCTGCCGTAGTAGCCTGCTACATCGTACTGCTCCTGGTAACCATCTTCAACGTAAAGGCTGCCAAGAACAACTAATTTAATAATCCCCAATTTAATTCGGGCCGTCGGGATACCAGTACCTCCGGCGGCCCGAAAAAAATACTATTAAAATTAAGGAGATAATGATAAAATGGTAGACGCACGTGGTCTTGCTTGCCCCATCCCCGTTCTCATGACCCAGAAGGAACTGGCCAAGGGCGCTGATTCCGTAGAAGTAATGGTAGATAACTTTGCCGCTCGTGAAAACGTGACCCGTCTGGCCGAGTCCAAGGGCTACACCGTAGCTGTAAAGGAAGAAAACGGCGAGTTCACCCTCACCCTTACCAAGTAATTCAGCTCTATCAAGGAGTACCGATGCCTAACTATATCGCAACCTTCCATACTCATCTTGCCGCCATGCGCAGCGCCCGCTCCCTCAAGGACAAGGCACAGACCGTGGCGCTGTCTCCCGTACCCCGTGCCCTCAGCTCCAGCTGCGGCACCTGTGTGCGCTACACTGCGGAGGATACCTGCAGGGAGGCCATGGATGTGGATCTGGAGAGCATTGCCCTTTCTCTGGGGGATGAAAAATACGAGCTGATATACAAGGCAGAGGAATAATAAAGCAAACTAAAGCGGCATGCGCAGGCATGCCGCTTTTATGTTGCAGATTAATAATCTATACCCACCCACCGCCCATTAACGTAGCTTTTCCCTTGCGGGAAAAGCGGTAGCACTGCCAAACTTTGGTTATTGTAAGGCAGCCCACAGGTTGCCTTAGCAATCCGTTTTTAGGATGTGGCATAAATTATATCCCAACGCCCTTTTAAAGTATTTTCGCCTTACGGCGAAGACGGATTGGGCACAGCTGCCCCCCATTCACCGCATACAGCTCCAAGGCAGAAAGCTCATGCTGTCGAAAGCACGTCCCGCTTTTCCCGCAAGGGAAAAGCTGCATTGAAGGGCGGCGGGTGGGTATAGATAGTGATTCGCCCAAAATCAAACATCGCCGCAGATTCTGTTGATCTGCGGCAATATTATTATATCCTTTGGTACTTTCCTTTAAGGAAAGTACGACTTTTTGGTTCTTTTTCTAGAGAAAGAACAGCGCTTACTCTGACTTCATGGAGGAAACGATCCTCTTCACGGCGGGGATAAGAGCCACCACTATGCACAGCACTACCTCTGCGCCGATGGTGCTGCCGTTGTAGGCAAGGCTGTACAGCCATGCGTTGCTCCAGCCTGCCTCAGCCGCGCCCTCTGCAAAGAATATTGCACCGGAAAGGGTGGAGAACAGCAGCCTTGCAAGGCCGGCTACGGTAATGCCTTTAACCAGCTTCTTGGGGAAGAGGGAGGGTATGCCATAGCAGGTGAAGGCAAAGATGTAATCCAGCAGGAACTGGGCCCAGTGCACCACCCATGCCCCTTGAATTACCTGCAGCAGGCTGTATGCAAAGCCCGCAGCAAAGCCGTATGCGGGGCCGAATACGCAGGCGTATGCGGCAATGGGCAGCATGCTGCACAGGGTAAGGGAGCCGCCCATGGGCAGGGAAAACAGCTTAACATAGCTGAGCACAAAGGAAAGGGCAACGCACAGGGCGCCGTATACAAGGGCCCTGGTGCGGCTGCGGGGAGCGGCATGGTCTGCCCTGCGGTAGCGTAGGGCGGCGAAAAGCAGTATGGCTGTGAGAACCACAGCCAAGAGCAGCATCACAAGCTCGATGCCTTCAAGGCCCGCAAGCTTGTCGAACAGTACGAATTCCATTTCTTATTTATCTCCTTTCCGTAAAAAAATATCCCCGCACAGCTATAAAATCTGCGGAGATACGGAAAGAGATACAAGATCCCATTCATATATGACCGCTTTCCTACGCCGGCATTACCCGGATCAGGTTCAAAGGTTAATCTCAGCCGTGCCACATGCGGCACAGCACCCCTAGCGGAGACTATTCTTTTTTACAGCTCGATTATACACCGTAAAAAAGGCCAAATCAAGGGCTTTTTTTGATGTGAGATTATTGTTTTTTATCGGTGGTTGGAGTAAAATATAAAGTTGTGAAAAATAAAAGCTTTATATAGAGGTAGACCCGATGAAGAACGAAAAACTCAGGAATATAGCCATAATCGCCCACGTTGACCACGGCAAGACAACCCTTGTGGATCAGCTGCTCCGCCAGAGCGGCGTTTTCCGCTCCAACGAGCAGGTGCAGGAGCGGGTAATGGACTCCGGCGATCTGGAGCGCGAACGCGGAATAACCATACTTTCCAAAAACACCGCCGTAAACTACAACGGCTATCGTATCAATATAGTTGACACTCCCGGCCATGCCGACTTTGGCGGCGAGGTGGAGCGCATATTGCAGATGGTTGACGGTGTATTGCTGTTGGTTGACGCATTTGAAGGCTGTATGCCCCAGACCCGCTTTGTGCTGCGCAAGGCACTGGACCTTGGCAAGACCCCCATACTGGTGGTAAACAAGGTGGACAGGCCCGGCGCAAGACCCATCGAGGTTGTGGACGAAACTCTGGAGCTGTTTATCGACCTTGGCGCATCCGCAGAGCAGCTGGACTTCCCTGTGGTATACGCCTCTGCCCGCAACGGATACTCCGGCCTTGATCACGAGGATCTGGGCACTGATATGCAGCCCCTGTTTGACACCATAATCAACACTGTGCCTGCCCCCGAGGGGGATCCCGAAGCTCCCCTTCAGGTGCTGTTTTCCACCATTGACTATGACGACTACGTTGGCCGCATAGGCGTGGGCCGCATACAGCGGGGCACCATCCGCCGCAATCAGCAGGCTGTGCTTTGCGGCGGCAGCGAGGGCATAAATCAGGAGGTTAAGATATCCCGCCTGTATCGCTTTGAGGGCCTCAAGCGCGTAGAGGTGGAGGAAGCCTCCGCAGGCGAAATAGTAGCGGTTGCAGGCATGAGTGACCTTGCTATCGGCGAGACCGTATGCAGCGTGGACTGCGTTGAGCCTCTGCCCTTTGTGCATATTGACGAACCCACCGTATCCATGATGTTCCTGGTAAACGACAGCCCCTTTGCAGGCAAGGAGGGCAAGTACGTTACCAGCCGTAACCTCCGTGACCGCCTCTTCAAAGAGGTGGAGACCAATGTTTCCATGCGTGTTGAGGAGACCGGCTCCACCGATATGTTCAAGGTGAGCGGCCGCGGTGAGCTGCATCTTTCCATACTTATCGAGACCATGCGAAGGCAGGATTACGAGTTTGCCGTATCCCGCCCCAAGGTAATATTCCACAAGGATGAAAACGGCCAGATACTTGAGCCCATCGAGGAGCTTACCGTAGACGTGCCTCAGGAGTACGTTGGCGCCGTAATGGAAAAGCTGGGCCAGCGCAAGGCAGAGCTTGTAAACATGATAAGTGAGCCGGACAGCGACAGCACCCGCCTGATGTTCAATATACCTGCCCGCGGCCTTATGGGATACCGCAGCGAGCTGCTGACGGATACCCGCGGCAACGGCGTTATGAGCAGCATATTCCGCGGCTACGAGCCCTACAAGGGAGATATCGAAGAGCGTACCCACGGCAGCCTTGTATGCCATGAAACCGGCGATACCACCGGCTACGGCCTGTTTAACACACAGGAGCGCGGAAGAATGTTCGTAGGCCCCGGCGTGCCCGTGTACATGGGTCAGGTGGTTGGCGAATGCTCCCGCAATGAGGACATAGTAGTTAACGTATGCAAGAAAAAGCACGTTACCAATATGCGCGCCTCCGGCAGCGACGAGGCTCTGCGCCTTACTCCTCCTGCCATCCTCAGCCTTGAGCAGTGCCTTGAGTTTATTGCGGATGACGAGCTGGTGGAGGTAACTCCCAAGAACATCCGCATGCGCAAGCGCCTCCTGTCCAAGGAACAGCGCATGAAGCAGGCCGTCAGGGAGATGAAGGAAGAATTATAATCCCCGCAAAAAGGAGAAGCTGATATGCTGTTTGCCATTCCTCTGCTGATAAGCGCCCTTATATATGCGGCGGCTGCGCTGCTGCCCGCCTATTTCCTCATGCGGTATATCTATCGCATGGACAAGGTGGAAAAAGAGCCTGTAAGGTTGCTGTTTTCTCTGGTAATAATGGGCGTTGTTGCCGCCGCCATAGCAAGCGCGGCAGAGGGCATCGGCATGAAGGTGCTGGGCAGCTTTGTTTCCCCAAACAGCCGTGCATATGTGATATTGCTGGCCTTTGTGGTGGTGGGCGCAGTTGAAGAGGGGGCAAAGTTCCTGCTGCTCAGGCGGCGCACATGGAACGAGCTGAACTTTAACTATCGCTTTGACGGCATAGTGTACGCCGTGTTTGTTTCCCTTGGCTTTGCCGCCATAGAAAACGTAATATACGTGCTGGGCTACGGCCTTTCCGTTGCTCCAATGCGGGCGCTGCTGGCTGTGCCGGGCCATATGGCCTTTGGGGTATTCATGGGAGTATTCTATGGCCGGGCAAAGATATGCGACCTTAGGGGAGACCGGGAGGGCACAAAGGAAAACCTTATATGCGCCTACCTTTCCGCAACGCTGCTCCACGGCTTCTATGATGCCTGCGTTATGATGGGCACCACCCTTTCCACCATAATATTCGTGGCCTTTGTGATAGTGATGTACCGCTGGGTAAGGAGCCTTATAAAAAAGGAATCCGCCACGGATATGCCTGTGATGTAATAGAAAAGTTTAGTATAAAAATACTCCTGTAAATATTTACAGGAGTATTTTTATATTTGTTCTGCAAGATTATCACAATTTTCTTTTTTTGCCTTGCGATATCGGTAAATTTTGCTGCGCCTCCATACGAATAATCCACATAAGATACAACTAAATCAGCCTTATCCAGCATCCAGTTGTTACGCCGGACAACTGCAAAACGGGGAGGAATATTTTCTATTCCTTCGGGAAGTAAAGTGTTTGTAGCGGAAAAGAGAGAAGGTGACGAAGGAAGATAAGCAAAAACAATCGTATATTTAATATTGGAGTATTTCTGCGATAATTCGTGAAGTACAGTATATGCAAGCCTGTCAAAGTTTCCTTGATTGCCGAGATAAAAGGTATCGATATCGTGGTTGTCGATTAAGTCAATGAGAACAGAACGTAAATGAGGTTTGATTGAGGTTGGACAATCGCGATGTCCGAAAAAGGTACATACCTTCATAATAATCACCCCACAAAATGTTGACCAGTATAGCGGTCAATATTTTGTTTAAGTATAGCATACGCTAAACATGTCCTGCAACCAATATTGGTCAACTGTTTAGTGAGGTGGAATAATGGAACAGAAAATACGCCGCGACAGAAACATGGGAAGTAACCTGCGCAGACTTAGGGATGCAAGCGGATTGTCGCAGGAAAAGCTTTGCGCGGAGCTTCAGCGAAGGGGCTGCGATATCGGAAGAACAACATACGCAAAATATGAATCAGGAGAACTGAACATTCGAGCAAGCGTTATTATAGAGCTGCGCAAAATATACGGGTGCAGCTACGATGAGTTTTTTAAAGGACTGGATAACGACTAAAACAAAACTCGCCCGCCGAGATCCTCGGCGGGCGTTATGTTTTGGTTAGGGGTGTATTGAAAGGTGGATGGGATTAGATGATCATACCACCATATACATCAGGAAGGTAGCGGCAATGGCGGCAAGCACGCATACGATAAGGGGGCACTTTTTCCATGCGAGGAACGCCGCCACAGCGCCCCCCACAAGGCCGATTATGGGCCGGGTGGCGTCCACGGACAATATGCCGGGGAATATCAGCACCGCAAGGGCGGTGTAAGGGATGAGACGAAGGAACTTCTTCACCCTGGGGCCGAACTTCATCCTGCCAACCAGCACAGCGGGTATTGCCCGGGGAATGTAGGTTACGGCGGTCATGCCAAGTATAAGTATAAATATCTGTGTGCTACTCATTGGCGGCCTCCTCTTCTTCCTCCAGCTCCACAAAGAATACGCCTATCAGCGCGCCCAGTATCATGGAGAGGATTATAGCCCAGCTGGAAGGAATGATGAACTGGAAAAGATAATTCATAAGGGCGGTGATGCACACAAGGCCGAAAAGCCGCATGTTTTTATTTACCGCAGGCAGCAGCATGGCGAGGAAAGCCGCATATATGGCGATGCCAAAGCTGTTTGCCACCACGTCGGGGATAACCTGATTCAGCACACAGCCCAGGGCAGAGCTCAGTATCCATGTGATGTACATGGCGGTATTAGATCCCATCATCAGGGCAAAGCTGTGCTCCTCCGCAAGGGAGAACACCGCAAAGGATTCATCGCACAGGGCAAAGGCGCCCAGCATGCGATAGCCCACAGGGGTATCCTGCAGGCGGCTCATGGCAGAGCTGCTCATTACGATATGGCGAAGGTTTACAAAGAATGTGGCGATAACTATGGAGATGATGGGGGCGCCCTGGCCTATCATGCCCAATGCCATCAGCTGGGAAGAGCCTGCCATAACCATTGCGGACATAAGCACCGTCTGGAATGCGGAAAAGCCGGTCTGCATGGCCAGAAGGCCAAAGGAAATGCCCACCAGCACTATGCCCAGGCATATGGGTATAGTAAGGCGAATACCTGTCATAAAAGATTTTTTCATGATGATTTCTCCCGGATATACAATTATACATATTGTATATCAACCTACTCCATACTGCAAGGAAAACGCCGCAGATGTATTTGGTTAAGGCTTATACGGATAGGGACTAAAATAAAAAAGGACCCTCAATGTATTGTGTCAAGAAAAACGGACAATAAAAAAGCTACAAGAGCTGACTTCTGAATTCAAAGGGAGTCAGCTTATTTAATGCCCATTGAGGGCGTTGAGAGTTGTAGTAGGATATGAAGCTCCGGATCAGACTTTGTGT
>JAFYOP010000056.1 GCA_017547885.1 Clostridia bacterium | reverse complement strand
GCACGCGTCACGACCTTTTCCTTCCCTCTCTTTATCCTCTCCGGCGCCCCGCCTGGCAGGTTGTTAGCCAGTGAGCTGCTTTTCAGCTGCCCTCAGCGCCTCGGAAAGTCATACTTGGAAAATTGCCTCGCCCGGTGGAGTCAGCGGCGTGCCGCTTTCTCTTTCGAGCTACCCCGTGACGGGGTGCGGGACAGAGCTTACCAGAATCACAGCGAAACGTCAAGCTCATTTTTGAGATTTTTTGTGCATTATTTTTCCACACCTGCCCTAACTACCGTGTTTTCGTGCGGGTTAGAGAAGAAAAATAATTTTTCGCAAGATGGTGAGTTTTGCCGCAGAAATGGAAAACCCCGCCTTTTTATGTAAGGAGGGGTTAAAATTTGACTCCTGATTCCAGCAAATTGGGAATTCTAGAGATACTCTGCCTAAGTTTCGGTCTCCGTTTTCTCAACCAGTGTCTCTGCAGAGCCTATGGCATAGAGCGGCATGTTGTACAGCCAGTCCTGCCTCTCCCACGGTGCCAAAGATGTGCGAATTCCGCACCCCGGCGCATAGCGTTGCTTATAAGATGCCAGGCTGCGGGCGCGGAGATTCACACCTGCCTTCACCTCAATCGGCACCACCAGGCCACCCATCTGAGCAACAAAATCCACCTCTGCCGTTCCTCCATCGGCTTCCCAATAAGCTACGGGAATATCCTGCCTGCAAAGCAGTTCCTGCAGAACATACTGCTCAGTCAGGGCTCCCTTGAATTCCACAAAAACATCATTTCCCTCCACCAGGCTGCGGGCATCCAGGCGGCTCATAGCCCCCAGAAGACCACAGTCCAAGGAATAGAGCTTAAATGCGCTCTGGCCCTCATAAGCCGCCAGAGGAATACCCGGTTTGGAAACACGCGGCACCTTGTGTAGCAAGCCGCAGATAATAAGCCATTCCACAGCCATTTCATACTCTCTGGCGCGAGCTCCTTCGCCAAGGTATTTATAAACAAACTTGCGGTTATCTTTTGCCAGCTGCTGAGGTACGGCATTCCACACCGCATGAATACGCGGAACGTCCTTGACCGCGGTATACTTCGCAAAATCGCGCTCGTAGCCCTGAATTATCTGCTTTTGTATGCGGCGCGCTTCGGAAAAATCATGACTTTCAGCATATGCGACCACCACCTCGGGCATGCCCCCCACATAAAGGTATTCTTTCAAGCGCCTCAGCAGTTTTTCATGCAGAGCCCGCATCAGTCCCACATTCATACTGCTGATTACCTGCGCCAGAGACCCATCCCCCAGCGCCATCAGAAATTCCTCGAAGCAAAGCGGGCGAAGAGTCAGCATATCCACCTGCCCCACCGGGAACGCCATCTTCCGCGCCCTCACTGCCACGCCGAGCAGACTCCCAGCCGCCATGATATGGTATTCCGGTGCATTCTCCCGCATAAATTTCAGGGAATTCAGAGCCCGTTCACACTCCTGCACCTCATCCAGGATAATAAGAGTCTGCCCGGCCTCCACGGATTGCCCGGTAAGCAGGCTGATTCCCTGTACGATTCCCTGCACCGTGTATCCGGGTTCAAATATAGCTGCTGCTTCCGGCTGATCCGCAAAACTCAGATAAGCAGTATTTGCATACTCGCGACGACCGAACTCGCGCATCAGCCAGGTTTTTCCCACCTGACGCGCACCTTGAATCAACAGCGGTTTACGCCCGGAACGCTCCTTCCAGATCTTTAATTCCTTGAATACCTTCCTATCCATATACTTATATACTCGTCTACAAACAGAAATTACTCCACTTTTCACATTTTAGCAAGATAAAAATGGCATTTTATCACATTTTAGCAAGATAAAAATGGCATTTTATCACATTTTCATGAGATAATACTTC
>JAFYOP010000007.1 GCA_017547885.1 Clostridia bacterium | reverse complement strand
TGATGGTTATTCCACGGGCCTTCTCTTCGGGGGCCTTGTCGATTTCGTCGTAGCGCATTGCTGCGGCCTTACCCTGCTGAGAAAGGGTCATGGTGATAGCGGCGGTCAGGGTGGTATATCCGTGGTCTACTTGGCCGATTGTGCCGATGTTTACATGGGGCTTGGTACGTTCAAATTTTGCCTTTGCCATTGTAACTGTTGTCCTCCTAAAAATTTGAGCTTTTGTTTTTATTTCCCCGCATGAAAACGGGATGCTGTTGGAGCGGGTGATGGGAATCGAACCCACATTATCGGCTTGGGAAGCCGACGCTCTGCCACTGAGCTACACCCGCATAGCGCAGCGCATAAGTCGATGCCATACCTTTGTTCAGTATAGCATTACTATTCTAATCCACAAGGCCATTTTTGTCAATATACTTAGGCGATTAAGGTTTTTTTCGACAATGAGCCTCCCTTTTTATCCCCTCCGCAATACATGGTTTAACGCAGGTCGGAAGGATACAAGGGATAGTGGATTTTGATGCGCCGTATGGGTATTATTGCCACGGGAGAAAAAATTTATATATTTGCAAGTAATGTTGCTGAGGAGTGAGTTTTGGGTTGATTATCTAATCCCGCCCACCACCCTTTTTTAGGTATCTTCGCCTTCGGCGAAGACGTTTTGGGATCGCAGATATTCCATGCTCCTCCCAATAAATGAGAGCAATGCGGGGGCCTGATTGTTTTGTCAGCTCATACCGCTTTTCCGCAGGAAAAGCTTTATTGAAGGGGCGGCGGGCGGGTACAGATAAATATCTTAATCCACCTACTCAAAAAGCCGCTCCCGTTGAGCGGCTTTTTGGATAGCACTTCTACGCATACTTTTACTTAATTTAATTCAAACATTCGCTTTTCTTTTTCTTTTGCTTCTTTTCTTTTGCTTTTCCCGTCGGAAAAGAAAAAGAAAAGAAGATAACATCAGCACTCAAACACCCTTCCGTCCAGATAGCCAAGTATGCTGCCCTCATCAAAGGAGCACTCAAGGCGCACGGCGCGGAGCTGCTGGGCCCGGGCCTTGCGGGAGTGGTTGAATTCCCTGTCGCCGTACTTGTCATCCCCCAGTATGGGATGTCCTATGTGGGCAAGGTGCGCCCTTATCTGGTGGGTACGGCCGGTGATGAGCTCCACCTCAAGCTCCGACGTGCCTCCCTCCGAGCTCAGCACGGTGTAGCGGGTCACCATGTCCTTGCTGTCCTTCACAGGATGGTCATATACGGTTATGCGGGAGCACGCCTCATCCTTTACACAGTATGCGGTAAGGGTAGCGGAGGCGGGAGTTGGTCTTCCCTTTACGGTGCAGCGGTAAAACTTGCGTATACTGCGCTGCTTTATGGCCTCTGTAAGGGCTTCAAGAGCCTTATCACTGCGGGCAAACAGCACAAGGCCGGTGGTGTTTGCATCCAGACGATGGGCGGGCATGGGGTCGCCGTAGACCGACAGGCGGCTTTCCAGGCAATCCCCTTCCCCATCCGCCCTGGCGGTGGGCAGGCCGGCGGGCTTGTCCGCGATTATTATGTTGTCATCGGCATATACCACAGGTATGCCCACGGCGGCGCCGGGGATGAAACTATCAAACTTGTTCCATACGCCGCCCTTGGGAAGAGATGTGAATGTCATGCTCTCTTTTTTGGTGGGATGCTCAATGGTAAGGCTGCAGGCCCACAGGGCTATCTGCTGGCCCGGCACGGCGTTTTTATTGTAGCGCTGATCTCCCCACAGGGGCATATTGCGGCTGGAGAACTGCACCCGTATCTGGTGATGGCGCCCGGTATGCAGCTGTATGCTGACAAGGGTAAGGCCGTCCTTTGACGCGATGTGGCGGTATGTGAGCCTTGCGGACTTTGCGTTTGGCGTGCCTTCCTTTACTGCGCGGCTATTGCCGGTGGATTCATCCCTGAGGATAAAGTCCGTCAATTCGCCCCCCTGAGGGTGTCCCTCCACCACAGCGAGGTAGGTCTTTTTCGCGCCGTGGCCGTTGAACTGGGCAGAAAGCCTTGCCGCCGCCTTGGATGTGCGGGCAAACACCATGGCGCCCCCAACCGGCCTGTCCAGCCTATGGACAAGGCCCAGGTATACTTCCCCGGGCTTTGCGTATTTTTCCTTTATGTACCCCTTCAGCTCGTTGAGCAGGTCATTATCCCGCGAGGAGTCCTCCTGCACAGGCATGTTTGGGGGCTTTTGTACCACCAGCAGGTGGTTGTCCTCATAAAGAACAGGTATCATATTACCTCTCCCACCGTCCGGATGCGCCGCAGGGCAGCACCAGTCCGCCCCTTGTGATGGGCAGGCCCACCTCGTCGCACTCAATATGGCCGCCCTTATCCCCAAGGGCCACCTTCAGCACATTGGAAAGGACGGTCGGTGCAAGGCCGGTGGTGTATGAATTGATAAGGAAGAACCTTGCATCCGGGGCAAGGAGCTTTACGCTCTCCCGCACCAGAGGATACAGGTCGTCCTCTATTTTCCACATTTCCCCGTTGGGGCCTCTGCCGTAGCTGGGGGGATCCATCAGTATGCCATGATAGTCCCTTCCTCTGCGCTGCTCACGCAGTACGAACTTCATAACGTCATCCACTATGAAGCGCACAGGCTTATCCCCAAGGCCGGAGGCGGCAAGGTTGTCCTTTGCCCAGGCCACCATGCCCTTTGCGGCATCCACGTGGACGACCTCCGCGCCGGAAGCGGCCAGCGCAGCCGTTGCGCCGCCGGTGTACGCAAAGAGATTCAGCACCCTGAAGGGCTTGTCGCTTTTCTCCACTATGCCCCGCATCCAGTCCCAGTTTACCGCCTGCTCCGGGAAAAGGCCGGTGTGCTTAAAGCCGGTGGGACGAACTATGAAGGTAAGATCACGGTAGCGTATGGTCCAGCTGTCGGGCAGGGATCTGCCATACTCCCAGTGTCCGCCGCCGCTGCTGCTGCGGATGTAGCGGGCATGTACGCTCTTGGGCTCCTTCATGGGCCATGCGGCCTGAGGATCCGGGCGCAGCAGGGTAACGTCCGCCCAGCGCTCGTGCTTGCTGCCGTCGCCTGCGTCGATTATTTCGTAATCCTTCCAGTTTGATGCAAGGTACATTGGGTGGTCTCCTTTGGGTTATTCCTTCTTTTTCTTTTTTCTTTTCGTATCGAAAAGACATAAAGAAAAAGAAGCAAAAAGAAAAAAGAAAAGATAAAGTTTGAATATGGATACGGCATACGATTGGTTGGGTATGCCGTTGCAATCTTTTTGTAATTGTATGCCGCCCCACAGGATGGCACGGTAATCCGTTCCCTATTTTCCAATCAGGTATTGCTGATGGGCTATTTATCTTTACCCAACCCACCGCCCTTCAAGCTATGTTTTCCCTTGCGGGAAAACAGGGCGTGCAATCGATAGGACACCGTATCATCCTTTGGGTTCTTTACATTGTTCGGAAATCTCTCCGCACCCAACCCGTCTTCGCCTATAGGCGAAGATACCTAAAAATGGCAGCGGGTATAGATAATCTGTCGATTTTTCCCTCACGTCTCCGACGGAGCACAGACGGCCTCGCAATGACACAGCAACGCTATCGACAGCACTTTTCGCTTTTCCGTAAGGAAAAGCCACATTGAAAGGGTGGTGGGCGGGATTAGATAATCAGGCCGCTAAGGACAGCAGGAAGTTCAACCGATAGAACAAGCCCGCCATAAGGGAATCATCCACCATATTGGTGATAAGGTCAAACTGACCCAGCACAGTCAGCACTATGGGCACCAGCATAAATATGAGGAACAGGGCAAGCATGCCCCTTACAAGGCCCAGCGCGCCTCCCAGCAGCCCGTCATGCGCCCTCAGCACAGGGAAGGGATCCGCATAGTCCGCGCCGTTGATGATAAGGCCCAGTATCAGCCGCACCACCGCAAACGCCAGCAAAAACACCAGTATGTTTATAAAGGTGCACACTATGGTCTGGTTGAAATAATCGCCAAGGGTAACTATGCCCTGATCCGCAAAGGCTTCCTTTGCAATGTTTTCCGCAATTTCCCTGCCCATGGGGAAAGGCAGCCTTGCAGACTCTATTATGCCGTTTATGTCGGCGGTGGAAAGTGAGGAAAGCTCCGTCCTTACGTATTCCGGGTTAACTATAAACTCGCTGCCCTCGGTATAGTACAGCATCATGTTGAACAGCCTTTTGTGCCCCATGATAAAGGAGGCTCCCGGCCGTATAAAGATAAAGCCGAATACTACCGACACAAAGTATGCGCCTATGCTGAGCAGGGTGGACATAAAGCCCTTATACAGGCCGCTGAGCACGAACAGCAGTATTATCGCTATGGCAGCCAGATCTATCAGGTTCATTGTCTTCCTCCTTTGCTCGTTATTATTTATTGACTATTTTACGCTTATCAGCAGGGTGTCCCCCTTGTACAGCAGGGCATGATTATCCGAAAGCTTTTCCGCCCCGGTAATGGTTTCGCCAAGCTCCTCTGTGGAGAGCAGCTCGCCCTTTGCGGAATAGGTATACAGCTGGGTGGGGGTGTATACGCAGAGCTTGCCCTTCATCAGGAAAGCCCCAACGTAGCCTGTGGGGGGGTGAACAGAGGCTATCTGGGCTGTGCCCACATCTCCCTCCGCCATGGTATACAGCTTGATGGTGCTGTGGGCATCTGCTCCCCGCTGGCCGTACATCAGCACAGGGCCGGAGTCCACTATGGAATAATCCAGCAGCTCCCATCCGTATATGGTCATGCGGTATGCCTCGGAGGAGCCTGCCGGGTTACAGCGGATAAGGCTGGAGGTGGCGGAAAGGAATATGCTGTTATTGGTAAAGAGCACATCCTCCACCAGCTGCCCCTGCACCGTCATTACGCCGGTGGTGCGGCGGGTGGCAAGGTTATAGGTGGTGAGGGTGGATACGGGAGTAGGTGTGGAATAGTCCGCCTCCAGCGTCCACAGCGTTTCGTCGCTGGTATTGGAGAAGCCAAAGCCTATAAGGTCGGTGGCGTCAAAGTCCATCTGATCCACCTGTATGCCGCTTTTATCGTATATGACTATGGCGGTGCCGCCGGCGCTGTCCTCCCTGAGGACCGCCACGTGGTCATTGCCGCAGCGTACGCCCAGCACCTTACCCGAGAACACCAGAGAATCTCCCCCGCCCACTATCTGCAGGGCGGTATCGTGATACAGCACAGATATTCCCTTGGATGCTGCCAGCTTAAGTTCCTCGGTGTTTATCTTGTATGAGGTGTCCTTGGAGGCATCGGATATATCCTCATAGTACAGCCTGCCTGCGTCAAAGTACAAAAAGCCCGCCCCGGTATAGGCATAGTTTGCGCCGGCAGCAAAGGGCAGCTCTTTTGTGCCCTTGCCTTTCTTTGAGCCGGAGCCGATAAGCTTTACTATGCCGAATATCAGCCCAATGATTATCAGCAGGCCCGCCGCCAGCACCAGTATGCGGCCTATGGCCTTGCCCTTGTTGTTTACTTTGTAGCGTCTTTTACGCATTATCCTCTTCCTTGGGGGGCAGCAGCAGCGTCAGCGCCCCGGGCAATATTTTAAAGGTAACGGGAGTGGATGAGCCCAGCTCGCCGTCCAGGTTCAGCGTGTTGGCTCTGGTGGATTCAAGGCGCAGTTCCTTTGCCTTGAAATAGCGCACGTGGGGGGAGTTAAGGTGCTTTCCCGCCACGACCGAGGGCAGCACCCTCAGTACACCAAGTCTTCCCAGTTTTCTTACTATGCACACGTCCAGTAGTCCGTCATTCAGCTCCGCAATGGGGGCAACCTTTATGCCCCCCGCAAGGCGGGTGCCGTTGCAGGCGTCTATGAGTATGGAATCCTCCTCAAAGGTCTCGCCGTCTGCGGTGATGACAAAATGATCCCACTTAAGGTGTATAAGGCTCTTCATTATGCCCAGCATATAGGGCAGCATGCCGTTGAAGCGGCGCTTGTACTTTTCCGTGTTCACTATAACGTCCACGTCAAAGCCTGTACCGGCGGCGTTTATGAATATGGTATCGTTGGCGGCAGCTGCGTCAATGGCGGTGGGCATTGCTTTCAAAAGGTCATCCAGCGCCCCCACGGGGTCCACCTTAAGGCCCAGCGCAGAGCCAAAGTCATTGCCTGTGCCAAAGGGGAATATGCCCATGGGTATGCCGGTATGCAGCAGGCTCCCGGCTATTTCCCTTGCGGTGCCGTCGCCCCCCACAGAAACCACCGCCTGCTCACCCCGCTCTGCGGCGGCCTTTGCAAGCAGGGCGCCATGGCCTTTGCCATCTGTATAGTCGTATGAAAAATCCACGCCCCTGCGCTTCATTTCGGCGGCGGCCTGCTCAAACCATTCCTTTGAGCGGCCGGAGCCCGCCACAGGGTTCACTATAAAATAAAACCTGCTCAAAACTCGTTTCCTTTGCTATTTTACCAGTATATTCAGCGCCCCGGGCAGCAGCCTGAAGGTCACCGGAGTATCCGAGGAAAGCTCCCCGTCATAATTTATAAGGCTGTGCTCCGGGCAGGACACCTCAAGGTGATCCGTGCGGAAGTACTCCACCTCTTTAAGGCCCGCATGCCTGCCCTTTATAAACAGAGGCAGCAGGCGGAGGAACCTGAGGATGCCCAGCTTTTTAACTATGCACACGTCGAAAAGCCCGTCAAAGGGATCCGACATGGGCAGCACGTTCATGCCTCCCCCAAAGTGGGTGCCTATGCCTACGGCGATTATCAGCGCCTCCCTGTCCCACACCCGGCCATCGTCCTTAATGGTAAGGTGCAGCGTGCGAAGGTGCGCAAGGCTGTGGGCTATGCCCATAAGATAGGGCACCATTCCCCGGAAGCGCTTTTTGTACTTGTCCGTGGCAATGAGCACGTCCACGTCAAAGCCAAAGCCGGACACATTGAAGAACATCCTGTCATTGGCAATGCCAACGTCCATTGCCCTTGGGGATTCCAGCAGCAGTATGGTGAGGGCTTCCCTTGGGTCGGTGGGTATCTTCAGCGCCTTTGCAAGGTCATTGCCTGTGCCGAAGGGCAGCACCCCCAGCACGGAGTCCGTATGCACCAGGCCCTGAGCAACCTCGTTGAGGGTGCCGTCCCCCCCTACGGATACGATATACTTCTCCCCCCGCTTTACCGCGTCCACCGCCAGCTCCGTGGCATGGCCCTTGTATTGGGTATAGTCGAAGGAGTAATCCATATTCATTTCGTCCAGCATGGCGCGCACTTCACAAAAGGCATCCCCTGCCCTTTCCGCTCCCGCTGTGGGGTTAACGATAAAATACAGCCTTTCCATATTTATCCCCTGTCATAGTAATCCATTTAAATATTACTGCAAAACGGTGAAAATGTACAGAAGCGAGAGGTAAATTATATGTGTACGGGGTGTTAATTTATCGTATCCCGCCCGCCTCCTCATGGCGGATCTCGGGGTTTGTCCAATATTGCAACAGGCCGCAGGAAAAGTTTGTGGGTTGATTATCTATACCCGCCGCCCTTTTGAGGTATCTTCGCCTAAAGGCGAAGACGGTAGACAGTAATCATTGCTTAACTTTAAAAAGAAAACGTTGATATTATTCCATGCCCGCAACAGTGCACCCGCTTCTCCCGTAAGGGAGAAGCTTCTTTAAAGGGCGGCGGGTGGGTGTAGATAAACTCCATATAAAAAGCCGCCCTTTTTCGAGCGGCTTGGATGCTGTTATTTTGTATTAGCCTACCTGCTTGCTATTCTCGACGAACACAGTCAATGCGGAGAGGCCTGCGAACTTTTCCACCTTGCCGCTGCTGTCGATAACAAGGGTAGGGGCCTGCATTACGCGATACTTCTTGGCAAGGTCACGGTTCTCCTCGGCCATTACCACGGTGTACTTGATGCCGGCGGCGTTGAGCATTTCCTTGGCGGCAGCGCAGTTTGGGCAGGTGGAGGTGGTGAACAGCATGGGCAGGGCTTCCTCAGCCCTGGAAGCCTTAGCAATGCCGGGCCAAGTGGAACGGTTTGCCACGTCGTATTCCTTACGCTCCTTGTACTCCTGGCTCTTGCCGTCGTTCCAGTTCTGAACGGGGCGATAGTAGCCGGTTATGCGGCTGTAAACCTCGGCGTTGCCGCCGCAGTGGGGGCAGGTAAACTGCTCGCCGGACAGGTAGCCGTGCTTGGGGCATACGGAGTAAGTGGGGGACATGGTGTAGTAGGGCAGACGATAGTTCTCCGCAATGGTCTTGACCAGCTTTGCGGCGGACTCCCAGCTGGGCAGCTTTTCGCCAAGGAAGGCGTGGAATACGGTGCCGCTGGTGTAGAGGGTCTGCAGCTCGTCCTGAATGTCCAGAGCGGCAAAGATATCCTCGGTGAAGGATACGGGCAGGTGGGAGCTGTTGGTGTAGTAGGGAGCATCGCCGTTGCCGCCTGCGGTGACGATGTCGGGATACCTCTTTACGTCATGCTTGGCAAGGCGATAGGAGGTGGACTCGGCGGGGGTAGCTTCCAGATTGTACAGCTCGTTGTCGTACTTCTCCTGATAGTCGCTGAGGCGCTCGCGCATATGGTTGAGAACGTCCTTGGCAAACTGCTGAGTCCTTGCGTCGGTCATGTCGGCCTTCAGCCACTTGGCGTTGAGGCCGGCTTCGTTCATGCCAACAAGGCCGATGGTGGAGAAGTGGTTGTTGAAGGTGCCAAGGTAACGCTTGGTGTAGGGATAGAGGCCCTCGTTCATCAGGCGGGTAATGATCTCGCGCTTGATGTGGAGGCTGCGTGCGGATATATCCATCATGCGGTCCAGCCTCTGATAGAACTCCTCCTCATTGGCGGCAAGATAGGCAATGCGGGGCAGGTTGATGGTAACAACGCCCACAGAGCCGGTGCTTTCGCCGCTGCCGAAGAAGCCGCCGCTCTTTTTGCGCAGCTCTCTGAGGTCAAGACGGAGGCGGCAGCACATGGAGCGAACATCGGAGGGCTCCATATCGCTGTTGATGTAGTTGCTGAAGTAGGGAGTGCCGTACTTTGCGGTCATCTCGAACAGCAGACGGTTGTTCTCGGTGGGAGACCAGTCAAAGTCACGGGTGATGGAATAGGTGGGGATGGGATACTGGAAGCCGCGGCCGTTGGCATCGCCTTCGATCATGGTCTCGATAAAGGCCTTGTTGACCATGTCCATTTCACGCTTGCAGTCCTTGTACTTGAAGTCCATCTCCTTGCCGCCTACTATAGCGGGCAGCTCGGCCAGGTCAGCGGGAACCGTCCAGTCCAGGGTGATGTTGCTGAAGGGAGCCTGGGTGCCCCAGCGGCTGGGGGTGTTTACGCCGTAGATGAAGGACTCGATGCACTTCTTGACGGCGTCGTAGGAAAGGTCGTCCACCTTTACAAAGGGGGCCAGATAGGTATCGAAGGAAGAGAATGCCTGTGCGCCTGCCCATTCGTTCTGCATGATGCCCAGGAAGTTTACCATCTGGTTGCAGAGGGAGGCAAGGTGCTTGGCGGGCTTGCTGTTGATCTTGCCGGTTACGCCGCCAAGGCCTTCCTGAATAAGCTGCTTCAGAGACCAGCCTGCGCAGTAGCCGGTAAGCATGGAAAGATCGTGGATGTGGATATCCGCATTGCGGTGGGCGTTGGCGATCTCCTCGTCATACACCTCGGACAGCCAGTAGTTGGCGGTGATGGCGCCGCTGTTGGAAAGGATAAGGCCGCCTACGGAGTAGGTAACGGTGGAGTTTTCCTTTACCCGCCAGTCCGCAACGTTAACGTAGTTGTTGACGGTCTCCTTGTAGTCCAGTATGGTGGACTTCATATTGCGGAGCTTTTCGCGCTGCTTGCGGTAGAGTATGTATGCCTTGGCAACGTCGGCATAGCCTGCAAGGCTCAGCACTTCTTCAACGCTGTCCTGTATATCCTCAACGGCAATAAGGCCGTCCTTTATTTTGCTCTCAAAGTCAGCGGTGACCTTAAGGGCCAGAAAATCTATAACGCTCTGGTTGTACTGCTTTTCAACGGCGTCAAAGGCCTTGGTGATGGCGGCGCTTATTTTGGTGATGTCAAATTCCGCTACGGAGTTATCGCGCTTTATGACACGGTACATACTCTTTTCTCCTCCTGATGGCTGTTATGAATAATTGCAGATAAAATTTCTTATTTCTGGAAAATATTGCTATTATGCCCCGCAAAAGCCGGGAACAGTTCAAAGTTTATCACATTATTTTGGTTTTGTCTACTACATATTGTGTATCAATTGCGATACATCAGACTATATATGGTGTTCATTTCTTCCCTGCCACAATATCTAGCCCCTTATCTCGGCGGCTGGGACATATTCCCTTGCGGCGGCCAAAAGCGCCTGCAATTCCTCATCGGAATGGCGTTCGCAGCTGCGGTCGATAACCAGCTCGGAATCCCGATAGGGCTGTATGAAGTACTTTTGAGCTCCCTGTATCCATTTGCCTATATCCACTATATCTTGTGGTGTGTGCATTCCCTTTACCACAGTGGTGCGGAACTCATACCCCACGGTACCCTGCAGCAGCAGCCTTACGCTGTCCTTTACCGGCTGAAGGTCAAAGCCCTTCACCCCCACGGTTTGGGCATATTTATCCGGGCTGTTCTTTATGTCCATGGCCACATAGTCCACCACCCCCGCCAGAATAAGCTTGTGCATAAGCTCGGGGTTGGTTCCGTTGGTATCCAGCTTCACGGCGTATCCCATGGCTTTTATCTCCTTGGCAAAGTCCCACAGGCCCTTCCACAATGTGGGCTCGCCGCCGGTGATACACACCCCCTCCAGCACGCCTTTGCGCTTTTTCAGCAGGTCAAATACCTTCTCCTCTGGTATGCCGGGCTCCTGAGCAGGGTTCAGCACAATGCCCCCGTTGTGGCAGAAGGGGCAGCGGAAGTTGCAGCCCCCGGTAAACACCGTGCAGGCCACCTTGCCGGGATAATCCAGTAATGTTAGGGTTTGTAAGCCTTTGATCATAGGTGGTTCCTTGTTGTTTGAGTGTTATCTACTTTTTCTTTTTCTTTTCGTATCGAAAAGAAATAAGAAAAAGTAGCAAAAAGAAAAAGAAAAGATAAAGTTTAAAATAAACGCTGTATATGTTTGCTTTTGTGTGCTGTCCGAAACAGGGTGGGTTATGTTTGCTAATGAGTTTTTCTATACCCGCCCGCCACACCTCCAGTGTAGCCTCTCCTATGGAAAAGCCGAAAGGGCCATCGATAACATTTCAGAGTAAAAGTAATAGGGCCGCAGTATCCTTAGGAGTACCCGTCCATTTCGCCGTAAGGCGAAATTTCCTTAAAGGGTGGTGGGTTGGGTATAGATAAATAGCCCAAAAGCAAAATGGGCATTGTCACCATGCCCACTCTACCACAATATATTGTGTTTTGCAATTACGTTTATCGCAATATTTACTTTTTATTTGTTCTTTTCCTCAATAACCTTATCCAGTATCGCCGCTGCGTCCATCACAAGGCGCACACAGGGGCGCACCGCATAGTATTCGTCATTCCTGTCCATAGGCTGCTTGGCCTTGGGGCAGTTGGCAAGAAGGTCGCGGCACATTATGCTGCCGTTTTCCTCACTGAACCTTGCGGCAAGGTCACGGATGAGCTCATAGTGGGCCGCCTTGCCCTCCTTATCCGTGGGGCTTTCATAGCCATACAGCATATCCGCCGCCATGAACATGCCGGTCACCGCCCCGCAGGTATCCCTGAGGGCGCCCATGCCTGCGCCAAAGCCGGATGTGAGCTTTATGGCGGTGGCCTCGTCAATGCCCGTAACGTCGCTGAATGCGGCCAATGTTGCCTGTGCGCAGTTATACCCCTGAAGGAACAGCTCCTTCGCCTTTTGTACGTGATCCATATTGTCCTCCGTAATTATATAAGTATTCCGGTAACGCTGACCTCGCCGCTGTTTAGGGCAAGGGTGTGGCCATTTTCAAACTCCGCCAGCAGCCGCCCGTCCCGGGTTATGTCCACAGCCTTTGCTTCCCTTCCGTCAGGCAGTGTGATGGTTCGCCCCAGCAGCAGGCTGCGCTGTTTGTACTCCTGATACACCTCTTCGCTGCCGAAGCTCTTGCAGGCCCGGTACACCTCCGCCGCAACGGCTCCCGCCATGGCGCTGAGGCTAAGGGGCGGCTCGCTGTGGGGATACAGGCTGCCCGCCTTGTCTGCAAGTTCTCCGGTAAACTCAGGGCTTTGATAATTCAGCCCCACGCCCACCACGGCGTATTTCAGCTTATCTCCCGCAGCGGCGCCTTCCGTCAGTATGCCGCATATCTTCTTGCCATTGAGGTACAGGTCGTTCACCCACTTTATGCCCAGGTGTATGCCCAGATGTTTTTCCGCCGCCCTGCACACACCCACCGCCGCCGCCATGGTAAGCATGGTGCACTGCTCAAGCCTTCCGTCGGGGCGCATTATGAGGGTCAGGTATATGCCGCCCTCGGGGCTTTGGAAGTCACGGCCCAGCCTGCCCCGCCCGCCGGTCTGCCGCTGGGCTATCACAAGGGAGCCCTCCGGCACCCCTTTGCTTGCCAGTTCCTTGGCAACGGTATTGGTGGAGGGCAGCTCCTCTGCGCTTAAAAGCCAGCTGATGTGGGGAAAGTGTTCCCTTATCTCCTTATCCTTAAGCATTGGCATCTCCGTATTCCCATGGAATGTCCATTACAAATATCTCGTTTTCAGGGGCATGCCTGTAGTATTTCTTGTGGGTGGTTTCATCAAAGTGAGCATAGTCGTCCAGCACGGGTGAATAGGTGTATCCTCTTATCTCCCCCAGCGCCTCATCCACCTCAAAGAACATCATGTATCCGCTGCCGCCCTCGCTGTCCGCCGCCTGATAGTTGCATATCATCTGCTGAACCGTCCTGTCGGGGGTGCCGTCTCCGTCGTCGTCTATCTCTTCAGGCACCCTTGCCACGTTATACCTGTGGCCTCCCAGCACCATGCACACATTGGGATACTTATCCACTATCTCCCGCTTTATCAGATCGCCGTCACCTGTGAGGGACAGGTTGGTATCAAAGTAAGCGTGGGTGCACACTATCACCGCCCTGTCGGGATGACGTTCTATAACATCCTGCATCCACTCTATACCCTCCTTCTCCACCCCGTAGCCCATGTACAGGAACATCAGGCGGCTGCCTTCTATGTCCATCAGGTCATAATGTCCGCGGTTATTCTTATAGCTTTCGCCGTAGCATATGCGATAGGAGCACTTATCCTCACCAAAATGCTCATAGTAATATTCATAGTTCTTCTTGCTGTTGCGCACGTCGTGATTGCCGGCACATACCCCCGTGGGTATGTGGGCGATGTTTGCCATGGCCTCATTTGCCCGCTCCCACTCACTGGCCTTTGTGGAGGAGGCAACGATATCCCCGGTATGTATAACATACTGAAGATTAAGCTCCTCACTGGCCTCCTTAAGGTATTCCGTCATGGCGTAAAAGGTTTCGGGGAACTCCCTGCTGTAATGCTGGGTGTCGCTCATCCATGCGATGGTATACACCTTTGGCGGCTCCGGCGTGGGAACGGGAATGGGCGCAGGAGTAGGTGCCGGGGTAACCTCAGGCATGGGCTCAGCCTGAGGGACACAGCCCCACAGGGAGCACAATATTACAATTATGGATATTATGGAAATAGCTCTCTTCATGATATGGATTGTATCACACAATAAGTCGGTATGTAACTTTGAAATGTGAGAATAATATGTTCTTTTTGAATGGTGAGATTCAGATGGGACATTTATCTATTGCCACCCGCCCCGCCGTCGCCTGCGCTTTGGATTTTCCGCGGGATTATCACAGAACGCAAGGCCGCGGGGTCTCGTTTACGCCTTATTAATCTATTCCCGCCCGCCACCCCTTTAATGTAGCTTTTCCTAGCGGAAAAGCCGAACGCCCTATCGTAAAGGAAATTCATCATCCTTTAAACCTTGAGTTGAGGTGGGATTTTTCACCGCGCCCGATTCGTCTTCGCCGCAAGGCGAAGATACTTTAAAAGGGTGGTGGGTGGGTATAGATAAAATCCCCCTAAACTTTTCCTAACAACCAATCTGTCTATCGAAAAAGCCGCTCACCGAGCGGCTTTATGTCGATTTGCTTGTATTCTGTTACATCCACCTTGCCCTGAAGAAGGGCAGTATGACCGCCTGCACCTTGCCCTTTATCTGCCCGTATGGCACAAAGCTGACGTAGGGATTGCGGCTGTCATCGCTGGCGTTGCGGTTATCCCCCACAACAAAGAGAGATTTTTCCGGCACGGTGACCTCTTCCATGTCGCCGTATATTATGTCGTTCCAGTAGGCGGATTCATCCAGCAGCTCACCGTTCAGATATATCCGGCCGTTTGTAATTGCCACGGTATCCCCCGGCATGCCGATTATGCGCTTAACACAGTTTACAGGCATATTGGAATAGCGGCAGATTATGATATCACCATGCTCCGGCTCGGAAAAAACATAAGTGAGCTTTTCCGTAAACATGCCCTCCCCGTCCACCAGGGTAGGATACATGGAGGAACCCACCACCTGCACAGGCTCAAATACAAAAGTGCGGATAAACAGGGCAATGAGCACCACGGTTATAAGGTATATGATAAAATCCCTGTTTGCCGCCTTCTTGTAGGGGGCGTCGTTTTTATGGAGCTTTTCAGCGGCATCCTTAAGGGCGGCACGCTGTTTTTTTGTAATGTTTGCCATTTGGGCTGATGCCTTTCATGTAAGGTTTATTCAAGGGTTATGGTAGCACGGCAAAACCGCCTTGTCAAATGGGCCAAAGAGCCTGCTGGGACTTATATGCCAAACAGCCTCTTTGCGTTCTCTGCCGCAATAAGCTCCATCCGGGCAGGGTCTATGCCCTTTATCTCCGCCAGCTTTTCGCAGGTAATGGCGGTCATGGAGGGCAGGCAGCGCTTGCCCCGGTGAGGGGTGGGCGCCATGTAGGGACAGTCGGTCTCCAGCAGCAGCCTGTCCAGAGGTACCACAGCCGCGGCGGCAGGGGCTTTTTTGTTGTTTTTAAAGGTGAGGGAGCCGCCAAAGGCCACGTACAGCCCCATCTTTACGCAGCGCTCCGCTATCTCCGCAGAGCCTGAGAAGCAGTGCATTACACCCTTAAGGTTGGGATAGTCGGTCAGCACCTCCATTGCATCGCCATAGGCATCGCGAATGTGCAGCGACACAGGGATGCAAAGCTCCATGGCCATGTCCAGCTGACGGCGCAAAAGCTTTATCTGGGCATCCTTATCATACGGTTCCCAGTAGTAGTCCAGACCTATTTCTCCCAGCGCCACGCACTTGGGATGCTTGAGATATTCACGGATAAAGCTTATATCCTTATCCGCCCAGTCTGAAGCATACTCTGGATGAATGCCAAAGTTAAGGTATATGCGCTCATGCCTGTCCGCAAGGGCCTTCGCCTTGTCAAAGTCCGCAGGATCGCAGGCTATCTCTATTACCTTTGCCACCCCCTGCTCCTCAAAGGCACCTATGACCTCATCACGGTCAATATCAAAGGCCTCATCGCACAGGTGGGCATGGGTATCTATAAGCATACTAAAACTCCTTCTTGAGGCTGCGCATAAACAGGCCGTTTATCTCCTCCCTGGCACATGCGCCGCCGTATATGGCGTTGTGAACGGCGGTTGATATAGGCATATCCACGCCGTATTTTTCCTTCAGCATCATAAGGGCCTCAACGGTATAGCAGCCCTCCGCCAGCTCATCGTAAGGCGTTCCGCTTACCAGCGCTTCGCCGTATGCCCTGTTGTGGCTGAACTTGGAAAAGACAGTTGCCTGATAATCCCCAAGGTGGCACAAGCCGTATGCGGACTGTTCATTGCCTCCCATTGCGGCGATAAGGCGGGCAACTTCCCTTGTGCCCCTGGCCATCAGCGCGCCCTTAAGGTTGGTAAGGCCAAGGCCGTCCAGCACCCCTGCGGCGATGCCGATAACGTTCTTCGCCGCGGCGCCCACCTCGTTGCCGATAAGGTCATAGCCATAGTAGAAGCGGATAAGGGGGGAGCTGAATGCCTCCACCATTTTTTCCCGCACCCTGTCGCTGGTGCCGTCTATTACCATGCAGTTGGGTATGCCTGCGGTAAACTCCTGCACGTGGCCGGGGCCTATCCACACCGCCACGTCGCTGTCATGCAGATATTCCTTGGCTATTTCGCTGAGCCGCTTGCCGCTGCCGGTTTCAATGCCCTTCATGCACAGCACAAGGTCTCCCTTAAAGCCGGCCATAGCAAGCTCCGCCGCCACGTTTCGGAAGGACTGAGCGCCAACGGATACCACCACCGTGTCCGCCTTGGCGGCCTCGGCAATGTCATAGCCCAGATGTATGCTGTCTTTAAGGGTAACAAGGCCGTTTGTACGGGTCTCCTCAAAGGCCGCCATGTGCTTTGAGCCCCTGCGGCCATACAGCGTCACCTCATGGCCTATGCTGTCCAGATACCAGGCGATAAAGCTTCCCCATCGCCCGCAGCCTATTACGGGTATTTTCATGTGTGTGCTCCTTGTCAGTGATAGGATTACGTCTTCTTTTCTTTTTCTTTTCCGACAGGAAAAGAGGGCTGCCCGCAGGCAGTTCGTTGGAGCCGTCTCCCGGCTCCAACTTCCTTTGTCTATCAAAAGAAAAAGAAAAGTGAAGGTTTAAAAACTATATCAGTACAGGTTAGTTTATATGTGCTTTGTGTACTGAGTATTAACTCACAGGTATTTTTTATACTTTAGCCGCAAATGTTTCACGTGGAACATTTGTTCGATTGCGGTCTTTTGCCCCATTTACCAAATTTGCCCTCACCGGGGAGGGCAAACGGTATGTTTTGATTTATTTGAGTGCGGTGTTTATCGGGCATTTATCTATACCCACCCGCCACCCTTTACAGGAAGCTTTTCCCTGCGGAAAAGCACGGCAGCCGCCGACCCGGGAGGCTTTATTCCGTTTTCGGCGACATGCGCGGCGAAAACGGAACCATCCCGCAAGGGATGGATACCCTTCATGATTTGCCGCCCGGTAAATCCCGCAGGATTTATAGGCAAATCATGTAAAACCCCCGAAGGGATATAATCGGCCACTTGCGCAAGCATTTGGCCGTCCCCGCCGCAGCGGACACTCGCTGAAAATCCAATAGATTTTCAGCGACAGCGTCAGCTTATCACATCTCCCTGATGGGTAATGAGGGTAGCGTCATACACGCCCTCTACGCGGAGGAACTTTTCAACAAAGCCGGTCTCGTTGTCCTTAAGCCTCAGCTCCATGGTGAGCTCTGTGCTGTCGGGACGAACCACCTTGCTCTTTATCCTTGCGCCGGGCAGCTGCTTGGTCATCTTGCGCACTGCGTCTGCGGCCATGTCATTGTAGTGGAGTATCAGCAGGTAGCCCATGCTGCCCTTACCCTTGCCGGAGGAGATCACCAGCAGGAATATGCCGATGACTATGCCGGCGATGACCGCCACGTCATAGAACTTGGTACCAATGGCGATACCCTGACCAACTGCCCAGAAGATGAACACGGTATCAAGGGGATCCTTGATGGCGGTGCGGTAACGGACGATGGACAGCGCGCCTACCATGCCCAGGCTCAGGGTAAGGCTGTTGTTGATGAGCATCAGCATCAGGGCGGTTACCGCCGTCATCATTACCAGAGTGATGCCGAAACTGCGGGAATACATGACCCCCGCAAAGGTCTTTTTGTAGATAAACCAGATGTAAAGGCCTACCAGCAGGCCGATGACCAGTGTGATAATGACCTGCAGGGGATTCATGGTGATTGCGAAAAGATCGCTGGTGCTAAACATTTGTGTTCCTCCTATACGAACGTATATTCACGCTTAAAATTCAAACTTTCTGCACAGGCAGTATTTGCTTATTGCGCTGCGGACGCTGCTTACGGGCTGTATCAGCTCCCGTATAAAGGTGGGCAGGTATGCGTTGAACTTTACCTCCATCACCATGGCGTAGTCGTCCACCACAGGGTAGGTGGGCTGGGCAAAGTCGAAAAGGCTTACTCCCCGGTATGCGGTGCGTATGTCCTTGTCGAAGGTTACACGCACATCCTCTGTGGTGAAGGTGTATGCCTCACGCATATAGTCCACTATTACCACAGGCTTGAGGCCTTTTGTGGCAAACTCCGCAAACATCACCCTTGCGAAGGGCTCAGGCCGCTTCAGCAGGAAGGAGTAATTTCCCCCGCAGAGGGCGTCGCATTCCCTGCGGGAAAGGGTTATGGACTGCTTGGCGATGTAGCCGTTGTCCTTGTGCTTTCTTTCCAGCTTTATCACGTCGTCACGGCCGTTGTATATGCGGATGCGTACCTTGTCCCGGTCATCCACGCCGTCCAGCTTTTCCTGCAGCGCGGCATCCCATGGGGTATCAAAGTAGAGGCTGCGGATAAAGTACTCGCCGCCGTTTATGCGGGCGTATTTATCCTGCTCCATTGCGGCGCGCAGGCGCCTTGAAAGCAGCTCGTAATCCGTTCTGTTTAAAAAGTATTTAAGCTCGTGCCGGTAGCTTAATGGGCGAAGCCTTGGCCTTTTAGGCCGTCTTGCCCTTGGCTTTGTTTCTGCCATCTCTATCCGAACACCTCCTGCATATAGGAATCGCTGAGGCCCAGCGCACTCTTAAGGTCTGCCTTTATCTTTGCGGGACGCTCCTCGGCAAACTTCTTTATCCCCTCAACGTTTCTTACAAACCCATCATATGAGCCGATAACTTCCTGGTGCTGCTTCTGGCCCATAAAGGTTTCCCCGTTGAACTTTGTCCGCTCCCGCTCCATTTCGCTTTCCACCGTGGCATAGAGCTTATCCACCGCGGCCTTTACCTTTTCCGGGGTAAACTGGGTATTCAAAAGCTCCGCGAACCGCCTGCAGAATGCGTCCTTCCATTCCCGGTTTTCAAGCAACGCATTGAACAGGCCGCTGGCAGCGGGTGCGTCGCCCCTGCGCTTGGTAACGGTATCGTGGGAAGGCTCTCCAAATCCCCAGCAGAAATCGTAGTATATCCACTTCCACTTGCCGCCGGGCAGCTTGTAGTACTGTATGTTTGCATAGTCCGAGTTTCCGGTGTACAGCTCGCATATCATGTAATCCATAAAGCTGTTCACGTCCACCCTGTCGCAAAGGTATTTATAGTTTTCGCTGCTGGAAAGGTCGTGCTCATTCACCCATGCCATCAGCTCGGTCCATTCTTTGTTTGTGCCGTAGGATACTCTGGAGCTGGCCTTGCCGATGAGCATATCGTCGGTGTTGAGGGTATTCTCATGCTGGGCAACAAAGAAGCGGTTGCGCTTCTCCTTCATAAAGTAAACGCCCCAGTATTCTCCGTTAAGATACAGCACATAGGGCTCGTATGCCTGATAGAGGAAGTTCACGTCCGCGCCCTTGAGTATCTCCACAGCCAGCTCGTCCCTTATCTTGGAGCGGTTCTGATCCTGTCCGCCCGCCCGGAGCACTATGGCCTTGTATTCCCCAAAGTCACGGTCATCCGGGAAGAACTCGTAGCTCATGCGGCTGTCGCCGTATTCGCTGCGGGCGATAACGTTAAAGCCCTTCTGGGCGCGGCCTCTGCCGAATGCGCCGGCAATGGATATTCCCACGTTCTGATTGAACGCCCTCTGTCCGTTCTCATCAAACAGTTCAAAGCTTGCGGGCCTTTCCCATTCGTCGCCGTTTTCAAAGTAGTTGGCGGTGACTATTGCCTCGCCGTAGGGCAAAGATGCATCGTACTCCGCGCCGTAGGCGTATATGCCTGTTTCCTCATCCCACAGGTTGTCCGGGTCTGTTACCAGGGTCACCACGGGGAGGGTATGGTTTACATTGTCAGAGGTAAAAAGGTACGTGCCGGTGGCGGCGTCCCCCATAAGGCAGCCGTCCTTAAAGGCGGCCGCCCGCACCACGGTGTTTTTGCTCACCTGAATGGGAGAGGTATACACCGGAGAGGATGCGTTTGGGGTAGTGCAGTCTGTGGTATAGCGGATCACCTCGTCCTCTGCGGCGGAGATGCTCAGGGTGACAGCCTCGGAATAAATGCCGGGGTTAATATCAAACACAGGGGTTGAGGTGACCCCCTTGTATCCGCTGCCGTTGGCTGTGCCCGGGGTGGGCTCCGTGTAGTACATCCTGTTATCAGAGCCGTCACGGCCATAGCTGAGGCCGGACTTCATGCGGCCCGCGCTGAGCTTGTCCAGCAGCTGCCCGTTGCTGTCAAACAGGAACAGGCTTTCGCCGGATGCGCTGATATTAAAGCTCAGACGGGCAGGATTTTTTTTTTGCCCGGAGTCCCCCTCCGCCTGAAGCAGCATATACTGGCCTGCGCCTATTGTTGTGTCCGGAAACACCCACTTGGCAGGGTTGCCGGGGTTATTGGTAAGGCCGTAGCCGGTAAGGGTAACAGCCTGAGAGGTTGCGTTGTGTATCTCCACCCAGTCCAGGGTCTGGGTGCCGTATGCGCTGCCGAATTCAGAGATATGCACTCCCGAAAGGGGCAGCCTGTGTGCCTGGTTGAATGCCTCATAGCCGGAGGAGGTATTGGGATAGCCGGGGGTGGGCTGGGCGCTCTGTGCAAACTCCCCTGTGCCGTCCGGCGTGCGTGCCATGGATACGTCCGCCTCCATGCGGGAATAGCTTATGCTGTCCACTATGCGGCCCTTTGCGGAGGACAGCACCACGTCCTCCTCATATGCCCTGAGGCCAAAGGGAGCGTGCAGCTCGCCGTTGTGCAGTCCCTGGTTGCCGGAGAGGAATATCACAAGGTAGCTGCCGGGGGCAATGGTCGTGCCCTGGGGCAGACGGTATTTCATAGGCTGGGCAATGCTGTCGCTGATGCCAAAGCCGGAAAGGTCTATCTCCTGCAGTGTGCTGTTGTATATCTCCACCCAGTCTGAATACACGCCGAAGCTGTCCAGTATGGTGGTGGCGTTGGAGGCCATGAACTCGTTGATGTACAGGCCCATGTCCTCGGTGGACATAAGCTCCGCCTCGTATGCGGCAATGCCAGCGTCGCTGTTTTCAAAGCCGGGGCTGGGCTTCATGGCAGCCCATGTGCCGTCGCTCTGCCTGGAAAGGGTAAGGCCAGTATCCACCGCCATAAGGTCCGCGCTGTCCACCACCCTTGAGGTGGAGTCAAAAAGCACAGCCTCTTCCTCGGCGTTGATCTTGAATGGGGCGTGCAGCTCCTCAGCGGAATCGCCGGAGCACCATACCACTATGTATTCGCCGCTCTCAAGGACAGTGCCCGCGGGGAATACATACTTGGGCCCCTCAAGGAGGCTGTCGCTGAGGCCGTAGCCCGATATATCCGCCGCATCACTGCCGCCGTTGTATATCTCTATCCAGTCGGGATAGTCTCCGTTGCCGTCCGGCACAGAGCCCTTATTGCTGAGCATTATCTCATTAAGGCGCAGAGAATCCACAGAGGCTGTCTGCTCCCCTGTGTCCAGCTTTGCTATGAATATTATCAGTGCCGCCAGCAGTACAATGCTCACCAGCAGCGATGTAAGCCTTTTCTTTCTCAATGTATATCTTATCCTTATATTGTTTTATGCATATTATCGCCTATCATTGCGTATATCCGCACATAGGCAATGATATTTTATCACAATTATCGGGCTAAAGCCAACCATACATAAAAACTTAACAATATATAGGATAATTGAGGCAAAGGTAATTATTATCCGATCCCACCCGCCTCGTCGCCACGGGCTGCGCAGCAATCCGTTCTCCGTCGTAGACGTGGAGATAAACTGATAGGGAATTGACTTTTTACTACCCCACCCAACCACCCTTTTAACGTATGTTTTCCCTTGAGGGAAAACAGGATGTGCTATCGAGTATCGGGCTGTCACTGTGAGCCGGTCCGCATACCGGCGCAGCAATCCATTCTCCGTCAGAGACATGAGGATAAAAGTGAGGGATTGATTATCTATACCCACCCGCCACCCTTCAATGTAGCTTTTCCTTACGGAAAAGCGAAACGTACTGTCGCAGACGTGGGATAATATCAATGCCTTCTTTTTAAGGTTGTGCAATGATTTCCGTCTATCGTCTTCGCCGTAAGGCGAAGATACATTACGGAAAAGCGAAATGTACTGTTGCAGACGTGGGATAATATCAATGCTTTATTTTTAAGGTTGTGCAATGATTTCCGTCTATCGTCTTCGCCGTAAGGCGAAGATACATTACGGAAAAGCGAAATGTACTGTCGCAGACGTGGGATAATATCAACGCCTTCTTTTTAAGGTTGTGCAATGATTTCCGTCCATCGTCTTCGCCGTAAGGCGAAGATACATTAAAAGGGCGGCGGGTGGGTATAGATAAATGATCCCGCAACCTATCGGCCTGTCGCAAAACCAAGAAAACCCAAGGTGCAGCCACAACGAGGCGGATGGTATCAGATGCTCGTCCCATACACCCTTACCCGCAATACTCCTTTGCCACCCCCTCCATGATGACGGTAATGGTATTTGCCTCCTCAGGCCTGTCCAGCTCCAGCAGCAGCTTTGCCGCCGCCACCCTGTCGGAGGATTTGGCTTCTTCGCTGTCGCATATCCATCTTAAGCACCGTATGGCCTTATCTCTGTTGCTTTCTTCCATATGTGTCTCCTTTTTTATGATTATGTTAATTTTGCCGCCACAAGTTGAGCAGCGTCTGTGTTTTGTGATATTCTTTATATAGTATGAACCCCTCAAAGGAGGCAATTTTACCATGAAGCGTTCCATTATTAAAATAGCGGCCCTTGTGCTGGCCCTGCTTATGGCGGGCTGTGCCCAGCCTGCGGCGCAGCAGCCCATAGACGTTACCGCCCCCTCAGAGACCCCCTCCGCACAGCAGCAGGAAGCTCAGCCCCAAGCGGTGCAGACCGGCGACGGCTACGCCATCCTCTCCGAGGAGCTGCTGCTCCCCCAGGATGTGCCTGAGGAAGAGGCGGTATATCGCCTGAGCTATCAGGTACCCCAGTTTGAAAGCGAGGCCTCCAACGCCGCGGTTTCGGTGTATCTTGATGAGCTTTATACCCGTGTTACCGCCGAGCGCATGCCCTACGCGGACCCTGTGGACTCCCTGCCCTACACCAGTGTTACCTTTGATGTACAGAAGGCAGAGCTGCCCGCCGGAATTTACACCAACTTCATCTTTATAGAGGAGCATTCCTTTGCCGGCGAATCCGAGGCGCAGTTTGACCGCCACGTTATAGTTATGGGCCCCGATGGCAGCGAGTGCAGCCTTGCGGCTGTATCCGGCGCATATTTCCCCGAGGATATGGCTGTTCAGCAGGTTGTCAATGTTATTGCCTACGAGCCGGACAGCTACTACGGCGACCTTACCGCCGATACCATACTCTCCGCCCTTGACCTGTATAATGGCTTTGCCGTTTCGGATGAGGCCTACACCCTCTTTATCCCCGCAGGCGCCATTGCCCCTGAGGAAAAGGGTATGGTGGAGATAAGCTTCCCCCACCGGGCCCTGTATCCCGGCTTTGTTGGGGATGTGATGGATGAGGAGGATTACTCCGCCCTGCTGCCCATGCTGTCCGCCGCCGCTGCCGCCTGCGGCCCTGATTTTACAGGCTTTGCCGGCGCGCCTGAAGGCGAGCTTGCCGCCGCAATAATAGGCGAATACTTTGACGCTCAGGGTCTGTCCTTTGCGGATGCCGCTGCCTACGCCGCCGCATACGCAGATGCGTACAAGGCCATGTTCGGCATAGAGGCCCGGCCCGCAGGCGAAGTTATCGCCTATGAAAGCGATCTTCCCTTCTACGGCGTACAGTGGGAAGACGCCCATGCCGATGGCGAGACCCTCATCCTTTCCGGCCAGCTTATGAGCGGCGCCCCCGGCAGCAGCTCCGCCGCCCCCGCCGCCACAGTGTCCGCACAGGTAAAGGAAACAGGGGACGGATGGATAATACAGGAATTTGAGATAATGTAATGTCTTTATGTGCGGGGGCGCCGCCCCCACACCCCCGCTTCCTTTCTTAAAGAAAGGAAGCGAAAGATTAAGTATAAAAGAATAATTGCATGCAAAAGCCGCTCGTCAAGCGGCTTTTGTGGTTTTGTATTGCGTCCCTGCATTGCTCTGCTTTTCCCGGGGCTTTCAATCCGCATTTGGCAGTACACCCCAAGGCTTTCACTCCGCATTTGGCGGCATGTACGTCAAATGCGGAACAAATCCGCAAGGATTTGATTCTCCGCATGATTTGCCGCCCGGTAAATCCCGCAGGATTTATAGGCAAATCATGTAAAAACCCCCGTAAGGGATAAGATCGCCCCAAGGCCAAATGCCTTGGGGCGCCTCTCGCTCAAAATCCGATAGATTTTGAGCGAATCCTTTACAGGTCATCCGCGTCCTGCACGGGATAGGGATCCTCGGGATCATTGTATGTGCCGGTATAGCTGCCCTCTACATCCGAAGGGAACCTTTTCCTCTGTCCCATTATATCCCGTGTAAGCTCCACAAAGTTCTTGCGTTCATCCATTTTGGCGCATCTCCTTTTTGCTTTTATTATGCGCCTGCCTTCTCCTTTTTAGCCGCCATCTCGTCGGCAATGGGAGTTGCGGAGCTTTCTTTCTGCTCCTCCTGCCCGGCCTTTTCCGCCTGCTTTTTCTTTTCCTCTGCCTCCTGCTGCTCTCTGGCCTCTTCCAGCTTTTTCGCCATAAGGCTCTGCACCTGCTCCTTGCCGTCAAAGTTCATCATCTCAAGGGCCACGTCGGGGGTTATCATGCCCGCCTTCAGCATGGTGAGCATAAGCTCATTGTGTGCCGCCACGGAGAAGCGGTTTTCCCGCTGTACCTTTACCGACACCACAAACTCAAGGGGCAGCTCATTGCCCAGCTCGCTTATCTTCACAAGGTCCTTGCCGGTGAACATTCCCCTGCCGCCCTTTGTCTTTACGCTGCGGGGGAATATGCAGAACTCACGCTCTATTTCAATTTCCTGACGTACCGCCTGCTCAAAGGCATCGTGTATGGAGCGGGCCGCCATGCGGCTGCGCTTGCTGCTCATCTCCTGCAGTGCGGCAATGGCGGAAGCCGCGGTCACGCCCCCTGAGGCCATGCCGCGGGAGAAGTCGTTTGCGCCGGATTCCTCCTTGATGCCGTTTCGCATGGCACGGATGTAATCCAGTATGTAGCCGGGCAGGGGTGCGGTGGCAAACCATGTTACGCCGTTAAGGTTTTCGCCCCTGTGCACTTCCTTTGACCAATCCCGGAGGTCATCCACGTCAAAGCCGGATGCCCCGGTTACCAGCAGCTTGTTATGGCTGGCCATAAGGGCGTTCTTCAGCACTATCTGATCCAGCTTGTCTGAATACAGCTGCTGGTTTTCAAACATATCCACCAGGCCAAAGCCAAGGCAGCTGCCACGCCTGGGATAAAGTGAAGTAATAACAAAGGGATACTGACCGTGGCGGTAGCATCCCTCAGGCTTGGCGGTTCGGCTGTCCTCCAGCAGTACGCCGCCTGCCATCTTTTTCATATGCACGGCAAAGCTGCCGGTTTCAGGGTCATACTCCCTCTGCCAGCACTCGATTAGCATTATGCTGTCACCGTCGGATACGGAAAGCAGGCTGTCACGCACAGGCTTCAAAAGCAGGCTGTCGGAATCCATGTCCCGCTCCTTATGGGGGTATCTCTGGGCGAACCACTCTCTGGGGTGGGCGGCAAACTTGAACACCGCCCTGCTGTCGCCGATATCCGCACACAGGGGGTCAAACATTATGCTGCGGGGATCCACCTGCCTGAGGAAGGCCCCGCCCATGCCCCCGTTAAGGTTGGGATCAAAGCCCACCTCCTGCACCATGTAGCCACCCACCAGCAGGTCGTGGGTAAGCTTTGCGTATTCCTTTGCGTAGCCCATGCGGGTATGATTTTCCCCGATGACCGCGCTCAGCAGCTCCGCCGCCTCGGCGTATTCGGGGGAATCCGCGGTTATCACCGCCTGAGGGTACTGATCCATCAGGTCGGCCCGCACGTTTTCAATGGTGGACTGTATCACCGGGGTAACAGGGCGAGGCTCCCCCGCATCCGTCTCGGGCACGTCGTGCCAGTGATCTCCACGGTATATCCTTTCGCACCGCTCCAGCCTCTGCCACTCAGGGCCGTAGGCGTTGCGGTACTCGTCAAAAAGTGTGTAAATGCTCTGCAAGTTGGTATCCATTTTTGTCCTCCTGTTGGGATAGCTTTTTTATATCTTCTTTTCTTTTTCTTTTCCGACGGGAAAAGAAACAAGAAAAGAAGCAAAAGAAAAAGAAAAGCGAAAGTTAAACAACTCTTCCCGAATCCCTTTTCCCGTAAGGGAAAAGTATCCTTATAGGGCGGATGGGCGGGGCAGTAAAATCAACTGTGTATACTTTAATGCGCTGACCAAAAAGCCCCATGAAAAATGGGGCTTTTTGTGTGGGGTTAAAATGGGGATCATCTATACCCACCCTCCACCCTTTAAAGAAGCTTCTCCCTTGCGGGAGAAGAGGAAAGTGCTGCCGACAACATAGTTTTTCGGCATTGGGGCTGTATTCGGCGGGGCGATATTTCTCTGTGCCCAATCCGTCTTCGCCTTTAGGCGAAGATACCTAAAAAGGGTGGTTGGGCGGGGTAGTAATTTTTCCCTCACTTGGCCAGAAAATCCCCTCCCTTCTCCTCCTCCGCGCTGAAGGGATCATAGGGCCTTTCCGCCTTTGGCTTTGCCTCGGTGCCGGGGGCAGGCCGTGACATAAGCCCATAGCGCAGGGATTCCGGGGCATGGTCCTCTCCATCCGCCGCGTCCTCACGGTTTCGGCTGTCAAACACAAGGGCAGGCAGTGTGCGGATAAGGTTTTCGCAGCAGCTGAATATCTGAAGGCGGGGCATGCCGTCAGCTGCGTCCGCAAGGTAGCTCCTTACCCGCTGCCAGCCCGCAATGCGGGAATTGTCCGCGGGGGTCAGCGGCACGCCGGACAGGGCGAAAAGCTCCGCAATGCTTTCCCCCTCAAAGCCGCCGCAGCTTTTCAGCACCGCCCCCCTCTTCTGCCACATATCAGGAGAAGCCACAGTGTAGGCGATGTCCTCCCCCTCGGAAAGCTCACGTATCTTTTCCGCCACCTGGTCCGCCCGGGTGTAGCGAAGATACAGCTCCCGATAGGTATACACCCTGCCTTCCCCGTCCGCCGCATGCCACAGCACCGCACAGGGGTCATTGTATCCCCAGTCGACAGAGCGGAAACGCCGCCACCACTTTGGGATGTCAAAGGGCTGCACAACATGGCGCTCCCGGGAAAACTCCCGGAAAAACTGCCCCGCCAGCACGTCCCAGTCTCCGTCAAGATAGGCCCGGCGCAGCTCCTCAGGCAGGTTCTCCAGCTGACGAAGGTACTCGGGGTCAGCGGTTATCAGAGCGGGGTTATCATACACCTTGGCCGGGATAAATACGTAATCCTCCGGCCGTTCCCCCGCCCTGTAAGCCCTGTCGATAAACAGCCGCTTTACCCAGCCGTGGCCCACTCCGCCGGGGTTGCAGGTGTAGTACATACGGGGTGAAAAATCCCTGCGGGTGGTGCGGTTGCAGGTGGTGAGAAACTGCATCTGCTCCTCTGTAAAGTGGGTGGCCTCCTCCAGCCCTATCACCTCGTATTCCTGCCCCTGATACTGATACACGTCGTTGGCATTGTCGCAGTATCCAAGGCGTATGCGGCTGCCATTCGGGAAGCGAAAGACTCGCTCCGCGGCATTGTAGCTTGCCGCGTCCTTCAGCTCCTTCAGCAGCGGTATCACGTGGTTTTCCCTGAGCTCCGGAAGAGTGCGCCGCAAAAGCAGCACGTTTAGCCCCGGATGGGCAAGGCACAGCAGCACCAGCTTTCGCCGCATGGCCCAGCTCTTGCCGCCTCCCCGCGCCCCGCCATAGGCCGTATGCCGCGCCCCGGAGCAAAAAAATTCGGCCTGCCTGGGATTGGGCAGACCCTTTAATCGCAGTATCAAATTATCAGCATACCTCCTTTGCAAAAAATAAAAAAAGAAGCCCCCTTGGCTTCTTCCGCCGGTTTCTCACCATGAAAAGTATAACCCGAAAGTTTCGGCTGTTCAACGACATCTTTCCTGCATGTTTTCTGCGGCCTTTGTGCAGCGGCAAAAGCACAAGTACCGTTTTCGGTACAGTCGACGTATTTAGATGTTGACCCCATCCTGAAAAAAATGTATCATTTATATACGCCATCGAACATTTGTTCTGCACAAAAATCAAATGAACGAAGGAGGAAAACACCCCCATGACCAAGGAAATAGAAAACCACATGCTCTCGGAATATACTCTCAGCCACTACTATGGCGATGCCCCCGTCACCCGCAACGCGGCGCAGGCTGCCTACGCCGCCACGGAAAAGCGGCTGTACGCTCTCCCCATTCTCAGGGAGCGCATTGAGGATAACCGGGAGGAGCTCACAGAGCTTGAGAACATGGGAGTAGAAGCGCTGAGGCATCATTCCTCATCTCTGGTGCGGCTCATCCGCCCCGGCATGAGGCTCACCCCCGAGGAGGTACACTCTGCCCAGATGGCGGAGCTTCGCGCCCGCCTTGCGGCAGACGAACGGGAAGTCCGCAAGCTGCAGAATGCCCTGCATTCCGTGGCGGAGGATCCCTACTACCTTACCATTGAGCTGAAGTACTTCAGCGGGGTAAAGGACGCGGACGCCGCCACACGGCTGCGCTGCGACCCCGCCACCGTCCGCCGCAACCGCAACCGCCTTGTAAAGCGGCTTGCCCTGAGGCTGTACGGGGTGGACTGCATATAGGATTGCCCCGGCAAAAGGCCCGCAGAGGTTTCTGCGGGCCGGTTTTGTTGTTTGACGAACTATTTATCTAAACCCACCCGCCACCCTTCAAAGAAGCTTCTCCCTGCGGGAGAAGCAGGCGCACTAACAGAGCGTGGGATAATAACCATACTGTGATTTTTAGGATAAGTAATGATCGCCGTCTATCGTCTTCGCCGCAAGGCGAAGATACATTAAAAGGGTGGCGGGTGGGTTTAGATAAATAATATGCCAACTACTTCCCTAACCTATCGACCTATCGTAAAACCGCGAAAAATCCAAAGCGCATGCGACGATTTTGCCCGGAGAGGAGCGATGGAGCGAGCGAGAGGGCATATCCCTTGTGGATATGGCCGCCAGTAAGCGCAGTCCGCGATGACGAGGCGGGAGGGTATAGATAATCAATTCTGCAATAAAACCCACTCAGTCATTGAGTAAAAGCCCACTTCACAGCATTCTCTATGCTAATATGTATCCACACTTTGTTAATACATATTTTTTGAGGTGACCCTATGCCCCAACAGCACTGCATCAACTGCCGCCATTTCCGCCAGCACTACTGCCTTGAGGGGCGGCGTTTTATTCCCCTTTACTGCGAACACTGCACCTTCTCATATTCTGTGCGAAAGTACCCCGGGGCAAAAGCCTGCCGCTATTTCGCCCCAAGGCAGCCCCAAGGCAATAAAAAGGGCGCTTCCCAATGAAGCGCCCCTTATGCTTTTCACTTATAGTTTTATTGTAACGCAGGCCTTACAGCTTATCCCCAAGAAATATCATTACGAACATAAAGAACACCAGTATGGAGCAGGCGTCTGTGATGGTGGTGAGCATAGGTGAGGCCATGAGAGCGGGATCCAGCTTGAGCCGCTTTGCAAGCATGGGCAGTATGCAGCCAAGGGACTTTGCTATGACCACCGTGACCACAAGGGTAAGGCTTACGGTCATGGCGATAACGCCATCGTGATACTGGAAGTATATGCGGGCAAAGTTTACCACGGCAAGGGCAGCGCCGCAAAGGACAGCGATGCGTACCTCCTTCCACCATACCCGGAAAAAGTCCGAAAGCTCTATCTCATCAAGTGACATGCTGCGGATAATGGTGGTGGAGCTTTGGGAGCCGCTGTTGCCGCCGGTACCCATCAGCATGGGTATGAAGGACACAAGGAGAGGCAGTGCGGCGATGGCTCCTTCAAAGCGGGTCATAAGGGCGCCGCTTACCATGGCAGACACCATCAGTACCATCAGCCACAGTATCCTGCTCTTGAACAGGGTGAATACGGGGGTCTTAAGGTAGGTATCCTCGCTGGGCAATATACCTGCCATCTTTTCGAAGTCCTCCGTGACCTCTTCCTGAACAACGTCCACAACGTCGTCTATGGTGATAATGCCCACCAGACGGTTTTCGTTATCCACCACCGGCATGGAAAGCATATCGTACTTGTAGAACATCTTGGCTACTTCTTCCTGGTCCTCGTTGGTGTTGACGGAAATAACGCTGGTGCGCATTATGTCCTCCATCACGCAGTCCGGGTCGGCAAGAATGATATCCCTCAGGGTAACTACTCCCTCAAGGTGATGGCGGGAATCCAGCACGTAGCACTTGTTTATGGTTTCCTTATCCACGCCCGTTGCCCGGATGACCCCAAGGGCCTGATTGACGGTGGTGGTACGCTTAAGGTAAACGTACTCATTGGTCATCAGGCTGCCTGCGGAATCATCGGGATACTGCAGGTATTGGTTTATCAGCTTGCGGCTTTCGGGGGAGGAGTTTTTGAGTATTCTCTTTACTACGTTTGCGGGCATCTCCTCAACAAGGTCAACGTAGTCGTCCAGATACAGCTCGTCCAGTATGAAGCGCAGCTCCTTATCGGATACCGTGCTTATAAGCCGCTCCTGATCCTCCGCTTCCATGTATGAGAAAACCTCCGCCGCTATGTCCTTTGGCAGCAGCCTGAACAGCAGGCGGGCGGTCTCGTCATCTTCAAGGCGCTCAAAAACCTCCGCCACGTCTGCATAGTGCATCTCACGGACGGTTTCCTTTACCTGTATGTACTTGTGCTCGTTAAGGCACTGAAGAACAACATCTACCATGGTATTCGTCTCCTTTTAAGGACGGCAAACACACCATTCGTGGCACGCCGTCCGGTTTTTAGATGTGAAATTGTCGGCTTGTCTACTGCCATAGGGCCCGGCGTCCATAGTTGTTCTCCTTTCGTCAAGATTTTATATATTGTTATTGTAAACCTTGCGGCGGTAAGGTTGCAAGGATAATTATGCCAATTATGCAGTGTTTTATATGAATATCCCCACATCTCCCGCTCTTGCGGAAGCATATTCCACGGTGTACAATTATATTATCTACAACATCATGCCGGAGATGCACGCTATGGATAAAAAGTTCGCTATATTTGATATGGACGGCACCCTTGTGGATTCTATGGGATACTGGAGGCGCCTTTGGGAGGAATACCTTTGCTCAAAGGGCGTAAATTCCGTGCCCGAGGATATAGGCCAGCGAATAAAAACCCTCAACATGACAGAATCCGCAGAGCTTTTCATAAAAGAATTCTCTCTGGAGGGTACCCCCCGCTCCGTGGCCCGCGAGATGAACGACCTTATGGGAGAGCACTATAAAAACCACATCTCCCTTAAGCCCGGCATAGCGGATTACCTTGAGGGGCTTAAAAAACGTGGCGTAAGGATGTGCGTTGCCACGGCCACGGCGGAATATCTGGTGCGCAGCAGCCTTGAGCATTACGGTATAGCGGACTATTTTGACTTTGTCATCTCCTGCGAGGAAACAGGCCTTGGCAAGCATCGCCCCGACATATACTACATAGCTGCCGGCCGCTACGGCGCAAAGCCCCACGAAATTGCCGTTTACGAGGACGCGTTCTACGCCGCACGCACCGCCAAGACCGCAGGCTTCTACCTTGTGGGAGTTCACGACGACTATGCCTCCCGTCACTGGCGGGAGATATGCGCCATGTCCGACGAGCTGGTGGTAAGCTGGAGGCAAAAGGCGGCAGAGCTGGCCCTTAAGGTATAGCCGCCGGAATGCTGCCATGAACAGATGCGTTATAATAGGCGGCGCAGACATTGCCCGCTATGACGTTATAAAAGGTAAGAGACGCATAATATCAAAGTTCCCTTTTCGGGGAGCTTTTGTTTTTGCGGTAGCTTTACCGGTCCGGTACCGGCTTTTTAGCTGTCTGCGGTTTGGATTTTTCGCGGTTCTTGCGGCAATGCGAAAAGTCAAGAAGACAATATACGAATTAATTTATCTATTCCCACCGCCCTTCAAGGATACTTCCCCCTCCCGGGAAAGGTGAGGCGTGCTGTCGATGGCATAGTATTTACGCCTTGGGGCTGTACACGGTGAATGAGTGTTCATCTGTGCCCAATTCGCCTTCGCCCCAAGGCGAGGATACCTAAAAAGGATGGTGGGCGGGTATAGATAATCATCCCTTTTATTTCACTTAAAAAGCCGCTCCCGTTTTTGAGCGGCTTTCTTCTGCCATACCGAGGCTATATTCCGGCTCCGGCGGCGTGTACGTCGGAGCGGATGAAAACCGTCAGGTTTTCTTTCGCTGCATGGTTTGCCGCCCGGTAAATCCTGCAGAATTTACAGACAAATCATGTAAAGACTCCCGTAAGAGATAAAATCGCCCCAAGGCTGCAGCCCTGGGGCGGAACTTGCTCAGTATCCCATAGATTTTGAGCGAAAGCGTCAGCTCTTCGCCTCAAACCTGTTTCCGCACTTGGAGCAGGTGACCCTTATGCGGCCCTTGCCCTTGGGCACGCGGAGCTTCTGCATGCACTGGGGGCAGGCAAGGTACTTGTAGTTCTTTTTATCCTGCCTTACGTTTACGTAGTTCTTGCGGCGAATGGACAGATCCTGCCACCAGGAGCGCACCTTGCGCTCGGCGGTAAGATAGCGGCCCAGCTCCTGCTGACGGGCAGGAAAATTGCGGCTGAAGGTGCGGAAGGCCGCAAAGCCCATCAGCGCCAGGGTAACGCCCCTGAGGGCATAATACACCCCCGCGGCGCGCCTGCCGAAAAACCATGACACCACGGATACCCCAAGGGCCGCAATGAAAAGCGTGCGGCTGAACCGGTCAAAGCCGTATCTTCCCTGAAGCCATCTGTTCATATATTGCACCTCTGTCCTTTGCTTATCTATTCCTTAACCAGTATCATGGCGGTTTCCGCAGGCAGTATCAATGTGCCTGTCATGTCCATGTATACGCTGCCGGTAAGTATATCCTTATATCTTCCGGAAAGATCCGCCCGCATATCCCCCACAAAGTCATCCTCTTTGAGCGCCACCCGGGTCTTCTTGCCCCGGTTTACTATGGTTATCACCCCATTGCGGCACAGGGCGAATATGTCTCCCTTGCCCCACATGGCGCAGCCGTGGGAGGTAAGGCCATCGTTATTGCGGCGCAGCTGACCAAGTGTCCGGAAGTACTGCACAAGCTCCTCGTCCTCCCTGCCCCAGGGGTATGTGCCTCTGTTGAAGGGATCCGCCATGCCGTAAAGGCCCGCCTCGTCGCCATAGTACAGGCAGGGCACGCCGGGCAGAGTATACTGCACCGCCGCCGCCATCATAAAGTTATTGCGGGCGTATTCCATCTCCTCGGGAGTGAAGGAAACCTCTGCCTGCTGCTCTCTGGGCATTTCCCCTCTGCGGGGAGCCCCTGCAAGGGCAGTGACCGGGCGCACCTCATCGTGGCTGCCCATAAGGTTAAGGTGGGCATAGTAGAAGGGCTCGGGGTAGTTTTCCATCAGCGTTATCAGCCAGTGTGCCAGCGCCCCGCCGTCTATGCGGCCAAGGAAGTAGTCTATCATGGCGCCCCTGAAGGGGTAGCCCATTACGCAGTCCAGCTCGTGGCCGTCCACATACTTGCGGCGGTGGCCGTAGGCCTGCTTATTGGAGGCCTCTTCCCACACCTCGCCTAAAAGTACGCCGTCGGGATCGTTGGCCTTTACCCGGGCGCGGATAAACTGTATAAATTCATCCGGCAGCTCGTCCGCCACGTCCAGACGCCATGAGGTAACGCCGCTCTCCGCGTATCTGTCCAGCACCTTGCCCACAAAGTCCATATAGGAGGGAGTCATCTCCTCCACCTCGGGCAGCGTCTCAAAGCCCCACCAGCTGCGGTACTTTTTAGGATATTCCCTGAAGGCGTACCAGTCACGATAGGGGGAATTGGGGTCGCTGCAGGCGCCGCCGCCGAATTTTGAGTATTTATCGAAATAAACGCTGTCGTCGCCGGTATGGGAAAATACCCCGTCCAGCATAAGCTTTATGCCGTATTCATTGGCCTTTTTCGCAAGATACGCAAGGGCATCGTCGCCGCCCAGTATGGGGTCCACCTCCATATAGTCGGCGGTATTGTAGCGGTGGTTGGAGTCAGACAGCACTATGGGGTTAAGGTATATGCAGTTTACCCCAAGAGACGCAATGTAGGGCAGCTTTTCCGCGATGCCCCACAGGTTGCCTCCGAAAAAGTCCGTTGGGGAATAATGCCGCCTGCCCGGCAGGGGCAGATAGTCCGGCTCCTCCTCCCAGTTTTGGTGCACCGTTATCTCATGGCCCAGCGCCCTGTGCCGCTCCAGACCCAGTATCTCCCCTGGGCGATAGAATCTGTCCGGGAATATCTGATACGTCACGCCCTTGCGGAACCACTCGGGGGTCACAAATGAGGCGTCGTACACCGTCAGCTGATAGGAATCCGGAGGATAGTCGTACATCTGTCCTTCGCCGCCCCGTCCGCTGTAATACTTGCAGCCCTCGGGAGCGTATATCACAAAGTAATACCACACTATGCCGGTATGGTCGGGGGTATAGTAAAACTCCACGCCGCCTTCCACGTCGCTTCCGTGCACAATCTCCTCGTGGCCATCCACCCACAGCCTGAGGAAAACATTGATATCCTTCCGCTCCGTCTCCGCAAAAAAGCGCACCTGAGTGCCGGGAGTGACCGCGCCGAAGGGGGTCTTATACTTACTGTTTCTGGAATCAAACTTAATCATACTATTAGATTTTAGCACAAATCCTTTCGTCCTTCATCCACTTTGCAACATTGTCACATTTACGCCCAATGACCGCGGGCTTTTTTCACAGTATCCCGCATGAGGGATATCATCAGCGCCACGTCCACATTCAGCGCCACCGCGTCAAAGCCGTCGTCAAAGAAGCCGGCCACCGCCTCGGGCTTTACGGTGTAGGTCATTATCATCTTGCCTGCGGCCTTTACCGCAGCCTTTATGCGCTCCACCGCCCCGGCAAACTCGTCCCTGTCAAACTGCCCCGGTATGCCCAGGGCCACGCTCAGGTCATAGGGCCCAATGAATATGCCGTCCACACCGGGAATAGCCGCTATCTCTTCTATGTTTTCAAGGCAGCCCTTGGTTTCGCACTGGGGGAATATGAGTGTCTCACGATTGCATACGTCAAAGTAGCTTTGCAGGCCCTTCTCGGCGAAATCCGCGAAGCCGTAGCCTCCGTTGCCGCCAAGGAACACGCCCCGGCTGCCCTCGGGATAGTAGCGGGAGTTTGCCGCAAGGGACTTTACCTCCTCCACGGTGTGTATCTGCGGTATAACAAGGCCGTGGGCGCCCGCCTCCAGCATGGACAGCACCGCGCCCCTGCTGCAGTCCCGGGTGCGGACAAAGGGGGTCATTTTATGAAGGTTGGCCACCCGCACAAGCTTCTGCACCGTCTCTGCCCCAACCGTACCATGCTCTCCGTCTATTATGACAAAGTCCATGCCGGCATATGCCAGCCCCTCCATGGCTATCTCGGAGCTGATATGGGAAAATGTACCTACACAGCGCTTTCCCTGCTGCATTTTTACTATGAATTCATTTTTCATTGTACGGCCTCCCGATGTATTGACAGAATGGATTTACTTTTTTTAGATTTGCCTTACATATCAGCGTAACTGGGGCAAGGATAAAAGTCAAGGGAAGGATATATTGTTTAGTGCATATCTTCTTTTTCGCCCATGGCTGTGCTGTTTATTTTGCCTGTTTATTATCTAAACCCACCCGCCGCCCCTTTAACGTATCTTCGCCTACGGCGAAGACGATAGACGGCAATCGCTGCTTTTTACAAAAAATGAAGAATTGATATTATCCCATGCCTGCTAAAGGGCGTCCCGCTTTTCCGTAAGGAAAAGCTGCATTAAAAGGGCGGTGGGTTGGGTATAGATAATCAATCAGCAACCTTTTCCCGCAACTAACCGCCCCGTCGTAAAACCAAGCAAAACCCAAAGCGCAGCGACGACGAGGCGGATAGCCATAGATAATTATACTTTCCCGCTGCAGGCGATCATTGATCGCCCTTGCATTTTCCACACAAAAAAAGCGAAAGGGCAACATTTCTTTCCCTTTCGCTTTTCTTTCTCTTTTGCTTCTTTTCTCTTCTTTTCCCATCGGAAAAGAAAGAGAAAAGAAGTGATCGGATTCTTACCTTCTGCGCCTTGCGGCGTTTTCCCTTGCCATGTCCTGCTCCAGCCTTGCCCTGCGCTCACGGGCGGCCCTTCTGCGGGCGGCCTCACGGCGCTGCTTCTTTTCAAGGGCGGAGAGCACTATCATGGCGATAACCGACACCACCACCAGTGCGCCCAGCACTATAAGGGCGATGGTAAGCGCCTTGTTGATGGAATCGCCCACAGAGGCGCCAAGGGTATTGATGGCGCTCTGCTGTGCGTCAGGGGTCTCCTCCACATTGCCGACGCCAAGGTAATCGGCGGTAACGTAGGCGTTATAGGTGTAGGGGTTGCCTGCGGGGTCCTTCATCTCCACAAGGAAGGCAAGATCCCGGGGCTGGCCCACATACAGGGTAATGGGAGTGGAGAAGGTACCGGTGGGCAGGGTATCCGTGCGATACAGCTCGGTAAGCTTTTGCTTTTCGGTGCCGTCCTCGGCTATTTCCGTGGTCACCTCGGATATTACCAGATCCTTCATCTCCATGGTGCCGGTGTTGTTGATATCAAACTTGATCTCAACTGAGCCTGCGGAGTTAAGGGTCTCGGTAACGGAGGCAGTAAGCTGTATGCCAAGGAGGCTGGGGTCTATGTATTTTCTTACAACGTAGCTCTTGGTCTTGTCCTCATAGTCGTCCCCGTTGCCGGTTTCGCCGGAAAGGTTGAATACCACGTATCTTTCGGTATCCGTAAGGACATTATAGGTGAACTGGCGGCTCTCGCCCACCGCAAGGGCAAAGGCATCGGGATTTACCCTGTTGCCAAGGTCATCGGTTATCACTATGCCGCTTATGCGCTGGTTGCCGTTGTTGGTAAGGTTAAGGGTGAACATCACGCCGGATGCGGTGGCTTCCCCCTGAATGACCTCAACGGATATCTTGGAGCTTACCATGCCCAGTGTGATGGGTGATGCCTCCGCCTTTTCTTCCTTGCCGGTGGCCTCGTCCTTATAGGTTATAACAGGGACGGACTCAACGGTGTTGCGGCCCATCTTGTATACATACTGAAGGTCGTGCTTTGCGCCGCCCTCAATGGTCACCTTTTCCTTAAGTATGGATTCCTTGCCCCCTATTGCCCTGTCCACAAGGGAGGTAAGGGTGATGGGGGTCATGCCGGTGTTGCTTACGGTGTAGGTGAGGGTTATCTCCTCCCCGGGGGAGGCCTGCTTGGTGCTGGCGGTGCGGGTAACGGTAACGGTGGTGGCCTTGGTGCGCTGTATCTTTACGGTCATGTCCTTGCTCTTTGCCTTTTCACCGTCTATCCAGCTGGCGGAAAGGGGAATATCCGTATCCAGCATTTCCTCGCTAAAGAAATACTTGCAGGAAAAGCCCTTGCTCTGCCCCGCAGGCACGCTTTCGCCCTCTGTGGGGAAATACATATCCGGATACAGAGGGGAGTATATGATGATATCCGTAAGGGGAGTGCCGCTGCCGTCCTCCGCCGCCTCATTTTCGTTTACCAGTGTAACGGTGAGGGTGCCTTCGCCGGCCACAGTCATAGATACCGGCACCGCTGCGGCAGATGCAGAGGATGAGGCAAAAGCTGCCCCCATGGTGAATATCATGGCAATGGCCAATACAAAGGGAATTATCCTTTTTATCATAAGTGATCCAGCTCCTAATATGTTCCTGAGGATGCTCAGCTCAAACAAAAAATCAGAATGAGCATAACAAGTCATTCTGATTATATAATACAATATGCTTTTCCGCCAGTATCCCCCAAGAAAATTTAAATTTCCTTAATGCGCAGATAGCTTTCCCCGGTTATTTGGGGGATGCATCTGCCGTCGCTGCGCTCGGTGATATCCTTTATAAAGGCAGAAAGCCTTTCCTCCGCCGCCACCACCTTCATGGTGACGTTTTCCATAAACTCCACATCCTCCACCTGCACAGCGGAGCGGATGTACTGCTCCATACTGCCATAGCGGGAATAGTCCATGGATACGCTGAGCTGCTTTGCGGGAACGTAGGACACTATGCCAGCCTCTGTCACCGCGTCTGCGGCGCTCCTTGAATAGGCCCTCACCAGGCCCCCCGCACCAAGCAGCACCCCGCCGAAATAGCGGGTGACCACCACCAGCACGTCCGTCAGCTCCTTGGAGCGCAGCACGTCCATTATGGGCATGCCCGCAGTGCCGCCGGGCTCTCCGTCATCCGAAAAGCGGGCTATGGAGGCGGTTTCGCCAATGCGGTAGGCAAAGCAGTTGTGGGTGGCGTCCCAGTGCTTTTTGCGTATATCCCCAAGCAGGGAAAGGGCTGCCTCCTCGCTTGTGACGGGGAAGCAGCGTCCTATAAACCTTGAGCGGTTGATTATGTACTCCGTTTCGGAGCTTTTATCCACTGAGCGATATCCTATCATGCGCGAACTACGCGAACAAAGCCCTTCTTGCCCTTCTTGATGATCACGCCGTCAGAAAGCTTGCTTTCGTCGATCACGGCGTATACATCCTCTACCTTTACGTCGTCTGCCTGTACGGAGCCGGACTCGATAAGCCTGCGGGCGTCGGACTTGCTCTTTGCAAGCTTGCCCATTACTAAGAGGTCGGTCACGCGAAGGCCGGTGGCCTCCACGTCTTCTGCGGTAAGGGCTACGGTGGGCATGTTGGAAATGTCGCCGCCGCCGCCAAAGAGAGCCTCTGCCGCTGCCCTGGCCTTTTCGGCTTCCTCAGTGCCGTGTACCTGCTCGGTAAGGGCAAAGGCCAGCACCTTCTTGGCGTTGTTGAGGGCCGCGCCGCCCTCTGCGCACAGTGCCTTTACTTCCTCCATGGGGATGAAGGTAAGAAGGCTCAGGCACTTTTCAACGTCCGCGTCGTCAACATTGCGCCAGTACTGATAGAAATCGTAAACGCTGGTCTTGTTTGCATCCAGCCACAGGGCGCCCTTCTCGGTCTTGCCCATCTTCTTGCCCTCGCTGGTGGTCAGAAGGGAGGTAGTCAGGCAGTATGCGGGCTTCTGCTCCTTCTTGCGGATAAGCTCAACGCCGCCCAGCATATTGCTCCACTGGTCGTCGCCGCCCATCTGCAGTATACAGCCGTGGCGCCTGTTCAGCTCCAGGAAGTCGTAGCTCTGCATCAGCATGTAGCCCATTTCAAAGAAGGTAAGGCCCTTTTCCATGCGCTGCTTGTAGCACTCGAAGGACAGCATGCGGTTTACCGAGAAATGCACGCCTATCTCACGCATAAAGTCAAGGTAATTGAGGGGACGGAGCCACTCTGCGTTGTTGGCAACGATGGCCTTGCCCTCGCTGAAGTCTATCAGCCTGCTCATCTGCTTCTGGAAGCAGGAGGCGTTGTGGTCTATTTCTTCCATGGTCATCATGCGGCGCATGTCGCTCTTGCCGGAGGGGTCGCCTATTACGGCGGTGCCGCCGCCCAGCAGCACGATGGGCAGATGGCCGGCACGCTGCATGTGTGCCATGGTCATCAGGGCAACGTAGTGTCCGATATGCAGGCTGTCGGCGGTGGGGTCAAAGCCGATATAAAAAGCTACCTTTTCCTTGCCCAGCAGCTCATACAGCTCCTCCGGGTGGGAACACTGCTTAAGAAAGCCCCTTTCGGCCAGCACATCGTATACGTTCTTCATGGTTTTTACTCCTTTGTATGCTATTTTCATAGTTAGTTGAATTTTACCACACTATATCTGCATATTCAAGCAGAGGCGGGAATTGAGGGAACAGGTAATAGCGAATGGTGAAGAGGTGAAATTATCTAAACCCACCACCCTTTTAATGTATCTTCGCCTAAATGCGAAGACGATAGACGGCGATCATTACTTATCCTAAAAATCAAAGCATGGTTATTATCCCACGCTCCGTTAGTACGTCCGCTTCTCCCGCAGGGAGAAGCTTCTTTGAAGGGTGGTGGGTGGGTATAGATAATAATACCCTTATCATTTACCCTTACGTCTCCGGCGGAGTGCGGATTGCCACGTCGGGCATTGCCCTCCTCGCAATGACACCCCTTCGAGATCACGTCCCGCTTTTCTGTAAGAAAAAGCCACATTGAAATGGTAACTGGGTGGGGGGCAGTAAAATCCCATTTCCTCACAATCTGTTCATTTGCTTACCCCGCCCCGATATGCTATGATAAATGTGTAAGATTATGCGAAGCGAGGAATAAGCCATGTCACGCAATCAATACGCCATTGCACGGCGGTCCATATGGTATCTGCTGCGCACAATGCTGAGCGTTGCGCTTGTGATAGTGCTGTGCCTTGGTGTGTTCGTTACCGCCATGCACATAAGCAACCTTTACATACTGGTCACCGAGGGCCTTGAGCTGAGGGCGGAATACGTACTGCAGGGGGGCGAGATAACCGCCCTTACCGAGTACTTTACCGAGGATTTCGTATCAAAAGACCCGGCCCTTTATAACGGGACGTACGATAACTTTAAAGTTACCAACTTTATCTACAAAATAGAGGTCAAAAACCTTTTCGTGCTGCCCTGGGATAAAAACGCCACCGTAAAGGTATACGAAAAGCTCCTTTCCATCTCCGCCACCCCCAATGAAGGCGCCCCCGAGGGCATCACCTTCCCGGAGTGGCCCGCCGCAGTGTACAACGTAAAGCTCACCCGCACCGACGGACGCTGGTATATAAGCGACATGCTGCTGGTGATGAACAGCCCCGAAGAGGAGCCTCTCCCCACCCCGGATTATTCCCTGCTGCCCTCCCCCACACCCGAGGCCTGATAAATATCTGTTCCCTTCCCACAAGGCAAGTTACATGCATTGGTTAAAGTGAAACGGATAATATTTCATATCCCACCCGCCACCCTTTTAAGGTATCTACGCCTAAAGGCGAAGACGATAGACGGTAATCATTACTCAACATTAAAAGAAAGTATGGCTATTATCTGATATCTGCGAAAGTGCGCCCCGTTTTCCCGCAAGCCCGCGAAAAACCCAAAGGTACGACGGTTTTTCGCGGAGAGGAGGAGCGATGGAGTGAGCGAGAGGGCATGTCCCTTGTGGATATGGCCGCGAGCAAGCGGAGTCCGCGACGACGAGGGTGGCGGGCGGGTATAGATAATAACCTGTTCACTATTACTTATAACCTCGCTTGCGGCCGGGCGGGATAGTAAAATAATTCATACACAACCCAAGGGATCACAAACACACTATGAAGCTGCCCTTTGACGGATTCCCCATAATGCTGGCCCCCATGGCCGGCTTTACAGACATGACATACCGCGCCCTTTGCCGTGAGCAGGGGTGCGATTTCACCTTCAGCGAAATGGTCAGCGCCAAGGGCCTGAGCTTCGGCGGCAAAAGCGCGGAGCTTCTGGAGACCTCCCCTGTGGAGCGCCCCTGCGGCATACAGCTTTTCGGCCGTGAGCCCTCCATAATGGCGGACATGGCAAAGCGCATATGCGATGAATACCACGGCGATGTTGCCCTCATCGACATCAACATGGGCTGCCCCGCCCCCAAGATAACCGGCAACGGAGAAGGCAGCGCACTTATGAAGGAGCCCCTCCACGCCGCTAAGGTGATAGAGTCCGTATCCAAGGCATCTTCCCTTCCTGTCAGCGTCAAGTTCCGCAAGGGCTGGGACAAAACTTCGGAAAACTACCTTGACTTTGCAAAGATGGCGGAGCAGTCCGGCGCATCCATGGTGACCCTCCACGGCCGCACCCGTGAGCAGATGTACTCCGGCACCGCCGACTGGGATGCCATTGCCACCGTTAAGGCCGCCCTGTCCATACCTGTAATAGGCAACGGCGACGTGACAGACGCAAAGTCCGCCCTTGCCCTCAAAGCCCACACCAACTGCGATGGCATAATGATAGGCCGGGGCGCATTGGGCAATCCCCACATTTTCCCCGAGATAAAGGCAGCCATAGCAGGCATGCCCTTTACCCCGCCCACAGAGCAGGAGCGCATGGCTATCGCCATACGGCACATTGAGGGCATAGTTGCCCACAAGGGCCCCCGCTCGGTTGTGGAAATGCGCAAGCACATCGCCTACTACGTCAGGGGCATGCGGGGCGCCTCCGCCTTCCGCGCCGCCGCCACCCGGGCTTCTACCGCCGAAGAGATGGTGGGCATGATACGAAGGTTTGTTGAGGGCGGGGAGTTTTAAGCTGCCTGTCTTCTTTTCTTTTTCTTTTCCAACGGGAAAAGAAACAAGAAAAGAAGCAAAAGAAAAAGAAAAGAGAAAGTTTAGATTGGATATAAATAAAAGCATACTTAAAAGTGCTGTCCAAAAAGCCCCATAAAGGATGGGGCTTTTTGCATTGCGGATAAGAAACCTATTTATCGCTGCCGAAGGGTACCGCCCAGGGGTGAAGTATCTCCAGCAGCCTGTCGTCATAGTCCAGCCCCAGCATATAGCCGTGCTGCTGGCTGGGCAGGGTGCCCTTGTTGAAGCACACCTCGAGATTGTCGGGAAACAGTATAACGCATTCCGGCTCAAATGCCTGCTCCAATTCCTCCCTCAGCGCAGGGTCTGTTACTCCCGCTATGTCCATCATGCGCCGCAGCGCCTCGGTTGGCGGGCAGGAAAACAGGTCAAAGCTATTGATATGCTCTCCGGTAGTCTTATCAAAGGCCTGGCCCGAGCGGAGCTCATGCACGTTTGCCCCATACGGGTCTGCGCCGTCAAGGGGCAGCATTACGGTGGTAATGAAACACATGACCCGCTCATTTGAGGCGGAGGGGGATACGTCCTGGCTTATGTGGCGCAGCCTGTAATTTGCAGGGTCCGCAGCTTTCACAAAGGCCCCGTATGCCTTTTCCAGCTCCGCCATCTCGTCATACAGCACTCCACGCTGCCGGTAAAACTCAAGAACAGGGCTCTTTACTTTTTCCTCCAAGTCATCAAGGCTTTCCACCTCGCCCACGTAGGAATTATCAGGACCCATGGGATATCTTACGCTAAGCAGCTCGGTTCCGTTGGGGGCGGTATAGATGACGCCGTCATAATACTGCCATATGTTCATCTTTGCCCCATCCGGCAGGGTGACGGTATCCTCGCTTAAATATCCCGCTATATCTATGTCGCTGGCTTCATAGGCGGTTATCTTCCTGCCTTCGTGGGTAAGCCGCTCATCACGGGCTTTGACGCCGGCGGCCCATACCGCCGTGTCCACAAGTCCCCGCTCTTTTAGGGTCTGTATATTTATGTCTTGGTCAACGGAATAAATCCTGGTCTCCTCCGTGATGATTATGCCTGTTTTTTTGCCCTCATATGTGCTGAGAATGCAGTAAGAGTTTTCCTCTTCGGTCATCCCCGATGCAACCACCTTGCCGGATAAGCTATGCAGCCTGTCGCCGCAGGCGCAGAGCATTAAGCAGCACAGGGCAAGAATAAAAATGCTCAGTTTTTTCACAGGGCAATACCCCCTTTACTCTGAAACGCCGACAGAATGTCGGGCTGTATGCTATGAGTATACAGGTTAAATATGAACAATTCTACCGATTGAAGGGAATTTTTATCCTTAAAGGGCGGTGGGCGGGATTAGATAAATATTCCTTTTCTCTCATCATAAAAGGGATACGAATTGCCACACCAGTCTGGGGACTGGTTCGCAATGACAACGCAGCCCATATCCCACCTATACAAAAAAGCTGCTCCCTCCGAGCAGCTTTTTGGACAGCACATCTAAGCATACTAATACATAAATAATATCTTTTCTTTCGCTTTTCTTTCTCTTTTGCTTCTTTTCTCTTCTTTTCCCGTCGGAAAAGAAAGAGAAAAGAAGATGCCTGCCTACTCATACCTGAGCGCATTGATGGGATCCATATTGGCGGCCTTGTTGGCGGGGTAGTAGCCGAAGAACACCCCTATGGACATGGAGAACAGCAGGGCGATGACTATGCTCTTTATGCTGGCGCTGGCGGGGAAGCCCAATGCCTTGCTGGCAAGGCTGCCCGCCGTAACACCAAGGGCCACGCCCAGCGCGCCGCCGATAAGGCAGATTATCACCGCTTCGATTATGAACTGCAGTCGTATTGAGCCGTTGGTGGCGCCCAGTGCCTTGCAGGTGCCAATTTCGCGGGTGCGCTCTGTAATGGATACCAGCATTATGTTCATTACCCCTATGCCGCCAACCAGCAGGGATATGCCTGCGATTACCGAGATGGCAGTTTCGATGGTGCCCAGCACAGAGGTAAACTCGGACACCATGCTTTCCATGCTGAAGGCGGAGACCTCATAGTCCCTGTTGTTGCGATAGTATGCGTTGAGGAAGCGCTCTACCCGGGAAGCAAAGCGGGTGGAATCCACCCCCGGGGCGGTTATGGCGGTAATTGAGGAATATCCCGCGGTGGAATGGGTGGCGGCCCGGGCCGCCCCAATGGGTATGTACATGGTGGTGCGGATATCCTTCTCCGCGCCAAAGTACATATTGTACAGGTTCATCTCGTACTTATATACGCCAACTACCGTATAGCTGTAAAAGCTGTCTCCGGTGGTCACCTCAAGGGTGCTGCCGACGGCCCGCTCCATATCCCCGGCAAACATATTGTTCACCAGCTTATCAGACACCACCGCAAGCCGCTTATCGCCGGCCAGTTCGCTTTCTGTCAGCATGCGCCCCGCAAGTATCTCAGGCTCTCCCGCAAGGAAGTAGTCGGCGTTTACCCCTGTTACGGATACGTTGGCATACAGCTTGCCGTTTTCCGCCCGTCCGTCCCCGGCGCTTTCGGATATGGATATGCCCAGCATCTCCTCCCCGTAGGATTCCCTGAGGGCGGATATCATTTCGTCGGTTATGTAATCCTTATCCTGAGGCATGGCAGAGGAATTTATGGCCATAAAGGCCATGCCCCCGTCCATCTCCTCCTCATCCTGCTTGGGCTGAATGGCAACGGTAACGTTGTTTGCCCCCAGAGACTGCATGGAGGAGGTAAAGGAATCCGTAACTGATTCACCAAGGGTCATTATGGTGATGACGGAGCCTATGCCGATGATTATGCCAAGCATGGTAAGAAAGGCCCGCATCTTGTTTGCCCTGAGGCCGGAAAGGGCCAGCAGTATGTTTTCCCATATCAGCATAGGCTGCCCTTCCTCTCGTCTATTATTTCCCCGTCCATCAGGGTGAATATGCGGCCGGTCTCCTCCGCAAGCTCGGGAGAGTGGGTTATGAGCAGTATCGTCATGCTCTGCTCCTTGTTCAGCCTGTGGAATATATCCATTATAAGGCGGCCTGTCTTGGAGTCCAGGGCGCCTGTGGGCTCATCCGCAAGGAGTATGGCAGGCCTGTTTGCCATGGCACGGGCTATTGCCACACGCTGCTTCTGTCCGCCGGACAGCTCATCCGGGTTGTGCTTTATGCGGTCCTGCATCTCCACCAGCTCCAATAGCTCCATTGCCCGCTTTGTGCGCTCCCCCTTGGGGGTGCCTGCGTACAGCATTGGCCGCTCCACGTTCTTCAGGGCGTTGGTGCGGGGGATAAGGTTGTAGGTCTGAAATACAAAGCCTATCTTTTTATTGCGTATGTGGGAAAGGCGGTCGTCGTTGGCGCGGCCTATGTTTACCCCGTCCAGTATGTATGTGCCTTCGCTTGCCCTGTCCAGCGCGCCGATGATGTTCATCAATGTGGACTTGCCGGAACCCGATGCGCCCACTATGGACACAAACTCGCCCTCATATACGTCAAGGTCTATGCCCTTGAGTACCTCTATCTGGTTTTCCGTCCCCTCGAAGAATCGCTTTTTTATCCCCCGAAGGTGTATCATGTTTTTCCGCTCTTCCATGGCTATCCACCCATGGAGGCCTTCATCTCCTCCTCTATGGCGGCAAAGTCAAAGAACTTATCCGTGGGCAGTGATATCTCCATGCCCTCCTTTATATCGCCGCTGACCTCAACGTAGTAATCACCCTCCACTCCCACAGTCACAGGGATGGCGGTCTTGATGACGCCGCCGTTTTCGGTGTGCTCCACGGCATAGATAACGTCATTGCCCTTTTCGTCCTGCTGTATCGCGTCATAGGGCACGGTGAGCACGTCTGCGGTCTCCTCAAGTATTATGTTCAGCTTGGCGTTCATGCCTATGCGAAGGCGTGAGGTGTCGGAGTCTATCCTCACCTTTACCTGATAGGTAACATTGCTGCCGGGGGTGGGGGTGGGGGATATGAATATCACCTCACCTGTCAGCTGTTCCTCACGGGTGGAGTCGGTTTTGAACACCGCCTTCATGCCCATCTCAACGTCCGCAATGTCGTATTCGTCAATCTCTGCGGATACTACCAAAGCGCCGGTGTCCTGTATGGTAACTATTGCGCCGCCGGCGTAGCGCTCCCCCTCTTTGATGTTCACGGCGGTAACGGTGCCGCCGATATCCGCGGTCACTTCGCCCTTCTCTATCTGCTTATTCAGGCTGTCCACGCTGCTCTCCTGCTGTATGGTGGCAACCCCCGCACCCGCCTCTGCGCTCTTTACCGCGTCCTTGCTGCCCCTGAGGGAGCTTTCCTGTGATGCCACGGTGTAGTCGTAGGCGGCCTGTGCGTTCTGCAGGGCTATCCATGCGGAATCCACAGCGTTTTCCGCGGTACTGAGGGAGGATTCAAGGGAGCTGTAAGCCTTTTCCGCCGCCGAATACGCCGCCTCCGCCATAGCCCTGCGCCCTTCAAGGTTCAGGGTGTTGAGGGCAGCTTCCGCCGCCGCAAGCTCTGTTTCGGCGGCTGTTACTTCGGCAAGCAGCTGATCCTTTGCCGCCTGATTTTCTTCCGGCGTTTTGTTGGCATCCTCCGCAAAGCCATTGTAGTTTTCCAGTGCCTTGTTATATTCTTCCTGCTCCTGAGCCCATTTTTTATACTCAGCAGTATCCTCAACAGGGCCGGACACAGCATTTAACTCCGCCCTGGCTGTATCCCGCGCGGACTTTGCGTCGCTGAGCTGAGAACGCAGCTCATCATAGCTGTCATACGCCTTTTCATAGCCGTTGTGGGCGTTGATGATATTGCGGGCGGCGGTCTCTATCTGGTAGTTTTTGGTTTCTATTGCCATCTCAAGGGCACGCTCCGCGTTGTTTACGGATACCTTGCTCTGTGTCCTTGCGGCGGAAAGGGCATCCTCTGCGTCCTCAAGGCTCTTTTCAAGGTCCTCCGTGTCAAATACGCACAGCACTTCCCCTTCAGCAACCACATCGCCCACCGCCACGTTTACCGTCAGCACCTCATAGCCCGTAAGTGTGGCTGTGATATTGCGGGTGTTGTCGCTGATTATCTGGCCGGTGGAGGATATGCTGCTCTGTATGCTGCGCCGCTCCACAAAGGCGGTCTCCTCGGTGAGCTGTGTCAGCGCCGCCATAGCCTGCTTTGCCTTTCCTCTTATCACAAAGAAGCCCACCGTGAGCAGTGCGGCTACTATGAGCAGAATTACCAGCTTTTTGTGATTTTTGATGAATGACATAGGTTGTGTGTCCTTTCGGTGGAAGGGTTTCTCTTCTTTTCTTTTTCTTTTCCAGCGGGAAAAGAAACAAGAAAAGAAGCAAAAGAATAAAAAACTATATAAATAGCTGCTTTGGTGTGCTGTCCGAATTTGCCCTCGCCCTGCGACAGCACCACCCTTATACCTCTATTGGGTGATATGCGCGGAAAATCCGGGCATGAAGGCGCGAAGGAGCGCCTGAGTACTTACCGGGTGGTAATGAGGCTTGACGGTTAAGCAACTAAGGTGACGGGCGAACAAAGAGAGCGTAACCTTGCTGGGGATACTTGACTTTGGTTCTTTGGTCACAAAGAACGTTTCTTTCCCTCTTTCTTTTTAAAAGAAAGAGGCCCAGCGGAGCGTCCCATGGGAGCTTGCGGTTATTTGTGTGCGGTCATTCAATGGCGCCGGCCTGTCTTTTTCACCGTACAAAATCAACCATTTAACTATTCCCACCCAAACATTTCTATTAATGCTCTACGCCTGCAGTCCCGTATATAGCGTATAATACTTCCCCCTTGCGGCGATAAGGTCATCGTGATCTCCCCGCTCTATTATCCTCCCCTTTTCCAGCACCATTATGGCATTGGAATTCTGCACGGTGGACAGCCTGTGGGCAATTACGAACACGGTGCGTCCGCTCATCAGCTTATCCATGCCGCTCTGTACGATGGACTCGGTACGGGTATCGATGGAGCTGGTGGCTTCGTCCAGTATCATTACCGGCGCATCCTCGCAGGCGGCCCGGGCTATGGACAGCAGCTGACGCTGACCCTGTGAAAGGCCGCTGCCGTCTCCCTCCAGCATGGTGTCGTAGCCCTTGGGCAGACGCATGATGAACTCGTGGGCGTTTGCAAGCTTTGCGGCCCGCTCCACTTCCTCGTCGGTGGCCTCAAGGTTGCCGTAGCGGATGTTGTCCCGCACTGTGCCGGTAAAGAGGTTTACCTCCTGCAGCACCATGCCAAGGCTGTGCCTGAGGTCATCTTTCTTTATGTCCCTTACGTCTATGCCGTCATAGGTTATGACGCCGTCCTGTATCTCGTAAAAGCGGTTGATAAGGTTGGTAATGGTGGTCTTTCCTGCGCCGGTGGAGCCAACAAAGGCTATCTTCTGACCCGGCTTTGCGTAGAGAGTCACGTCGTGCAGCACTGTCTTTTCCGGCACGTAGCCAAAGTCCACATCCGTAAGCCGCACCTCGCCCTTGACCTCGACCAGCTCGCCGTCCGGCTTTTTCCATGCCCATACGCCGGTGCGGCGGTCGGTCTCTTCAAGGGTGTCACCCTTCTTCACTGCGTTTACCAATACCACCTTGCCCTGGTCTATTTCGGAGGGCTGATCCATAAGGTCGAATATGCGCTCCGCGCCTGCCAGCGCCATAACTATGGAGTTGAGCTGCTGGGACAGCTGATTGATGGGCATATTGAAGCTCTTTGAAAGCTGCAGGAAGGAGGCCAGCACGCCTATCTTCATGCCGCCCACGCCCTTTATGGCCATTATGCCGCCCACTATTGCCAGCAGCACATACTGCACATGGGCAAGGTTTGCAAGTATCGGCATGAGTATATTGGAATACACATGGGCATCAGAGCAGTTTTTCCTGAGGGCCTCGTTTTTGCCGTCAAAGCGCTGCTTTGCCCTGCCCTCGTAGCAGAATACGTTTACCACCTTCTGGCCGTTTATCATCTCCTCGATGTAGCCGTTGGCATCGCCCAGAGCCTCCTGGTACTGGGAGAAATACTTTGAGCTGTTGCCCGCCACAAAGCCGGATACCTTCATCATGGGCCATACGGTCAGCAGCATCAGTATGGTGAGCAGGGGGCTGGTGTATACCATGGCGCACAGCACGCCTATTATGGTGATGCCGGAATTCATCAGCTGGGGTATGCTTTGAGACAGCATCTGCTGCAATGTATCCGTATCGTTGGTGTAGCGGCTCATCAGGTCGCCGTGGGTGTTGCTGTCAAAGTAGCCTATGGGCAGGGTCTGCATATGGTCAAAGAGCTGATCCCTTACCCCCTTCATGGTGCCCTGAGATACGGTTACCATAAGGCGATTGTAAATGAAGGTGGAAAGCATACCCGCAAGGTATATGCACCCCATGGTGGCAAGGGCCTTTATAAGCCCGCTAAAGTCGGGATCAGCCTGCCCTATAAGGGGGGTGATATGGTCGTCTATGAGTATACGGGTGAACATGCTGCCAAGTATGCCCGCGCCTGCGCTTATAAGTATGCACAGGAACACAAGGCCAAGCCTTGCCCGATATGGCCTCAGCAGGCCAAGGAGCCTCTTGATGGTCTTTTTGCTGTTTTCCCCTATGTTCTTCAGGTCCTGGGGATTAAGGGGGCGCCTTCCGCCGGGGCCCTTGGGTCCTTGCTGCCTACTCATCAAAATCCCCTCCCTTCTGCTGAGATTCGTATACTTCAATGTAGATGGAGCACCTCTCCATCAGCTCATCGTGTGTGCCAAAGTCCGCAATGCGGCCGTTGTCCATTACTATTATCCTGTCCGCATCCTGCACAGAGCTTATGCGCTGGGCAATGATGAGCTTTGTTACCTCAGGCATCTCGCTGCGGAAGGCCGAGCGTATGGAGGCGTCCGTGGCGGTATCCACGGCGCTGGTGGAGTCGTCAAGTATGAGTATCTTGGGCTTTTTCAGCAGCGCCCTTGCTATGCACAGCCTCTGCTTCTGTCCGCCGGAGAAGTTTGCTCCTCCCTGCTCCACCTCAGAATCATATCCATCGGGCAGGGCGGAAATAAACCCATCCGCCTGAGCCACACGGCACACCCTCCGCATTTCCTCAAGGGTAGCCTCCTCATTGCCCCAGCGAAGGTTCTCTGCAACAGTGCCTGAGAACAGCTCGTTTTTCTGCAATACCATGGATACGGCGTTTCTCAGGGTATCAAGGTCATACTCCCTTACATCCCTGCCGCCCACAAGCACGCTGCCTTCACCTGCGTCGTACAGGCGGGGTATCAGCTGCACCAGTGAGGTTTTGCCGCTGCCTGTGCCGCCGATTATGCCTATGGTTTCCCCGGACTCTATGCGCAGGCTTATATCGTTCAGGCAGTTGCGTCCTTCGCCGTAGCGGAAGGCCACATCCTTAAACTCTATGCTGCCGTCCCTCACCTCATACAGAGGCTCTTCGGGATTGCGTATGGCGGTCTTTTCATTCAGCACCTCTGCAATACGCTCTGCGGAGGCTCTGGATATCACCATCATCATAAACACCATGCTCAGCATCATAAGGCTGGTAAGTATGCCGCCCGCATAAGTCAGTATGCTCATCAGCTGGCCCGTGGTCATGGTATCGGATACTATCATGTTTGCTCCCAGCCAGGATGCCAGCAGTATGCAGGTGTACATACAGGCCTGCATCAGGGGCATGTTGAAGGCAATGGTCTTCTGTGCCCTGGACATATCCCTGAAGATGGAGCCGGAAACATTGGTGAACTTTTCCTTTTCGTGATCCTCCCGCACAAAGGCCTTTACCACCCTTATGCCCCTGAGGTTTTCCTGCACCACGGCGTTCAGCTTGTCATAGGTGTGGAACACCCGCTCAAACACGGGATGGGCGTGGCTCATGATAAGGTATATGCCCCCCGCCAGCACAGGGGTGGCGCAGAGGAATACCGTGGCTATCCTTGGGTTGATGCGGAATGCCATTATCAGGGAGAACAGCAGCATCAAAGGAGAGCGCACCGCAATGCGTATCAGCATCATGTATGCGTGCTGCACGTTTACAACGTCTGTGGTGAGCCTTGTAATAAGGCCCGCCGTGGAGAATTTATCAATATTTTCAAAGGAGAAGGTCTGCACGTTGTAGTACATATCCTGCCTCAGGTTCCTTGCAAAGCCGGTGGAGGCCACCGCGCCGAACCTGCCGGACAGGGCGCCGCACAGCAGCGAAAGCGCCGCGCATCCTATCAGCAGCATGCCCCGCCTTACGGTATATCCCACGTCTCCGGCGTTTACGCCCAGGTCTATAAGGTCTGCCAGCATGTAGGTGATGAACACCTCCAGTATTACTTCCCCCATCATAAACAGCGGGGTCAGTATGCTGTCCCTTTTGTATTCCCTTATGCTCTTTGCAAGTGTCCTTATCATGCCTTTTCCTCTCCTTCCCCGTTGCGGCATATCCTGTCGCACATATCAAGAAACGCATTCAGCTCCTCATGGGATATGCCCTTGAGCAGCCTCTGCTCCGCTTCCTCTATCATGTCTCCCACATCCCGGCCTATCTCCATTGCCCGCTCCGTCAGCACCAGCCGCTTCAGCCTGCCGTCATGGGGCTCGCTCTGCCGGAATAATATCCCCTTTTTCTCCATGGCCTGCAGCGCCCTTGTTGCGCTGCTCCGTCGGATGTGGAATTCCTCCTCTATATCCTTTTGATACAGGGGCTTATGCGGGTTTTCAAACAGATACCCCATTATGGCGCACTCGCCCCCCGTAAGGCCATACTTTTCCTCTATGTTTATGCCCTCTATCTTGCGCCGTATGGCATTGGACACGGCCTTTATGCGGCAAAAGGCGCTCCGCGTGCATTCTTCCATAGCTTTCCCTCTTTAAATATGCAAAAAGTTAGCATTCTAACAATATAGAATTATAAGGCCCCCATTATTTGCCTGTCAACGAAGGGCGGCCAAATGTCACAATGTATTCCTAATTTGTCAGCCTGTGACCATTTGACGGACAAATGGAATTTATCTTTTCCCTTTGTGTCCTATCTGTTAAATATCACAAAACCATGGTGCAAAAAGTCCGCGGGTATATTATCATATGTCCCATAGGATACATTCCCACGGGGCAAAAGGTGATTTGGTCACGGAATATCACCCCCTTCGGGAATATAATAAACCTACCACCAACAAACGGAGGATGTTTTTAAATTATGAAAATGCGCATACTTTCCATAATGCTTATACTTGCCCTTGCCCTCACCGGCTGCGCCGCAAAGGAGCCCGCTGCGGAAGAGCCTGCGGTCGAGCCTTCTGCCCAGGAGACCGTATCCGAAAGCTCCTTTGAATGGGGCACCGAGGAAGAAGCCGCGGAAGATCAGGAGCAGCCCTCTTATCCCAGCCTTGCCCTGGACTATGACGGCGCAGGCAGAGAATATGTTTTTACCGCAAATACCCTTGACGGACAGACCATTGACAGCGCAGAGCTTTTTGCCCGGGCAAAGGTAACCATGCTGAACATCTGGGGCACCTATTGCTACCCCTGCCTTATGGAGATGCCCGACCTTGGGCAGATCGCCAAGGACTATGCCGATGCGGATTTCCAGATAGTGGGCCTTATCTGCGACGTAAATGACCCCGACAGCGACACCGGCGCCACCGCCAAAGAGCAGATCGCCGAGACCGGCGCAAACTACACCCACATGCTGGCCACCACCGAGGTGATAAAAAACGTTATGTTTGACGTATACGCAGTGCCTACCACCCTGTTCCTGGACAGCGAAGGCAAGCTGCTCTGCTCCGCAGTGGTTGGCAGCAATTCCTACGGCACCTGGTCTGCCGCCATTGACGAGCTGCTGGCAAAGTAAGATCAAACACCATACCATAAAGTATCCATCCAATATAAAAACCGCCTGAAAGAAAATGGCGGTTTTTATATGTTAAAAATTGCTTTGCACCGGAGAGTATTGCCGGCAAAAAGGAAAAAGCCGCCGCCGGCGGCTTTTTCTCACTCTAATCAGACCCTGCTCTTGTAGCTGCCGCAGAGGCTTTCCTCTGCGGGGTTGCCGGTATGGCAGCCGCTGTTGGGCTGTACCATAATGCTGTCCAGCTCGCAGTTGGTACCTTCGTAGTTGTAGGCGCAGCTGCGCACCTTGCAGCCGATGGTCTGACATCCAGCTTTGGATTTGTTCATTCTCTCATTCCTCCTTAGCTTGATGGGCTTAGTATTTGAGGACAGGGCCTCTATTATTCCTTTAATTATTTAAGAACAGCAGTAATTATCCGATCCTGCCCGCCTCGTCGTTGCTTAAGCTTTGGATTTTGCGCGTGGCTGCGATAGTTGGATAGGTCATTGGGAAAAGGTCAGTGATCTATTATCTATACCCACCCGCCACCCTTTTAATGTACTTTTTCCCTTACGGGAAAAAGGGATGCGCTGCCGAACATTTGGTTGTCATTGTGCGCCATCCCACAGGATGGCGATCCGTACTCCGTTGGAGACGTGGGGGAATGTGGAAAAGGGATTTATCTACCTCCCCCGCCCTTTTAATGTATCTTCGCCTTACGGCGAAGACGAACTTGGCACAGATGAACACCATTTCACCGTATACAGCTCCAAGGCTGAAATCCCATGCTGTCGAGAGCACGTTCCACTTCTCCCGTAAGGGTGAAGTTTCCTTAAAGGGTGGAGGGCGGGTTAAGATAAATAAAAGCTATCCGCTTACCCCTACCGCCCCGCCGGAGCACGGATTGCCACGCCAATCTGCGAATCGTCTTGCAATGACAGGCATCTGCTGCCGACAGCACTTTATGCTTTTCCGTAAGGAAAAGCTGCATTAAAAGGGCGGCGGGCGGGTATAGATAATTTGATCTGTTTCACCATTACTTTATCCCGCTGCGTATCCCCCATAAAACAACAGCCCCCGAAGCCTGAGGCCTCGGGGGCGCGGTATGTCATAGGGTTTAGTCTCTGCCCAGCACCAGCATATCCTTGAAGGGCCATGCGGTGATGCCGCCCTTGATGATGTAGAAGCGGGTCTGGTCGATATTGTGCTGATTTACGTAATAGGTGATGGCGTTGTTTGCGCCGATCTTGCCGCCGTGGCACATTACGTAGATTGGCAGGTCGTTTTCCTTCAGTGCGTCCACCTCGTCCTCAAGGTTTTCAAGAAGTTCATCGGTGTTTGCGGGGAAGGCATAGGTGGGGATGGAGTTAGGCAGATGGCCGGTCTCGCGGTAGTTTTCCTTGGTCTGCACAGACAGCAGTATCATGGGCTCCTGTGCATCGATCTTGGCCTTCATGTCAACGGGCTCGATATACTGGAAGGTAGGAGTTATCTCAAGCATATCGGCATAGGGCCAGTTGTTGCCGCCGCCCTCCAGTATGTGGAACTTGCGCTCGTCAACGCCCTCGGAGGCAAAGTAGCTGATGGCGTTTTCGGCGCCTTCCTTACCATTCATGCCTATGATGACCACGGGATCCAGTGTGGTTTCCACATCGGCCTTCAGCTCATTCAGCAGCGCCCACTGTTCCTTGGTATTGTTGGGGTAGGATACGGTGGATACTGCGCCCTTGATGTGGCCGGCCTTATAGTTTTCCTCGGGACGAACGTCTATGAGCATAACGCCCTGCTTCTTGTCCATCCTTTCCTTCAGCTGGTCGGGGGTCATGTACTGATAGTCGATATCGTACCACAGCAGCTCATCATAGGGCCAGCTTACGGAGCCGCCCTCCAGTATAAAGAGACGCTCTGCGGGCACGCCCTTGAGGGCATAATACTCTGCGGCGTTTTCGGCGCCGGTCTTGCCGCCCATGCCGATTATTACAACGGGAGCGGTGGTGGCGTTGATGCTGTCGATGGCAGCATCCAGCCTGGAGCGCAGCTCGTCGGTATCGGCGGGATATGCGGCGGTGGACAGGGAGCCGGGCAGGTGTGCCTGCTCATAGTATTCCTCGGGCTGTATGTCCACTATTACCATCTCTTCGCCGGCCTCAAGCTTTGCCTTGAGCTCTTCGGCGGTATAGTAGCCGTATGCGGGTATCTCTTCGGAAGCGGCTTCTTCTTCCTCTACAGGCGCGCTCTGGGGCAGCATGGAGCAGCCGCTTATAATGCTCAGCAGCATTATGGCCACAAGGGCAAGGGACAGCTTTTTCATAGGTGATTTCTCCTTTTTAATAAAAGCTATGCTTTGGGAAACAGCGCTTTTGCGCCGTGTTTTATCTTGGTTGTGGGGTAGGCTTTTATCTCATCGCCGAAACCGGCGATCAAACTCTACTTTCCTCAGCCGGTGGGGCAGGGAGTTTCTACCGGCAGCTCTATTACCGGCGCCTGAGTCCTGACAGGCTTGGGGGTGGGGCTGGGGGTAGGCGTGGGCAGGGGGCCGCGGTCCGGTGTGGGGGTGGGCGCGGGGCCCATGCTTACATACAGCACCACGTCGCCCTCGATGGGCTGCCCTTCGGATATGCTCTGGAGGGTGACCACCCCTGCGGGCACCTTTTCGGAGGAAACGAACAGCACATCCGCCTTGACGCCAAGCTCTGCAAGCTTCTTTTCAGCCAGGTCTGCTGTTTCCAGCGTAAGGTCAGGCATTACCGCCTGAACCGCCGGCTCCTCTGCGGGGGCCTGTGCGGCGGGCTTATAGTAGTTGGCATAGTAATAGTATCCGCCCCCCAGCAGCGCTGCAACGGCAAGGCAAATACCTATTACAAGGCCGGTCTTTTTCTTTTTGGGCCGGGCCTCTTCTTCCTCTTCCAGAATATCCTCGATCATATCCCCGGCGTCATCCAGAGAGTCCTCGGCCTCTTCCATGGCGTCAAGGGCTTTCGCTGCTGCGGCTGCCGCGGCTGCGTCGTCTGCATCCTCTGCAAGCTCCTGAAGCTCCTCGGCGGCTTCCTCTGCCTCTTCCCTTTCTATCTCAGCTATTTCCACAGCCTCTTCAAGGGTCTCGGCCTCTGCCTGCTCCGCTTCCAGAGCGGCTGCGTCCTCAAGAGCCACCACCGCTTCCTTTGCCTGCGCCATGGCATGCTCTGCGGCCTGTATTATTTCATCAATGCCGGATTCCTTTGCGGCATCCAGCGCGCCCTCTGCCCTGTGCATCAGGGCGCGGGCTTCCTCCAGCTTGTGCTGAACGGTCTTTTCCATGATATTTCCCCCCCGCATTTCTGCGGTGTAATTTATTCTGTCAATATCGACAGCTCATCTTATTATTTTCTCGCAAACCCGGGGCGCTGTCAACAGCGCCCCGGATATAAAGTATTAACAATTTATAAAACTTAGCTCCGGAGTATGCCAAGCCCTTGCCTTTGACCCGCTTTTTCGGGTTATTTGTAAAGCTCAGGCTTCAGCACGCCAACGTAGGGCAGGTTGCGGTAGTAGTTTTCGCAGTCCAGTCCATAGCCCAGCACAAACTCATTGGGAATGACAAAGCCGGTGTAATCCGGGGCTATGTCGCATTCCCTGCGGGAGGGCTTGTCCAGCAGGCAGCATATCTTGAGGGAGGCGGGTTCCCTTGCCATCAGCACCTTCTTAAGGTGCTTGAGGGTGTGGCCGCTGTCCATGATGTCTTCGATAATAAGCACGTGGCGGCCGGTGATGCTGGTGTCCATGTCCTTAGCTATGCGGACTATGCCGGAGGTCTTCAGCTCATCGCCGTAGCTGGAGATGGACATAAAGTCCAGCTGAGCGCGGCAAGTCATGTGGCGGCTGAGGTCGGAGAAGAAATGTACCGCTCCCCTGAGGATGCACACCAGTATGGGGTTCTTGTCCTTGTATTCCTCAGAGAGCATTGCGCCCATTTCGGCTATGCGCTCCCTCAGCTGCTCCTCGCTGACCAGCACGTGGTCTATGTCGTTGTTCATGTTGTCCTTGTCAAAGCCTGTCATATCTTTTTACCGCCCCTTTATTATATTTCCGTATATTGCACCCGAATTATCCTTCGGGTATCAGCCGTTACCTTTACCTTATCGGATATGCCAAGGCCCGGCATGAAAAGCAGCTCATTTCCAAGGAATATTCCGGGTTTTTCCCGCTCTTCCCTTGGTATTTTGCGGTCTATCATCACCGCCTTGAGCTTTTTGCTGCCCGGCGCACCATAGGGACGGAACACATCTCCCTCCCGCCTTGTGCGCACCTTTGTTTCAAAGGGCAGCTTGCCGCCGTCCATATATCCAACAAGATTACTCTTTATTATATCACCCTTGAACTCATCTGCAAAGAAAATTCCCTTGCCGCACAGCGTTTTCCCCGGGAAGCGGAAGTATGTTTCCATATCCTCCTTTTCCTGCCGCCGGCCAAAGCATATCCTGTCATAGCTTACCCATGCGGAAATATGGGGCAGGTCAATGGATGACCCTGTGGCAGCCGCCAGCAGGGAAAACAGCATTTCTATATGCTTCCGCTCTATATCCGCATATACGCCTTCTCTGTTCAGGGCAAGGCGCAGAGCGCGGCTCAATATGGGCTTGGGCTGCAGCATAAGCTCTGTCCTGTCATAGCCTCCCTTCACCGCCGCCTTGTTCAGGGCCTCCCGAGCCATATCGTCAAGGTATTTTTCATCCTGCTTTAAAAGCTCTGCCATGGAGCAAAGGGCATCTGTTACTCCGGGGTTTATGTGCTCCGCAATGTATGGCATAACGTCCAGACGCAGCCGGTTGCGGCTTGCGTCCCGGTCAAGGTTGGTGCTGTCTGTGCGGTATGTGAGCCCCTTTGCCGCAAGGTAATTTTCAATATCCCCCCGATGCAGGTCAAGAAAGGGGCGTATGATATTGCCCCGCATGTATTCCATGCCTGTGAGCCCCTTAAGGCCGCTGCCCCGTATCAGGTGCAGCATTATGCTCTCCGCCTGGTCCTCCATGTGATGGGCCACTGCGATGCGCCGAGCGCCCAGTTTCTCCAGCGCCCGCTCAAAGAAGGCATACCTCTGCTCCCTCGCCGCCTGCTCAAGGGTCTTGCCCTGAGCCTTTGCAACGGCGGGAATATCCAGGGTCTCTTCATACAGCTGTACACCCAAGCCATCGCACAGCTCCTTCACATATGCCTGATCCCCATCTGCCTCCGCCCCACGTATGCCGTGGTTAAGGTGGGCAGCGTAAAGCTCAAAGCCCAGCTCCTGCTTTATCTCATTCAGCGCACAAAGCAGCGCCACGGAATCCGCGCCGCCGCTGACCCCGGCAAGCACGCCTGTGCCCCCAGGTATAAGCCCATGCTTAAGTATGGTGTTTTTCGTATTTAATACAAGCTTTTCCATGGCTAAAGTATACCCGCCAAACCTTGCCTTTGACAAGCAAAAAGGGAACCCATAGGATCCCCTGTAATATTTATTTTCCCTGAAACGCACCAAACAGCCGCCTTATGGCGCGGGCGGGATCAACCCTTGTGCATACCGCCACCTCATGGTGGGTAATGGTGCTCTGATATCGCCCATCCCTCAGCAGCATGCCGCGAAAGTCCTCACTCTTATATTCTGCCCCAAGGCTCAGCATTTTGTATTCCCCAAGGGAGGCATCCTCCGCAATGAGCACAGCCAGAGGATCATGCACAAAGCAGCAGCCCGTCATGCCCTCGGTAAGGCTGTGAAAGCCAAAATAGTGCTTCAGTGCCTTTTGCATATAGTCCGCCATGGGGCGGTTTTTTTCGGCGCAGTATGCGTCAAGGTCGGATAGCTCCTTCGCCGTGATGAAGGTCTTGGTGGTAACGTCCAGCCCCACCAGTATCATATTGAACCCCGCCCGCAATACCATATCCGCCGCACGCGGGTCGCCGTAGATATTTGCCTCCGCATAGGGGGTCACGTTGCCGTGGGTATCAAGGCAGCCCCCCATGGATACCACCTTTTTGATTTTGCACGGCAGCTTTGGCTCCTTCATCAGCGCCTTGGCAAGGTTGGTAAGCCGGCCCGTGGTGACCAGTATCAGCTCCCCGTCCAGCTCATCGGCCTTCTTTATTATGAAGTCCTCCGCCGCCATATCAAGGGGCTTCTGCTCACTTTCCGGCAGCTCCACATTGCCTATGCCGTTTTCGCCGTGGATGTGCTTTGGGGCGGATTGATATTCCCCCTCAAGGCTGCACTCCGCGCCCATTACCACCGGCACATCATAGCCGCAAGCCGAGAGCTTGATAAGCCGTATGCTGTTCTCGGCAGACTGCCCTGCCCCGGAATTGCCAAAGCAGGTGGTGATACCCTCCACGTGGAGGTTTTCGCTGGTCAGTGCATACAGTATGGCAATGGAATCATCAATGCCGGTATCCGCGTCTATTATGATCCGTCTCATGGCATGCCCCTTTCCGTATCCGTGGGTTTGTATTTATCCTATATTGTAATTGCATTTCCCCCGCCCTTCAAGCCGAACAGGCAAATTCACATTTCTCCCGCCCCCTGTTTATTGAGTTATGGGCGGTATTATGATATAGTAAATTTAAAGATACTTTATATTTTAAAAAAACAGGAGGACATCTGCAAATGCTGGATAAGCGTACTAAAACCATCCTGATCATCACATACATCATGCTGGGCGTTTTTATAACCATTCTGGTGGTAAACGGCCTGATCGCCTATTTCAAGTAATAACATAAAACGACCGAGCGGGAACAGTTTCCGCCCGGTCATTTTTATTTTGATATTGTCCCCATTCACCCGATTCGTGTACAGATTGCCTCACTATGACAGGCTTACGGCAGCACATTCCGCTTTGCCGCAGGCAAAGCTGCCTTAAAAGGGCGGCCGGGTGGGGTAGTAAAATATTACTTTTTCACTATTACCTGCAGCTTCCCTTTAAACCCTGTATACCTCTCCCGCAAAGAGGGCATCCTGCGGCCTGCCCCACAATGGCAGGATTTTCGGCAGCACGCCCTGTTTTCCCGCAAGGAAAACATACTTTGAATGAAGGTCAGTGGTATGCTATCCGCGCCTGCGACAGCACATTCCGCTTTTCCGTCAGGAAAAGCTGCCTTAAAAGGGTGGTGGGTGGGAATAGATAATTTCACCTGTTCCCTTTAAACCCTGTATACTTCTCCCGCAAAGAGGGACGCTTCCTCAACCTTATCCGCAACGGTCTCATTCCATGCGTCCTTTTCAACATCCGTAAAGGACACGGAAAACGCAGAGGCGGGAGCGGCAAGCTCCGCTGCGGCGGCCTCAACTATGGCCTTTGCGGCGGCCTTCTTCATTTCGTCGCTTCTTCCGGGAAACAGCTTGATATCGATATGTGGCATGGTATTATTCTCCTTTAAAACAATGGTTTTATATTAAAATTATAGCACGGCTTTTATCTTTTACAATACGAATTTCCCCCCGCCTTTTCGCTTTGCGCATTGAGAAAACCCCGCCTTCGTGATACAATACTTCTGTTATAGAAATACAACAGCGGGCGGCTTTGCCGCCTGAAAAAATAAGGAGATTCAAACCGCTATGAAATTAGGCGTAGTAGGCCTTCCCAACGTGGGCAAATCCACCCTTTTCAACGCCATAACCCAGGCGGGCGCTCAGGCCGCCAATTACCCCTTCTGCACCATTGAGCCCAACGTGGGCGTGGTTGCGGTGCCTGACAGCCGCCTTGACGTACTGGCCGAAATGCATCATCCCGAAAAATACACCCCCACCACCATAGAGTTCGTTGACATCGCGGGCCTTGTGCGGGGCGCGTACAAGGGCGAAGGCCTTGGCAACAAGTTCCTTTCCCACATCCGTGAGGTGGACGCTATCGTTCACGTTGTCCGCTGCTTTGAGGACGAGAATATCGTCCACGTGGACGGCTCGGTAGACCCCGTCCGCGACATGGAGACCATCAACCTGGAGCTTATCTTTGCGGACATGGACACCATGGACCGCCGCATTGACCGGGCCCAGAAAAACAGCAAGTCCGGCGACAAAAAGCTCCTTGCTGAGGTGGACTTCCTCAAGGAGATAAAGGCTCACCTGGAAAGCGGCAAGCCCGTCCGCTCCATGGAGCTTACCGAGGAGCAGCAGGAATTCGTTCACTCCCTCTTCCTGCTGACAGACAAGCCCGTAATATACGTCGCGAACATCGCCGAGGACGAGATAGGCGCAGACCTGCCCACAGTTAAGGCCCTCTATGAGGCCGCCGCCGCCGAAAAGGCAGGCGCCCTCACCATCTGCGCCCGCATTGAGGAGGAGATCTCCCAGCTGTCCCCCGAGGAAAAGCAGGACTTCCTTATCGAAATGGGCATTGGCGAAAGCGGCCTTGATAAGCTGGTGAAGGAATGCTATTCCCTCCTTGGCCTCATCAGCTACCTTACCGCAGGCCCCAAGGAAGTCCGGGCATGGACCATCACCCGGGGCACCAAGGCGCCTCAGGCCGCAGGCAAGATACACACCGACTTTGAAAAGGGCTTTATCCGGGCCGAAATAGTCAACTACGACACCCTCATGGAGCATGGCTCCATGGCCGCCTGCAAGGAAAAGGGTCTCATCCGCAGCGAGGGCAAGGACTACGTTGTGCAGGACGGCGATATCGTACTGTTCAGGTTCAACGTATAGTTGGTTTTGCTTACCTTCTTTTCTCTTTCTTTTCTATGAAGAAAAGAAAGACGAAAAGAAGCAAAAGAGAAAGAAAAGACATAGTTAAAATCAGATCAGGTAAAAGCATACTCAGATGTGCTATCCAAAAAGCTCCATGTACGGATGGAGCTTTTTGTGTGGAACAAATAAGCATGCTTATGTCATTGGGAAGCAGCCGAAAGGCCTGCCGGGGCGATCCGTTCCACCTTGCAGATCGATCATGCTGCGGGCTTGCTCCCGGCTCAGCCAGAAGAGATTTGACGGAATTTTTGCTCTAATATATAATATATATAACAAAGCGTAAGGGGAAGTGTGCTATGAAAAAGACGGGTATTCTGCTGATCGTGGTGCTGCTTACCGCCATACTGTTTGGCTGTACGCTGCCCCCCGGTGCAGTAAGATACAAGGCCGCAAAGCAGTATGAGTTTAACTTTGACGAACATTACAGCACCATATACGGCACAGTTTTCCGCAAGCCCCTCACCATAAACGTTGGAGAAGAGGATGTTGTGGACTTGATCGACTGCGTATTTAAGGATGACATCATCATCAACGCAAAGGCCGGCTCCGCCATCTGTTTCCTCGGGATGTGCAGGTTTAAGGGTGAAATAAAGGTGATATTCAATCAGGCATCAGAAAATATGAAACCTCCCCGATTATTCATTCCATACAGAAACATAGCTGTGGAGACATCCGGAACCGCCATTGTAGTCGGGGGGAGCGATGTACCTCTTACCGTAAACGGAAAGGAATACACCTTAGATGACTGCAGCGATGCTGTTATTGGATGGAAGTGGGACGGGGAAAGCTTCATCATTGAAACGGTTAAAATGGAAGAAGGAAAGGAATACCCTGAATTCAGCGTCTATTGCCGCCCTGATTCGGAACCATCAGTGATCGTAACTGCCGATGAAAGAATATGGAACCCCATCAGGAAATATCCTCACAACTAAACATGTCAGAAATACCAAAGCCGCCGAAGGCGGCTTTGGTATTTTGGTTATAGGCAATATTTTACTGCCCCGCCCGGCCACCCTTTTTCAGGCAGCTTTTCCTTACGGAAAAGCGGGACATACTCTTGCGGACATGGGATAATATCAATAGGTAATAGTGAGCAGGTATTATTATCTAATCCCACCCGCCACCCTTCAATGAAGCTTCTCCCTGCGGGAGAAGCGAAGGGTGCTTTCGACAGCAAAGGCTTTCTGCTTTGGAATTGTATGCAGTGAAAGGAGGTCAGCTGTGCCCGCTCCGTCTTCGCCGCAAGGCGAAGATACATTAAAAGGGTGGTGGGCGGGTATAGATAATAACCCCCTTTATCTTTCCTTTACCACTACGGGGTTGGATTAGATAAAACTGTCCCCTTCTTATTTCCACGCAAAAAGCCGCTCCCTCTCCGAGCGGCTTTTTGGTAAGCACATCTGCGCATGCTTTTAATGATATGTAATTCCCTTTATCTTTTCTTTTTCTTTTGCTTCTTTTCTTGTTTCTTTTCCATAGGAAAAGAAAAAGAAAAGAAGAAGCTTAATCTATTCGTACGCTCTCCCCTATCCCAAGGAAATGAATGTACATCTCCTTCACCTTTGCGCCGGTGAGGGCCTCAAGGGCGTTGCGGTAAAGGGTAAGCTGGCGGCGGTGCTTTGAGGCGGCCTGCTTTGCCTTGCCGTTGGGGACAAAGTCCGTCTTGTAGTCAATGAGCACCCAGCTGCCCTCCTCTATGAAGCAGCAGTCTATTATGCCCTGAAGCAGTATGGTTTCATCCGTATCCGCCCCCATCAGCTCCCGTGCGGATACACGGTGATTAAAGGGCAGCTCCCGCTCCACCCGTGGGGACGCCGTCATGCGGCGGCCAAGGTCTGAGCCAAAGAAGGCGGCGGCGTTTTGCACGCTGATGACCTCTGCCTCGGCGGGGGCAAGTATGCCCTCATCCACAAGGCGGGTGATCTCGGCGCTGATGGAATCAGCGGTGTGGGGAGCAATGGAGATATGCTCCATAAGCGTGTGGGCGGCGGTGCCTCTGCCCACCGGCCGCTTTGCGGCCCTGTCCCGGAGGAACTGGGGATATTCCGCTATCTCGGGATAGTTGCCCGTCAGGTCGGATACGCTGACCTTGGAGGAAAGCAGAGTATCCGCCACATAGGGATACCGCCAGCCAAACCTTTGCTCAAACAAACCCGAGCCCTTTTCCGTGGCCTCTTCCTTAAAGGCCCTGTACTGCTCATAGGGAAGGATGGAGCCAAGACCCTCTGTATGCACCCCGCCGTGAATGTGTATATCCACATCCGGCGTGCCGGGGGTCTCCGCCATGCCCATGAACTGCCTGAGGGGATTTTCCCCGCAGGACAGCAGCGCCCCGGGCAGTATCCAGTCCGCGTATGACTTTGCGGCGGATATGGCGGCGGGGGTAAGGGGTGCGGCAAATTTATCTATAAGCTCCATATCCCTGAGGGAGGCAATCATAATAAGCCTGTCCGAAGCCCGTGTCAGCGCCACGTACAGCACCCGCATCTGCTCCGCCACCTGATGCCGCCAAAGCCTTGCGGTCACGGCGGTGTGCAGTATGCTGCCTGTTCTGAGGTTTCCCCGTATGGGCCTGATGCCAAGGCCAAGGGTCCTGTCCATGGCAAGGTGCGCCTTTTTATCCGCGTCGTTAAACTGCTTGGCAACGCCTGCAAGTATCACCACCGGGAACTCAAGGCCCTTGCTCTTGTGTATGCTCATTATACGCACAACGTTTGCCGAGGCTATGCGGGCGGCGCCGATGGTGCCGCTGCTCTTTGCCCTGTCCATAAAGCGCAGAAAGCCCCCTATGCCCTGACCCCGCCGTGAGTACGCGGCGGCGTTTTCAAGGAGCGCTTCAAGGTTTGCCTTTCGGGAGGGGCCCCCGGGCAGGGCGGAGGCGTAGTCCTCAAAGCCTGTACTGTCCATAAGCTCCGACATAAAGTCCGCAAGGTCGTAAAGGGGGGCGTCGGCACGCCACTTGTTAAGCCGGCTGAGGAATGCCCGTGCCTTTGTGCCCAGCATGGTGTCCTTTTCTGCCCCAAGGCAGAGTGAAGCGTAAAATGTATCCCCTGGGTCATCCGTCCTCAGCAGAATAAGCTCCTCTGTGTCAAAGCCGCCGATGGGGCTTCTCAGCACACTTATGAGGGGTATATCCTGCAGGGGGTTATCTATTATTCTCAGCAGGTTCAGGAACACCTGCACCTCTATGGCCTCAAAGTAGCCGCCGCTCATCTCTGCGTAGGCTGGGACGCCCTCCCGGGAAAGGGTGCGCACCCAAGCCTCCGCGATTGGTCCGGGGGAGCTGTGGAGCACCACTATATCGTTGTAGCGATAATTGCGCTCTGTGCCGTCACGGTCTACAAAGGTGCTGTTTACCAGCTCCCTTATGCGGCCCGCGGCGAAAAGTGCCTCTGCCTCGGCGGCGGCAAGGGCGGTTATCTCATCCTCGGCGGAATCCTCAAGATACTCAGGGGAAAGGCTGCGGGGCAGTATGTGCAGCTCCGCTCCGCCTTTTTCGCTGCGGCCCGGCACCAGCCGTGCGGCGGCATCGTAATCCACGCCGCCGGTCTGTCGGGTCATTATCTTTGCAAAAAGTGAGTTTACATAGTCTATTACGGCGGTGGAGCTGCGGAAGTTTTTGCTTAAGCACAATGCGCCGCCGTTTTTCTCCAAGGCATCAAATTTTTCCGTAAAGAGGGCAGGCTCCGCCATGCGGAAGCGGTATATGCTCTGCTTTACGTCGCCAACGTAAAACTGGTCATCCTCCCGTGAAAGGGCGGCGAATATCTCATTCTGCACAGGGTTGCAGTCCTGATATTCGTCCACGAATACATATTCAAACCTGTCCCGATATTCCTTTGCTATGGCAGGATCACGCAGAAGCTTCAGCGCCATGTGCTCCATGTCGGCGTAGTCTATAAGGCCTTCCTCCCGCTTTTTTTCGGCATAGCGGGCAAAGTACTTTTCCATAAAGGCATACAGGCACTCTGTAAGGGGGCGAATGTCACGGAGCCTTTGGGCGTGCTCACTCAGGGGCTTTGAGAAATACTTTTCCTTTTGCGCCTTTATCTCCTCCCGGAGCTTTGTGCGCATGTGGTTTACGTGATCACGAAGCTCCTTGTCCGCACCCTTCATGGCAAAGCGGGGAAACTCCATGGCAAAAAGATACTTTGCATAGCCGGTGTAGGTATCGCAGCGCACAAGCTCACGCACCATGGCAATGTCATCATCCAACAGCTTTGCGGTCGCGGGGTAGTCCTCCGCTATTTCATCCCGCCTTACCTTCAGCATATCCGTCAGCCTTAGGACGGCGGCTTTCGCACGGCTGAGATATTCCTCCATCATGGGGGTATTATCAAGGTCATCCTCCGTAAAGGGCATCTCTGCCGCCGCCTTAAGCCAGCCCAACGGGTCGGGCTGGGCACAGAGGAAGGTATACAGCCTGAAGGCCGCCTCGGTAAAGGCCTCCTCTCCGTCAAAGGCGTTTATCAGCCTGTCAAACTGCTTTTCCCCAAGGCTTTCTTCTATAAGCTCCTCCATGGCCTCATGGCGAAGGGCCTCTGCCTCTGCCTCTTCCGCCGCCCGGAAGGCAGGGTCAAGGCCGGCCCCCTGAAAGTGCCGCCGAAGCACACGGGCGCAGAAGCCGTCTATGGTGGAGATATCCGCACGGCCTATGTCCGCCGCGGCCTGCATAAGGCGGGGAGCGTCCTCGCTTGTTTCCGCCATTTCACGAAGCTTATCCCCGATGCGCTTTTTCATCTCGGCGGCGGCGGAGCGGGTGAAGGTCACAACTAAGAAGCGGTCTATGTCGGTGCCGCCTGCTATAAGCCTTGCTATGCGCTCTGTAAGCACGGCAGTCTTGCCGCTGCCTGCGGCGGCGGAAACTATCACCGAGCCTTCCGCCTCAATGGCCTTTAGCTGTTCATCAGTCCAGCCCATTGCCCTTCTCCTTTCCCACCGCCCCAAAGAAAGCTTCCTTGTCCAGCGTTCTAAGCTCACGATATCTGCAGCCCGGCAGCTTGGTATCAAAGCCGCACACGCTTCTTGATTCGCAGTTTTTACATATATCCGTGCCGTTTATGCCTCCCATACGGGCGGGGGATACCTGTGCCTCGCCATCGTATATGCGGCGGAGGGTATCGGCGGACTTTTTCTTTGCGTAGTCCATTACCCCCATAAGCTCCGCCTCATCCACTATGCCCTTTGCCCCACGGGTGGATATTACGGCATTGTCGGGATCCTCCCCCGCCGTTGCCGCAACCACGCTGGGCTCGGACAATGTAAGGCCGCTCAGGCGGAATGCTTTCATTATTTCTTTTTCTATTTGCTCTTCCTTTTCCACCACAGGGTCCTGTACCTGCATATAGTACATGCCCGCGGCTTTTGCTCCCCGCTCTGCGGCAGCGATGGCGGCGGCGTAAAGGGGCAGCTGCAGCTTAAGGCCGTGATAAAGGGCGGTATAGTCAAAGGCTGCGGAGCCTGTTTTGTAATCCACTATGCGGTAGTACTTTTCCCCATCTATCTCGCAGCCGTCTATGCGGTCTATCCTGCCGCCGATAAGAAACTTTTCCCCTGTGGGCAGCTCTATTTTCAGCGGCGGCAGGCCATCCCCGCCAAAGCGTACCTCCGTGCGCTCCGGGGCAAAGCCTCCCGCTTTTGCGTGGCGCACTATGGCCTTCGCGGTGGACTTTACCCTGCGGGAAAGGCGGGCGGTTATGGATGAGTTTCTGTTGGAGCTCATCAGCACGCCGTTGTTATGTGAAAGAATAAGCCCCGGCATAAGCTCGTCCACCATTCTTTCGCAATCCTCGTCGGTGAGGGCGCGGATATCCCCATCCAGGGCCTTTTCAACGAATGCCTCAAGGGCGGCGTGACAAAAGCTGCCCTCGTCCACCCTGCGCTCCCTGTATTCCTTTCGCTCAACAGCCCCAAGGCCGTTCAGCACAAAATGGCGGAAGGGGCAGGCGTTGAACCGCTCCAGCCGTGTGGCGGAGCCTGTGATATGGTCCCCGTAAAGCCTCAAGGACAGCTCATGGCCGAATGGCTCCGGGGAGGCCTTGTGATAGAGGGCCTTTTCTATGCGGGAAAGGGCATCGTGATGCTGCGCCCGTGAAGAATACCAGGCTAAAAGGTCGCTGAGATACTCAGGGTATGGACACATATCCCCCATTGTGCGCAAGGACGCCGCCAGCGCCCCCATGCCGCTCCGGGGGCTCTCGGGCGGGGCGGGGATAATGCCGTTTTCCATGGTAAGGCCGGGGAACATATCCAGCATTCTATCCAATATTGCGGCGGGCAGGGCGCCCTCTCCCCCCGCCGACATGGCGCAGGAAATATACAGCCGCTCAGTGGGCTTTGCTATGGCGCAGTATACGTCCATCAGCTCCACGTCCCCACGGTCTGTGCTGGAGTCCCACTTGTTTATGCCAAGGGCAGAGAGCCTGTTCAGCTCCTCGTCGGTTATAAGGGAATCATCCCTGAAATACTTGGGGAAGCTGCCCTCGTTTGCCCCCAGTATAAAGAGGGCCTTTATTTCCCTTGCCCTTGTGCGGCCCACGCTGCCTATCAGCACCTGATCCGCAGTGGCAGGTATGGCGTTTATCTCGTAGGCGTCCAGCCCTTCGCGAAACACCGCCCCGAAGCGGGATACAGACAGCCGCCCGTCTCCCATTATGGCGTGGAGCTGGTCAAGAACGGTGAGCAGCTCTTTATATACCTGTGCGTTTTCCTCCGCCAGCTGGTGGCGGCCTTCAAGGCGCAGCTGCTCAGCAAGCTCCGCCGTGCGGCGGTGCAGCTCCATCTCCTCCATGTATGCAAACACAGCCTCTGCCTTGCCTGCGGCGGAGGGGGCGTTTACCAGTGCGTTCTTAAGCCTTGCGATGGGCTCCGCAACGGCCTTTCGCACCTGCTCGGCGGCATCGCTTTCAAAGGGCTTTGTGAAAGCGGTATGCCGTATACCCTTCTCAAGGCAGTAGTTTTCAAATGTATCTCCCTGCTCCGGTGTTACTCCTGCGAGGCCTGTGCGGATAAGCTCCATAAGGCAATTGAGGGTATACCCCCGCTCGGCGCAGCGCAGTGCGCTCAGTATAAGTCTCGCCCCGGGGTATGCGGAAAGCTTCCTTGCCCCATCCGAAAAGCAGGGTATCCCCCTGTGGGTGAATTCCCTTATAAGGCGGGAGGTGTAGCCGCTGTCCGTGGCCACCACCGCCATGTCACGATAACGCATGCCCTCACGGGCGGCGGCCAGCGCCTGCTCTGCCGCCCATGCGCATTCCTCCCCCATGCTGCGGCCCGCGAAAAGCCGTATGCCTGCGGGCTCTCCGTCGAATTTATTATAGGGGTATGCAAAGGCCTCTTTTTCAAGATGGCGAAGGGCGGGAACGGTGTTTGAGACCTGCTCACCGTCGGGCAGCTTTATTACCTCTATATCGCAGCCCTTTTCCCGGGCCTTTTGATACAGCCTTGCGTATGCCCGCCGCTCCGGGGCAAATACCCTTTCATCCCGTCCGTTGTCCACCCGGAAGGTGATGGCCATGCCGGGGGCGGTGTCCATCATGGCCTCCATAAGGCCGTAAAGCTGCACCGTCAAAAGGTCAAAGCCATCGATCATCACATAGCTGTCCTTAATAAAGGACCGGGGCAGCTCCGCCTTCAGTGCGGCAAAAATATCCTCGGTGTCCATATACCTGCCGCTAAGGTAGCTTTCGGTTTCCGAATACAGCAGCGAAAGTTCCCTGAGCTTGTCCTTTAAGGGCGCGGTCTGCTCCATGCTTTCCGCCGCCGCCTTCAGCTGCTCAGGGGTCACCTCAAAGCGCTTGCACATGGTAAACAGCTCGTCGCAGCCGGCGGCAAAGCCGGGGCTGTCCTGCACCCTGGCGAATACGCTCAGATTCTTCCCCTGCTCGGTTATCACCTTGCGCACAGCCATCCGCCTGCCCTGGCGGGACAAAAAGCCATGCACTCTGCCCTTCAATACCTTGCGGGCAAGGGTGGTAAAAGAATAGACCGACACGTCCATAAGGCCCCCAAACTCCTCTGAGAGCTGACGTTCGGTCTCAAATGTAAACTGCTCCGGCACGATGAGGGCGATCCTTGCGCCCTCACTGAGCTTTTGCTGTATTATGCGGCGCACCCGGCGGCTCTTGCCCGCCCCGGAGCGGCCGATAAGAAAGGTTACCTGTGCTGCCATAGGCTAAAACTTCTCCCTGTGGAGGGGGGTATATACCATGCGGCTGCCCTCGCGGGTGCTTTCAAAGAGGGTGATACTGCGCACCTGCATGGAGGCATTGGGGCTCAGCTCCTCCAGCTCGCCCATGCACAGTTCGTCCAGCTCCACGCTGCGGCCAAGGGTGATATGGGGGGTAAACTGCTTGCGCTCACGGGAAAAGCCCCTGTCGCTGAGGGCGCTTTCCAATGATTCATACATTGCCCTAAGCTCCTCCAGCTCTCCCAGCACCTTCAGCACAGAGGTGCAGCCACGGCTGCCCTTTTCAAGGTTTGCGTATTTGCCAAGGTGCAGCTCAAAGGGGCGAATGCCCCGCACCGCCTGTGCCATTGCCTCCGTGGCCCCCACAAGGTCCTCGCTTTCGCCGATAAAGTGCAGCGTTATGTGGAAGTTCTCCCGGGGCACAAACCTGCCCCCTGAGGACATCTGCTTTACTTCCTTCTGAATTCGTGCCACCTCGTTTTTAAATGACGCGGGCAGCTCTATTGCTATAAACAGGCGCATATACACCCCTCCGAAATTGCGTTTTCTTTATTATAACATATTTTAGTCTTCTTTTCTTTTCCGGCTGGAAAAGAAACAAGAAAAGAGAAAGTTTAAATTGAATTAGTTATAAGCAAACTTTGATGAGCTGTCCAAAAAGCCCATGAAGGATGGTGCTTTTTATGTGTTTCAGCACAGCAAACTATATGTCATTGCCAGGAGGGAAGCGCCCGACGCGGCAATCCGTTTTCTTTTTATGGGAGCAATGGCGAATAGGCTGCTTATCTTATCCCGCCCTCCACCCTTTGAATGTACCCTTTCCCTTGCGAAAAAAAAGGCGGTCAACTCAAAAGCCCGGCTTTATATGCTTTGAATCAAATATGTGCTATCCAAAGCCCTCCCACTTCTCTCCCGGGGAGAAGTATCCTTAAAGGGTGGTGGGTGGGTATAGATAATTTCGGTAATTTTTCCCATATTATTTTTTACCACCATATGTAGTATGGAATCTTTTCCTCAATGCACAACTTAAACAATTGTTAACAGAATTTTCTTGTATTGTTCCTACTATTTGCCGGAAATTGGGGCTATAATAAAGACAGCGTAAAGGAAACCCCAACGCAGACTAAACCACCGGGAGGTAATAACATGAAAAGGAAGCTCTCCAAGGCCATCGCTTTGGTACTGGTCCTTACCACTGCCCTCAGCCTCATGACTATGGCAGGCGCAGCCACCGTAAAGTATGCTAAGACTGAAGTAAACGTACGCTCCGGCCCCGGCACCAACTACACCGTCCTGGGCTACCTTGAAAAGGGCGATGCCGTTACCGCCACCGGCACTGTTGTAGGCAACTGGACTCAGATCCAGTTCAGCAAATATGAGCTGGGCTATGTATCCTCCGCCTACCTTACCAGCAGCAACAGCAGCAGCTCTTCCCAGGCTTGCCCCCCCAGCGGCACAAAGTTCAAGGTCTGCTCTGACTGCGGCGACATCTACTGCGCCACCACCGACCTGAACGTTCGCTCCGGCCCCAGCACCAAGTATTCCATCGTCGGCGCCCTGGCCAAGAACCAGCAGGTCACCCGCATCGGCAAGTCCGGCAACTGGTATAAGCTGCTGACCACCGACGGCTCTGTTGCCTACGCCAGCGCCAGCTACCTGAAGCTGTACAAGACCGGCAGCGCCTCCGCCGAAAAGCCCGAGAAGGAAGAGACCGCCAGCGGCTACTACTATGCCACCACCGGCCTTAACGTGCGCAAGGGCCCCGGCACAAACTACAAAGTAGTTGACGAGCTGAACAAGGGCGATAAGGTCGCATACCTTGGCAAGTCCGGCAACTGGTACAAGGTACGCACTGCCCGCGGCGTGGTAGGCTACTGCTACAAGTCCTACATGTCCGCAGCTGCCGTTAAGCCCTCCAAGCCCGCCTCCAACTGCTACTACTGCAATGAGTGCGGCGTGGTGGTAAGCACCGAAAACGGCTGCTACACCAACGGCGGCGTATGCTACAAGGATAAGTACTACTGCGGCTCCTGCTACAACTTCAACTGGAGCTGCTCCACCCCCGTTTACGGCAATGCGTGCAATACCCTCTATGCGGGCGAGACCTACAAGACCCGCTACGGTATCGTGCTGTACTCCCAGCCTACCACCTCCAGCCCCGTAACCCATACCCTGCTTACCGGCACCAAGGTGACCCTCCTTTCCGGCACCTCCAATGCCAACTGGGTCCGTGTAAAGGTAAACGAGTGCGGCTGCTACGGCTATCTTCCCACCCAGTCCATCGGCTAAACAGAAAACCAACCACACTTCACCCAAGCTTCGGCTTGGGTGATTTTTTTGCGGGGTTTGCTATAGTTTGATAGGCTGCGGAAATAGTTGTCAAACAAATTATCTAATCCCCCCCACCACCCTTTTAATGTAGCTTTTCCTGACGGAAAAGCGGGATGTACTATCACTGGCATTAGGGAATATCAATGCTTTCTTTTTAAGGCTGAGTAATGATTGCCGTTTTCCGTCTTCGCCTTTAGGCGAAGATACATTAAAAGGGTGGTGGGCGGGTTAAGATAAATAATCCGTATACTATTCCACCGGCCCTTCACCTTATGGCAAACCATGCAAAAAGCCGCTCTTTCGAGCGGCTCTGCTTGTTCATCCATTACCTTATAAAATTAGTCCTTACGCGCTCTTCCCTTATGGGCGCCGGGATCCCCGCCTGCCTGCCCGCCTGAATTGCGGCAATGAGCCAGGCCATGTTTTCCCCAAGGAAGCGCAATACCTGCATGCCCTCAAGATCTTGCTTAACTTCCTCGGGTGTGTTGCCGTGTATCATGGGCCAGTACTGTGAGGTGGCCATGGGCATGGCGGCGATGGCAAAGTATTTGTACAGCTGATCCAGCGCTGCGGTGGAGCCTGCCCTGCGGCAGGATACCATCATGGCCCCCACCTTGCCCGCCATGCGTGTTCCCGCGGACCAGAACAGCCTGTCTAAAAAGGCGGTCACCTGTCCGGACGCGGCGGCGTAGTATACCGGGCTGCCTACCACTATGCCGTCAATGTCGTCCAGCATATCCAGTATGTAGTTCACCTTGTCATCATGGCGGCATTTGCCGGTGTGGGCGCAGGCATTGCAGCCGTTGCAGCCCGCAGCAGGCCCTTCGCCTATCTGTATTATCTCGGTATCTATGCCGTGCCTGTTCAGCACAGCCTCTATTTCTCTAAGGCCGGTATATGTGCAGCCAAATTCATTGGGGCTGCCGTTTATCAGTATCACCTTTGACATAGCGCGTACCTCCTGTGTTGATATTCTGATTATATGGCCTTGTGCTGCGCCCGGTCAACTTTGCCTTTTTCTCTGTGATATGCTATGCTGTGATAAAGACCACTACACCCATGGAGGTATACAGATATGAAGCTTGCAGAAGCATTGCTGGAGCGTGCAGACCTGCAGAAAAGGCTGTCCCTGCTGGAGAGCCGCCTCTGCCACAACGCCCGGGTACAGGAGGGGGAATCCCCCGCCGAGGACCCCAGGGCTCTCCTTGCGGAGCTTGAGCAGGTCACCTGCCGCCTTGAGGAGCTTATCCGCGCCATCAACCTTACCAACGCCAAAGTTGCCGACGGCGGTGAAACCCTTACCGCCCTCCTTGCAAGGCGGGATATGCTGTCAAAAAAGGTGGGCATAATGCAGAACTTCCTCTCAGAGGCCAGCGCCACCGCCTCCCGTGCCACCCGTTCCGAGATAGCCATACGCAGCACAGTGCCAGTGGCGGAGCTTCGAAAGGACACCGACAGCCTCAGCGCAGAGCTTCGCGCCCTAGATACCCGCATTCAGGCCCTGAACTGGACCACCGAACTGCAATAACACCACAGGCCCTTTGGCGTAGCGGATACGGGCGGGCATCCTCCGCGGCAGAGTTACGCCGCACTCAGTGGAGGCAAAGGAGCTTGCCACGGGGGTTCGAATCCCCCTTCATTCTTACGCTCAGCACCTTTACAGGGGCACATTTACTTTTCACCTTTACTACCGCCGATGCCGACGTATCCGCGAGGGCGGGCTGCGGGAACAAAGGGCTGTGTGATCCATGCATATCAAAATAAGCAAGGCCCCCGATAGCTTCGGGGGCCTGTGTTTATCCAATGACGTTTATTTATTGGCCTCTTCCTCTTCCAGCACCCGGTACGCCACCTTGCCCACCAGCGTCTTGGGGAGCTCGGAGCGGAACTCCAGCTCCTTGGGCATGGCGTAGCGTGCAACGGACTTTTCGCAGTGGGCCAGTATGTCTGCCCGAAGCTCATCCGAGGGCTCAAAGCCGGACTTCAGCATTACAAACGCCTTTACCCGCTGCATGCGGATATCATCCTTTACGCCGATAACGCAGGAAAGGTGCACCGCGGGATGTGACTCCAGCACGTTCTCTATCTGGGAGGGGTATACATTGTAGCCGTTGGTGATGATCATGCGCTTTATGCGCTGGCGGAAGTAAATGAAGCCTTCCTCGTCCATCATGCCAAGGTCGCCTGTATGCACCCATGTAAGGCCGTCGGCGTGCTGCTTCATGGTGTCTGCGGTTTCCTGAGGATGGTTCACATACCCCAGCATCATGGTGGGGCCGGTAAGGCAAATCTCGCCCTCTGTGCCGTAGGGCACTTCCTCGGTGGTGCCCACCGCCACGATCTTATAGTATGTATCCGGGAAGGGCTGGCCTATGCTGCCCTCCTTTGCGTAGTGGATGGGAGTAAGGCAGCTGGCGGTAACGCACTCGGTGGTGCCGTAGCCCTCACGGACCTGTACTGTGGCGCCGTGGGAGGCAAGGAACTCGTCAAAGCGCTTCTTCAGCTCCACGGAAAGGGAATCGCCGCCGGAGAATACCCCCTTAAGGCAGGAAAGCTCCAGCTTGTCCGCCTCGGGTACCCTCAGCAGCGCCTCAAACAGAGAGGGCACGCCTGCGATAAGGTTGGGGCGGTGCTTTTTAAGAAGGCCTGCGTAGGTCTTGGGGGTAAAGCGGGGGATCAGTATGCAGTGGCCGCCGGAGGCCATCATGGTATGTATGCTGACGCCCAGACCAAAGCCGTGGAACATGGGCATAATTGCAAGCATCTTATCGCCGGGGCGGAAGAAGGTATTGGTGGCAATGACCTGCTTTGCAAGGGCATTGAAGTTCATGTTGGAAAGGTATATGCCCTTCATGGTGCCGGTGGTGCCGCCGCTGTAAAGTATGGCGGCGGGGTCATCGGCCTGCATATCGTGACGGTAATCCGAAACCTTTGCGCCGTTTTTCAGCATATCCTTCCACCAGATAAAGTCGGAGCCCTCGGGCTTTGGGAGCTTCCTGCCCTCTGTCAGCTGATAGCCCAGCTTCATTGCGGAGGAAAGGGCGTCCTTTATGGAGGTGAGGATAAGATGGGGCAGCTCGCACTGCTTTCTTACCTCTAAGAATTTGCCGTAAAACTGATCAAGGGTGATGGCGGCCACGCTGCCCGAATCCCTTATGCAGAAGGCTATCTCGTTTACCGCGGACAGGGGATGCACCATGTTGGCAACGGCGCCTATAAGGTTTACCGCGTAAAACATGGTAAGGGTCTGGGGGGCGTTGGGCATGCAGATGGTTACCCTGTCGCCCGCCTTTATACCAAGGGCAGTGAGGCCCTTGGCGCAGCGGTGAATATCCTCGACCAGCCTTTTGTAGGTGGCGCTGCTGCCCATGAAATCATAGGCGATAACATCCGGATAAAGCTTTGCGCTCTGCTCCACCGCGCCTGCCAGAGTGCCTGTGTAATAGTCCAGGTGGGGAGCCACATCGCCGTAGTTATCAAGCCAGGGTGCCTTCACCATGGGGGCCTGAGGGATCATCATAGCTTAACTTCCTCCGTAATATCCTGCTCCAGCAGCTCAGGATTCTGCAGCAGGTGCTTGAGTATCCTGATGGTCTTGGAATAATAGAAGCCGTCTGCAATGCGCTCGTCAAGGGTAATTCCCACGTCCATCACCTCACGCATTTCCACATTGCCTGCCTCATCATAGAAGGGGGCCTTGTACTTTTCCCCCAGCACAACGAATATGGAGCAGGTGCCCCAGTTGGACAGGTGATGGTAGCCCGCTTTAAGGCCTATGGAGCCAAGGTTGGTGATGAATACGGTGGCGTAGTTGGGGTCCTCCTTGATAAGGTCGTAGGGCACCCTGCCCCGCTTATCAAGATAAAACAGCAGGCCGAACACTATCTTGAGCATCCAGCGGGGCAGCTTTAAAAGCATTGCCATGGCGTCGGTGGAGTTATCCGTAACGTCATCCCTTCTTAGGGCGGTGATATCCTCCTTGAGCCGGTAGTGTATGGCGTCGATATTGTCGCCGGGGCCAAACTTTCTGAACCACAGCGCCTCGTGGGCGTCGTCCTCAAAGCTCTTTTTCATGGTAAAGCCGCAGGCAAGGTGATTGCGCTGATATATCCTGCCGCCGGAGATAAAGCGGTTCATCTTGGGGCGCAGGGTGATGGTGCGCACCAGCGCCGCGATGAAGGCGTGCATATAGGTATACTTAAACTGGGGGTCGCTCTCGCTTTTCTTTGCAAGGTAGGCATTGAGGGCGGTCAGATCTATCTGCTCCTGTATGAAGGCCTCGTTATCCGCCCTGTTGGGGTAAACCAGGGGCAGTATGCCGTGCATGGGGTCAAGGTCCCGAAGCCACACGCCGTCACGGCGGTCGCCGCGCCTTATCTTCGCTGCCATGGGTATGTCCTCCGTAAGGGAAAAATAAGTATTATTGCCCATTGATTATACCACACAAAGCGGGAGAATACATTAAAATGATTAAAAATTTTTAATGTTGGGATTTTATCTATACCCACGCAAAAAGCCCCATCCTTCATGGGGCTTTTGGTCAGCACATATATGTATGCTTATACTTATTTCAATTTAAACTTTATCTTTTCTTTTTGCTACTTTTTCTTATTTCTTTTCCATAGGAAAAGAAAAAGAAAAAGTAGATCACTCCCCTCGTTCCCCCTAATACGCCACCCTTTCGCTTTCTGTGCCGTTACGGCGGGTAACGCGGACAGCGTCCAGATATTCAAGCAGCGGCTTGGCGTTCTTGCGGCTGGTGCCTATCATGTCGCGAAGGCCGGCGATGGTTATCTTGCCCTCGGCGGCAAGCACTTCCTTTGCCTTTTCAATGACAATGTCGGTATACTTTGGCAGGGTCAGCAGATCTTCCGCAAGCATTATCACCTTGCCCTGGTTGGCCAACAGCTGCAGTATATCCTCCGCATAGGCGGGATTTACCCCTGTGTTTACGTCGCTGAGCTTGAGAAACTCAAAGCCTGCGCTGTCGAGGGCTTTGAGCAATGCGGATTCCACCTTTGCATAGGTGTCATCGTGGAGAATTTCAAAATCCCCTGCGGCAATGAACTCGCCGCTGCGCTTTATGGTGCCTGCGGCTTCAAGGCGCTGGATGAATTCGTCAAATACGTTCTGCTTTACCTTGTTGAGGAAGCGAACGCGAAGCTCCGCCTTGCGGCTGCCGGGCTTGTAGGGGTTCTCCTTGTGGAAGGAGCGAAGGTGAGCCAGTATGCTTTCCACGATATTGCGCTCAAAGGAACTGTGCCAGGTGTGCAGGTCCTTCTTCATCTGGAAGGACACTATAAGGCCCTGATCCTCCAGCTCTGCGATCTCTGACAGGGTCTCCTCCATGGTGAGGCCGGTAAGCTTTGCCACCTCCGCGGCGGTTATGGCGGTATCGCTGTGCTGCTTTATCAGCAGCTCTATCATGTCGCCATGTCCGCCCTGTTCCTTTATGGCCATCTCGGAGAGGGTCTTTTCGTCAAAGCGCTTTTTCTTATTGGGATTGGCCTCGATAACCACGCCGCCGCCGATGGTCTCCATGGGGGAGTAAAAGCGCACGATAAACCTGTCCCCGCGGCGGACGGCGATCTCGTCCTCAAGGCGCAGCTGCACAAGGCCGCTTTCCCCGGGGCCAAGGGTGTCCCTGTCCAGCAGCACCGCACGGCACAACACTTCGCTTGTGCCTGTAAAAAGGTGCAATCTGGTGCGGTTTTCGATGGTGCGGTTGGAGGAGGGGAGCATGGAAAGGCGCACGTCCAGCATCATGGTGTTCTTCATGCTGCTGACCGGAGCGAGCACGCAGCCACGGTCTATCTCGTTCTTTTTGATATTGGATATATTGATGGCAACACGCTGGCCCGCAAAGCACTCCTCTGCGTCCTTGCCGTGTACCTGTATGGAGCGTATCTTGCAGGGCTTGTTTACCGGGAACACCCCAAGGGAATCCTCCTTGCGGATACGTCCGGAGATAAGGGTGCCTGTAACGATGGTGCCAAAGCCGGATATGGAGAACACGCGGTCAATGGGCAGCCTTGGTATGGTGTCGATATCCTTGGGGGTCACCTCATCTGCGGTCATGCGCTCGATGAGGGAGATAAGCTCAGGCAGGCCCTGTCCTGTTACCGAGGATACCTCCGCCACGGGGGCATTCTCGCAGAAGCTGCCCTTCAGCTCCTCCGCAATGTCCTCCTTTACCATTTCCAGCCAGTCCTCGTCCACAAGGTCGCACTTGTTCAGCACGATTATGCTCTTTTCAATGCCAAGGAGGCCCAGTATGTCGATATGCTCACGGGTCTGGGGCATAATGCCCTCGTCCGCCGCGATGACCAGCAGCACAAGGTCCATGCCCACCACTCCCGCAACCATGTTGTTGATAAACTTTTCATGGCCCGGCACGTCGATTATGCCCACCCTGTCCCCTCTGGGCAGGTCAAACCAGGTAAAGCCCAGGTCAATGGTTATGCCCCTGCGCTGTTCTTCCTCCCAGCGGTCTGTATTGCGGCCGGTAAGGGCCCGTATGAGGGTGGTCTTGCCGTGGTCGATATGGCCGGCGGTGCCTACGATGATGTTTTTCATATTATGCTCCTGTAAGGTATAGGATGTTCTTTTTCTCTTTCTTTCTTAAGAAGAAAGAAATGAGAAAAAGAACCAAAAAGAGAAAGAAAGACTAAAATTTTAAAGAACTGTTTTTTTACTTTATCTTTTCTTTTTCTTTTGCTTCTTTTCTTATTTCTTTTCGATACGAAAAGAAAAAGAAAAGAAGATGTTATTACTCTATTCCAGCGCCCTGAACACGCCCTCCGCCACAGCGCCCAACAGCTCATCGTCAATGGTGCGCAGGTCAAGGGCAACACGGTCATCGTATACCCTTCCCACTATGGGCAGAGGCAGCCTGCGGAGCCGCTCCTCAAAGGCGGCGGTGGAAATATTCCGGGGCTTGATGGTAACGGCGCGGCTTGCAAGGCGGGCAAGGGGCATGGAGCCGCCGCCAACCTGGGATTCGCATTCCTCCACAGCGATGTCCGCATTTGCTCCCTTGAGCATTGTCGCAAGCTTATCCGCGCTTTCCGCAATATCGTAGGGGGTGCGGGTGAGCATGCGAAGCACGGGAATGTTCTTTATGGCACGCTCCTCGCTGAGGTATTCTTCAAAGGTAAGCTCCAGCGCCCCTGCGGTAAACTTGTCTATGCGCAGCGCCCTTGTCATGGGGTGCTTCTTTATCCTGGCGATGTATTCCTTTTTGCCCACTATCATGCCTGCCTGGGGGCCGCCTAAAAGCTTGTCGCCGGAGAAGCAGACAATGGATGCGCCGGCCTTAAGGGATTCCTGTACCGTGGGCTCGTAGGGCAGGCCGTATTTGGAAAGGTCGATAAGCACGCCGCTGCCTATGTCCTCTATTACAGGCAGGCCATGCTTTGCGCCGATGCCGCACAGCTCTTTTATGTCCACGCTCTCGGTAAAGCCCACTATGCGGAAGTTGCTGGTGTGAACCTTCAGCAGAGCGCCGGTGTTTTCGTTTATAACGTTTTCATAGTCGGCGGGGTGGGTCTTGTTGGTGGTGCCTACTTCCACCATTACTGCGCCGCTCTGTGCCATAACATCGGGCACCCGGAACTTGCCGCCTATCTCAACAAGCTCCCCGCGGGACACGGGTATTTCCTTGCCCACCCCAAGGGCGGACAGCACGAGGAACACCGCCGCCGCGTTGTTATTGACCGCCATGGCGGCCTCGGCGCCGGTTATGCGGCAAAGGAGCTTTTCAAAGTGGGAATACCTTTCCCCTCTTGCGCCGGCCTCAAGGTCGTATTCCAGATTGGAATAGCCGGACACCAGCGCCTGCATTCGCTCTGAATGGGCCCTTGATATGGGGGCGCGGCCAAGGTTGGTGTGCAGCACTGTGCCTGTGCCGTTTATCACGGGGCGCAGGTCGGGGGTAAAGAGGGCCTCCGCGGCCCTGCGGATATCCGCCACAAGGGAGTCGGTGCGGCGCTGTATCTCCGCCATGTCATCGGACTTGCCGATGAAGGCACGCAGGTCATCGGTACAGCTGCGTATGCAGTCCACCGCTATGTCACGGCCGTACTCTTCGCACAGGGCGATCATATCCGGATCCTCCAGCAGCACATCCACCTTGGGTATATTTCTGAAGCAGGCGTTTTTATCCATAGGGGCCTCCCTTTTGCACATATATAAAATATTTTACCATATCTCAGGGGAGAAAGGAACCGCCGGCAGGGCTAAAGTAACAGGTAATAGTGAATGGGTTAAATAATCTATACCCACCCACCTCGTCGCCGCGGACTGCGCTCTGCTCACAGCCATATCCTGCGGATATGCCTTTTCGCACGCTCCATCGCTCCTCCTCTCCGCTAAAGGTCGACGCTGTGCTTTGGATTTTCGGCGGGTTCTTACAAAAAATCCAACGTACTTTCGCAGGTATCAGATAATGACCACACTTTTATTTTTTGGATAAGCAATGGTTTCCCTCTATCGTCTTCGCCTTTAGGCGAAGACACCTTAAAAGGGTGGTGGAATGCAGCATCTCCCTGCGTGGGAAGCGGATGGTGCTGTCGATGGGAAGCGAAAAATCAACCAATTATCTAAACCCACCCTCCGCCCTTTAATGTATGCTTTCCCTTGCGGGAAAGCATAAAGTGCTGTCCATAGCACAGCGGTTAATGTGCGGGTTTGTACTTGGTGGCTTAGCTGTGCTTAGCCGTCTTCGCCGCAGGCGAAGATACCTTAAAAGGATGGCGGGTGGGTATAGATAATTACCTATTCACTATTCACTATTCACTTTTCGCTCTTTACTATCACCTCGTCGATAACACACCTTTTTTCCTGTTCCCGAATTTGGACTCATTCCGAGGCCAAATTCGCTCGGCACATCTAAGTCTGCTTTTAATGTTTTTATTTATACTTCATCTTTTCTTTTTCTTTTGCTTCTTTTCTGTTTTCTTTTCGATACGAAAAGAAAAAGAAAAGAAGATATGCTATAATCAACCTAACACATCACAGGAGGGCACATCATGGACAACCTTCGCAGCGTGACCCACATGGAAAACATACGGCTGAGCCAAGACAGGCGCAGCCTCATAATAGCAGACCAGACAAAGCTGCCAAACAGCCATGAGTACATCGAGCTGAAGACGGCGCAGGAATTTTACGACGCGATATACCTGTTAAAAATACGCGGCGCCCCCGCCATAGGAGTGTTCGCGGGATATGCCGCCTGCATACTGGGGGCACAGGGGCCCATGGACAGCGCCCATGCCTTTATTGCCCACCTTGAAAAGCAGTGCGCATACCTTAATTCCTCCCGGCCCACGGCGGTGAACCTTTCCTGGGCAACGGGGCGTATACTCAGCAGGGCAAAGGAGCTTTGCGGCCTTGCCCCGGAGGATATCCTCCCCCGCCTCTTTGACGAGGCAGCAGCCATACATGACGAGGATATGGACATGTGCCGCAGGATATCCGAATACGGCCTTTCTCTGCTGAAGGATGGGGACGGAGTGCTGACCCACTGCAACGCAGGCCCCCTTGCCACCTCCCGCTACGGCACAGGTCAGGGTCCCCTTTTCCTTGCCCTTGAGAAGGGAGTAAAGCTTCATGTATTTGCCGACGAGACCCGCCCCCTTTTGCAGGGAGCAAGGCTCACCGCATATGAGCTGCACAAGGCCGGAGCGGACGTTACCCTCATCTGCGACAACATGGCCAGCATAGTAATGAAAAACGGCTGGATATCCGCCTGCATGGTGGGCTGCGACAGGGTGGCCGCCAACGGTGACGTCGCCAACAAGATAGGCACCAGCGGCGTGGCGATACTGGCCAAGCATTACGGCATTCCCTTCTACGTGCTGGGCCCCACCTCCACCATTGACATGAGCTGCCCCACGGGGGAAGATATAAAGATAGAGCTGCGGCCTGAGGGGGAGATACGGGAAAAGTTCTACTCTCAGCCCATGGCGCTGCCAGAGGTAAAGTGCTACAATCCCGCCTTTGACGTGACGGACAACAGCCTCATCACCGCCATAATAACCGAAAAGGGCATATGCCGCCCGCCCTATGCCGAGAGCCTTAAGGCATTGTTTGAATAGGTGAATATATGCTGAAAAGAGAAAGAGAACAAATAGTGCATTACTGCCGCCTGATGCAGAGCCGCGGCCTCACCCGGGGCACAGGGGGAAACATAAGCATACGGCAGGGAGATCTCATCGCCATATCCCCAAGCGGGGTGGAGTATGAAACCATGACCCCCGAGGATGTGCCTGTGGTAAATATGGACGGCAGCGTGATATATGGCAGCCTTGCCCCCTCCAGCGAGCTTTCAATGCACATCGCCTGCTATAAAAGACGCCCTGATATTGCCGCCATGGTGCACACCCACTCCACCTTTGCCGCCACCCTGGCCTGCATGGAAAAGCCTCTGCCCCCCATACATTACCTGATAGGCTACGCAGGCGACCACGTGCCCTGCATACCATACTATCCCTTCGGCTCGGAGGAGCTTGCGGCCGCCGCTGCGGATGCAATGACACAAAACGCACTGCTCCTTGGCCATCACGGCCTTATTGCCGCAGGCCCCAATATTGAGCGGGCCTTTGCGGCGGCTGAGGAGGTTGAGTTTGTGGCGGAGCTGTACTGGCGCTGCCAGGCCATGGGCGGCGCAAACTCCCTTACCCCTGAGCAGATGGCGGATATACGCCGCCGCTTTGACAATTACGGACAGGGAAAAAACACGCAGGAGGAAAAATAATATGCTTAAAGTTGGAGATAAAGCCCCTGATTTTACCCTTATGGACAAGGATGGCAATCCGGTCTCCCTTTCGGATTTCACCGGCAAGCGGGTGGTGGTCTACTTTTACCCCCGGGACAACACCCCCGGCTGCACCCGCCAGGCCTGCGCCTTTGCCGCCGCATACGACGGCTTCCGCAGCAATGATGTTGTGGTTATCGGCATAAGCAAGGACAGCACAGCCTCACATCAGAAGTTTGCCGAAAAGTACGATCTGCCCTTTATTCTCCTCTCTGACCCTGAGCTTACCGCAATACAGGGCTTTGGGGTGTGGCAGGAGAAAAAGCTCTACGGCAAGGTATCCATGGGCGTCGTCCGCAGCACATTCGTCCTCTCCCCCCAGGGTGTGGTGGAAAAGGTATTCCCCAAGGCAAAGCCCGACACCAACGCCGCGGAGATACTGGAGTATCTTGGGGTGTAGAAAATAGATGAGTATATCTTCTTTTTCTCTTTCTTTTCCAACGGGAAAATAAGAGAAAAAGCAGCAAAAAGAGGCCTGCCCGCCTCGTCGTCGCAGACTGCTTGCGGCCATATCCGGCCCTCTCAGTCAGCAAAGCTGACAGCTCCCCCGGAGGGGGGAGCCAAGACCTTGCCTCTCCCTATGGGAGAGGTGGCCGGGCGAAGCAAGGCCGGAGAGGGCAATTTATGCGCAGGGCATTTCCCCTCTCAGTGGGCTGCGCCGACAGCTCTCCCGAAGGGAGAGCCAAGGGAAAAGCGGGCAGTGAATAGTAAAAATGTAATTATTATCTAATCCCGCCCTCCACCCTTTTAAGGTATCTTCGCCTAAAGGCGAAGACGGTTAAGCACAGATAAGCATCGATCCACCAAATACGACCCTGTGCATTAAACACCGTGCTATGGACAGCACTTTATGCTTTTCCGTCAGGAAAAGCTACATTAAAAGGGTGGTGGGTGGGATTAGATAATTTAATTTGCTGACTCTTTTCATTGGCCTTGGGTTCTGCCGCAAACCCAAAGCATAAACACCATTTCTCCATATTTTCCACACAAAAAAGCGAAACGAAAATTGTGCTTTTCGTTTCGCTTTTCTTTCTCTTTTTGCTTCCCCTAATCCAGCCTGCCCACATACGGGTCCGCGATCACGGCATCCCGCTCACGCAGCAGCATGGCGGACATGAGAGGCACCTTCATAAGCTTTGCAATGCGCCTGCACTTGCACATGAACACGTAATACACGTTAAGGCCGCAGCCTGCCATGGACTCAAAATTGCCGCTGCCCTTGGCGATGATAACATCCGCCCTTTTGATGGCGGCCTTCAGCTCATCGCCAATGTAGTCAAGCTCAGTGCCGGAAATATTTGCGCCGCTGTCCACCATGGCGCATATCTTATCCATGCCGCAGTATGTGGCGTCCTGACGGGTGGCGTCGTTCTGCACATTGCCGCCCCGGACGCAATAGGTGACCGTAAGGGCGGGATCATGCTTCTTAAGCTGCTCCACCAGCAGCATGTCAAAGACTATCTCCCCAGCGTTATCCCCAAGGATAAGCACCTCTTTTGCGCCCATAAGCTCCCCGCGCATCTTTGCCCATACCGCCATATCCGCAAGCTCATCCGGCTCTCCCTCAAGGGACTTGTCCAGCTCCTGCCGTGCGGTTTCGGGGGCAAGTATGCCAAAGTCTAAAAAGTTGCCTACGCAGGCATAGCGCAGCGCCATCTCAAGGGGGTCCTGCGCCATGTCAACGGCCTCCCTGAGCCGGGGCAACATATCCATCACAAGGTCGTTGGAATCCTGCTTGAGCTTTGCGTATGCGTCCTCCCCCGGCCAGTAGCGCTGAAATATTCCGGCAAAGGCACCTGCAAGCCATGGGGCGGATACTCCCTTTGGGGCTGTCAGTATGGTCTGCATCACCTCACGCATGTATGCGTCCATGGTTTTTCCGTCGCCATACTTCAGCGCAAGGTTCAGCTGCCTCCTTACGAGGCACTCCATACAATGGGCATCAAACTGCATAATTTACTCTCCGAAATACTCTTTTATCTCTGCCATTCTGCCGCTCTGATTTACGTGGAAGGGGCAGCGTCCGTCACAGTGTCCGCAGGATACGCAGTCCCCCGCCTTTTTATCAAGGGTAAGATAATGCTCCCTTGCAAGGTTATCTCCCACCCGGGCAAGGTCGTAGTATTTATTGATAAGGGCCACGTCCAGCCCCATGGGGCAAGGATGGCAATGCCTGCAGTATACGCAATGGCCCATGTTCTGCCTGGGCGCAAGGGTGCTGAGTATGGAATAATCCCGCTGCTCCGGGGCAGTGTCAAAGTATGACAGCACCTGCTCCGCCTCCTTAAGGCTGCCAAAGCCGGGCAGCACGCTTATTACCCCCGGCTTATCCAGCGCATACTGTATGCACTGGGCAGGTGTCAGCGCCCGGCCAAAGGGAGAGCGCTCCGGGCTCAGCAGCAGGCCGCCGCTGAAGGGCTTCATTACGGTTATGCCCACCCCCTCACGCTGACAGCGGCAGTACATCTCGTGGCGCTCGGCGCTTTCTCCCTTTCCCCACAGGCCACGGTCATATTCTCCCTGACCAAAGTCATACAGGGGATTTACGCTGAACATAAGTATGTCCACCAATCCCATATCCAGCACCCTGTTTACCATGGCTGGGGTATGGGAGGAAAAGCCTATCTGCTTTACCACGCCCTTTGCCTTCTGCTCCAGTATGTAATCCAGCACGCCGTTGTTTATGTAGGTTTCAAGGTCCTTGTCCTCATCCAGACAGTGGATAAAGCCAAAGTCCACATAGTCCGTCTGCAATAGCTTCAGCTGCCACTCAAAGGACTGCTTTATCTTTTCAAGGTCTGTGGTCCAGCCGTATTCGCCCCCGTCGGTATACACCGCGCCGAAATGCACCTGAAGGAAAACCTTATCCCGCACGTCCTTAAGTGCCTCCCCGTATGCGCCGAACACAGCTCCATGGCCTCCCGCCATGTCAAACATATTGACACCCAGCTCATACGCCCTGCGTATGGTGCGGAGCATCTCCTCATGGGGCTGCCGGCCTATCACCGCCGAGCCCATTCCTATAACGCCTATGCTGTGGCCCCCTCGGGGCAGTATGCGGTATTCCATTATACTCTCCTTATTTTCCTATTCCTTCACCACGCCCAAGCGCTGTATGCCGTAATACTCAAAGCATTTGACGGCGTGCTCATCTATCCTCTCACCGCACACCAGTATTGGCACCGCGGGCGGACAGCCAACGCTTGCCGCCCCCAGTATGCGGCCGGCGCTCTCGCCTACGGGTATCAGCTCCATGGGGGCAAGGGCCGCCTCGCGAAGGGACATGGCCCGCTCTCCCCTTGCAAAGGATGGAGGCGGCGGCAAAAATATCCGCCTGTGGCGTATGCTCAAAAGAGCCTTCTCAAGTTTATCCAGCCCCTCCTCTCCCGTTTCGGGGCACAGCATGAACACTATATAGTCGGGGTCCGCAAACTCGCACACTATGCCCCGCTCATACAGCATCTCCGCTATTTCGGTGCCAAGGTATCCCATGGGCTTGGTTTTTATGGTTATCTTCAGCGGCTCATCACCGTAAGGCTCAAGGCAGCTCTCCGCAAGCCTGCCCTTCAGCTCGCTTACCCTGGGGATAAAGCACCCAAGTTTTTCCCCGTACCCCTCAAGGTACAGGTTTGCCCTGTCCAAAGACTGCAGTATAAGATACGAAGGGCTGGTGGAGCCGAACAGACTGAGGGAATTCTTTGCCTGTAAAGTAATATTGGCAGGTATGCTGTCAGCAATATGCAGATACGCCCCGCCTGTCAGCACAGGCAGTGTCTTGTGGGCAGAGGAACAGCACATATCCGCCCCAAGGTCTATTGGGAAGCGGGACTCAGGCAGGAATCTCAGGTACGCCCCATGGGCATTATCCACCAGCAGCAGCATGCCATGTCTTTTGCACACCTTAGAGAGCGCGGCTATGTCCGCGGTATTGCCAAGGTAATCGGGAGAGGTGATGTACAGGGCCGCGGGCTTTTGCTCCACGGCCGAAAGCACACGCTCCAGCCCTTCCCCCGTGATGCTGCAGGAAAGATAGCTGTCCCCCTCTTCAGGATACAGCCACATCACCTCAAGGCCCAGCAGGGCAGCTCCGCTCAGGAAGGCCTTATGGGCATTGCGCCCCGCAAGTATAAGGGGCCTTTGTCCCTTTGCCCGGGCATGGCCCGCCGCAAGGTGCAGCATGGCCTTTATGCACTGGGAGGAGCCCTCGGTGGAATAGAGGGTATTGCAGCCAAAGAGGGAGCCTGCGTTGCTTTCGCTCTCGGCGATTATGCCCTCCGCCTCGTACAGGCTGTCCGCCCCGGGTATCTCGGTGATGTCGTATTTTTCCATGCCTAAAAGGGGCGCCCCCTTATGGCCCGGCATATGCAGGCGCAAAGGGTCCCCTTTAATATAGCTGTTTACAAAGTCACAGATGGGTGTGTTCATGCTTTTCCTCTATGCCTTTTTGCCTTGTATTACGGCAGTACGCAAAGTCGATGAAAGAGATAGCTATTTAATAATCTATACCCTCCCGCCGCCCTTTTAGGGTATGTTTTCCCTTACGGGAAAACAGGGCGCGCTATCGCAGGTATTGGATATAAATCACGTTTTCTTCTTTAGGCTGAGGAATGATTCCCATCCCCCGGCTTCGCCCATAGGCGAAGCTACATTAAAGGGTGGTGGGTGGGATTAGATAATAATCACCGCTTCACTCCCCCAGCGCCCGTGCAACCGCCACCATGATGGCGCACTCCATGCGCTTTTTAAAGAGGGTGCAGCCCTTTTCGTATATGCCGGTCACTTTGCCTGTGGCGTGGTACGCGTTGGCGGCACATCCGCCGGAGCAATACAGCCTTGCCCAGCAGTCACGGCATTCGGGATGGGCGTATACATTGCAGGAGGCAAACTCATCCTGTATGGCGGTATTGTCAACGCCCTTCCAAATGTCACCAAGCTTAAACTTTTCCTCGCCAACAAACTGATGGCAGGGGTACAGGTCCCCCCATGGGGTGACCGCCATGTATTCCGTGCCGCTGCCGCAGCCGGAAATGCGCTTATATATGCAGGGCCCGCCGGACAGGTCTATCATGTAATGATAGAAGGTAAAGGGCTTGCCCTCCTTATCACGCTGCAGCATCAGCTCCGCCAGCTTTTCATACTGCTCCATTACGATGGCCATATCCTCCCCGGTAAGGCCTGCGGGGTCTCCCTCGGCGCATACCACAGGCTCCATGCTGAGCTCGCTGAAGCCAAGGTCCAGCATCTGCTGAATATCCTTAAGGAAGTCGGGATTTGCGTGGGTAAATGTGCCCCGCATGTAGTATTCCCTGCCGCCGCGGGCTTCCACGAACTTCTGGAACTTGGGCACGATATTGTCCCAGCTGCCATTGCCCGCATAGTCCACACGGTATCTGTCATGTATCTCCCTGCGGCCGTCCAGGCTCAGCACCACGTTGCTGCACTCCCTGTTGGCAAAGTCGATAACGTCGTCATCCACAAGTACGCCGTTGGTGGTAAGGGTAAAGCGGAAGTTCTTGCCCCGCTCCTTTTCCACGCTTCGGGCATATGCCACCAGGTCCTTTACCACCTGGAAGTTCATCAGCGGCTCGCCGCCGAAAAAGTCCACCTCGAGATTTCGCCTGCTGCCGGAGTTTTCCATAAGGAAGTCCAGCGCCCGCTTGCCCACCTCAAAGCTCATCACAGCCCTGTCCCCGTGATACTTGCCCTGACTGGCAAAGCAGTAGGAGCAGTTAAGGTTGCAGGTGTGGGCAACGTGCAGGCACAGTGCCTTTACCACCCCGGCGGTCTTCTGCTTCAGCTTGCCCGCCATGGGCTCAAAGGTATCCTCCGCAAAGAGCCTGCCTTCATCCTTGAGGGCGGCAACCTGAGCATAGCATTCCTCTATGTCCTCAGGGGTGATGTCCTCACGTCCGCAGTACTTTTCCTTCATGGCGGCCAGAACTTTTTCCCTGGGCTCCGCCTCAAACATGGCGATAATGTCGTATGCCACCTGGTCCACAGCGTGAACAGAGCCGGAGCATACGTCCAGCACGATATTATAACCGCCCAGTTTATATTGATGGATCATTTGCTTTTTCTCCTATTATCTTCTAACAGCACCGGAACAGTCTATTAATTCCTTGGGATTGTCAAGGGTCGCAACCCTTGACTTTAAATCCGGCTCTGACGACAGGGGGTGAATTGTTCCGAAGGAACAAGAGAAGCCACCCTGGGGTGTGTGCGTCAGAACGGATGAAAACCGCAAGGTTTTCCTTCTTTGCAGGTTTTGCCGCCGGTCAACGCCCTTGCGTTTTAGGCAAAACCTGTAAACTCAAAAAAGTCCCAATAGGACTTTTTTGACATTCTGAAAAAATGCCACCGAAGTGGCATTTTGCTCAGTGCAATTACTTGCTTTCCTTAGCGCTTTCGCACTTCTGGTTTGCGATACCGCAGCTGGTCTTGCATGCGGACTGGCAGGAAGTCTGGCATTCGCCGCAGCCGCCGTTCTTTGCGCTCTCGCACAGGTTGCGGGTGTTCAAAGTTTTGATATGTTCCATACTGTCACCTTCTATCCAAAGATTCTTAATTTATACTTTAGCATACCCCGCCATAAGTGTCAACGAGAGGGGAAAATTCTTATTGTATTTGGGCGGAAATCAGCTTATGCCTCCCCCATGTGAGGCAACGGGAATAGTGAAGAAGTTATTATTATTATCTATGCCCGCCGCCCTCGCCGTCTGCACGTTGGATCTTGCGTGGGTTCTTGCGGAAAAACCGAACGTACTTTCACAGGCATCAGATAATAACCATGCTTTTTTAATGTTGAGCAACCATTACCCCTCTATCCTCTTCGCCTTTAGGCGAAGATACATTAAGAGGGTGGTGGGCGGGTATAGATAAATTCCGCCCTCCGACTCCCCTCAATTAAAAATCCAAACGAAAAAACCACCCTTTTGGGTGGTTTTCGTTTGGAGCTGGTGATGGGAGTCGGACCCATGAACCTCGTCATTACCAATGACGCGCTCTACCAACTGAGCTACACCAGCGATTTCGCAACGTATGTATTATACATAAAGAATATGCACAATGCAAGTACTTTTTTATAATATATTGTTTTTGTTTGCAGACTTACCTTACCCTCCTCTCCTCCAATAAAGAACACAGCTGCGGGAAATCACTTTCCCGCAGCCGCTTTGTTTTTTATCAATCCTGCCTAGTCCTCATATACGGTGGTCCAGATCTCGCCGTTTTCGCACTCAAAGGTGACGGCAGAGGCCAGATACTCGTCGCCGCCCTCTGCAAGCTCACCGGTAAGGCCAAGGGCATACAGATGCTTGAAGGCAAGGCCGGTGCCCACGTTGATATAGCCGTTAAAGTCGTTTATGTCGCCATTGTAGGAGTAATAGCAGCTGAGGCCGGTTGCCTCGGAGCGGTATATGCCTCCCACCTTATATACTATGCACTCATTCAGCGCATCTGTTACATCCTGAGCCGCAGGCAGCATCCATGCGGTCTGGCGGGCAAGATGTCCAAGGTCCACCATGTTGGTATAGCCCTGCTCTCTGGTGTTGCCGCCGTAGTTTTCGCTCTGCGAGGCGGCGCGGCCCAGCTGCGCAAAGAAACCGGGGTCTTCCGCGGCGGCCACAAAGGCCTCCTGACCAAAGCGCTCGTATGCATCAAGGAGCGGAGATAGTTTGGTAAGGTTTGTAACGGACAGGGTGATGTTATCCTGTGTGCCCACCGCCTCGCAGCCCGCATAGTAGGTGCCGGCAATGGCTATGCCAAGGTCGTCGCCGTCCATGGCGGGGTTGGCAGCAAGCTCACTGAGCCAGCCTGAATACAGCCAGCCGTTGCCGGGCTCAACCTCTTCGGAGGCCACCAGATACTTTTCAAAGCTCTGGAACACTGCCGCCACGTCCACCGTTGCCATAAGACAGGTATCAAAGCCCACCAGCTCCAGAGCGGGGTTGGCAGTGTCCGCAGGCCATATGGCGTCAAAGGCCTGATACATTTCCGCAAGGTCCAGAGAATCAAGGCCGTGTATCTCGTCAAACGCGGCGCCGTTTACAGAGCCGCCGCCGTGGTTCCAGAAGGTGACCGCCACCTTGTCGGCAGGGAAGTTTGCGTTGGCAAAGTACAGGAAATCATACAGTGTCTGGGCGTCGCCCATGTTGGTGGTCTCCTGCTCGTCCACCAGCTGCAGGCCCTCGCTGTTGTACAGCCAGCGCTGTATCTTGGATGGATCCATCAGCTCATTCTGCCATACGGCGGCGCCGCCGGTCTGAATTACCACGCTGACGTTCTCGGGCAGCTGTACCTCCAGCATTTCCTGCAGGTCGGTGGTGGCGCAGGCATAGTTGGGCTCCAGGTCGCTGCCGCAGAGATACCAGTAAACCGCCCAGCTTTGGCCGCTTACCGCTTCCGCTTCTGCGGGAGCCGCCTCTTCCGTCGGCATTTCCACTTCTATTATAACGTCCTCCTCACCGCCGCATGCGGTAAGGGTAAAGCACATTGCAAGTGCCAGTATAAAAGCTAACAGTTTTTTCATCATAATATTCACATCTCCTTACAGGCCCAGCAGCTGACGTTTCTTGGCTTCAAACTCCGCCTCGGTGATGATGCCCTGATCCAGCAGCATCTTAAAGCGCTGCACCTCGGCTACGGCATCCACAGGCATGCCGCCCATCATAGGCTGCCCGCCCATAGGCATGGAGCGATTCATGGTCTGTGCGCCCATAGTGGCGGCGCCGTACATGTTGCCCATATTCATGCCTGCGCCCATATTGCCGCCCATCTGCTGAACAGGTGCGCCGGGGAATGCAAGGTCCATCAGAGCCTGAGCCAGCTGCTGCATGGTAGCCACGTTATTGTTGTAGTCCCTCATGTAGTCGTTTACGTCCGGCATGCTGCTGCTGAAGCGGGGACCATTCATATCCAGAGTAATGATACGCCAATAGGGATGATCCAGATGAATATCCACTACAAACTTATCAAAGGGTTCAGGTATATTCATGGAGGGGTAATAGCTGGAGGTATTGTTGTTCCTTTCGCCGTCCAGCATATCTATCATCCGCTCTGTATTGCGGCGCATCTGCTCCTGCATGCGCATCTGGTTTATCTGGGGAGCCAGCGCCATTACCCTGTCGGGTACAGAGCTTGCATAGCACACAAGACCTGCCGCGCTGCCCTCAAAGAGGTTGTATGCATCCTCGCGGATGCTGAAGGAGCGGATATGCTTGCCTTCGAATATGGTCTTGTTCAGGTGCTTATCCAGACACATCAGCTTGTTGGTATGGTCAAACATTACCTTATCATCCAGCCAGCCGAAATCCACCTTAAGGGTGGTGGAGAACTTCTGGCGGAGCTTATCGTTTTCCTGACGGAAAGCGCTGTATTCCAGAAACTGTGCCATGGAAAGGCTGTTTGCCTTGTCGCTGGGCAGGTCTATTACGCCAAAGCAGCTGTCGCATACCAGCTGACCTTCAACATCGTGGGGAAAAAGTCCCTTTACCTTGCCGCCGCAGATGGCACAGGGCTCTCTTTTATCAAACAGACCCATAGTTTTCCTCCTAAAAAAATATAAGTGCAGTTATGTTATTCTTTAATAAATTCCGTTGCTGCCAGATATTCCCTTTTATTTAATCCCAGCATTCTGCCCATCAGGGAAGTTGGAAACATGATAAGCTCGCGGTTGAGCTTGGTGACGTTGTCGTTATAGATAAGGCGGCCGGTGTCCGCCGTCTTCAGGTAGCCGTCCACTGCGCCCATGGTTCCCACATATACCCGGCTCTTTGTAAGGCCGGGATATTTGGCCGCCGCGGTACGTATTCGCCTCAGCGCGTCGCTTAATACGTTCTCCTGCCTTTTCACCTCTTCCGGTGTGGAGCTGCCCGTAAGGGGGGTGCGGCAGCGGTTGACAGCTTCCATTATAATACGGGGATCTCCGGCATACCTTCCGGTCTCTTCAAGGAACTCCATAACAGCGTCAAAGCACAGGGAAAGCTGTACGCCTATCCGGCTCATGGCTCTGCTGACGTTTTCATTCAGTATTGTCAGCCTGCGGCAAACCAGAATGGCCCACATTACCATACACCCTATTGCCGCGCCGATAATAACGAGTTCCATACAACCGCTTCCTTTCTAACATTTTAAAAAAGGGCGAATGCGGTTATCCGCATCCGCCATATTTTTATAGTTTTTATTACAGGCCGTACTCTGCCTTGAGCTCGCCCATGAGAGCCTCTACCTCTCCATACCAGCTTGTCATTTCGGCCAGCTCTTCTTCGGTAAGCTCAACGCTGTCATCTTCCAGAATGGCCTTGTGCTCTGCGATCACTTCGGCAAGCTCAATAAGATACTCCACATCTTCCTCTGCCGCTTCAACAGCGCCGGAATTAATGGCACTGGCAACCTCGGTGAATACGGTGTTGGCGGCGTTGAAGGCGTCGATGGCGGGCTGCCTGTCGGGGCCGCCGCAGCCTGCAAAGCTAAGAGCCATTGCGATAACCAGAACCAGGGCGAATATTTTCTTCATTTGTGTTTCCTCCTAAGTTGTATATAGCCTGTGGCTTGTATGTATGGTAGCGCTTTTTGCATAAAAAAGGGGACATCCGTCCCCAATCGTACCGAAAAGGTACTGAATCGACAATTTTCGGCGTTGGGCTTTAGGGTGAACCGCGTGATGGCGGGCTGCGATTTGGATTATTTGTGGTTTTACGGCAAAAAGAAAGGCCGCTGGAATAGCCGGCAAAATAATTATCTAAACCAAACCCGCATATGAAGTTATAGGTAATAGTAAATAGTGAAAAAGTAATTATTATCTAATCCCACCCGCCACCCTTTTTAGGTATCTTCGCCTACGGCGAAGACGATAGACGGCAATCATTACTCATCCCAAAAATCCAAGTATGGTCATTATCTGATACCTGCGAAAGTACGTTCGATTTTTCCGTAAGAACCCGCCGAAAATCCAAAGCGCAGCGACGATTTTTGGCGGAGAGGAGGAGCGATGGAGCGTACGAAAAGGCATATCCGAAGGATATGGCTGTGAGCAGAGCGCAGTCCGCGACAACGAGGGTGGTGGGTTGGGTATAGATAATAATTACCTTTTTACTATTCACTGCCCGCTTTTCCCTTGGCTCCCCCTCCGGGGGAGCTGTCAGCTTTGCTGACTGAGAGGGCCGGATATGGCCGCAAGTAAGCGCAGCCCGTAACGACGAGGCGGGTGGGTATAGATAAAAGTTACTTCTTCACTATTCACTATTCACTTTTCACATTTACCTTCCCCCCCACGACCCAAATAAAAAGCGTCCCCTGTACAGGAGCCGCCTGCTCTATAAAAATCATCATTCTATATGGACAGCCTGAGGATAAACTTATCCCCCTTCTGCAGAAAACTGTACACCCCTCCGTATTTTTGTACAATGGTGCATATGCTGCGCACCCCTATGCCGTGATCCTCCCTGTGGGATACGGGTATGCCGTTCTCAAAGGCGACCTTGCCGGCGCAGGGATTTGTTATCTGCAGAAATAGCTTTTTCTCCCGCATATAAACCTGCATATCTATTATCCGCTTTTCCTGCGGAATGGCATCCTCCATGCAGACGTGCAGGGCGTTTTCCAGCCCATTGGACAGCAGCACGCACAGATCGCTGACAGACATATTCAAAAGCGAAGGCAGCCCGCCGGATATCTTTAAGGTGACACCGTCCTTTTTTGCCCTTGCGTCAAAGGCGGAAAGTATAAGGTTTACCGTTTCGTTTTCGCAGTATCGCTGCACCTTCTGGGCCTGTATCTCCCGGAAAATATCCGAGATGTACTCCTGTGCCTTGTCACTTTGCCCGTTTTCTATGCAGGAGGAAACATACTGCAGATGGTGCCGCAGGTCATGGCGGTACTGGCGGGCCAGAGCCTGAGATTCCCTCAGGGCCTCCATCTCGCGAACCGACTGCCTCAGCTGTATGTCCAGGTTTTCCTGTGCCTGCCTAAGCTGATTCTTGTTCTGCTCCTCGTGAAAATAATGCAGCAAAAAGATAATATACGCCCCGCAGCACACAAAGGGCATAAACTCCACGATCACAGGGTTATTGCCTATAAGCAGATCCGTATACACCACGACGGCGTAATCAAAAACATAGTACACCCCGGGAATAATGCCAAAGCGAAACTGAACGCCGGGGGGTATGCTCGGACAGGGGCTGCACCGCCGGAGCCACATAGCGTATCAGCACAAATATCAGCGGGAGCGTCAGTATCAATTCCGCAATGTCCTGCATCATGTGGCCGCCATTGAGAATGGCCACCGCAAGCAGCGCCAGCCATCGCCTCAGCTGGCAGCACAGATAGGAAAACAGTACGGATATAATTGACCACATGGGCTTTCCGGTGATCCTCCCCAGCAGTATCATCAGGGGAAGATGTATCACCAGCGGATATATATGGCGAACGATCTCCTCATTCCATATGCTGTATGTTACCGCCTGCAGCAGCATTACCCCTGCGACTCCCATAAGGAAGATGCGCCTGTGGCTTTTTTCTTCCATTACGCCGCAGAAATATCCCGAAAGCAGGCAGCCGAAAACGCTTACCACGGTGCCGTTCAGCAGTGATATCCACATGCTCATGCCATCACCTTCCTGTTCTGAAAGGCGTATTCCAGATATGCGTCCTTTATCTCGCCGTATTTGCCCCGGGGTATGGGTATATCAGTAAGGCAGGACATGGTTATCATATTATGTGAAATGGACTGCACGTGCTCAAGGTTTACAACATATGAGCGATGAGGCCTGAGGAAGCATCCGTATTCCTCCAGCTGACGGCTCAGCTCATCCATGCTGCCTATGCTCTCCAGCACCCTTCCGCTGGTCAGGTGGATAAAGAGAGTCCTGTGTATTACCTCGCAGTATTCAATATGCTTTATCTCTATTTTATTAATGCCGCTTTTGCATCTGAGCACAAGGCTGCTGCCCTGCTCCCTTTTTGCAGGCGGATATGACGGAATCCATCAGGCTGAAAAAGGCCTCTTTGCATATTGGCTTCAGCTGATAGTAAAAGGCCTCCACGCTGTATGACTGCACAGCGTATTCCGAAGAGGAGGTAAGGAATATTATCTTTACGTTTCTGTCGAATTTTCTTATTTCGGTCGCCGCGTCTATGCCGGTTTCGCCGGGCATGATCACATCCAGAAGGATAACGTCAAACCTTGTGCCCTTTTCCGTTTCCGCAAGCAGATCAAATGGGCTGCTGCGCCTGGCTGATATCCTCACTGCGCTCCTCGCCTTATTCATTTAAAAACAGCTCTATATCATTCAATACAGAAATACCATCGTCGCAGAATGCTACTTTTATCAGCTGAGCCACCTCCCCAGCCATTAATTTACTCCGCCCATCATGGCGAATTTTATCTTTTCCAGTATACCATGAAATGTGTTTTTGTCACAGGGGATTATCTGAGCACATAGGAAGTTATATGTTATAGGTAATAGTGAACAGTGAAAAAGTAATTATTATCTGATGCCGCCCATCGCCCTTCAAAAAAGCTTCCCCCTGAGGGAGAAGCGGAAAGTTCTGTCAACAGCATGAGCCTTCAGCCTTGGGGCTGTACCCGATCCGTCTTCGCCTTTAGGCAAAGATACCTTAAAGGGCGGCGGGCGGGTATAGATAAATAAAGGAGAAGGAAATCCTTCTCCTATTATTTATAGTGTTTTCTTTAGGACGCGGTGAACAGGCGCACAGGCAGAATAAGGTAATAATACTCGCTGCCGTTTTCCGGCGCCACAACACAGGGGCTTATGTTGCTGTTCATCTCAAGGGTGACGTATTCGTCATCCAGCACCTTCAGCACGTCGCTGAAATACTTGGCGTTAAAGGCGATATCAAGGTCGTTGCCCACGCGGTCTATGGCGATGACCTCGCGGCTGTTGCCTATCTCGCTGTTGGCGGTGATGGTAAGGGTCTTCTCCTCAAAGGAGAACTTTATGTGGTTCTTTTTGCCTTCCCTTGCCATGAGGGATACGCGGTCTATACTGTCCATCAGCTCCTGACGGTTTGCCCTGATGCGGGTGGTATGGCCGGTGGGGAGTATCTGGCGATAGCGTATGAATTCGCCGTCCATAAGGCGGGTGATTATGCGGGTGCAGCCCATGTCTATCATAACGTGGGTCTTGGAGAAAACAAGGTTGATATCCTCGTCGTTATCGTCCAGGATTCGGCTGATCTCCAGCAGGCCACGGGAAGGCAGCACGGAATTTCTGAATTCGCCTGTTACCTTTACCCTTTCCTTGCGGCGGGCAAGGCGGTAACCGTCCAGCGCCACCATGCTGAGTATATCATCCTCAAGCTCCAGCAGTACGCCGCGAAGTATGGGCTTAGAATCGTCCTGAGCGGTGGCGAATATGCTCTGGCGTATCATATTCTTAAGGGCAGGCTTGGATATGGTAAGTGAGAATTCCCTGTGCACATCCGGCATGCTGATATAGTCCTTGGCGTTCTCGGTCTGCATGGTGGTGGTGGCTCTGCCGCTCTCCACCAGCATGGAGGACTTTTCCAGGGTAAAGGAGGTTTCTTCGCCGGGGAGCTTTCTAGCAAGGTCCGCAAAGAGGCGGCCGGGCAGCACGCATGCTCCGCCCTTTTCAACGCTGGCGCCTATGGTGGCCTCTATCTGCAGAGACATATCGGTGCAGCGCAGCAGCAGCTCGCCGTTTTCCGCGGCCATATATATGCCTTCCAGTATGCTTACGGTGGACTTGGCGCTGAGGGCCTTGGACGCTACGGCCAGTACGGCGTTGAGCTCCTGAGTGTCGACGGTCAGTTTCATGGGCGATACCTCCATAGTTCTGCTAACATATATTATACTATTTCCGTCAGGTAAAAAACAGTGGCAGTGAGTATTTATGGAGGAATTTTTTATTATTTTGATGATGTGTGAGTTTTAATTTAAGGGAATACTTATCTAAACCCACCCGCCACCCTTTTAATGTACTTTTTCCCTTCCTCCGCGCTTAGACTTGCCTACGGCAAGGGGCTCTCTGTACAGGCCTGCGGGCCTAGTGCGGGAAAAAGCGGCAGAAAACTCATCACACCACTGAAACTCAAAAAGCCGCTCCCGTTGAGCGGCTTTTTGGACAGCACATCTAAGTATGCATATACCAATATAACTCCAAACTTCATCTTTTCTTTTTCTTTTTGCTACTTTTTCTTATTTCTTTTCCATCGGAAAAGAAAAAGAAAAAGTAGACTATACCCCATCAAAACGTTATCATATAACCATCCCACAAAAGGAGCGAACCCATGAAGGACACCATATACGCCCTGGCAACGCCGGTTGGCGGCGCAATAGCGGTAATACGCATATCGGGACCTGAGGCAAAGCCCGCCCTTGAAAAAATATTCACCGGCAAAATACAGCACAAATACCTTTCCCACGGCGCAATAATGGACGGGGATATTCCCGTGGACGACGGCATGGGAGTGTATTTTGCCGCCCCAAACAGCTATACCGGTGAAGAAATGGCGGAGCTGTTTATCCACGGCGGGTACGCTGTGTCAAAAAGGGTGCTTGGAGCAATATCCAAGACCGGCCTTCGCCCTGCCGCTCCCGGCGAATTTACCCAGCGGGCGTTTTTGAACGGCAAAATGGACCTTACCCGGGCAGAAGCTGTAATGGACTTAGTAAGTGCCTCATCAGGAAGAGGTGCAAAGTCCGCACTGGAGCAGCTCAACGGCAGCCTTTATAAAATAATAAGCGAAATACAAAATGAAGTTACGGATCTGCTGTCCGGCGTTGATGCGGCGATAGACTACCCCGAAGAGCTGGAAGAGGATATTTTCACTCCCCTGCCTTCCCAGATAAAGCATATAAAAAACAAACTTGATGACCTTATAAAAAACGGCCTCTCCTCCCGAATGGTGAGGGAAGGCATAAAGATAGCAATACTGGGCCGCCCAAACGCAGGCAAGTCCACCCTTTTCAACGCCATGCTTGGGGAAGAGCGGGCAATAGTTACCCCCGAGGCAGGCACCACCAGAGATATAATAGAAGGTACCCTCATTATCAACGGCATAACCGCAAGGCTGTTTGATACTGCGGGCCTGCGGGAATCTTCCAACCAGGCGGAAAGCATAGGCATAGACCGCGCCCGTGAAGCCGTGGACAAGGCGGACATACTTCTCATCGCCATCGACGGCGGCGGTGATATTACGGATGAGGAAAAAACTCTGCTATCCCATCCCGGCAAGCGCTTGGCGGTAATATGCAAAAGCGACCTGAGCGACGGAGCAGCTGCCATTGCCGAGGCGGAAAAATACGGAGTTGAGCATATTACAGTCAGCGCCGCCACAGGCGAGGGCATATCCGGGCTTATTGATAAAATAGGCTCCATGACCGCCCCCGAAACCGAAAGCGCGCTGGTTACCAACATTCGCCACATTAATGCACTTCAGGAAGCATCAAATGCCCTTGCTTCCTCACTTGACGCGGAAGAAGCTGACTGCATCGCCACCGACCTTAGGAGCTGCTTGCTTTCCCTGGGGGAGATCACCGGCGCAGAGGCCGACGACGCTGTTATAGACAGGATATTCAGCAGGTTCTGTGTGGGTAAGTGATAGGTGATAGAAGCAAAAAGAGAAAGTTTAAACTAAATAATTAAAATTACACTTTAGTGTTCTATTCAAAAAGCCCCATGACGGATGGGGTTTTTGTTGGTTATAATATGTATTTTTTATTATATTATTCCACCCGCCTGGTCATCGCTGCCCTTTGGATCGTTTGAGGTTTTGCGGCAGAACGATAGGCCTATGGAAAGATTCATCAAATTAAATTATCTAAACCCACCCACCTCCCTTTTAATGTATCTTCGCCTTACGGCGAAGACGATAGAGGGAAATCATTACTTATCCTAAAAATCACAGTATGTTTATTATTGGATGCCTGCGAAAGTACGTTGGATTTTTCGTAAGAACCCGCGCAAAATCCAAAGCGGCAGCGACGATTTTCACCGAAAATCCTTAGATTTTAGGTATTTCAACAAGGAGCTATGTCAAAGCTACGCTTTGACGACCTTTGGCGGAGAGGAGGAGCAACCAGGCGGATGGAATAATATAAATATATCTGTGCAAAATATGTGCACAAATTAATCAACAAAATGTGGATAACCCATGTTAAGAAGATATTGGAAAAATGTTGCTTGTCCTTTTGATGCACATAATGCACAAAAATGAGCATAACAAAGTGAATGAAGTAATCCATAAAATGTGGACAACTTATGTTGATATGGGTATTGATAACTTTGCGCTGTTGAAAGGGTTGAAAAGGCGGCGCTTTTTCAATGTTTACTTAACATGTTTTTAACATGGATTTTTATAGGTATTATCTATTTAAATTGCACTTTTCCATGTTTTCAACGCCACTGCGGCTATCTACTGCTATACATATACATAATAATCAAAATATGGGAGCAGCCTAAAACTCCATACTCATGGAAGCTGACCATGGATATGTTTTTATCAAAAAATTTTATTATTAATTATGAATGGTAAAATAGCCATTAAAACAATGGTATTTTTAATATAAATACTGTACAATACTTATCAGCATATCAATAATAAAAAGAGGTATTAATATGATAACTCCCGGCATAACAAACAAAATAGAAACTATGGTGACCAAAGACAATATAGCCGGCGCCGTGGGCAGCGGAACTATCGAAGTATTTGCCACTCCTCAGATGATAAACATGATGGAAATGTGCTGCTGCTTAAGCGTGGATGAATTTATGGAGGAGGGCTGTACCACAGTTGGCTCCAATGTAAACGTATCGCATTTAAGCGCTACTCCCATTGGAATGAAGGTATGGTGCGAAAGCACACTCACCGCAGTGGAAGGAAAAAAGCTTACCTTTGAGGTAAAAGCCTACGACGAAAAGGGTCTCATTGGCGAAGGAACACACGAGCGCTTCATAATAAACGTTGAAAAGTTCATGGCAAGAACCATGAAAAAGCTGGAATCATAAAATAACAAGCATATTTAAAAAGTTCATCTTATTAAATTAAGATGTCTTTTTTTATTATTGTAGATATTTATATAAGCGGAACGGCTGATATTTTATTTGTTGTGAGTTTAGATAATAATAAAATCAATATATACCAATATAAAATAAAACAGGCAACAAGATATTGTGAAAAATGAATTGATATGATTCCATAGTTATTTGATTTATGATAAGATAACTAATTGAATAAAGCCTATGAGAGGAGGAGCTTATATATGTACATGGCGCCATTGTTCAGCGGCTCTTCCGGAAACTCCATACTGATAGATGCGGCGGGAACAAGGCTGCTTATCGACGCAGGCAAGCCCGCTAAAACAATAGATGAAGGGCTTAATGAATTTGGACTTTCATTAAAGGATATTGACGCTCTTCTTATAACTCATGAGCATACCGACCACATTGCCGGGGCGGGAGTATTGGCGCGAAAATATAAAATACCTATATACGCAAACAGCTCCACCTGGCGGGCAATGGAAAATAATATAGGCAATGTTCCTGTTGGGTGCAAAAGGGAATTTGAAACGGGACGGGATTTTTACATCGGCAGCGTAAATGTGCTGCCCTTCCCTACTCCTCATGATGCGGCGGAATCCGTGGGATACTGCATATTCGCCGGAGGAAGAAAGCTGACCATTATGACGGACATAGGCCATATGACGGAAAGCCTGTATGCGGCGGCGTCCGGCAGCGACCTTTTGCTTATTGAAGCAAATCACGATCCTGAGCTGGTATCATCATCAAGATATCCTTATCCTCTTAAAAGAAGGATACTTTCGGATAAAGGTCACCTTTCCAACGAAAACTGCGGCAAGGCATTGTGCCGGCTTTATAAATCCGGGGTAAGGGGCGCAATACTGGGGCATCTTAGCCGGGAAAATAACTTTGAACAGCTGGCCCTGGAAACGGTGCGCTCAGAGCTTGAAAGGGAACAGATACCTAAGGATGAATTTTGCCTGTGGGTTGCACACCGGGATGGAGTTACGGGCAGGTTTGCCGTGGAGGAGGATGTATGAACGTAAAGGTGCTGTGCGTTGGCAGGCTTAAGGAAAAATTTTATACCGAAGCCTGCAACGAATTTAAAAAGCGCATATCCCGCTATGCCGATATAGAGATAATAGAAGTAAACGACGAAAAAGCACCTGAGCAGCTCTCCCCTGCCCTGATGGAGCAGGTGAAGGACGCTGAAGGCAAGAGGATGATGGAAAAGGTATTGCCCGGGGAATACCTTATTGCCATGGACCTGAAGGGAAAAGAGCTTACATCCCCTGAGCTTTCTCAGCTTATGGAGGAGATAATGAACAGCGGAAAGAGCAGGATAGATTTTGCGATAGGCGGTTCTCTCGGCCTATCGGCCGAAATTCTCGCAAGGGCAGATAAGAGGATATCCTTCGGAAAGCCTACCTTTTCCCATCAGATATTTCGCATAATGCTGCTGGAGCAGATATACAGGGCGTTTAAGATCATGAGAGGGGAGCCGTATCATAAATAATCTACTTTTTCTCTTTCTTTTCGGACGCGAAAATAAATGAGAAAAAGTAGCAAAAAGAGAAAGAAAAGCAAAAGTTTAAATGTACAGTATTAAAAGTATTGAAATAGGTGATTTCAAAAAATCCGCTCGCAGGGAGCGGATTTTTTAGTGGTTATATATATTTAATTATTCTTGGTGGGCAGTTCTCTGAAGTTTGATGGGATTAGATAATAAAAAAGAAAAGCCCCAATTTTTATGGGGCTGTTAGATAGAGATACCATGTTTATTTATAATATTGTTTATTTTGTCGCTTTTCTTTCTCTTTTTGCTCAGCGGAAGTTGGAGCCGGGAGACGGCTCCAACGAACTGCCTGCGGGCAGCCCTCTTTTCCCGTTGGAAAAGAAAGAGAAAAAGAATAAGATAAGAAATACCTTACATCCCAACCACTATACCCACCACAGCCGCAAGGCCGATGAAAGCGGCGGGATGCAGGGACTTGAGCTTTTTGGTATTGGAGAGGAACATGATCACCGCAAAAAGTATAACGGCGGGAAGGCTGATCGTTCCCATTATATCAGTGCCGCTGAGAGCGGTTTTCAGCACAGACCAGCCTGCAGCGGCAATAAGGCCGGTGGAGGCGGGGCGCAGGCCGGAGAAGGCATTCTGCACAAGGGGGTTGGACTTATACTTTTGCAGTGCTCTGCCTATTGCCAGAATAATAAGGAAGCTGGGCAGCACAAGGCCGAATGTGGCGGTTACCGCGCCGTGGATGCCTGCAGCGCGGAAGCCTGCAAAGGTGGCGGTATTTACGCCAATGGGGCCTGGGGTGGATTCCGCAACCGCTATCATGTCGGTAAGCTGCCGGCGGGTAAACCAATCGTATTTTTCCGTCATAGCGGTAAGGAAGGGAATGGTGGCAAGGCCGCCGCCCACGGCGAAAAGTCCGGTTTTGAAGAACTCTATGAAAAGGTTAAGTAATGTCATCATTTTGCCACCGCCTTTGCTGATATACCCGCTATTGCCGCAACCAATACCACAAGCACGGGAGAAAGTGAAAGGAAGGTAATGGCGGCAAAGGCTGCTATGCAGAGCACTATGGCCAGAGGTGACTTTACGTTTTTGCCGATGAGCTTTATTACGGCATTTGCTATCAGCGCCGCGACCGCAACGCGTATACCGCCGAAGGCATGCTGTACGGCGGGGATGTGGGCGAAGTTTTCAAGGAGCATTGCAATGATGAGTATAATGATAAGGCTGGGGCAAACCACACCTGCGGTGGCTGCGGCAGCGCCTATGACTCCCCTCTCCTTTGTGCCCACAAAGGTGGCAGTGTTTACGGCGATAACGCCGGGAGTGCACTGGCCTATGGCAAAGTAATCCAGCAGCTCTTCCCTGTCTGTCCAGCCCTGCTTTTCCACGCACTCACGCTCCAGCATGGGAAGCATGGCATAGCCGCCGCCGAAAGTGAAGAGGCCTATGCGGAAAAAGGCGGAAAAAAGATCCTTGCAGGATGTTTTTTTAGATTCCATAGATGTAGCCTTTCTGTAGGTTAAATAATACTTCTTTTCTTTTTCTTTTCCTATGGAAAAGAAATAAGAAAAGAAGCAAAAGAAAAAGAGGCCTGCCCGCAGGCAGGTCGTTGGAGCCGTCGCCCGGCTCCAACTTCATTGATTTAAAAGGACAAAGAATTATATCAATTACTCGCCTATGAGCAAGTCATACAGTCCGGAAAGCTGATCCTTTGTGTAGTATTCTATGACCAGCTTGCCCTTGGCGGCGCTGCCCTGTATGGATACCTTGGTGCCGAGACGCTCGCGAAGGGCATCCTCTGCGGCGCGAAGGTCGGGATCCGGAGTGCGCTTTTCCGCCTTGGGAGTTACAGGTTCCATCCTGGGATTGAGCTCTGCCTTTACTATGCGCTCTGCCTCACGGACGGATGCGCCGGACTGAGCGATGCGGCGGGCGATTATGGTGCGGTTAAGGTCATCGGGAATGGCCAGTATGGCCCTTGCGTGGCCTGCCTGCAGCTGACCCTGCTTTACCATATCCTGCACCTCATCGGGCAGGGACAAAAGGCGAATGGTATTGGATACGGCGGGGCGGCTCTTGGATATGCGCCTGGATACCTCTTCCTGAGTAAGGTCGTGGAGGTCCATAAGTGACTTTATGGCGGCGGCCTCTTCAATGGGGTTGAGGTTTTCGCGCTGTATATTCTCTATGAGGGCAACTTCCCTTGCCTGCATCTCGTCCATATCCCGAACCACAACGGGGACGGTGGCAAGGCCTGCCATCCGGGCGGCACGATAGCGGCGCTCGCCTGCGATGATGGAGTACCTCTCCCCCATCTTGCGGACCACGATGGGCTGAACAACGCCGTGGAGCTTTAAGGATTCTGCCAGCTCCTCAAGCTTTTCCTTATCAAAGGTTTTGCGGGGCTGGTCTTCGTTTGTGTCTATAAGATATATATCCATCTCCTGAAGGCCGGATGCCTGGGGCTCGGAAAAATCTCCCAGAAGTGCGTCCAGACCCTTGCCAAGAGCCTTTTTACCCATTGCCATTACTACATCCTCCCTTCATCCTTAGCTACTACTTCCTCTGCCAGAGCAACATATGCCCTTGCGCCGCTGCACTTGGGATCGTACAGGGTGATGGGCAGGCCAAAGCTGGGGGCTTCGCTGAGGCGTACGGAACGGGGGATTATGGTATTGTATACCTTGTTTTTAAAGAACTTCTTTACCTCATTGACAACCTGAGAGGAAAGATTGGTTCGGGCATCAAACATGGTAAGCACGACACCTTCCACCTGAAGATTGGTATTGAGCCGCTGATGCACAAGCTTTACGGTATTCATAAGATCGGAAAGACCCTCAAGGGCAAAGTACTCGCACTGTATGGGGGCAAGCAGAGTATCCGCAGCGGTAAGGGCGTTGATGGTGAGCAGGCCAAGAGAAGGAGGGCAGTCGATAAAGATATAATCAAAATCCGGACGCACTTCCTCAAGGGCACGCTTGAGCACTGTCTCGCGGGCAAGAGCGTTGACAAGCTCTACCTCTGCGCCGGAAAGCTCCTTGCGGGCAGTAAGCACATAAAGGCCTTCCACAGCGCTCTTTTCCATTGCTTCCTTTGCGGGCAGGTCATTGATGAGCACATCATATACGCTGTGCTCTGTGTTGTCCTTATCTATGCCAAGGCCGCTGGTGCTGTTGCCCTGGGGATCAATATCAACTACAAGCACCCTGTTGCCCATCTGGGCTACGCAGGCCGCAAGGTTTACGGTGGTTGTGGTCTTGCCCACGCCACCCTTCTGGTTGGCTATCGCGATTATCTTTGCCACGGTTTTCCTCCGATATTTTATCGTAATTTCATTAATTTTATGCTGAGCACTATCAATTATAATGTATTTCATCGGAATTAACAACGGCGGGGAGTACAATTTATACTATAAATGTTTCACGTGAAACACTCCTCCGCCCTGTTTTGATTATGTTTCACGTGAAACATGACCCATGTTTACAGGCCGTTTACTTTTATTGGTATGGGATGAATGGTATAATAAATGTGCAAATCAGCATTTCTTTTCTGCATTTTAATAAGGAGGTAAAGCTATGTCATTTGGTACTGTGTTTAATTATTTTATCATGTTTGCTGCAGGCGTTGCATGGTGTGCGGTGATAGTGCTGGCGGTAATACTGCTGGTGTATCTGGTGCGTATTGCCAGATGGTATATCAAAGAACATGACGTCCCTCCTCTTTTCGTCCGCAGGAAGAAAAAGAACAGCGAGGAGTAACCAATGGAGCAGAAACCCATACGCTTGCTTAAGCGCACAAGCATATTTGAAGCAGACCTTGTTTGCGGCATACTTCAGCAGGAGGGTATCCCCTATTATAAAAAAGAAATGGGCGCAGGAGCCATGTACTGCGGCGGGGCAATTGCCGGCGCAGACCTGTACGTGCCGGAGTCCGAATTTGACAGGGCGGATGAGATAGTGCAGAGCATACTTAATGCTGAGCCTGCAGCTGACGTAGAGTAGTGTTTCACGTGAAACGGCCTCGCTCAAAACTATTAAGGAAAAAGTATAATGAGGAAAATTATTGCAATACTGCTGTGCGGCATTTTGTTTACGGGATGTACACACAGTATGCCCGTGTCTGCTGATGAGACAGCAGAAAAAGAAAATATAACCGCATCTCCCCTGCCTTCTCCTGAACAGCATCAGCTTTATACCTGGGGAGACCTTGACGGGGATTCCCTTAAGGATAAAGCGGAGATAATCTGGGAGGGAGATTTTGCTCTTCCCTTCGATGTAAAGGTAACCTTCGGCTCAGGAGAAACAGCAGCCATAACCATACCCGATGAAACTGTGGACGTGGGTGCAAGGATATACATATCTGACGTTACCAATGACGGAAAGACAGAAATTGTGCTTCCCAATATTGGCGGAACGGATACTCTGGGCACGGTATCCTGCCTGCTTATCGGCTATGACGGGGAAAAGCTTGTAAGGGAGGATGTGTTCGGCGACGGCTTCTTCAACAGGACTTCTTCCACATATACTGTGGAGATGGATGAAAAGTACGGCTTCACCGCAAGGAGCGTACCCACTGGAAGTGAGATATTCCTGTATCAGATGTACTTCCCATATCAAAAGCCCGGCAAAGAGCTGTTTTTTACCTCATATACATCCGATGCGGATATAAAGGAATCCGAAAGCGGTGAAAACGGAATAACTGTGATCACCTCTCTGGAATACGGCGTGTACGATGAATCCGGGGAAAATATTATAGAAGCTCCGCTGAGCAAAATCCATTCCACCATTATGTATGATAACGGCCAATGGAAGGTAGTAAAGGAATTTGCCGAAGTCCCCCTTGACCTGCCTTCGGGTGATCCCCCTGCGGAGCCGGAGGAGCCCCGTGTAAAGCTGGACAAAAATGCGGATCCCCTCAGAATATTTGAAGGGCTGGACAAATATAAAAACAATCTGACAGCCTTCATAAGGGAAAAGAAGAACACATTCTATACCGATGGGGAAACCGGGGATATAATACAGCGGCAGCTGAAATACAAGCCCATACCAAACACCTATCAGATACACAATACATACATAGGCGGCTATGACGCAAAAACCATAATAAAGACGGAAAAAGAAAAAGTAAGTCAAGTATACACCGGCAGCCGGCGCATGAGGGAAAAGGACAATGTATACGAGCAGGTAATACAGGTGCTGGGTGAGCCGGATGTTATCTACGGGTATGATGAAATATGGGAATTTGTTGAGGTGGAGGAGTATATTCCCTGGCCCGGCCATTGCGTTCCCGTGTGGGATATGGGGGATTACATAATAGAGATGCGCTCCTACCCGGACGGCAACATGGACCCATGGTGGTATATTGCCGCATATGACGGAAACAGAAGCGAACTGTCGGCCTCTTCATATGAAAACGGCTTTTGCTGCCCCCATGAATACGATATGGCATTTGATGAGAACTGCATATTCTTCATGGACAGCCTTATAGGAAGCCCCCGGGATGAAGTGATAGCCAAATACAATGCTCAGCCCGCATACTCCGCTTATTACAGCGGGGAGTATTACGGAGAGCATCATCTGGATGAATACATTCTGGAGGATGTGAAGGCGATGGGCTGCGATGCCGATTTGACGGTTCGACATTATCCTTGCTATGAGTATGACAGGGCACACCGAGAAAGGATGGAAGTATACTACGTTCTGGATGTGACGGATAAGAGCGCCGAGGAAATACAGACTATATGCGAGGAGTTTTGCAGCAAGCTTACGGCGGCGCTGGATGAAGTCAGCACAGAGTACATTGTTGATGAAAATCACCCGTACGGAATAGATGGGGAGGAAATAAAAGCTGTCTTTCAGACAGGAAGCCTTTACGAGGACGATTCCCGGTCTGAGGACTGGCCTGTTGAACTGTATTCATGGTATATAAAAGAAGACAGCACCTCTGTTCGTTATCAGATACGGGGTATTCGTAGTGAGAAAAGCCCCGGGGCGCCCCATGAGAAGCAAGCCAGCCTTTATATGGGCTGTGAAATATGTATAGATAAATAGCGCTGTGAAGATGATCACACAAAAAAGCGAAACGGAATTAATCCTATTCCATTTCGCTTTTCTTTTTCTTTTGCTTCTTTTCTTATTTCTTTTCCCGTCGGAAAAGAAAAAGAAAAGAAGATAAAACATATCTTTTTATACTTTCACCACAAACACCGTAGGCGTAAGGCCGCCGGCTTCGGTGCGGACTTCGGTGACAAGCTTGAGGGCGGGCCTGTCGCGGAGCAGCTTTTTCAGCAGGGTATACTCCATTGTGTAGAGTATGGCCATGCCGCCCTTCTTTACCCACTGGGGCAGACGTTCAAGAATGCCTGCGTACAGGGCAACGTTGTCCTTGTGGCTGCCCACCCGATTGCCGAAGGGCAGGTTGGCGATAAGCTCGTCGTAGGGCCTGTCCGCCTCAAAGCGCAGGCAGTCGTTTACCATGAACTTTGCAATGGAGCCTGCGGCCTCTGCGTTCTTGCGGGCAATGTCTATTGCGCTGTGGGCAATGTCCACGCCGGTAAGGGAGGCACATGGGGTCAGCTTTTCCCTCTCAATGAGGAATGTGCCGCTGCCGCAGCAGATGTCCAGCACACGGGCATCCTTGGAGAGGTAGTTCTCAGCGTAGCGCAGCACGCCTGCCGCCGTTGCGGGGTGCATGCTGGCGGGAAGGGCGCCTATGCGGTAGTCAAAGCGGGTGTCGGGCACAGTCAAAAGCTTCAGGTAAATGTTTGCGCTGCCGTTCTGCCTGTGCTCGATGCGAAGCTCGGCATCGTAGTTTGAGGGGGAATTCTGTATTATGTCGCTGTCCATGTAGGAGGCTATTTCCTTTGCGATCTGCGCTCTGTTCAGCTGACCGCCCCGGAGCTCAATGCGATAGCCAAAGGGCGGCTTGCCCTCATGGCAGGCAGGCAGCAGCTTTTCCATAAAGCCCTTTGCCTTTATGGCGATGCCCTTGGGATTGGGGTTGGCGTTGGCGGATATTTCGATGAGGGCCTCGGTAAAGCAGCGGGCCTTGAAAAGGTCTGCAATATTGTCGGTGTGCACCCGAACACTGGACTGATGCACCGCAGCCGCACGGAAGCCAAGGGCGGCAAGCTCCCGGCCAAGACCGTCCGCCAGCTTGTCCGGTGCCTTCAGCTCTATTTCACAGGGCATGGGCAGCTTTGTAAAGGTGTGCTTGTCAAATGTGAGGAAGGATTTCAGCGCCGTGGACAGAGCGTACTGCTCTTCCTTTACGTGGGTCTGCTCTTCATCGGAGGCGGCGGGGGCTACCTTGTAGCTTTCAAGGTATTCCTTTGCCACGTCCCCTCCCACTGCGCCCAGAGACAGCAGCATTGCGGGGCGCACAAAGCGGGTCTCTTCCTTATTTAATGCCTCAATAAGAGGATGGACATCCTGCGCCTTTCCTATATAGGAGATGAGCCTTGCGGAATTCTGCCTGAGCTTGGCGGATCCTGACCTGAGCCCTCCATACAGCACGGCCCGGTCTTCCCCTAAAAAGCTGTCTATGGCCTCTGCGTACTTTTTCGTTCTGGCGCAGCGCCACAGGAAGGAAGCCGCGGGGGCATATCCCTCTGCAAACAGCTTAAGGGCGGGAGCAAGGGCCTGCTCTGCGTCCTTCATCAAAAGCTCGGGGCCGTTATCCATGGCAAGGCGGTTTTTTACCTGCTGGGGGGTCAGCTCAGGCCTGCGCCTGCTGCTGCGCGTATAGTTGTCGCGCCGTCTGTTATCCTGCATATTATTTCTCCGTAAGGCTTCGTATTACGGACAGCACCTCGTCGGTGCCGTCTGCAGTGGCTTCGCTGCTCATGGCGGATATAAAGGACAGCCGCCTGTCATAAAGGTCATTGATGGCGTCAAAAAGGCTGTCGGGGGTCATCTGCTCCTGCTCCAGGGTCATGGCGTAGCCCTTGCGGGAGAAGTAGCCTGCGTTGAGTATCTGGTCGCCCCGGGATGCGCTGAGGGGCAGGGGTATAAGCAGGGCGGGCTTGGCGAGAGCAAGGAACTCAAACACTGCGTTGGCTCCCGCCCGGGAGAGTATTATGTCGGAGCAGGCCAGAAGGTCCGGCAGTTCCCCTGAGATGTACTCATACTGGCGGTATGCGGGGTCATCTATGGTCTCATCCAGCTTACCCTTGCCGCACAGGTGGATAATGTCAAATGTGCGGGTGAGCTTGGGCAGGGCGGCACGGAGGGCGTTGTTTATTGCCAGCGCGCCCTGGCTGCCTCCCATCATCAGCAATATGGGCTTTTTGCCGCTGAAGCCTGTGAATTCAAGGCCCCGCTTTGCCTCGCCCTCGTAAAGCTCGGGGCGGATGGGTGTGCCGGTAAATACGCCCTTTGCACCAACGTGCTTAAGGGTGTCCTCAAAGGTGACGCATACCTTATCCGCAAATTTGGCGGTTATCCTGTTTGCAAGGCCGGGAGAATAGTCGCTTTCGTGGGCAACTATGGGAGCTTTGCCCTTTGCCGCGATGACAACGGGCACCGTAACAAAGCCGCCCTTGCTGAATACCACGTCGGGCTTTACTTCCTTTATAATACGCCTTGCCTGAAACATGCCCTTTACCACCCTGAAGGGATCGGTAAAGTTCTTCAGGGAAAAGTAACGCCTCAGCTTTCCTGCGGCTATGGCGTGGTAGGTTATATCCTCACGTCCGTCTACAAGGTTCTTTTCAATGCCGTCCGCTGTGCCGATGTAGTGCACCTCAAAGCCCTCTGCCTTAAGGCGGGGCAGCAGCGCAAGGTTGGGGGTAACGTGGCCGGCGGAACCGCCGCCTGTGAGTATTATGGTCTTTGTCATAGCTGTCCTTTCGGCGGCGCCCCGCTGTGGGGCATCCGGGCCAAATCTATAATACTATTCGCCTGTATGTTATATTATGCCGCATACGGGCCATTTGTTTTTAAAGTATATCATTCCCCAACGATTGCCGCAAGGACAGGGTTGTGGTATGCTGAATGTACAGGCAGTTTTGTTGAAAATAATCATGATATTATCTAAACCCAACCCACCACCCTTTCAATGCAGCTTTTCCTTACGGAAAAGCGGGATGTGCTATCGACAGCCTGATTTTTCATCCTTTGAGCTATCCGCAAGCTTTGGATATTCATCCTACCCCCCATCGTCTTCGCCGTAAGGCGAAGATACCTTAAAGGGCGGTGGGTGGGAATAGATAAAAAACCCGCTAACTATCCCCCCGGCCTTTCGGGCCAAAGGGATTACCGCAAACCTTCATTATTATATAATCAATCACAAAACAAACTCCCCCACAGGAGGTTCTCCCATGACGTTCACAGACCGTGAAGGCCGTGAAGCTCTGGCCGAGGCCATGGCTCTTTTCGCCCGCTCCACCCTTATCCCCCACAGCCCCGCCATGGCTGCCCTTGGGGAAATGCTGGAGCAGCTTTACCTTGGCGACACATATGCCGCCTGCCGCAGCTATCACGCCGCCCTTTCCCTTATGCTCCGCTCCCCTGCCCGCAGGGTAAGCGGCAGCCTGTTTGTGGATCAGCTGCTTTACCTTGCTTTGCAGCTGGAGCATCCCTTTGCCCTGTCCGCCGCAGCCGGCATAAGGGACGAGGCTCTGTCCATGGCAATGGAGGAGGAGCTGCAGGTGCTGGGAGAACTTTCCCGCCTTAAAACTTCCAACTTCATCTCCATGGCGCAGGATCGCCGCCGTGCTTCAAAGGTGCGGGATGACATATCTGCACGCTCCGCGGCAGTGTGGTCGGGGGCGCCTGTCCCCGCCGCCAAGGCACAGCCGGAGCCGGAGCCTGTGCAGCTGCCCCTTGCCTTCACCCCCATGGAGTATGGCGAACTTGGCCTCAGCGACAGCTTTGTTTCTGATGAGGCGCTGGAGGAGATATACCTTCGCCTGCTGGAAACTGAGGACTGGGCTTCCCTTACCGAAGACCTTTGGAACTTCTTTTCCGCCTATGGCACAGGTGAGTTTCTGCGCAGCAGGGCTTTTTGCATAAAGGGCGCAGAGCTTTCCCCTCTGCCCGGGCAGGTGATAGCTCCCCTTGTTCCTCTTTCCCTTTACGAGGCTCAGCATACCTGCCTTATGGAAAACACCATCCGCTTTATGCGGGGAGAAAGCTGTTCTTTCCTGCTGCTCACCGGCGAGGGAGGCGTAGGCAAGACTGCCCACGTGCTGTCCCTGCTTCACGAGCTGCCGGAGGTACGCCTTGTGCTGTGCTCCCGTGGAGACCTTGCCTCCCTTAATGACATACTTCCCGCCCTGTGCCGCCAGCCCCTGAAGTTCATACTGCTGCTGGATGATGTTGACCCGGATGGCGATGAGCTGCGTCTCTTCTGCTCCCGCACCGGAGGCTTTGCCGCCCTGCCCCATAATGTGCTGCTGTACGGCACATCCCGCAAGGCGGGCCCCGGCCCCTTTGACGCCGCCCTGTCCTTCCCCTACCCCGACCTTAACCGCTTCTCCGCAATGATAGGGGAGCTGCTGGAAAACGACGGCATACTCATTGACCGACGCACTGTCCACAACGCTGCCGTGGATCATCAGGTGGATGCCCGTGAAAAGCTCACCTTCCGGGGAGCATGCTCTGTGGCGGATAAGCTGAGGGAGAGGGAATAAAAACAAGCTTCATATAAATAATAAGTAAAAAAGGGTCTTCCGGTAAGGAAGGCCCTTTTTGAGGTAAGAGGTAATAGTGAGTAGTAAATAGTGAATAGTGAATAGGTAATTATCTAAACCCGCCCACCACCCTTTTAAGGTATCTTCGCCTTACGGCGAAGACGATAGAGGGCAATCATTGCTTATCCTAAAAATCAAAGTGTGGTCTTTATATGATACCTGCGATAGTACGCCCCGTTTTCCCGTAAGGGAAAACATACATTGAAGGGTGGTGGGCGGGAATAGATAAATAATAGGCCAACTATATTTTGAACCTGTTGTTCTGTCGCAAGCCTGCGAATAATCGTCGCTGCGCTTTGAATCATTTGCGGTTTTGCGGCAGAGGCAAAAGGGCCGGTCGCAGGGCTGACAGGATTCCCTGCCAAGTTTGCCTGCCTCCGGAGCAGCGCCATCCTTCAGCATAAATTCGTCTGCAGCACACTGTTCAATTGCGTTAAAAGATAAACGATAATACCTGTTTGCCTCTGTTTTTGTGCACTGTGCAAATTATATATAATCCATTTTGCTCATTATCTGTGCTGTCCGCGCATCGCATACACATGTGTGTATAAAAAATATCAAACCGTTAGATGTATACCCTGAAATAAAAGAAAAGTATAGCTGAATCAAATAGCGATAAGCATAGCTCTAACTTTTAGTAATCCCTCCTTGTGTCCGCATACCGCGCACGCCTATAGTGTTCGTGTCTCCATATGTCCTATAAAAAGGCGTTATTTGCGGCTTTTGTTCGTGTTTTGCGGACAGGCGTTTGCCCATAGCCTACATTTTTCTGTTGCAAAAATATATCATGTATTGTAAAATCGTTAAAAACCATGGGAATATCCTTTGGTGAAGGGCATATTCAATGAATGTGCTTCAAATAATCACAAAAATAAAATCGGAGGAAAACACAATGAAGAAGTTTCTCGCGATCCTGGTAGCAGCCATTATGCTGCTGGCCGTAGGCTGTTCCGCCCCCGCCGCCGGCGAGTCCGCAGGCGACACCATCAAGATCGGCGTATATGAGCCCGCTTCCGGCGACAACGGCGCAGGCGGCAAGCAGGAGACCCTTGGTATCCAGTATGCCAACAAGGTACAGCCCACCGTTGAGGTTGGCGGCAAGACCTACAACGTAGAGCTGGTAATCGTAGACAACGAGAGCTCCAACGACAAGGGCCCCACCGCTGCTGCTTCTCTGGTAAGCTCCGGCGTATCCATCGTACTGGGCTCCTATGGCTCCGGTGTATCCATCGCCGCTTCTGACGTATTCGAGAAGGCCGGCATCCCCGTAATGGGCGTAACCTGCACCAACCCCCAGGTAACCGCAGGCAACAAGCACTACTTCCGCATCTGCTTCCTGGATCCCTTCCAGGGCACCGTTCTTGCCAACTTCGCAGCTGATACCTTCGGCGCCAAGAAGGCATACTCCCTTGCAAAGCTGGGCGATGACTACTCCGCCGGTCTTTGCAACTACTTCAACGAGGCCTTTGAGGCTCTTGGCGGCGAAGTTATCTACGAGACCTTCCCCGAGGGCAACTCTGACTTCACCTCCTACATCACCACCGCTGTAAACGAAGGCTGCGAAGTATTCTTTGCTCCCGTTTCCACCGAAGCCGCTGCCCTGATCATCGACCAGGCTGCCGGTAACGGCCTCAATATCCCCCTGCTGGCAGGCGATACCTGGGATTCCAACGTTATCACCGCTGCCGCTCAGGGCAAGGATGTTAAGGTTTGCGTAACCACCTTCTTTGATGAGGGTACCGACAGCGAAGCCGGTCAGGCTTTCGTAAAGGGCTTCAAGGAGTACCTTGCTTCCGACGCTACCGCTATGACCAACAACGGCGGCAATGACATGGTTGCTGCAGTTACCGCCATGGGCTACGATGCATACTTCACCGCCCTCGAGGCCATCAAGAATGCCGGCAGCGCTGATCCCGCCGCCATCATGGAAGCCCTCTGGTCCACCACCTACTCCGGTGCCACCGGCGACATCGCCTTCGAGCAGGAGAACGGTGACGCCATCCGCGACGTTGCTTTCGTTAAGGAAGTTGACACCGCTTCCGGTACCTGGAAGTTCGTTGCCATCCAGGGCGTAAACTAAACCCTAACCTAATAAACAAAACATCTGTGGTGACGGGCTCGTCCCGTCACCACATTTTGAGTAAAGCTATTCGCGAAAAACCTCATGGGTTTTCCGCGATGTTTTCGGTTTTATCCCATTATACAGGCCTGCTTATTGTGTGTGAGCGGGCAGTGGCACAGTAGTATTTATCTAAACCCACCCACCACCCTTCAATGTAATTTCGCCTTAAGGCGAAATGGGCAGGCACGACAAAGGCCGTTTTCAATAAGCTTTGATTTAAAGACACGCTGCCGAAAGCATCCCTTGCTTCTCCCGCAGGGAGAAGCTTCATTTAAAGGGCGGCGGGCGGGTATAGATAAATACCTCAAAGCTTATTGCTTCCGCAATATCTTTATCCCGCATATACAAACAGCCCCGCTGTAATTTATCCCTTTATCTTTTCTTTTTCTTTTGCTTCTTTTACTTTTTATTTTCGATACGAAAAGAAAAAGAAAAGAAGGTATATACATAAACTATTCCCCACACGATCTCGAATTCAATTCTCCACCCGGAGGTATATTAAATGAACTTTATCAACACCAACCTGCCTTACCTGCTGGCGGGCATATCGGTTGGCGGACAGTACGCCCTTATCGCCATAGGCTACACCATGGTATACGGCATACTGCGCCTTATCAACTTTGCCCATGGCGACGTATTTATGGCCGCAGGCCTTATTATGATCTACGCCGTCACAGTGATGCCCCTGTATGTGGCCATACCCCTTACCCTTGCGGCCACGGTGCTGATCGGCTTCCTCATTGAGCGCGCCGCATACAAGCCCCTGCGCACCGCCCCCAGGATGTCGGTTATGATCAGCGCCATCGGCGTATCCTACCTTTTGCAGAACCTTGCCCTGTATGTTACCGGCGGTCTGTCCAAGATGTATCCCACCATTCCCTGGATAAGCGATACCGTGACCATCGGCACCGCCACCACCAAGATGGTGACCCTCATCACCCCTGTGCTTACCCTTATCCTGGTGATCGCTCTGGTTGCCTTTATCCAGAAGACCAAGATAGGCATGGCCATGCGCGCCGTATCCAAGGACTTTGAGACCAGCCAGCTGATGGGCATCAAGATAAACAGCGTTATCAGCGCCACCTTTATCATAGGCTCCTTCCTTGCTGCCGTTGGCTCACTGCTGTACTTTACCAACTACGCCGCGGTCATCCCCACCTCCGGCGCAATGCCCGGCCTTAAGGCCTTCGTTGCGGCGGTATTCGGCGGCATAGGCTCCATACCCGGCGCGGTCATAGGCGCCTTCATTATCGGCATCTGCGAAAACATCATAAAGGGCGTGGGCCTTACCACCTTCTCTGATGCTTTCACCTTCGTGCTGCTGATAATCATACTGGTATTCAAGCCCACCGGTCTCTTTGGCGAAAAGGCCAACGAGAAGGTTTAAAGGAGGTGCCCCATGACTAAAAAGATATCCACCTCCACCATTATCTCCGCAGCTCTTGTTGTGTTCCTGTTTGCGCTGGTGTTCGTGCTGGAAAAGGTGATGAATCCCTATTCCATGCTGTTCGTAGTGCTGAAAAAGGGCGCCATCTACGCACTGGTTGCGGTTTCCATGAACCTTTTGAACGGCTTTACCGGTCTGTTCTCCCTTGGTCAGGCGGGCTTCATGCTGATAGGCGCATACACCTACGCCATATTCACCATACCTGCCGATCAGCGTCTCAGCGTATATCAGTACTTTGACGGCGGTATTATAGATTTCTCCATCCCCGTAATTCCCGCCCTCATCTTAGCAGGCCTTGCGGCGGCGTTCTTCGCCTTCCTTATCGGCCTCCCCGTACTGCGCCTTAAGAGCGACTATCTTGCCATCGCCACCCTTGGCTTTGCCGAGATAATCCGCGCCTTCTTCCAGTGGGACGCCCTTGGCCCCGTAACCAACGGCTCCAACCTGCTCAAGAAGTTCCCCACATTCGACTCCACCATATTTCCCTTCGCCGTGGCGGGCATATGTATAGCGCTGATAGTTATGCTTATCAATTCATCCTACGGCCGCGCCTTCAAGGCCATAAGGGATGACGAAATAGCTGCGGAGGCAATGGGCATCAACCTGTTTAAGCACAAGGAGATGGCATTTGTGATCAGCTCCTTCTTCGCAGGTGTTGGCGGCGCGCTGCTTGCCATGTATCAGACCACCGTTCAGGCTATGGCCTTCAAGTCCGCCATGACCTACGAGATACTGCTTATCGTTGTTATCGGCGGTATCGGCTCTGTTACCGGCTCTGTTATCGCTTCCTTCCTGTTCATCGCCTGCAGCGAATGGTGGCTCCGCTTCCTGGATACCGAAACCTTCATCGGCGCATGGCAGGTCCCTCTGCTCCGCTCCGGCTTCCGCAAGGTGGTATTCGCCGTCATCATCATGGCAGTGGTGCTGTTCTATCGTCAGGGCATAATGGGCAACAGGGAATTCTCCGTTGACCGTCTACTTAAAAAGCGGCAGAAGTTCATAGAAAAGCAGGCCGCAAAGAAAGCTTCCAAGGAGGGCAGGTAATATGGCAAAGAACGTATTGAAGCTTGACCATATCACCATGCAGTTCGGCGGCGTTGTAGCCGTAAACGACCTGTCCATGGAAGTAAACGAGCACGAGATAGTAGCCCTTATTGGCCCCAACGGCGCCGGCAAGACCACCGCTTTCAACTGCGTTACCGGCGTATACGAGCCCACCAACGGCATGATAAGCTTCTACGGCGAGCCCATGGTATGCAACCATCCCCAGGGCAAGATGAAGAAGCTGTACAAGGGGCAGTATTACGATGAATTCAACAAAGTAATAAGCCCCACCCCCGACCAGATAACCAAGCTTGGCATCGCCCGTACCTTCCAGAACATCCGCCTGTTCAAGAGCCTTACGGTATTTGAAAACGTGCTTATCGCAAAGCACATGAGGGCAAAGCAGAACGTATTCTCCGCCACCCTCCGCCTCAATGCCAAGGAAGAGCAGCGCATGCGAGAAGAGGCCATGGCGCTCCTTGAGGAGCAGAACCTGGCCCACCTGAAGGACGAGATCGCCGGCAGCCTGCCCTACGGCCTCCAGCGCCGCCTTGAGATAGCCCGCGCACTGGCCACCGATCCCAAGCTCCTGCTGCTGGATGAACCCGCCGCAGGCATGAACCCCCAGGAAACCAAGGAGCTTACCGACTTTATCGTACAGGTAAGGGATAAGTACGGCATCGCCATACTTATGATAGAGCATCATATGGACCTTGTTATGGCAATAGCCGAGCGCATATACGTGCTTGACTTCGGCAAGCTCATCGCCTCCGGCACAGCTTCTGAGGTTCAGGACAATCCCGACGTTATCAACGCATATTTGGGGGTAGATGAGGATGAGTAGTCTGCTTGAAATTCGTGATCTTAAAGTTAACTATGGCGGAATAGAGGCCCTCAAGGGCATATCCTTCAACGTAAAAGAGGGTGAGATAGTTACCCTCATCGGCGCGAACGGCGCAGGCAAGTCCACCACCCTCCGCTCCATCATGAGCGTGGTGACCCCCTCTGCCGGCTCCATCTGCTACAATGGCGAGGATATCACCCACATGCCCACCGACGAGATAGTGAAAAGGGGCATAGTGCTGGTGCCGGAAGGCCGCCGTGTATTCCCCAACCTGACCGTGCTTGAAAACCTCCGCATCGGCGCATATCTGCGCACCGACAAAGAGGGCATCGAGGCGGACATAAAGCACGTGTATTCCCTGTTCCCCCGCCTTGAGGAGCGCAGCTGGCAGCAGGCCGGCACCCTCTCCGGCGGCGAGCAGCAGATGCTGGCGGTAGGCCGCGCCCTTATGGCAAAGCCCCGCCTCATCATGATGGATGAGCCCAGCCTTGGCTTGGCACCCCTGGTGGTAAAGGACATATTCTCCATCATCCGCCGCATCAACCAAGAAGGCACCACGGTTCTGCTCATAGAGCAGAACGCCAACGCCGCCCTCAAGATAGCCAACCGCGGCTACGTTATGCAGACCGGCAACGTCACCATGACCGGCACCGGCCTTGAGCTGCTCAACGACCAGAGCGTTCGTGAGGCATATCTGGGCAAGAAATAGCACCTCTACTTTTCTTTTTCTTTTCGGACGCGAAAAGAAAAGAGAAAAGTAGCAAAAGAAAAAGAAAAGCGAAATGGAAAGACAAATTCCGTTTCGCTTTTTTGTGTGGGGAAAAGATATGGAGATCCTTTATCTGATCCCACCCGCCGCCCTTCAATGCAGCTTTTCCTTACGGAAAAGCATAAAGCTCTGTTGATGGCACGTATTTAATGCGCGGGGTCGTTTTGGTGGTTTGATGTCTATATGTGCTTAACCGTCTTCGCCGTAAGGCGAAGATACCTTGAAAAGGGTGGCGGGCGGGAATAGATAATAATTGCCTTTTTATTCACCGCACGCTTTTCCCTTGGCTCCCCCTCCGGGGGAGCTGTGGGCGCAGCTGACTGAGAGGGCCGGATATGGCCGCAGCCAGCCCGCAACTGCCTATGGGCCCGGCGTAAACCCGAGCAAAACCCAAGGTACAGCAATGGTGCGTGAGAAATAATAAAAGAGGCCGCCTTATACAGCAGCCTCCATATACAGGTAAAGCATAGCGCTTATTTATTTTCCGCCCATTCCATATGCTTCTTTATGGCGTCAAAGGTCTCTTCGCTGATAACGTGCTCTATGCGGCAGGCATCCTCCGCGGCAATATCCTCATCTACCCCGATGGCAATAAGCATTTTAGTCAGCACGGTATGGCGGGCATACATGGTTTGTGCAACCTCCCTGCCCGACTGGGTAAGCTTGAGGGCGCCGTCCGCCTCGGCTATAACATAGCCGGTCTTTTTCAGTATGCTCATGGCGCGGCTGACGCTGGGCTTGGAATAGCCCAGATATTCGCCCACGTCTATGGAACGCACAACGGGACGCTGACCCGACAGCACGTATATTGCTTCCAGATACATCTGGCCGGATTCGTGAAGTGACATATTTTATATTCTCCGTATGGCTTGTAAGTTTTTTCATATTATCATGGCGGCGGTACAAATTCAAGGGAATGGAAAACTCTGCACATTTTTTTACATTTTTTCTTGACAAAAGATGGGGAGGCGTTTATTATACTTATAGTTAGCTATGGCTAACCGAGAGGAAATTATACTTCTCTGCAAAATATTATCCAAAGGCAGGTAATGCATATGACACTGCTGAATGCTCACGAAGGCATAGAATACAGAATACGCGCCGTGGATACCGGGGATGAGGAGATGGATTCCTTCCTCTTTTCCCTTGGATGCTATCCGGGCGAGCCCATAACGGTGGTTTCCCATCTGAAGGGAAGCTGCGTAGTGTCCATAAAGGACGGCCGCTATACCATAGACCGCGCCCTTGCGGATACTGTAGCCGTCGCATGAGGAAGAATTTTTTTCAGCACGGGTTAGCGATGGCTAACCCGTGACGTCGATCAATCGTTCACATCAACCATTCAGGAGGGAAATTATGAGAATCGCACTGGCAGGCAACCCCAACAGCGGCAAAACCACCATGTACAATTCCCTTACCGGTCGCAGCGAAAAGGTGGGCAACTGGGCGGGGGTCACCGTGGACAAAAAGGAACACCTCATTAAGAAATCCCTTGGGGGAGATACCCCGATAATAGCCGTGGATCTACCCGGCGCATACTCCATGTCTCCCTTCACCGCAGAGGAGAGCATTGCCAGCGCCTATGTAAAGGGAGAAAATCCCGATGCCATAATCAACATAGTGGACGCCACCAACCTGAGCCGCAGCCTGTTTTTTACCACTCAGCTGCTGGAGCTTGGCATACCTGTGGTGGTGGCGCTGAACAAGGCGGATATCAACTCCGCCAAGGGCACCCATATAGACGCCGAGCTGCTCAGCGCCGCACTGGGCTGCCCCGTGATACAGACTGTATCCACCACAGGGGCCGGTCTGGATAAGGTGATTTCCGCCGTTGTGTCCCTCATGGGCAAGGGCCAGAAGGCCCCTTATGTGCAGGATGATATTGACCTGAGCCACAAGGCCTCCGTTATCGAGGCGGACAAAAAGCGCTTTGCCTTTGTTAATTCCATTGTGGAAAAGGCGGAAAGCCGCAAGGTACTCACCAAAGACCGCAATTTTCAGGATAAGATAGACGACATACTCACCAGCCGCTGGTTTGGCATACCTATATTTGCCGCGGTAATGTTCCTGGTTTTCCAGATCTCTCAGGTATGGGTGGGGCCATATGTGGCGGATACTCTTGTAGCCTGGCTGGAGGGCTTTCAGGGCTGGGCGGCAGGCCTTATGGAAGGCGCGGATCCCTTCCTGTCTGCCCTGCTCATTGACGGCATGATAGGCGGCGCAATAGCGGTCATCGGATTCCTCCCCCTTGTAATGGTGATGTATTTCCTTATCGCTTTACTGGAGGATTCCGGCTATATGGCGCGAGTTACGGTGGTGCTGGATCCAATATTCAAAAAGGTGGGCCTTTCCGGCAAATCCGTCATCCCCTTTGTTATTGCCATCGGCTGCGCCATTCCCGGCGTAATGGCCAGCCGCACCATAAAGAACCAGCGGGAGCGCCGGGCCGCCGCAATGCTTGCTCCATTCATGCCCTGCGGCGCAAAGATACCCGTCATTGCCCTCTTTGCAGGTGCGTTCTTTGACAATGCGGGCTGGGTAAGCTTTGTGATGTACTCCCTTGGCATAGTGCTGATATTTCTGGGTGCGCTGCTGGTAAACAGGGTGGCGGGCCACAAGGTAAGAAAAACCTTCTTCATTATGGAGCTGCCGGAATACAAAGCACCCAGCCTGTGGAGAGCCTTTAAGTCCATGTGCAGCCGCGGCTGGGCATACGTTGTAAAGGCCGCCACCATAATACTTCTGTGCAACACAGCCGTGCAGATAATGCAGGCCTTTGACTGGGGCTTCCGCCTTGCGGAATCAGCAGACAGCTCCATACTTGCCTCCCTTGCGGGCCCCTTTGCGTATCTGCTGGTACCCATAGTGGGCGTGCTGAGCTGGCAGCTGGCGGCCGCCGCCATCACCGGCTTTATCGCCAAGGAAAACGTGGTAGGCACCCTTGCGGTATGCTTTGCGGGGCTCAATAACCTTATCGACACCGAGGAACTGGCCATGCTGGAAGGCACAGGCACAGAGATAGCAGGCGTTATGGCTATAACCAAGGCTGCCGCCCTTGCGTATCTGATGTTTAACCTTTACACTCCTCCCTGCTTTGCCGCCATTGGCGCCATGAATTCCGAAATGAAGAGCTCAAGGTGGCTGTGGGGCGGCATAGGGCTGCAGTTTGGCGTGGGTTACACGGTGGCCTTTATGGTATATCAGGCGGGCACATTTATCGCCACCGGCAGCGTGGGGGCAGGCTTCCTTCCCGGCCTTATGGCTATCCTCGCAATAACAGCAGCAGTACTCTATTTTATAAGAAAGGCAGACAGGGGAATCAAAAGCGAATACGCCCTGTCCGGTGCAGCAGCATGACAAACATTATCATTATATTCATCATCGCCGCCATTATAGGCCTTGCAGGAGGGTATGTGTACAGGGCGAAAAAGCGGGGGGAAAAATGCATAGGCTGTCCCGCCGCCAAGTCAGGGGCCTGCGGAGGCAACTGCTCCTCCTGCAGCGGCAATTAAGCAAGTTCCCATTGCAGATAGTTTCTCAATAAGCAAAAGGGAAAAGGGCAGAGATGTTTCTCTGTTCTTTTCTGTTGAGAGGGGCTTTGTGCAGCTTCTGCCGCTTACGCTTTGGATCTTGCTTGGTTTTGCGGTGGATCCATAGATTGCGGGGTAAGTTAGCGGGTTACTTATCTGATCCCGCCCTCTATCCTTTTAAGGATGCTTCTCCCTTGGCTCCCCCTCCGGGGGAGCTGTGGGCGCAGCTGACTGAGAGGGCCGGATATGGCCGCAGGCAGCCCGCGACGAGGCGGGTGGGTTTAGATAAATCCCTTCCCACTTTCCCAATTCTGTGGTATCATTTAAGGTGGTAAAATCCCTATTAAAAAATATCAATAGGAGGTCTATTATGCAGATATACAACACCATGACCCGCAAGAAGGAAGAGCTGGTCACACTGGTACCCGGCGAGGTAAGCATGTACGTATGCGGCCCCACCGTATACAATTTCTTCCACATCGGCAACGCACGTCCCTTCGTAGTGTTCGATACCCTGCGCAGGTATCTTGAATACAGGGGCTACAAGGTAAAGTTCATTCAGAACTTCACCGACATAGACGATAAGCTCATCCGCAAGGCCAACGAAGAGGGCATCACCGTGCCCGAGGTGGCGGAGCGCTACATCAAGGAATACTACACCGACGCGGATGCCCTCTCCGTAGAGCGGGCCACCTGCAACCCCCGTGCCACCGAGCATATCCCCCAGATAATCGCTCTGGTTGAGACCCTCATCGAAAAGGGCCACGCATACCCCGCCGAGAATGGGGACGTATACTTCTCCGTTCGCTCCTTCCCCGGCTACGGCAAGCTTTCCGGCCAGTCCATTGAGGACCTGGAGAGCGGCGCACGTATCGACCCCACCGACGTAAAGCGGGATCCCCTTGACTTTGCCCTGTGGAAGGGCGCCAAGCCCGGCGAGCCCGCATGGGATTGCCCCTGGGGCAAAGGAAGACCCGGCTGGCACATCGAGTGCAGCGCCATGAGCATGGAGCTCCTTGGGCCCACCTTTGACATTCACGCCGGCGGTCAGGACCTGGTATTCCCCCACCATGAAAACGAGATAGCCCAGAGCGAGGCCGCCACCGGCAAGCCCTTCGCCCGCTACTGGATGCACAACGGCTATATAAACGTAAACAACCAGAAGATGTCCAAGTCCCTTGGCAACTTCCTGCTGGTTCGCGAGATAGGCAAGGAATTTGACCTTGAGGCGGTTCGTCTGTTCCTGCTGGGCGCACATTACCGCAACCCCGTAAACTTCTCCCGCGACCTTGTTGAGCAGTCCAACGCCGGCCTTATCCGTATCCGCACCGCCCGCGAGCGTCTGGCCGAGGCCAAGGAAGGCCCCGCCACCGAAGCGGATGCCGCCTTCATTGCCTCCCTTGAGGAATACAATGGCAAGTTCTGCGAGGCCATGGACGATGACCTGAACACCGCAGACGCCATCGGCGTACTGTTTGACTATGCCCGCGCCGTAAATACCTTCGTATCCGAGCCCCGCAGCAAGGAAGCTCTGGACAAGGCAGCGGTCCTCTTTGACGACATCACCCGCGTACTGGGCATACTCCAGCACCAGAAGGAAGATGAGTTCCCCGCCGAAGCGCTGGCTCTCCTTGAGGAGCGGGCAGTTGTCCGCAAGGCCAAGGACTGGGCCCGTGCAGACGCCATCCGCGACGAGCTGAAGGCCATGGGCTTTGCCGTTGAGGACAGCAAGGACGGCGCAAAGCTTAAGAGGCTGTAAAGCCTTTCGGTCAAATCCTATTGGGATTTGACCGAGTTACGCCGCATTGCTGGCGCAAGGCGGCGATTACGATCCTTACGGGGTTTTTACATGATTTGCCTATGACCCTTGCGAGGATCACCGGGCGGCAAATCATGCAGGGAACAAATCCCTCCGGGATTTATCCGTTCTGACGCACATGTCGTCAGAGCCGGAATAAAGCCTTGGGGTATATATGCCGAAGAATGGGGAGGTTTCCAATCCGATTTTGGCGACATGTGCGGCAAAAGCGGATCAAAGCCGCAAGGCTTTGCTTCATTGCGGTTTTTACCGCCCGGGAGCTTCAGCAGGAAGCGAGAGGTAAAAACCGAAACCCTCGCAGAAAACCCTAAAGGTTTTTTGCGAAAGCGGAGCGCCCCGGAATTTCCCATAAGAATTAACATTCCATGAACATACGGCCCCATGCCTTGAACAAAGGCAGAGGGCTTGGTAAAATCAGGAGGTAGAAATGGAACCTATCGGCTTTATGACGATGTTTGAGTTCTTCATCGCCATATATTTGCTCTATGCCGCCTTTAAGGGAGACGGAAAGCTTTATGAAAATGAATACATTAACTGTTCCCGTGAGGAATACATTAAGGGAATGCGTAAGCTTGCGGCTCTCACCGGTGTGGTTATGCTGGCATCCTGCGGGCTGGAGCTTTTCAAGGTGATAGAGCCTGCCTCCACCATAGGCTGGATACTTTGGGCGCTGACCTTTGGCTGTATATTGGTAATGGTGGTTTACTCCGTAAAGAAGACGGACAGGGCCGCCGCCAACGCAGGAAGGCCCACGGCCTATTCCAAGCCTGATAAACCCCACGACCCTCTTCGCGCCGCCTTTGTTTTTGATGACGAGGATGAGGAAGCGGAAAAGGCTCAGGAAGAATAATAAAGCACACAATATTCCAAACCACAAGAAAGGAATCTCACATGAAAAAGACTCTTGTCCGCATCGTGGCTCTGCTGATGCTGGCCGTAATGATCCTCAGCGTAGTTCCCGCTTTCGCTTCCGGCATCATCGGCACCATCACCAACACCACCGATATGTATCAGAAGGCAAACTCCTCCTCCAAGGTGGTTGCTTCTGTAAAGGGTACCGTAAACGTACTCTATCAGAACAACGAAGGTACCATGTATCAGGTCTCCATGACCCATAATGGCACCACCTACACCGGCTGGGTACCTGCCAGCGCCGTATCCAACATCGGCCGCGCCAGCTCCAACGGCACCACCTCCGGCTCCGTAAGCACCGGCAGCACCGGAACCACCACCGGCAGCACCACCTCCACCGGTACCTTCTCCGGTACCCTCAGCGCCGGCACCAGCATCTACGGCAGCGATAACAAGCTGGTTGGCACCGTGCAGACCAAGGGCAACGTTACCGTTAACTACCGCAACGCAGACGGCTCTCAGCTGTATATCACCACCGGCGGCGTATCCGGCTGGGTACCCGCAAGCTCCGTAAGCGGCCTGTACAAGAAGGGCAGCGGCTCTGCAAAGGTAAGCGACCTGCCCACCACCGGCGTGGCCGGCAGCACCGCCACCGGTTCCTACAGCGCATACTCCTCCGCCGTGACCGGCGTGTCCAAGGACAGCACCATTTACATCCGTCCCAGCGCATCCAGCTCCACCTCCGGCGCCACCAAGATCCGCAGCGCCAAGGGCCTCAGCTTTACCATTCTGGGCGAGAGCGGCGATTACTATTACGCCAGCTACAACGGCACCACCGGCTTTGTACGCAAGCGTGACTTCAGCCTGAGCTCCGGCAGCACCACCGGCACTACCACCGGCACCACCGCAGGCACTCCCTCCACCACCTACGACAAGGCCAAGAGTGCCACCTCCAACGACAGCACCATCTACATGCGCGTTAACCCCGACAAGTCCACCGCCAAGGACAACGTTGTAGTTAAGGTCACCAGCGCCCGCGGCGCCTCCTTCTCCCTGCTGGGCGAAAGCGGCGACTGGTACTATGCCCAGTATTCCACCACCACCGGCCAGACCTACAAGGGCTACGTACGCAAGGCTGACTTTACCGTAAACGACGGCACTCCCATACAGGGTGCGACCGCCACCTCCACCAGCACCTCCGGCGCAACCAGCCAGGGTACCGGCTCCTCCAGCGAAAAGTGGGGCAGCTTCTCTGTTCCCGGCGGTTCCACCTATCCTATCTACGGCAACTACTACCGCACCGTCAGCGGCAATAATTACTATTATTACGCCACCAAGTCCAACGGCAAGGAAACCTACGACTATCTGCATACCACCACTGCGGCAGGCTCTCAGATCCACGTGGTAATGGGCCACAATATGCGTAAGTCCGGCAGCATGTTCCACAAGCTGCATCACGTACAGAACGCCATACTGGGCGTAAGCAAGTGCGAGGCCAGCGACTGCGGCGCTTCCTGCAGCGGCTACAAGACCACCACCATCTCCGCCAGCCTGGACGGCTACAAGACCTGGGATATCGCCCTGTTCTACGAGATCCCCAAGGGCTCCAGCACCAGCATCCTCAACCATAACTCTCAGCCCTGGAAGACCAGCACTCAGAGCTATCTCCAGTATCAGCAGAGCTATGCCAAGACCAGCGGCTACAAGGGCTGGGTAAACCCCAACGTATCCCTGGATGCCAACGGCAAGTACATGATGCTGATCACCTGCGGCGACAAGTACGAGTCCAGCTCCAACGCCACCTCCAAGCTGTACATGCTGCTGAAGGCACGCGGCTAAAAGAGCAAAGCAATATCCGCACAAACCAAAGCCCCGCAAATGCGCGGGGCTTTTTGCGTGGGGGAAAACTATCTAAACCATCCTATTCCACATGAGATAAAATGTAATAGTGAAAAAGGGCTTATTATCTAAACCCACCCGCCTCGTCGTCGCGGACTGCGCTCTGCTCACAGCCATATCCTGTGGATATGCCTTTTCGCACGCTCCATCGCTCCTCCTCTCCGCCAAAAACGTCGCTTGCGCTTTGGTTTTTTTGCGGGATGGATTTACGGAAAAGCAGAATGTGCTATCGGCAGGTATTCATAAAGAAAGCCGGGAGGTTATAGATACCTACTGAGCTGTCCACCCCCTTCGCCGCAGGCGAAGGTACATTAAAGGGCGGCGGGCGGGATTAGATAATCAATACCTCTTCACTTTTCACTATTGCTTTAGTTCTGTGGCGGGCGGGATCAGATAAATTCGCTCCATCAATAAAAGAAAACAAGACATAAGAGATATTTTGTAGTAAAATAAACTCAGTATGCGGCGATGAGGTACATCGCCAATGACCATGGAGGCATCCTGTGAAAAAGATATTTGCCGTAATAATATGCGCCCTTATGCTGACGGGCTGTGCCGCCCCTGTTTCCGCGCCTGCGCCCACTCCCGAAGTGACCCCCGCCCCCACGGCGGAGCCCACACCCGAGCCTACCCCTGTGGAGGTGGAGTTCCCCTATTACCTTTACGTTGAAAAGGGCAGCTATACCCTTACCATATACAAGGCGGATGAAAAGGGAGAATACACTGAGGTGGTCGCTGCCTACCGCATTGCCCACGGCGGCAACAAGACCCCCGCAGGAATATTCACCCTTGGGGAAAAGGAGCGCTGGCACAACTTCCCGGACGGCGGCACTGTGCAGTATGCCACCCGCTATCACGAAAGGCTGTATGTGCACTCTCCCCTGTACGCCAGGGAGGACGCATCCCAGCTGTGGCCCAGATATTATGACGGAGACCACAAGATAGGCGGAACCAACACCGGCGGCTGTCTGCGCATGGTTACCGAAGCATCCCGCTTTATCTATGAAAACTGCAAGGAAGGCACCACCCTTGAGATAGTGAACGGCTCCCCCAGGGGAACCACTTCCGACCCTGTGCCGGACAGAAACGGCCTGAGGATAGACCCCACCGACGTAAATATGCAGGAGCAGCTGGACGCCGCCGCTGCGGAGCGCGCCGCCGAGGAAGCGGAAGCTCAGGCAGAGCAGGCGGAGGAAGTGCAGGAAACTTCAGGACAGGAAGCAACCGAAGGACAGGCGGAATAGATATTTATCTAATCCCACCCGCCTCGTCGTCGCGGACTGCGCTCTGCTCACAGCCATATCCTGTGGATATGCCTTTTCGCACGCTCCATCGCTCCTCCTCTCCGCCAAAAATCGTCGCTGTGCTTTGGATTTTCGGCGGGTTCTTACAAAAAATCGAACGTACTTTCGCAGGTATCGGATAATGACCACACTTTGATTTTTAGGATAAGCAATGATTACCCTCTATCGTCTTCGCCGCAAGGCGAAGATACCTTAAAAGGGCGGCGGGTGGGTATAGATAATCAACACCGCAAACTTTTCCCGCAGCCTGTCGACCTATAGTAAAACCAACCAACATTCCACCGAAAGGAAATTCCACATATGAAAAAGAACATTATCATAGCCATCACAGCGATACTGGCCCTGCTGCTGTGCGCATGCGGCGCAAAGCAGGAAGGCTTTAACCAGGATGACCTTGGCCTTGAGGTAGGCGGTGAAACCTACTACCTCCGCACCGACAGCGCCCCCCTCATCGCTGTCCTTGGAGATGGCTATGAGTATTCCGAAATGGTAAGCTGCGTATACGATGGTCAGGACAAGACCTTTGCATACCCCGGCCTTACGGTAAACACCGTGCCTGTGGACGGCAAGGACATTATCGAGATGCTGACCCTTACCGACGGCACCTATGCCACCCTTCGGGGCTGCAGGGTCGGGGACAGCCGTGAGGATGTTATCGCCGCCTATGGTGAGGAGTACTTTGACGATGGGTATATCAACTATACCCTTACCAACGACCCCGCCGATATTCAGGCGGAGCGTATTCAGTTTGAGATGAGCGGGGATACGGTGTCCACCATATATATTTACTCTCCCAGCTATTAAAGCGCAGACCGGTTTTAATCGGATAATTATCTAATCCCACCCGCTTCGTCGTCGTGGACTGCGCTTACTTGCGGCCATATCCAAAGCTAAAGAAAAAAGTTTAGGGGGATATTATCTAAACCCAACCCATCACCCTTCAATGTAGCTTCGCCTAAGGGCAAAGCCGGGAGACGGGAATCACTGCTTTGCAGTAAAAAGAAGGCAATGTAGCTTCGCTTTAGGGCGAAGCCGGGGGACGGTGGTCATTACTCCACCTCATAAAGAAAGCATTGTTGTCATGCGTTACCTGCGACAGTGCGCCCATTTTGCCGCAAGGCAAAATTTCCTTAAAAGGGCGGTCGGGCGGGGTAGTAAAATAATATCCCTCTCCCGACAACCCCGCATAAACATCAGCACGCTAAAGCAAACTTAACCCGTAACAACCTATTAGTCTTTCGCTTTTCTAATGTCATTCGACCTCTCAGTTCGCAATGGTCGCCCTGCGTTGCCGACGGAGCGGCTTCCTTGGGTTTCCTTGCTTACTGGGCTTCCGCCTCGCTGCATCCCGCACTGCGAGCGCTTGGCTCCGCCCTCTTTTTGCTTCTTTTTCTTATTTCTTTTCGCGTCCGAAAGGTTGTCAAAGCGAAGCTTTGACATGGCTCCTTATTGAAGTCCCGAAAATCTAAGGATTTTCGGGGAAAGAAAGAGAAAAAGAAGGATGAACCCTTGTATTTATTGATGAATCCCCAGGAGGATACTGTATTGGTATTCAGCTCCCCAACATTTTTGTTTATATTCCTGCCCATAGTGTTTTTGCTGAATCTGGCATTTGCCAAGAGGATCAAGGTGCGAAACGCCCTGCTCCTGCTGGCAAGTGTGCTTTTTTATGCCTGGGGAGAGCCTGTATACGTGCTGCTGATGGTGTTCACCTCCCTTGTGAACCACCTGCTGGCGCTGGGCCTTGGCAATGACAAACGCCGCAGGGCAATGCTGGCCCTTATCATCATATGGAACATAGGGTCGCTGGTATATTTTAAATATACCGACTTTCTCATACAGAGCATCAACGGCCTGACGGGGCTCAGCATACCCCTTGTGGGCATAAAGCTGCCCATCGGCATATCCTTCTTTACCTTCCAGGCCATGAGCTATGCGCTGGACGTATACCGTGGTCAGGTGCCGCCTCAGAGGAACTTTTTCAATACGCTGCTGTACATCTCCCTTTTCCCCCAGCTTATCGCAGGCCCCATTGTCAAGTATCATGACGTGGCGGAGCAGCTGGAGCATCGTCCCCTGTCGGTTGAGGATACGGCGGCGGGGCTCAGGCGGTTTTCCTGCGGCCTGTGCAAAAAGGTGCTGATAGCCAACATCTTAGGCCAAGTGGCGGACAGCATATACGCGCCGGACATGGGCAGCATAAACGCACCCATAGCATGGCTGGGGGCTGTGAGCTATCTGTTCCAGATATACTTTGACTTTTCCGGCTACAGCGACATGGCGATCGGCATTGGCCATGTGTTTGGCTTCAGCTTTAAAGAAAACTTCCGCTATCCCTACGTGGCGGATTCCATGAAGGACTTCTGGCGCAGGTGGCATATCTCCCTTTCCACCTGGTTTAAGGAATACGTTTACATCCCCCTTGGGGGCAACCGTAAGGGCACTGTGCGCACCGGCGTAAACAAGGTGATAGTGTTCTTTCTTACCGGCCTGTGGCACGGGGCAAGCTGGAACTTTGTGCTGTGGGGACTGTTCCACGGGGGCTTCCTGATGCTGGAATCCTACGGCATACTGAAGGTGAATAACTGGAAAAAGCCCGTTCGGCATATTTACACCATTATTGCCGTAACGGTGGGCTTTGTGCTGTTTCGGGCAGAGACTTTGCCCATGGCATGGGGCATGATAAGCAGGATGTTTGCAGGCTGGACCTTTGGCGGGGAATTTGCGGCGCAGCTTTCGCTGCTGCTTTCCCCCATTGCCATAGGGGCGCTGATACTTGGAGCGTTGGCTTCGCTGCCCTGTGGGGGCCGCCTTGCAGCCTCCCTTGCACAGCGGGGCGGAGCATACGAAGGGCTGGTATACGGGCTGAGCTTTATTGGCCTTGTGCTGTGCGCCCTCTGCCTTTCCACCTCCGCTTACAATCCTTTCATATACTTCAGATTTTAGGAGGCGGCCATGAGAAAGAAACTGCTGATATTATTTGCCGCCCTCTTTATGGCGGTGTGTTTGCTGCCCTCCGTTGGCCTGCTCCTTGGCTATGAGGAGGAAAACTACGAAAACCGCCCCCTTGCAAGGCTGCCAAAGCTGTTTGACCGTGAGGGGATAAACCTTGAATACCCTCAGGGCTTTGATGACTATTATCAGGATCACTTCGGCTTCCGTGAGGAAATGGTAACAGCGTTCCACAGGGGCACCGTGTCCGCGCTGAAGGATACCCTCAACGATGACGTTATCATAGGCAGCAATGATATGCTGTACTTTGCGGAGACCCTTGACGATTACCTTGGCATAAATACCCTCAGCGATTATGACATTCAGCGGGCCGCAAGGACACTGAAGATACAGCAGGATTACGTTGCCGCAAGCGGGGCAAAGTTTGCCTTTGCCATCGCCCCAAACAAAAACACCATATACCCCGAATACATGCCGAAAAGGCTGAAGCCCACAGGCGCGTTTTCCAACAGGGAGCGGCTTGCCGCCGCCCTTATGAGCCTTGAGGTGGAGCAGATATCCTTTGACTTTGAGCTGATGGCCCGCAAGGGAGAGGATATGCTGTATCACTATCACGATACCCACTGGAACCAGCGGGGCGCAATGATAGGCTACAACGCCATAATGGCAAAGGTATTTGAGGATACGGAATATCAAACCTATGAGGGCATGACCCCGGTGACCAGGCCCGGCTGGGCAGGAGACCTGCACTATTTCCTGTTCCCCGCATCCGAGGGGAATATGGACTATCCCTACTATGGCATAGACTTTGCCTACGATACCGACCCGCAGGCCCCCGGCAGGACTACCACAATAGGCACCACAAGCAAAGCAAACCACAGATCCCTGCTCCTTTACAGAGATTCCTTCGGAGACGGGCTTATGCCCTACCTCAGCGCCAACCTTGGCCGGGTGCTGTACGATGCGGAGTTCCCTTACAATTATGCCTCCATGGCGGCGGAAAGCCCCGACGCTGTGGTCATCGAGCTCGTGGAGCGCAACATTCCCAACCTTATACTGAAAGCCCCCGCCATGCCCGCCCTCAGCGCACCCTTTGAAGGAGAGGGCGAAAGGGTATCCTTCGCCGTTACCGAGTATGAGCGCAATGGCGCAAGGGTGGTCTGCGGCAAGTTTGACGCCGCCGATTATGACCCCATGAAGCACCGCATACTGCTGACGGACGGCGAAACCTGCTTTGAGGCCTTCCCAATAATGGATGAGCGGGCGGAAGGGCTTCTGCTGGATGCGGAAGCCATAGAGGGCTTTACCGTTACGCTGCCGGAGAATCATGCCGCAAGCGGAGAGCTTGAGCTGGTGCTGGAGGGATAAAGAATTACTGCCCCGCCCTCGTCGTCGCGGGCTGCACTTGCTGGCGGCCATATCCACAAGGGACATGCCCTCTCGCTCGCTCCGCCGTTCCTCCTTTCCAAGCAAAATCGTCGCTTACGCTTTGGATTTTGCTTGGTTTTGTGGTAGTACGCAAGGCCGATGGAATAGTTGGTATATTATTTATCTAAACCCACCCGCCACCCTTTTAAGAAGCTTCTCCTTGCGGGAGAAGCGGACGTACTAACGGGGTGCGGGATAATGACCATACTGTGATTTTTAGGATAAGCAATGATTGCCGTCCATCGTCTTCGCCGTAGGCGAAGATATCTAAAAAGGGTGGCGGGTGGGTATAGATAAATTAACCTTCAGCAAACACAAGACATCCGCCCGCTTTTGTAGTAAAATATCCTCAGTAAATTTCCATCGGGAAAGGGTTTACTATGAACTTCACAAAAATGCAGGGTCTTGGCAATGACTTTATCATAATCGAAGACATGGCGGCGGAGCTTAACTTTACCGCCGCGGATGCTGTGCGCCTGTGCAATCGCCGCACGGGCATAGGTGCAGACGGCGTAATGCTGGTGCGCCCCGCGGATAGTGCCGACGCCTACATGCACCTTTTCAACAGCGATGGCAGCATCGCCGAAATGTGCGGCAACGGCATACGCTGTTTTGCAAAGTATGTGTATGATGCAAGCATTGCAAAAAAGCCCACCCTTGCCATAGATACCCCCGCCGGCATAAAGCTTGCGGAGCTTACCATTGATGGGGATACCGTCGCCGCCGTGCGGATAGACATGGGAGAACCCCTTCTCGGCAAGGCGGATGTGCCCATGCTGGGGGAGGGCAGCTGCTCCCTTGAAAAGATAGCTGTGGAGAATAGGGAGTTCCTCTGCTCCGCCCTGAACACAGGTGTGCCCCATCTTGTGGTGTTTGAAGAGGACTTAAGCGAAGAGGATATCTGCCATTACGGCCCCCTCCTTGAAAAGCATCCCCTGTTCCCCGCAAAGATAAACGTGAACTTTGCCCAGGTTCAGCCCGACGGCTCTATTTTCGTCCGCACATGGGAGCGGGGCTGCGGACGTACACTTGCCTGCGGCACAGGCTCATGCGCCTGCGTTGCGGCCGCTGCCATGGCAGGATACACAAAGCGTACCGCCACAGTACGTCTTGCGCTGGGCGAGCTGCTCATTGAATGGGCGGAAAATGGGCACATATTTATGACAGGCCCTGCGGAAGTAAGCTTTCGCGGCACAATATAACATGACAAACACAAAGGAGATACGCTAATGCATTACACTCTGTACCCCAAGGGAGTTTGCTCTTTCCTTATCGAGCTGGACATTGAGGACAACAAGATACACAACCTTACCTACAGCGGCGGCTGCAACGGCAACCTTAAGGCCCTGGGCGCCCTGTGCGAAGGCATGGAGGTAAACGAGGTCATCGATCGCCTTTCCGGCATTACCTGCGGCCCCAATTCCACCTCCTGCTCCGACCAGCTGGCAAGGCTGCTGAAGGAAGTTGTTGGGGAGTAAGGAACAAGCAAAACCAGAAAGAAAAGCGAAATGAAAAATACATTTTTCATTTCGCTTTTTTGTGTTTGGAACAGGGTATGGCAATTATTTTATTATGGGGAAGGTATCATCTATTCCCACCCGCCACCCTTTTTAGGTATCTTCGCCTACGGCGAAGACGATGGACGGAAATCATTGCTTATCCTAAAAATCACAGTATGGTTATTATCCCGCACCCCGTTAGTACGTGCGCTTCTCCCGTAAGGGAGAAGCTTCTTTGAAGGGCGGTGGGTGGGTATAGATAAATAATATGCCAACTGTTCCGTCGGCTTTGCGGCATGTGCCATAACCCGCGTAAAATACAAAGCGGCAGCAGCAAGGGCAAAATCCTGAAAAGAATACACCATTACAGCCCACTTTAAGCCTTTTGCTGTTGACATAATCACCGGCTTGCAAGATAATATTTAATTAGGAAAAAACGCTTTGAAAGGGCTTTTTGCATAATGGAAGAAGTACGCGTATCAAAAAATTTCATCGAGGAATTCATTGAGGAAGACATCCGTGAAAAGGGCCTGACCCACATACAGACCCGCTTCCCTCCCGAACCTAACGGCTACCTGCACATCGGCCACGCAAAGGCGCTGGCCATAGACTTTTCCATGGCGGAAAAGTACGGCGGAAGCTGCAACCTTCGCTATGACGATACCAACCCCACCAAGGAAGACGAGGAATTCGTAGACGCCATTCAGGAGGATATCCAGTGGCTGGGCTTTAAGTGGGACAATGTATTCTACGGCTCCGACTATTTTGATACCTGCTATGAGCTGGCTGTAAAGCTCATCAAGAAGGGCGTGGCCTACGTATGCGACCTGGATAAGGATCAGATGCGTGAATACCGCGGCACCCTTACCGAGCCCGGCAGGAACTCTCCCTGGCGGGACCGCTCCGTTGAGGAAAACCTTGATTTGTTTGAGCGGATGAAGAACGGCGAGTTCCCCGATGGCTCCCGTACCCTTCGCGCCAAGATAGACATGGCCTCCCCCAATGTGAACATGCGTGACCCCGCAATGTATCGCATTATCCACATGAGCCACCATCATCAGGGTGACAAGTGGTGCATCTATCCCATGTACGACTTTGCCCACCCCATTCAGGATGCCATCGAGGGCGTAACTCACTCCCTCTGCTCCCTGGAGTACGAGGCACACAGGCCCCTGTACAACTGGGTGGTGGAGCAGTGCGAGTTTGAGCACAAGCCCCGCCAGATAGAGTTTGCAAGGCTCAACCTTACCAATACCATGATGAGCAAGCGCTACCTCCGCCGCCTGGTGGAGGAGGGCCGTGTATCCGGCTGGGATGACCCCCGCATGCCCACCCTCTGCGGCCTGCGCCGCCGGGGCTATACCCCCGAGTCCATACTGGACTTCCTTTCCCGTGTTGGCGTTGCCAAGGCAGACTCCACAGTGGAGACCGCCATGCTGGAGCACTGCGTACGTGAAGACCTGAACGCCCACGCCGACCGCATGATGGCAATGCTGGACCCCATCAGGCTGGTGGTGGAAAACTGGCCCGAGGGACAGACCGAGGAAGTTGAAATAGAATACCTGCCCGATGCCTCCACCGGCAAGCGCAAGGTGCTGTTTGGCAGGGAGCTGTACATCGAGCGTGAGGACTTTAGCTTCGATCCTCCCAAGAAGTACTTCCGCCTTAAGCCCGAGGGGGAGGTTCGCCTTAAGAGCGCATACGTTGTAAAGTGCACCCGCTGGGAAACCGATGCCGAGGGCAAGGTGACCACCGTATACTGCACATATGACCCCGAAACAAAGGGCGGCGAGTGCGAGCGCAAGATAAAGGGCACCATTCACTGGCTCAACGCAGAGACCGCCGTTCCCGCCGAGATGCGCCTGTATGAGGACCTGCTCCTTGAGGACGCTGACCCCGATGCGGATTTCGTGGACAGGCTCAATCCCAACTCCCTTACCGTGGTAAAGGGCTTTGTGGAGCCTGAGCTTGCTGAGAAGGCCCCCGGCTATCGCTGCCAGTTTATGCGCACAGGCTACTTCTGCGCGGACCTTGACTATACCAAGGAAGCACCTGTGTTTAACAGAGTGGTTGGCCTTAAGGATTCTTACAAGGGCTAATGATTTTACTACCCCGCCCAACCACCCTTTCAATGTAGCTTTTCCTTGCGGAAAAGCGCGGCACGCTTACGCGGATGTTGGATAATATCAATGCTTTCTTTTTTCGGTATGAGGAAGCGCCTGTGTTTAACAGGGTAGTGGGCCTTAAGGATTCCTATAAGGGATAGTTCTTTGTAAAGTGATATGATGATGGTGGGCGGGCAATTATCTAATCCCGACCCACCACCCTTTCAAAGAAACTTCTCCCTGCGGGAGAAGTGGATATGCTATCCAACGGTTGAATTATATTGCAGGCTTGTTTTATTCGTAAAAGCAGCTTGTTCCGTCAATCGGCTTTTCCGCAAGGAAAAGCTACAATGAAGGGGCGGCGGGCGGGTATAGATAATTACCCCCTTACCGCTAACCTCATCCATGAGGCGGCACGCAAAAGCAAGCATAATTGATTTTACTACCCCTCCCAACCACCCTTTTAAGGAAACTTTTTCCTGCGGAAAAAGTGGATGAGGCAGCATGTTTTAAAATCTTTCGCTTTTCTTTCTCTTTTTGCTTCTTTTTCTCATTTCTTTTCGCGTCCGAAAAGAAAGAGAAAAAGAAGATAAGACATAATCCCCACCAACAGGAGAACAACCATGAAAGTACGTACCAGATTTGCACCCTCCCCCACGGGATACATGCACATAGGAAACCTGAGGAGCGGCCTTTACGCCTATCTGTTTGCAAGGGCAAACGGGGGCAAATTCCTGCTTCGCATAGAGGACACGGATCAGGAGCGCTTTGTTGAGGGCGCAACCGAGCTGATCTACCGCACGCTGAAGGACGTGGGCATGAACTGGGACGAGGGCCCGGATATCGGCGGCGATTACGGCCCCTATGTGCAGAGCGAAAGAAAGAGCACCTACCTGCCCTATGCGGAGCAGCTCATAGAGAGCGGCCACGCATACCGCTGCTTCTGCACCAAGGAGGACCTTGAGGAGCGCAGGGCCGCGGCTGCCGCAAGGGGCGAAACCTTCAAGTATGACAAGCACTGCATGCACCTGTCCAAGGAAGAGATACAGGCGAAGCTTGACGCGGGCGTGCCCTATGTTATCCGCCAGAACGTGCCTACCGAGGGAACCACTTCCTTCACCGACCTTGTTTTCGGCACCATCACCGTAAACAACTCTGACCTTGACGACAACGTGCTCATCAAGGCGGACGGCATGCCCACCTATAACTTTGCAAACGTTATAGATGACCATCTCATGGAGATATCCCATGTTATGCGCGGCATGGAATACCTTGCCTCCACCCCCAAGTACAATCTGCTGTATCAGGCGTTCGGCTGGGAGATACCCTACTATATCCACATGACCCCCATCATGCGTGACGCACAGCACAAGCTGTCCAAGCGTGACGGCGACGCCTCCTATGCGGACTTTGTAGACAAGGGATACCTGAAGGAAGCCCTTATCAACTACGTTGCTCTCCTTGGCTGGAACCCCGGCGACGACAGGGAGATATTCACACTTGATGAGCTGTGCAGGGTCTTCAGCGTGGAGGGCATGAGCAAGTCCCCCGCCATATTCGACGTGGAAAAGCTCACCTGGATGAACGCCCAGTACATAATGGCTCTCTCCCCCGAGGACTTTACCGCCCACGCACAGAAGTACTACGATATGGCGGGCATAGGCCACATGGACAAGGCCATACTCTGCAAGATACTGCAGCAGCGCACCCGCGTATTCAACGAGATACCCGACATGGTGGACTTCCTTGCAAAGCTGGATGAAGACTACTCCATCGAGCTGTTCACCAATAAAAAGTCCAAGACAGACGCCGAGGTCTCCCGCAATGTGCTGGATATGGTCATTCCCGTGCTGGAAGCCCTGCCCGAATGGACAGAGACCGCCATACATGATACCCTCATCAACATGGCAGCCGAAAAGGGCATGAAGAACGGCACAATGCTGTGGCCCGTCCGCATCGCCATGGCCGGCAAGGCCGTTACCCCCGGCGGCGCCATTGAGATAGCTCTGCTCCTTGGCCGTGAGGAATCCCTCCGCAGGCTGAAGCTGGGAAGAGAGAAGCTGGCATAGCATACATTCTCTTCTTTTCTGTTTCTTTTCCGACGGGAAAAGAAACAAGAAAAGAAGCAAAAGAAAAAGAAAAGCGAAATGGAAAGGTTTAATTTCCGTTTCGCTTTTTTGTATGGGAAAACAAAACCCTGTCATTGCGAGTTGGTTCAGAGACTGGCGTGGCGATCCGCTTCTCCTGCGGTTGGAGAAAGTGTTGGCCTGGGTTATTTATCTATACCCACCCACCGCCCTTTTAAGGTATCTTCGCCTACGGCGAAGACGATAGGCGGCAATCATTACTTATCCTAAAAATCGAAGGATGGTTATTATCTGATGCCTGCGAAAGTACGTTGGATTTTTCCGTAAGAACCCGCCGAAAATCCAAAGCGCAGCGACGATTTTTGGCGGAGAGGAGGAGCGATGGAGCGTGCGAAAAGGCATATCCGAAGGATATGGCTGTGAGCAGAGCGCAGTCCGCGACGACGAGGGTGGCGGGCGGGATTAGATAATAATTACATTTTTACTATTCACTGCCCGCTTTTCCCTTGGCTCTCCCTTCGGGGGAGCTGTCAGCTTTGCTGACTGAGAGGGCCGAATATGGCCGCAAGCAGTCCGCGACGACGAGGGTGGAGGGTGGGTTTAGATAATCAATCCATTGCCTTTTCCTCCACGCCTCCGGCGGAGTGCGGATTGCCACGACAGACAGGCTGCCTCGCAATGACAGCCTTGCGATAGGCCGTAATGCTTTTCCGTAAGGAAAAGCCACATTGAAAGGGCGGTGGGCGGGTATAGATAAATAATATGCCAACTGTTTTCGCAGCCTGTCAATACGCCCACTCACACAAAAAAAGCCGCTTATTAAGCGGCTTTTAGGCTGTTGGTGATTTTATCTGTAGAAATAATTTCCGCCGTAAAGGCCATAGTACTTGCGGGCGGAGGACCATTCCTTGCCCATGCGGCTGGCGCGGAAGTACAGCACGTTGCTGGGGAGTATGGTTTTGCCCCGGGCAAACACCTCCAGCACCGCCTCTACGGCGCCGGAGCTGGGGCGGACGGAGCGCAGCTTGCTTTCGCTTTCTGCGGGGGAAAACTGGCCGTCCTGGAACACTACTCCTTCAAGGGTGTTGGGGAACTTGCGGCTGCGCAGGCGGTTGTAAACAACGTTTGCCACGGCGGTAAGGCCGTCCTGAGAGGTATACTTGGCCTCCTGATGCACCAGCTGAGCCACGAGGTAAAGGTCCTTGGCCTCGTAGTAGCCCTGGGAGGCTTCGCTGTATTTCTTGGAAACGTAGCCCCGCTCCCCGTCGTATTCTATTTCGTACCAGTCCTTATTTTCACCGGTAATGGTAAAGTGGGTAAAAATATCCAGCTTGTCGATGATATCGGACTTGGTGTCCGGGTTCTTTCGCATGTTGACAGAGGCGGTGGCAACGCCGTTGTGCCGCTTTACGGAATCGATGGTGAGCACGGAGGGCACGCTGCCCTTGCCTACAAACTCGGAGGAGATATATCCGGTCTCGTCGTTTACCGTAACCTGTGTCCATTCCCCTGCGGTGCCCTTTATGGTAACGGCCACAGCCTTGTCCAGGGTGTCCAATACCTCAGAGTCGGTGGTGGGCAGGGCGCGAAGGTTTACGCCGGACTTTTTTGTGTAGCCCTTGGTGGGCTCACAGGTGACGGTTTCCGGAAGCTTGGGGGTGGGCACGGGAGTGACAACAGGCTCAAGGCTGGGAGTAACAACTATCTCAACCAGACTGTTGTGCTTATCCTCCTTGTCGTTTTCCTCCTCCGCCGGCAGGTCGAATATTACGGCGGCCTCTTCGGCCTGCTGTTTTCTGCCGCAGCCAAACAGCGGCAGCGCCATTAAGCAGGCGGTGCCGATGAGGGCGCAGCGAGTTAATGTTGATTTAATACTATCCATGATATATATAATACCCAAAAAAGGCAAATCAAACAATCCCTAAGCTGATTTGCCATAATTTATTTACGGATTTTAGTCATCTACCCGCACATGGATGTGTATATCCACGCCGTTTTCCAGGTCATCCTGATCCACGTCCACCCGCATGCCGGATTCACGAAGGGCCTCTATGGCGGAGTTTACCGTGTTCATAAACAGGCGGTAATCCCGCACCTGGCGTATTATCATGGGGCGGGGCACTGCGCCGGGACGCTTTTCGTCGTACATTTTATCCAGGGTCTTTTCCACAAGGCGCTCTGTGTCCTTTACGGAAAGGCCCTTTTCCCCTGCCTTTTTCAGCACCGCCAGCTGGGCGTCCTCGTCCTTTATCTTGAGTATTGCCCTTGCGTGGCGCTCGGAAAGGCCCGCCTGCTGCAGTGCATCTTTTACCGTGTCGGTAAGGCGCAGAAGGCGCAGCTTGTTGGCGATGGAGCTCTGGCTGCGGCCCAATCGCTCTGCCAGCGCTTCCTGAGTCAGGTCATAGTTGTTCAGCAGAGCATAGTAGCACTGGGCCTCCTCCATGTAGTGAAGGTCCTCCCGCTGAAGGTTCTCGATAAGCGCCATCATGGCGGAGGATTCCTCACGGAGCTTTTCTTCCACTATGCAGGTGACGGTGGCCATGCCAAGGGACTTGCAGGCGCGCAGACGCCGCTCCCCCGCCACCAGCTCGTAGCCGCTGCTGCTCTTTCGCACCACAAGGGGCTGTATCAGGCCAACCTGGCTTATGCTCTGGGCCAGCTCGGCAATGGTCTCCTCGTCAAAGGTGACGCGGGGCTGATAGGGGTTGGGATGGATGCTGTCGATGGGAAGCTCCAGCAGCTTGCGCTGGGAATGGGAGATGTCCAGTGGCATGAGTGTACCTCGCTGAAGAATTACTTCTTCTTTTCTTTTTCTTTTCGTATCGAAAAGAAATAAGAAAAGAAGCAAAAGAAAAAGAAAAGATAAGGTTTAATGGGTCAAATAAGTATAAGCTTGCTCTGGGGTGCTGTCCATTGGCTGTGGCTGGCGGCACAAAATCGTTGCTGCGCCTTGGATTTTTTGCGGGTTTTGCGGCAAGGTGAAAGGTCGATGGGATAGTGTGCTGATTATTTATCTTTACCCGCCCGCCGCCCTTTTAAGGTATCTTCGCCTTACGGCAAAGACGATAGCGGGCAATCATTACCTATACTGAAAGTCATAGTGTGGTTATTATTCCGCGCTCCGTTAGTGCGTCCGCTTCTCCCGCAAGGGAGAAGCATCTTTGAAGGGTGGTGGGTGGGTTTAGATAATTGCCAATTCCCCATTTACCCTTTTTACGTTATCTTTCGGTACCTTTCTTTAAGAAAGGTACGACTTCTTTTGGTTCTTTTCTTCTAGAAGAAAAGAACATAGCCATCACAGCGGCTTCTTCTCCGCTGTGCCTGCCTTGCGGGGGTAGGCTGCGGCGGTGGGGCGCTGCTTTGTGAGGACGATGACGGTGCGCTCCCCCCATGGGGCGGGAAAGGAATGTATCTTTGCCCGGCAGCAAAGAAGCTCCAGCGCCCGCTTGCCTGCGATAAGCTCATCGGGGGCCTGAGGGCCCTTGTACATGAGGGATGCGCCGCCCACCTTTAAGAAGGGCACGGTGTATTCCGCCAGCGCGGATACATTGGCGACCGCACGGGAGGTGGCAATGTCAAACTGCTCCCGAAGGTCGGCCTTTCGGCCCGCGTCCTCTGCCCTTGCGTGTATGCAGCGGGCAGGCAGCTTCAATGCGGTGCAGAGCTCTGTAAGGAAGGTTATGCGCTTGTTGAGGGAATCAAGCAGGGTAAGCTTTATATCCGGGCGCATTATGGCAAGGGGCACACCGGGGAAGCCTGCCCCTGTGCCCACGTCTATGACCGACGCTCCCTGGGGGATGAGGGCGGCGGGGAGAATGCTGTCCATAAAGTGCTTCTGGGCTACCTGCTCAGGCTCTGTAATGGCGGTAAGGTTCATGCGGCTGTTCCAGTCTATGAGCATGTCGCAGTATACGCTGAACTGCTCTGCCTGCCGCTCTGTAATGCCGGGTATATTTCCCAGGCAATAGGCTTTCATATCAAAATCCATGGTGTTTTTCCCTCAGTCTGTCGAAAAAGTATTTACTCGGGGATTATCAAGGGGTCGCAACCCCTTGATGATTTTCCGGCTTTGGCGGCGTGTACGGCAAAACGGATGAAAACCGTAAGGTTTTCGTACTTTGCAGGGTTTGCCGCGGGTCAACGCCTTGGCGTTTTAGGCAAAGCCTGTTATCTCAGGAAAGTCCCAACAGGACTTTCCTGAAAAGGCGCAGCCTATTTCCCTTCCAGCTGCTTTAAATGAATGAGCAATACGCCTATGTCCGCGGGGGATACGCCGCTGATGCGGCTTGCCCGGCCGATGTTGTTCGGGCGTATGGCCGACAGCTTTTGCCGTGCCTCTATGCGGAGCCCCTCCAGCGCCATGTAGTCCAGCCCCTGGGGGATGAGCCGCGCTTCCTGCTCACGGAGCTTTTCCACCTGACGGCGCTGCTTTTCAATGTAGCCGTCATAGTGGGCGGATATCTCCACCTGCTCCCGTGCCTCGGGGTCTATCTCAGGCAGCGGCGCAAGGGACATAAGGTCGGTGTAGGTGATGCCCTCCCGGCGGAGGATGTCCATAAGCTTAACGTGATTGGATACTGCGGTGGAGTTTTTGCTGAGCAGCAGGTCGTTCAGCGTTTCCGACGGGGGGACGGTGGCGGAAAGGGCCTTCAGCGCCTTTTCCATGTCTGCCCGCTTGTTCATCAGCCTTGCGTAGCGGGCTTCGGATATAAGCCCTGTGCGCCTGCCCAGCTCGGTAAGGCGCAGGTCTGCGTTGTCCTGCCTTAGCAGCAGGCGGTATTCCGCGCGGGATGTCATCATGCGGTAGGGCTCGTTTGTGCCCTTGGTGGCAAGGTCGTCCACCAATACGCCAATATATGCGTCACCGCGGGAAAGTATGAGGGGCGGCTCTCCCTTAAGGTATAGGGCACAGTTGATGCCTGCGTACAGGCCCTGTGCGGCGGCTTCCTCATAGCCGGAGCTGCCGTTTATCTGGCCGGCAAAGTACAGGCCGGGTATTGATTTGCTGCCAAGGTCCGTGTTGAGGGAGTTGGGGTCTATGCAGTCATACTCTATGGCGTAGCCTGGGCGCATTATCTCGCACCGTTCAAGGCCGGGTATGGTATGCAGCATATCCGCCTGCACGTCGTAGGGAAGGCTTGTGGAAAGGCCCTGCACGTACATTTCCATGGTGGAAAGTCCCTCGGGCTCAATGAACAGCTGATGCCTGTCCTTGTCGGCAAAGCGCTTTATTTTGTCCTCGATGCTGGGGCAGTAGCGGGTGCCGGTGCCTGTCACAAGGCCGGAGTACATGCTGCTGCGGTGTATGTTGTTGAGTATTATCTCGTGGGTGCGGGTGTTGGTATAGGTAAGGTAGCAGGGATGCTGCTCCCGCTCCCCCATTTTGCTGAGGAAGGAGAACCTTGGGGAGGGAACGTCCCCGTACTGGGGCTCCATTTTGTCAAAGTCAAGGCTGCGGCGGTTTACCCTTGGGGGGGTGCCTGTCTTAAAGCGGCGCAGCTCAAAGCCCAGCTCAGTCAAAGACCCTGACAGGGCGTTTGCCCGGAGCATGCCTGAGGGGCCGCTTTCCGTCACGTTGTCGCCAATGAGTATGCGGCTCTTAAGGTACACACCTGCCGCCACCACTATGCCCCTGCACCTGTATTCCATGCCTGAGGCCAGTATGCCGGACACCCTGCCGCCCTCTGTAAGGATGGCTTCGCACTCACCCATGTGCAGGTCAAGGAGGGGTTCACGCTCAAGGGCTATCTTCATGCGCTCGTGGTATCTGCGCTTGTCCATCTGGGCGCGCAGAGAATGCACCGCGGGGCCCTTGCCTGTGTTCAGCATGCGTATCTGTATAAAGGTATCGTCCGCAGCAAGGCCCATTTCGCCTCCCAGAGCGTCCAGCTCCCGCACAAGGTGCCCCTTGGAGGTGCCGCCAATGGCGGGGTTGCAGGCCATAAGGGCCACACTGTCCAGATTCATGGTGAGGCACAGGGTCTTGAGGCCCATGCGGGCGCAGGCCAGCGCCGCCTCGCACCCTGCGTGCCCGGCGCCAAGGATCGCCACGTCGTATTCACCTGCGATGTATCTTGCCATGGATTTATCCTTTCTTATCGGTTCAAGGTACATTATAGCAAATATACGGAGTTTGGGAAATAATTTTTTATTTCCCCGGCATATACGATGTCGAATCGGGCAAGGGGATAAAGGTAGTCAAAGCTTCGCTTTGACATAGCTCTTTATTGAAGTCCCGAAAATCTAAGGATTTTCGGGGAAGGTTAGGTATGGAAAAGGGTATTTGTCCGGGGACTCTCGTCGCTGCGGGCTGTGGGGGGGTGATAGGCAGATAGGTTGTTGTGAATGTTTAGGGAGTTATTATCTATACCCACCCTCCACCCTTTCAATGTAGCTTCGCCTATGGGCGAAGCCGATGGGGTGTTATTCGTCTGCGGTTGGAAGAACCCGCCGTACTTCAGATGCTGTCATTGCGAGGCAGTCTGCGGACTGCCTCGCAATGACAGACTTTTGATAGCACCTTCGCTTTTCCGCAGGAAAAGCTACATTAAAAGGGCGGAGGGTTGGGTATAGATAAATCCCCCTTAAATTTACCCGTGACCCATCGACCTATCGCAACACTCCGCATGACCCAAGGCGCAGTCGGCGACGACGAGATGGGCGTGATAAGATAAATCCCCTGCGTAAAGTTCCCGCAAAAATATTGAACATATTGTATACATTTGACGGATAAACCCTGCGCAGCCGAAAAATATTGTATACTAAAGGAAAGAGAAAATCAGAAAGGAGCCCTTTTTGTGGAAGAAAAACACCTGCCCAATATTACAGGAGAGCTTCGCTCCCATATAGTAGCGGTGCCTGAGGAGATATGGCAGTGCAGCGGCATAGTGATACTGGGGCGGCGGATAAAGTCCCTGATATTCACCAGCGATATTGCCATCATCCGCAATACCAATGCGGACGGTGTGCTGGCGGTATATCCCTTTACGCCCCAGCAGGCCATATCCAACGCCATAATACAGGCCTCCAGCATACCGGTGCTGTGCGGCGTGGGCGGCGGCATTACCGGCGGGATGAGAACGGTTCGCCTTGCCAGGGATGCGGAGGCGCAGGGCGCATTCGGTGTGGTGGTAAACGCCCCCATGAGCAACGATACCATCCGCATGGTGGCGGAATCCATCGATATACCCATAGTAGCCACGGTGCTCCATGAAAATACAGATATACAGGCCCGGCTGAATGCAGGGGTATCCATACTGAACGTATCCGCCGCAGAGCGCACCCCTGAGGTGGTGAAAGCCATACGGGAGAAATTTCCCAGGGTACCTATCATCGCCACGGGCGGGCCCACAGGCAAAACCATCGCCCCAACCATCGCTGCCGGGGCAAATACCATAAGCTATACGCCTCCCTCCACCAAGGAGCTTTTTGCCCGCACCATGGATGATTACAGGCAGAGGGGGATATGATCCCTTATTAAAGGCGCCTCAGAGGGGGCGCTTTTTATGTTGACGATGATTATCCACAATATACACAATAAAACGTATATTTATAACACGGCAAAAACCCTTCTTTCTTATTATAATAAAGCGCCTTGAAAAAAAGCCGATTTTATGGTAAAATTATTTAGCAAAACTATGGTAAAAAGGGGCAAAAGCGAGCTGTGCGGATAGATAAGCTGCGCCTAAGTCAATACCGCAATTACACCTCTCTGGATATGCGTCCCGGCCCCGGCATAAACGCCATACTGGGGGACAATGCCCAGGGCAAAACCAACGCCGCCGAGGCCATATTTTTATGTGCGTTCGGCCGCTCCCACCGCACCGCCAGGGATTCCGAGCTTATTATGCAGGGCTGCGCGGGGGGCTACGTTGGCATTGACCTTACCAACAACACAGGCGCCCACCTTATCGAGCTTAAGCTCCGTGACGGGGAGCGCAAAAAGATATACATAGACCGTCAGCAGGCCGCAAAGACCGGGGAGCTTATGGGTCACCTGAATGTGGTGATGTTCGCCCCGGAGGATCTTGCCATCGTAAAGGAAGGGCCCGCAGAGCGGCGGCGGTTTATGGATATGGAAATAAGCCAGACCCATCCCGCCTACTTTTACCGCCTGCAGCGATACAATGCCGCCCTCAAGCAGCGCAATGCCCTGTTAAAGGAGCAGATACAGCCCAATGCCGAAATGCTGGACGTGTGGGATCAGCAGCTGGCGGCGCTGGGCGAGGATATAATGATAGACCGCTACGACTTTATCGACGGCCTTTCCACCATCGCCTACGACCTGCATAGGAGCATCTCCGGCGGCAAAGAGGCCCTTGAAATAGCCTACGAGCCCAGCCTTAAGGCTGAGGGGGATTTTTACGGCGAGATGATGGACGCCCTTAAGCGCAGCGTGACCGAAGACCTGCGCCGTGGCTTTACCACCGTTGGCCCCCACCGTGACGATATCGCCATATCCCTTTCGGGGGTGGACTTACGAGCCTTTGGCTCACAGGGGCAAAAGCGCACCGCCGCGTTGTCGCTGAAGCTTTCAGAGCTTACCTTTCTTCGGGAGCTGAAGGATGAGCCCCCTGTGCTGATACTGGACGATGTGCTTTCAGAGCTTGACGACAGCCGTCAGCGGCTGCTGCTTGAGAGCATGCAGCAGTGCCAGTGCTTCCTTACCTGCACCTCATTGGAAGGGGTAAAGCGGGCAGGACTTAATGATATCAAGGTTTTTCGCTGCGTCAGCGGCACAATGGAGGAGGAATAATGTACATTCACATCGGGGGCGACAAGTCCCTGGACGAGGAGGATATCCTCTTTATGCTCCCCAAGAAGACCGTCCTCTCCTCCTACGATACCCGCCGCGCCATGAATAACCTTATCGGCAGCGGCAGAGTGACTGAGCTGCCCGGCGGCGGCCCGGAAACTTACATCGTCTGCACCGGAGAGCGGCCCGCCGTGTATGCTTCCGGCATATCAAGCACGGTGCTGGCGAAGCGGGGGATGTGAGGGGTGTGTTCTTTTTTCTAAGAAAAAAGAACCAAAAAAGTCGTACCTTTCTTAAAGAAAGGCACCGAAAGATAACGTAAAAGGGGATAATTGGGCAATTGGGAATTATCTAATCCCACCCACCTCGTCGTCGCGGATTCCGCTTTGCTCACAGCCATATCCATGGGATATGCCTTTTCGCACGCTCCATCGCTCCTCCTCTCCGCAAAAAATCGTCGCTTGCGCTTTGGATTTTTCGCGGGGTAAACTGGCGGAAAGTTTGTCATTGCGAGCCATTCCATAGAATGGCGTGGCAATCCGCCATCCCCGCCGGGGCGCAAGGTAAGCGGGAAAGGCATTTATCTAATCCCCCCCGCCACCCCTTCAATGTAGCTTTTCCTTACGGAAAAGCAGGGTGCACTATCGCAGGTGTTAGATAATAACCAAGCTATGATTTTTTATGACAAGCAATGATTGTCATCCATCGTCTTCGCCGTAAGGCGAAGATACCTAAAAAGGGTGGTGGGTTGGGTATAGATAAATAATCCCCCTTCTGCCAACCACAACCAAGGGACAGCACATAAAAGCAGCCTTATGCTTATATAACCCTTAACTCTTTCGCTTTTCTTTTTCTTTTGCTTCTTTTCTTGTTTCTTTTCCCGTCGGAAAAGAAAAAGAAAAGAAGAACAATACCAACGCAAAGCAGGTACACCATGGAACAGAATCACAACAGCAATTACGAAGCCAGCGAAATACAGGTGCTTGAGGGCCTTGAGGCGGTAAAGCGCCGCCCCGGCATGTACATCGGCTCCACCGACGTGCGCGGTCTTCACCATCTGGTAAAGGAGCTGGTGGACAACGCCATTGACGAGGCCATCGCAGGCTACTGCACCCACGTTGAGATAACCATACACGAGGACAGCTCTGTAAGCGTTGCGGACAACGGCCGCGGCATACCTGTGGGCATGCATGAAAAGATGGGCAAATCCGCGCTGGAGGTTGCCCTTACCGTGCTGCACGCAGGGGGCAAGTTCGGCGGCTCCGGCTACAAGGTATCCGGCGGCCTTCACGGCGTAGGCCTCAGCGTGGTCAACGCCCTGTCCACCACCCTTATTGCGGAAGTACGCCGCGAGGGCATAGTCTATCGCCAGGAATACCGTGAGGGCGAGCCCCTTACCGACGTGCAGAAGGTGGGCACCTATGATGAAGCCATGGGCTCCGGCACCACCATTACCTTCCTTGCAAACGATAAGATATTCGATACCCTTGAGTACAATTTCGACACCCTCAAGGGACGCATGCGTGAGCTGGCCTTCCTGAACAAGGGCGTGCGCATTACGGTCACGGATAAGCGTGTTGAGCCTGAGCTGAGCCGCAGCTTCTGCTACGAGGGCGGCATCATCTCCTTCGTTGAGCATCTCAACAAGAGCAAGGACGTGCTGCACGATGAGGTTATGTACTTTGAGGGCAGCCGCAATCAGCCGGAAAAGGAGCAGGTAGCCACCGTTGAGGTTGCCATGCAGTACAATTCCGACTATAACGAGAGCGTGTTCACCTTTGCCAACAACATAAACACCGGCGAAGGCGGCAGCCATCTGGTGGGCTTCAGGAGCGCCCTTGCCCGCAGCATAAACGACTACGCCCGCAAGTATAAGATACTTAAGGACGCAGACGCCAACCTCAGCGGCGAGGACGTTCGCGAGGGCCTTACCGCCATCATCAGCGTAAAGCTGGTGGAGCCTCAGTTTGAGGGCCAGACCAAGACAAAGCTGGGCAATGCCTATGTTCGTCAGCTGGTGGATAACATCGTAGGCGAAGGCCTTGCATATTACCTTGAGGAGCATCCTCAGGTGTCCAGGCAGATAATCGACAAGTGCCTCACCGCATCCCGTGCAAGGGAAGCCGCAAGAAAGGCAAGGGAGCTGACAAGGCGCAAGACCGCGCTGGACAATACTTCCCTCCCCGGCAAGCTTGCGGACTGCAACAGCAACGATCCCTCAAAGTGCGAGATATTCATCGTAGAGGGCGACTCTGCAGGCGGCTCTGCCAAGATGGGCCGCAATCCCGAGTATCAGGCAATACTGCCCCTCAGAGGCAAGATACTCAACGTGGAAAAGACCCGCCTTGACAAGATGCTGGCCAATAACGAGATACGGGCCATGATAACCGCCTTCGGCGCAGGTATCGACTCTGAGTTTGACGACAGCAAGCTCAGGTATCACAAGATAGTATGCATGACGGATGCTGACGTTGACGGAAGCCATATCCGCATACTGCTGCTGACCTTCTTCTATCGCCACATGCGCCCTCTCATCGAGAAGGGCTATGTATACGTTGCCCAGCCTCCCCTCTACCGCATCACAAGGGGCAAAAACCTCTGGTATGCCTACAATGACGAGGAGCTGGAAAAGATACTGCAGGAGATAGGCCGGGAGCCCAAGCCACTTATCAACCGCTATAAGGGCCTTGGCGAAATGAACCCCGACCAGCTGTGGGAAACCACCATGGATCCTGACAACCGCATCATGCTGCAGGTGCAGCTGGATGACGCCATAAGGGCGGACGAGATATTCTCCACCCTCATGGGGGACAAGGTGGAGCCCCGCAAGGAGTTCATCGAGCAGAACAGCAAGCTGGTTGCTGACCTCGATGTATAGTTGATGTTCTTTTTTATAAGAAAAAAGAACCAAAAAAATCGTACTTTCCTTAAAGGAAAGTACCAAAGGATAACATAAAAGGGATAAATGGGCAATTGATTATTATCTAAACCCATCCACCGCCCTTTTAAGGTATCTTCGCCTAAAGGCGAAGACGATAAACGGCAGTCGTTACCCAACATTAAAAGAAAGCATGGTTATTATCTGTTGCCTGCGAAAGTGCACCCCGTTTTCCCGTAAGGGAAAACATACATTGAAGGGTGGAGGGCGGGTATAGATAAATGCCCCCCTACCGCCAACCACAGCCAAGGGGACAGCCCGCCAAGGCAAGCTTAAATCGTAATGACCCTTTAAACTTTATCTTTTCTTTTTCTTTTGCTTCTTTTCTGTTTTCTTTTCTATTAGAAAAGAAAAAGAAAAGAAGAAGGAAATCCTCTCAAAGGAGCACCGTAATGGACGAGATTACCATGAATCCCCGCATAAGGCCGCTGGACATCGAGCAGGAAATGAAGAAATCCTTCATATCCTACGCCATGGCGGTAATCATAAACAGGGCGCTGCCTGACGTTCGGGACGGCCTGAAGCCTGTGCATCGCCGCATACTGTATTCCATGGGCGAGCAGGGCTTTACCCCTGATAAGCCCTTCCATAAATCCGCCCGTATAGTTGGCGACGTGCTGGGTAAGTATCATCCCCACGGCGACAGCTCTGTTTATGATGCAATGGTACGCCTTGCCCAGGATTTCAACACCCGCTACATGCTGGTGGAGGGTCAGGGCAACTTCGGCAGCGTGGACGGTGACTCCGCCGCTGCCATGCGATATACCGAGGCCCGCCTTTCCAGGATGAGCCTTGAGATGCTGGCGGATATCGAAAAGAACACCGTGGACTTTGGGCCAAACTTTGACGAGACACTGACCCAGCCTTTGGTGCTGCCCTCAAGGTATCCAAACCTTCTGGTAAACGGCAGCAACGGCATAGCCGTAGGCATGGCTACAAATATCCCTCCCCATAACCTTGGGGAGACCATTGACGCATACGTTGCGCTGATAGACAATCCGGACATCTCCGTGGAAGAGCTGATGACATATCTTCCCGGCCCGGACTTCCCCACCGGCGCCATGATAATGGGCACCTCCGGCATCCGTCAGGCATACCGCACAGGCCGGGGCAAGGTGGTGGTTCGCGCCCGCACCGAGATAGAGCCCATGGCAAACGGCAAGAGCCGCATACTTGTCACAGAGCTTCCCTATCAGGTAAACAAAGCCCGCCTTGTGGAAAAGATCGCGGAGCTGGTACATGAAAAGAAGATCGAAGGCATCACCGGCCTCAGGGACGAAAGCAACCGCAACGGCATGAAGGTCGTGATCGAGATAAAGAAGGACGTAAACGCCAACGTGGTGCTGAATCAGCTGTATAAGCACACCCAGCTGCAGGATACCTTCGGCGTTATCATGCTGGCGCTGGTGGACGGCGAGCCCAAGGTGCTGAATATCAAAGAAATGCTGTATCATTACCTGCGCTTCCAGGAGCAGGTGGTGACAAGAAGGACTCAGCATGACCTTGAAAAGGCAAGAGAGCGCCTGCACATATTGGAAGGCCTGCTCATCGCCCTGATGAACATCGACGAGGTGGTTGAAATTATCAAAACCTCCAAGACTGGCGTTGAAGCAAAGGCACGCCTGAACGAGCGCTTTGGCCTTACGGATAAGCAGAGCCAGGCAATACTGGATATGCGCCTTGGCCGCCTGACAGGCCTTGAGCAGGACAAGATACAGGCAGAGCGTGACGGCCTTGTGGAAACCGTTGCTTATTATGAAAGCATACTGGCGGACAACGCAAAGCTCCTTGGCATTATCCGTGAGGAAATACTCGAGGTGCGCCGCAAGTACGCAGACCCCCGCCGCACCGAGATAGCCCCCCTTACCGACGATATAGAGCTGGACGATATCATTCAGCCTGAGGATATGGCTGTTACCCTCACCCACTTTGGCTTTGCCAAGCGCACCAGCATGGACACCTACCGGGCCCAGAACAGGGGCGGCAGAGGGGTTACCGGCCAGACCACCCGTGAGGAGGACTTTGTGGAGCACCTGTTCAGCAGCAATACCCACGATGAGATCATGTTCTTTACCAACATGGGCAGGGTATTCCGCATAAAGTGCTACATGATACCCGAGGCAGGCAGAGCCGCCAAGGGCACAGCAATAGTAAACCTGCTTGACCTGCGGGAGGGCGAAAAGGTCACCGCCATGTTCCCCGTCACCGACGAGGGCAGGTACCTTGTGCTGGCCACCCGCTATGGCGTCATCAAGAAGACCCCCATGGATGAATTTGAAAACATCCGCAAGGGCGGCATGATTGCCCAGAACCTCCGTGAGGGCGACGAGCTTATCGCCGCAATGCTCACCGGCGGCGATGACGATATACTCATAGGCACCAAGAAGGGCAAGAGCATACGCTTCAGCGAGGATGACGTTCGTCCCATGGGAAGAACCGCCACAGGCGTCCGCAGCATACTGCTGGACGAGGACGACGAAGTGGTTGGCGCCGAAAAGGTTATCCCCGGCGGCAGCATACTGGCCATATCCGAGCTTGGCATGGGCAAGCGCACCCGTGAGGAGGAGTATCGTCCCCAGGGCCGCGGCGGCAAGGGCATTATCGCCATGGCAATTACCGAAAAGACAGGCGACCTTGTGTGCATGAAGATGGTAACCGACGACGATGATATTATGCTCATCTCCTCCGAGGGCACCATAATCCGTCTGCCCGCACAGCAGATCTCCGTCATCTCCAGAAATACTCAGGGCGTAAGGCTGATGCGCACCGCGGACAGGGTGTCCGGTGTTGCCATCGTGCCCCATGCGGAGCCTGAGGAAATCACGGAAGAATAATCCATAACATTAAAATGGGCGAAAGGTAGCATGCTTTTCGCCCTTTGTGTAAATAGGGTAAAGTTAAGGGAAAGATTATCTAATCCCACCCTCCACCCTTCAAAGTAGCTTTTCCTGCGGAAAAGCGGAGGTGCTATCCAAGGCGCAATATGTCATTGCGGGGCAGTCCGCAGACTGCCGTGGCAATCCTCGTCGTCGCGGACGGCGCTTATTCGCGGCCATATTCCGGCGAATATGCCCTCTCATTCGCTCTGTCGCTCCTCCTCTCCGCAAAAAGTCACGCTCCGGTTGGCTGTTCCTTTGCAAGCGCACTCACTACGCCAACCTGTCGCTACCAACTTTTTGCGGCTATACGATGGGTCGATAGGCCGTAGGTTGAGTTTAGGTTTTGATTATCTATACCCACCCTCCACCCTTTAATGTATGTTTTCCCTTACGGGAAAACAGGACGCCATATAGAAGGCATGGGATAATATCAATGCTTCATTTTTAGTGCAAAGTAATGACTGCTGCCTATCGTCTTCGCCGTAAGGCGAAGATACCTAAAGGGGCGGCGGGCGGGTATAGATAAATGCTCCCCTACCGACAGCCCACACCAAAGGCGTCAGCACTCCAAAGCAGCCTTATACCGTCCTCATATTTAAACTTTATCTTTTCTTTTTCTTTTGCTTCTTTTCTGTTTTCTTTTCTATCAGAAAAGAAAAAGATAAGAAGACATCACCCCAAGGAGAATTACAATGATAACCACCCTCCACCAGCTTGCGGAATGCTTCAAAGGCCGGGGCAGTACACTGTACGGCGTCGGGGGGATGGTGCGCAATCCCCTGCTGGGGCTGCCGGTGGATGACTATGACGTGTGTTCCGACATGCAGCCGGAGCAGGTGCTGGAGCTTGCGGCGGAAGAGGGCATACAAACCGGCGGCGCAGGCACGGAGCTGGGCATGATAGAGCTGGTGGTTGGAGATATTATATGCCAGCATACCACTTTCCGCCATGAAAGCTATGAGGAGGGCTGCGGCCACAGGCCGAGAAATGTAGCCTTTTCCCGAAGCCTGTCGGAGGATGCAAAACGGCGGGATTTCACGGTCAACACACTGTATGTCGATATACTTAAAGATGAAATAATCGACCCCTTCGGCGGCCTTGAGGACATCAAAAAAAGGACCCTCAGGGCGGTGGATGAGCATACCATGGCGAGGGACGGCGTGCGCATCCTTCGCATGGTGCGCTTTGGGGCGGAGCTGGGCTTTGATATTGATGAGGATACCTTTGCCGCCGCCGGGGAGAACGTACATTTATTAAAGGACCTGTCTCCCATGTGGATACGCCGGGAGCTGGATCGCATACTGCTGTGCGACGCAAAGTACGGAAACCATGGTCTTGTTGCCGCCATGGAGCGGCTGGAGAGCCTTGGGGCGCTGGATATAATACTGCCGGAGATCACCCAGGGCAGAGGGGTGACCCAGCGTAAGGAATATCACAAATACGACGTGATGAACCACCTGTTCCACGCGGCGGAGAAGGCGCCCTGCCGGCTTGAGCTCAGGCTGGCGGCGCTGCTGCACGATATAGGCAAGCCGGAATCCCGCCGCACCACGGGGCGCATGTACATGCATGACAAGATAAGCGCGGAAATGGCGGAAAAGCTGCTTAAGCGGCTGTGCTATCCCGGGGAAACCACAGAGCATGTGCGGGAGCTGATACGCCACCATATGTATGACCTTAGGGGAGAGGCCAAGGATGCCACCATACGCACATGGATGGTGCTGAGGGGACGGGAGCTTTCCCGGGGGCTGATTGAGCTGCGCCGTGCGGACGTATGGGGCAGCGGCATAGAGAAGGGCCCCGTGGTCACTGCCGACAGGTGGGAGCGGGTGCTTCACGAGATGGAGCGGCGGGGAGTGCCCTTTACGGAAAATGAGCTTGCGGTGAGCGGCAGGGATATAATGACGGCGCTGAACCTGCCTGCGGGGCCCAAGGTAGGCAGCGTAAAGCGGGGCTTGCTTTTGCACTGCGCAAGGGTGCCGGAGGACAACAAACGGGAGGTTTTGCTTAAAATTGCCCGGGATTTGGTGAACAATTCATGAAAATAAGCGTTTTTATGAATATATACTCTTGCAATGGGCAGGGAAAAAATGTAGAATAAGCTGATTACCTATGACAATACCGCCTCAGGTGCTGATTTGAGGCGATAGGAGGATATACACGTGAGCATAATGCTTGAGGTAAAGAAGTTTATCAATTCCGAGTATATCGGACAGTATGCCGAGATCGACTTCCCTGTGGAGGCCCCCGAAGAGGCTCCCGCCAGGAAGGAAAAGAAGCCCAAGAAGGCAATGAAGCCCCGCAAGGCACGCAGGGACTATGACGATTACGATGACATCGAGGCGGAACTGGACCGCGAGGAGCGGGAAGAGATGGGTCTGCCCCCTCTGCCCGAAGATGACGAGGATGATTACGAGGAAGAATACGAAAGGGAGCCTGAGGGTCCTTCTTATGAGCGTATGCGCATACATTACGTGGAAGAGGGCAACGGCGAGCCCCTTATCCTCATCCACAGCATCTCCCAGTCCATATACACCTGGCGCAATATCTTCAGCCGCCTCAGCCTTAATTACAGAGTGATCGCCCTTGACCTGCCCGGTCACGGCTTCTCCTCCAGGCCCGAGAATTTCTCCTATACCATCGAGGAGCAGGCAAAGGCTATCGAGCTGTTTATGGATGCCATCAATATTGAGTCCGCCCACATAATGGCCTTCTCCATGGGCTCCGCATACGCCCTGCAGCTGGCTATGGATCATCCCGAGCGCATCGGCAAGATGGTGCTCATCGCTCCCGGCGGCATATCCCCCGAGATGCCCATGCCCATCAAGATGCTGGACAGCAGCCTTTTCGGCGGCGTGGCCTCCATGCTTTACGGTATGCGCACCGTGGAAAAGGTGCTGACAGAGTGCTTCTTTGACCTTACCCGCACCATGACCCCCGAGGTGGTTTCCGAATATTACAAGACCATATCCGACCGTGAGTCACGCCGGGCACTGCGGGATTCCTTCCACAACTATGAGGATGAGCATGTGGTTGGCCGCCTGCGCATGCTGGATGCCCCCGTGCTGATGCTCCAGGGCTCCGAGGATAAGTGGCGCACCACCGACCAGAGCGACCTTTATCACGCCGCTATGCCCTTTGCGGGCTTTGCCACCGTCCGCAATGCGGGTCATCTCCTCCATGAGGAAAAGGCCGAGCGTGTTATCGCCGCAATACTGGAGTACATCCCCGCTATTCAGCCTGAGATGTAAATAGAGATTGGATTGAGTCTGCTTTTTCTTTTTCTTTTCGGACGCGAAAAGAAATAAGAAAAAGCAGCAAAAAGAAAAAGAAAAGCGAAATGGAAAGGATGATTTCCGTTTCGCTTTTTTGTGTGGGAAAACAGGGGGGGATGGGTCATTTGGGATTTGGGTTATGTGAGGGTTTACGACAATACGATAGGAAACAGGGATAGTTGATGGATCATTTATCTAAACCCACCCGCCTCGTCGCGGACTGCTCACAGCCATATCCGGCCCTCTCAGTCAGCAAAGCCGACAGCTCTCCCGAAGGGATAGCCAAGGGAAAAACAGCCCCCCATATTATCTCCACACAAAAAGCCCCATCCGTCATGGGGCTTTTTGGATAGCACATCTATGCATTCTTATTTTGATTCATTTTAAACTTTATCTTTTCTTTTTTCTTTTTGCTTCTTTTTCTTTATTTCTTTTCGATACGAAAAGAAAAAAGAAAAAGAAGATAATCTAAACTACAACACTAATCCAAATAATACCGTGGATTGTACGCCAGACCGTCCACCCTTATCTCAAAGTGCAGAGTTTTCTCGTCCACATTGCCGGATGAGCCTGCGGTGGCGATGGCCTGCCCCTGCTGAACCTTATCGCCGATAGCCACGGAGGCGGAGTCAAGGTGTGCATAGCGGGTAACAAAGCCGCTGCCGTGGTCTATTTCCAGCATAAGGCCGTAGCCGCCCCGCTCCATGAGGGTGACCACGGTGCCGGCTTCGCTGGCGAGGACTTTGTCATCCTCCGGCTCATAGTCAAGGCCAAGGTGCAGCACACCGTAAAGCTGGCCGAAATTGCAGGAGATGTCACCGTCGATGGGATCGATAAAGGTAAGGTCGCCCTGCCTGGGACCCTTTTCGCCCTCGTGCCTGCCGGGGGAATCCTCCTCCGGGTCAAGCTTTTCCTCGCCCTCATATATGAGCATATCCATGGGCTTTATGGTTTCGGTATCCGAGCCGCTGCGGGAGGAGCTGCGGTCGCCGTTTATGTATACGGTGCGGGTGCGCTTGGTCTCGCTGCCTTCCCGGCCCATTGAGGCAACTATGCGGGTGCCCTCAATGAGGGTGGGATGGTCCTCGGTTTCGGTTTCAAAGGGAATGATCTCGGTCTCCACCGTGGTAAGGGTGGTGCGTACCTTTATGGGGGAGGATGAGGAGGTAAAGCGGGCAAACAGCTCATCGTAGCTGGATATCTGCCGGTCTGTTCCGTTTGGCAGGGGACGAACCTCAACGGGGTCCTCAAATACGCTTTCCTTTTCCCCTTCCCCGGTGACGGAGCTGTGGAAGTATGCCTTTACGTCCTCAAGGAGGGCATGGGCGGCCTCGGTGCTGGCCATGACCGCCACAACGTCCCCGTCTGAGAGTATCTCCGCAGGGATGTACTGCACAGCCTGGGCGTCGGCAGCCTGCTGCTGCTGGGCGGGGAGTACGGTTTCGGATTGCTGGGGCTGATGCTCCTCTGCCAGTATGGAGCTGTCCTGCACCTTTGCGGCGGGCATCAGGGGGACTTTGTTCAGCACAGCGGCTGCGGCGGCAATAAGCACAATGGCCGTAATGAACAGGGGCAGCAGCAAGGGACGGCGGTTCTTTTCCTTTACCTTGTAGAGCCTGCCTGTTTCCTCGTCCCATATGTAGCCGCAGAGCAGCTCATCGTCGTTGTAGTCTATATCTTCGGGCTCGTCTTCGGGCTCATCATCAAAGTTGTCATCAAAATCATCCTCAAGGTCGTCATCAATGTCATCTTCGGCCTCGGCCGTGGGCTGGCTGTTTTCGTAATGCGCAGGCTGGGGTTCAGGCATATGTATGTCCTCCGGCTCATTCCCGGCGGGCTGTACCTGCTCATGGGGAGGCGTGGGCCGAGCCTGTGCCTTTTTGGAATTTTCCAGTGAATCTATGGCCTGATCCGCCCATTTGAGCAGCTCATCAAGGGACACCCTGGGCTGCTCAGGTGCCTTATCCATGCTGTTTTCGGGTGTGTTTTTCAGTTCATCCATTATTTCTGCTCCAGGGGCGGCAGGGGTATCAGGTCGATCGTCTGCTCCCTGCCGTACTCGTAGGTATCCAGTATGGGGGAATAGGTGTAGATGCATATTTCATTTTGACGGAACATCAAAAAGCGCATGTAGCCGTCGCCGCCGTTTTTTGCCGCCTGAAAGTTGGTGAGTATGGTGTATACGGTATTGTCGGGGGTGCCGTCGTCGTCGCAGTCTATTTCATCCACCCTGCGGGAAAGCTCCCGGCAGTGTCCGCACAGCACCAGCAGCACGTTGGGGGAGTGCTTTACTATTTCACGGTATATCACGTTTCCCTGTGTGGTGTAGTCTGTGCCCCGCTTAATGTAGCTGTGGGTCAGTATTATGGCGATGCGGTCGGAGTACTTTGCCAGCACATCCCTCGCCCACAGGCACTCCTCCTCAGAGGGGCCACGGGTGGAATAGGCTATGGCAAGGAAGATATAATCCCGTCCGTCAATGGTGAGCAGCTCATAGCGGCTGCCGGTTTCGGCGTATTCCTGGGCAAAGTGCATGGGCTGCAGGCTGCCCACGCAGTCCATATAGCGGGAGTAGCTTTCACAGTAGCCTGTGTCGTGGTTGCCGGTCACCGCAAGGAAGGGCATATCCCCCTCTGACAGTATGGACATGGTATTTCCCGCAAAACGCCACTGTTTATCCGACTTTGAGGCGCTTACGATGTCCCCGGTATGAAAAACATAGCGTATATCCAGCTTTTCTCTATTATCCAGTATCCAGTTGTTCATCTCTGCCCACATGGGGCTGGAGGCGCTGGCATACTGCTGGGTGTCGCTCATCCAGGCGATGGTGGGCACCGCATAGCCCAGAGAAGGAAGCAGCAGCGTAAACATCACAAGCAGCGCTGACAGGGTTTTTTTGAGCATGTATGTCTCCGAAAAAAAGCGTTTACTTTAAGAGGGGGCGAAGGTCGTCCCCGCTCATGGCCAGTATGCCGGTATTGCGGGGGGCTATGAGGCGGGAAAAGAACCTGTCGCCATAGCTTTCCTGTATAAATTCAAGGTCGCGGTTAGTAGCCCACAGGGTGGCTTTGTTGGCGGTCTGCCGTTCGTTTATCACGGTAAAGAAGGTTTCGCGGGTGATGTTGGGTATCATGGATTCCGTGCCCAGGTCGTCTATTATAAGCACATCGGGGGCGATGAAATCCGGTGCGGAGCTGCGCTCCTTTATGGCGTCCATTGCGGAATTGATAAGGTTGTAAGCGGTGGTTTTGTAAACGTATGCACCCCGGGCGGCAAGTTCAAGGCCTATGGCGTTTAACAGGTGGCTCTTGCCAAGGCCGGTGGAGCCTATTATGAGCAGATCCCGGGGGGATTGGTCGGGATAGCTTTGGGCGTACTTGTAGCATATATCCTTTGCCTTGAGGGCCTGCCTGCGCTGCTTGTCCGTTGGGTAGATATCCTCCCGGAAGGCGGCAAAGCTTTGGCTTTTATCTATGGCGGAGGAGGCAAAGCGTGCCTCTGCCATGCGGCGCCTGAGGCAGGCGCAGGGGGTGCGATACAGCTCGCCCACATAGCCTGTGTCCTCACAGAGCCCGCAGCGGAACCTGGGGGAGAAATAGTCGCCGGGGTAGCCTGCCTGCATAAGTATTGCGGCCTCCTCGCTGTCCAGCGCGGCTATGCGCTCCATGGCGGCTGTGCGGGCGGCTTCGCCCTTTTCCAGTATTTCCCGGCCCATGTCATAGGCGATGCTGCGCTTCTGCCGGGCGATCTCCCCAAGGCGGGGTATGTCTGAACGCACTTTTTCCGTGCGCATGCGGCAGTCCTCTATGGCCTGACGGCGGGCCTGCTTGTATTGGTATAAAAGCTCGGGTGAGGGCTTCATAGCTCATCCTCCTCCAGCAGATTGAGTCCCATGCTGCTAAGCTGCTCAGCAGAGTAGCGGCGCTGGTTGTAGTTCATAAAGTGGGAGGGCTTGTGGGATTTTGCATTTTCGGGCTTATTCAGGGCAGATTCCTGCAGGTCGCGGGCGGCGATAAGGGTGGTTATGCCCTTTTCATGCCAGCCCTCCATAAGCTTTGCGGCCTTTGCAAAGGGGCGGGAAACCCCTGCGGAAAGCTCCGCCGCGTAAAGGGCGGTTTCCGCTTCCATGTGCCAGGAATTGAGCCAGGTGAAAACAGAGTCCTTTTCCTTTCTGCCGGGCAGGCCCTGTATGCCTGCGCGGATGTACATCTGGCGGGCGATCTCCTCTGCGGCATTCTGGGCGCTGAGGTATTCCCGCACGCCGCCTCCGGAGCGCATGGTTTCAAGTATGCCGTTAAGGTAGGCAAAGGTGGGCTTGTCCGCGGCGGTCATGGCGGGGCAGGCCGCAAGTATCTCCTCGTGGGTCATGCCCCAGTCCTCTGTCCACTTGCGGTAAAGCTCCAGCTCGTCCTCTGTGGGGCGGCCGCTCTTGCGCCATCTGCGGTAAATTGCCCTAGCGCCGCTGCTGAGCTCTGTTTCCATAAGTATGCGCTGCTCCGCAAGGTCGGGGGTAAGTATGCCGTCGTCCGCCCAGGAGCGGGCGGCCTTGTCCATGTATTGTATGCTTACCCTCGAGCCCTTCATGTCTATACAGTGGCCCACAAGCATTAGGGCGGTGGCTTCATCCATGCCGAAGATCTCTATCCAGTCGTATATCTTTGTAAGCTCCTGTGGAGAAAATAACCGGGGATGGAAGTGCTTGTTGAGCTTGGCGATAAGGTCGCCGTATTTTCTGCCGCTTCCCCTTACGGGTGCGGATGCTGTCATACGGTATTCCACGTTAAGGGGGTCGCTTTCGATTATGCGCACAAGGCCCATCTCCTGCCAGTACAGGAAGGCGGTGAGGGCTTCCTCCCGGGATATGCCAAGGCCGCCTGGCAGGTCCAGCGTTTCAAAACCCCGCAGGCTCGCAAGCATAAGGCCGTAAAGGTACACCTTGGCAAAGCCCTCGGGGGCCTTTGGCATGTATTCCATTATAAACAGATTCTGCACAGGGGTGATGCCGCTGACGGCCGCTCCCCGCTCAAGGCTTATATGCATACCCTTACGCTCCTTTTGTACATAATATAACAACATAATTTTACACTAAATCTCCCTTCCCGTCTATCGCGGGCGGCAAAAAGGCAGGGGAATAAAAACCGTGATATTTGCGTTTTTTATAACAAAGACCAAAAAGTTTATAATATGCTATGCCCGGCGATACTACCAAAGAAAAAAAGTATATGCTATAATGTTATTTGTGAATATATGGGCAATAATGCCAAACAAAGAAAAACAATAATTTTTTTGGAGGATATATAAATGTCTCAGCTTAAGGGTGCATGCATTATCGGCCAGTCCGGCGGCCCCACTTCTGTTATCAATGCCAGCGCATACGGCGTGATCCGCACCGCCCTGGATTCCGACTGCATAACCAAGGTTTATGGTGCCGCCAACGGCATCCGCGGCGTTCTGGACGATGTACTTTACGACATGGGTCAGGAAGACGCAGAAGAGCTGGAGCTGCTGCTCTACACCCCCTCTTCCGCTCTGGGCTCCTGCCGCTACAAGCTCAAGGACAGCTCTGTTGACGATACCGACTACAAGCGCATACTGGAGATCTTCAAAAAGTACGACGTTCGCTATTTCTTCTACAATGGCGGCAACGACTCCATGGATACCTGCAACAAGATATCCAAGTACATGCAGTCCGTTGGCTACGAGTGCCGCATAATGGGCGTGCCCAAGACCATCGACAACGACCTGTGGGGGACCGACCACTGCCCCGGCTACGCTTCCGCAGCCAAGTACGTTGCCACTTCCTGCATGGAGATATATCGTGATGCCCGCGTATACGATACCGGCATGGTTTGTGTTATCGAGATAATGGGCCGCCACGCAGGCTGGCTCACCGCCGCCGCTTCTCTGGCCTGCCTCTCCGGCGAAGGCCCCGACCTTATCTACCTGCCCGAGGTAGATTTTGACCTGGACAAGTTCACCGATGACGTAAAGCGCATCTACGAAAAGTACGGCAAGTGCATCGTAGCCGTATCCGAAGGCATCCACGACAAGAACGGCACCCTCATCGCCGAATACGGCGCAGACAATGCTCCTGTTGACGCCTTCGGCCACAAGCAGCTGGGCGGTCTGGCCAGCTATCTGGCAGGCTACATCAAGGGACAGGTGGGCTGCAAGGTGCGCGGCATAGAGTTCTCCCTCATGCAGCGCTGCGGCGCCCACATCGCCTCCGCCACCGATATCAGCGAGTCCTTCATGTCCGGCAAGGCCGCCGTTGATTATGCCGTAGAGGGCATGACCGACAAGATGGTTGGCTTTGAGCGTCATGGCGACGAGTTCGGCAACTATGTATGCGGCATAAAGCTTATGGACCTTGTGGACGTTGCCAATACCGAAAAGAAGGTTCCCCTTGAGTGGATCAACGCCGAGGGCAACGGCATGACCGATGAATATATCGATTACGCTCTGCCCCTCATTCAGGGTCAGCCCGACAGGCCTTTGCGCAATGGCCTGCCCCGCTTTGCCAAGCTGAAGAAGATACAGGCTAAGTAGTTTCCCGTAAAATTGTCCCTTCGCTTTGGATTTTCCCCGAGGATCAAAAGCCTCATAAAACAAAGCAAACATATAAGCCGCTCGCTGAGCGGCTTTTTTGTATTTTAAATCGTATTGAATATAAGTATTTATCTATACCCGCCCTCGTCGTCGCGGGCTGCGCTTGCTCGCGGCCATATCCACAAGGGACATGCCCTCTTGCTCGCTCCGCCGCTCCTCCTCTCCGCGCAAAAACGTCGCTGCCGCTTTGGATTTTGCGCGGGTTTTGCGGCAGAGCGAAAGGCCTGCGGAATAAAAGAAGCTTCTCCCTTGCGGGAGAAGCGGACGCACTAACGGAGCGCGGGATAATAACCATACTATGATTTTTAGGATAAGTAATGATTGCCCTCTATCGTCTTCGCCGTAGGCGAAGATACATTAAAAGGGTGGCGGGTGGGTTTAGATAAATTCACTTCTTCACTCTTCACTGTTACCTATAACTTCATATGCGGGTGGGTTTGGATAAATTTCCCCATACATTCCCACATTCCCGCATAAATATATTAACCCAAAACACGCTGTACAAAGCAGAAGGTTGATAGTATAATTAGTGGGTTAAAGTATGTGCGAGCAATCGCAGACAAAAACATTAAACCTTTGGAGATAACATGGCGTATTATAAAATAACCGGCGGAAAGCGCCTTGAGGGCGCGGTGACCATCAGCGGCGCAAAGAACGCCGCTCTTGCCATCATACCCGCCGCTATACTGTGCGGCGAAAGCTGCCTGCTGGAAAATCTGCCTGCCATTGAGGACGTGCGCATAGTGGAGCAAATACTCCAGAGCATGGGCGCAGAGGTGGAGCATACCCCCGACGGCAGCCTCAGGCTGGACCCCTCCGGCATAAACAGCTACAGCGTTACCGGCGAGATGGTAAGCTCCCTCAGGGCCTCCTACTATCTGCTGGGCGCACTGCTGGGCCGCTATAAAAAGGCCGAGATCGCTCTGCCCGGCGGCTGTGCCATAGGCCAGCGCCCCATCGATCAGCATATCAAGGGCATGCGTGCCCTTGGCGCAGATATAGTGATACAGGGCGGCGCGGTAAAGGCATCTGCCGAAAAGCTGGTGGGCGCAGAGATATACCTTGACGTGGTAAGCGTAGGCGCAACCATAAACATAATGATGGCCGCAGTTGGCGCAGAGGGTACTACCATCATCGCCAACGCAGCAAAGGAGCCCCACGTTGTTGACGTTGCCAACTTCCTCAACATGATGGGCGCAAACGTAAAGGGCGCAGGCACCGACGTTATACGCATACAGGGCGGCCGCAAGCTCCATGGCTGCACCTATGCCGTGATACCCGACCAGATAGAAGCGGGTACCTTTATGATAGCCGCGGCTGCCACCGGCGGCGACGTTGTAATAAACAACGTTATCCCCACTCACCTTGAAGCCATATCCGCAAAGCTCATGGAAAGCGGCGTATCCGTTACCGAGGGTGACGACGGCCGCGAGTTCTTTATCCGCGTCACCGCCGACAAGCGTCCCCGTGCGGTAAATATCAAAACCCTGCCCTACCCCGGCTTCCCCACTGACCTGCAGCAGCCTATGATGGCATTCCTTGCCGCCGCACAGGGCAACAGCTTTGTTGTGGAAAACATATTCGAAGACAGGTTCAACCACGTGCCCGAGCTTGCCAAGATGGGCGCAAATATCCACCTTAACGCCCGCACCGCCATGATAGAGGGCGTGGAAAAGCTCTACGGCGCTCCCCTTGTGGCCAGCGACCTGAGAGCAGGCGCCGCCCTTATCGTTGCGGCCCTTGCCGCCGAGGGCACCAGCACCATCCGCAATATACGTTTTATCGACCGAGGCTACGAGTTTATCGAGCATAAGTTCAAGGCTCTGGGTGCGGATATCGAGAGGATCGAGGAGTAGACGAGACGATACCTTCTTTTTCTCTTTCTTTTCGGACGCGAAAAGAGGGCTGCCCGCAGGCAGTTCGTTGGAGCCGTCTCCCGGCTCCAACTTCCTTTGTCTATCAAAAAGAGAAAGAAAAGCGAAAGTATAAATTAAATCAAATATAAGCACACTTAAAGGTGCTGTCCAAAAAGCTGCTCAACGAGCGGCTTTTTGTGTGGAATGAATAAGAGAATTATCTATACCCGTCCGCCTCCCTTTTAATGTATATTTGCCTAACGGCGAAGACGATAGAGGGTAATCATTGGTTATCCTAAAAATCACAGCATGGTTATTATCCCACACTCCGTTAGTACGTCTGCTCTCCCGCAGGGAGAAGCTTAGTTGAAGGGTGGCGGGTGGGTATAGATAAATCCGCCCCTTCGCCACAACTTGCAACTTTCCCTGCGTGGTGTTATGCTGTATACATAAGCAGATCCAATGCGCTGCTGCCTGCTGTCGTTCTCGATGGCCGCACTGACGGTTTGGCTGCTTCTTTTTGTGTACAAAAAACAAGGCAAACACCCTTCCAGCTTCCGCTTCGCACTTTGCAATGCAATGTCCCCAAGGAGGATTTGGATCCGCATTTGGCGGCACGTACGGCAAATGCGGAACAAATCCGTAAGGATTTGATTCCCTGCATGATTTTCTGCCCGGTGGCGGCCGCAGCCGCCATAAGAAAATCATGTAAAAACCCCGTAAGGATTGTAATCGCCCGCTGCCGTAAGTCAATGGGCGCAACTCGCACAAAACCCAATAGGTTTTGTGCGAAAACGCAAGCACAAAAAAAGACGGCCGAAGCCGTCTTTTTATGTTAGCTGTTAGGTTTAGCCTACGATGAAGCCGTACTTTACATCGTCCATGGGATCGATGAGGTAGGTAGCTTCGCCGGTGATGCAGCAGGAACCGGTGATCATGGGGATTACAGCGTTGTAGCCGCACTCGTCTACGGTTTCCTTGATGACGCCCTTGAACATGGTGCCCATGAAGGATTCGTATACGAAGGGTTCGCCTACGCCGATCTCGCCCTTTGCGTACAGGGTAGCCAGCTTGGCGCTGGTGCCGGTGCCGCAGGGGGAACGGTCAGCCTGAGCTTCGCCGAATACAACAACGTTGCGCTTGTCGGCGCCGGGAGTTACGGCGGGGCCGTAGAACTCTACCAGGTCAACAGTGGTGATGTCCAGACGAGGATGCTGGATCTCGAAGTCACGGTTGATAACTTCCATGATCTTCATGCCCAGAGCGTTGAAGTAGGGAACGTTCTTAGCGCAGATATCTACGCCCAGCTGAGCGGTATCTACCAGAGCGAAGAAGCTGCCGCCGAAGGAGATATCAAATACGATTTCCTGGCCGTCAACGGTGATCTTCTGGTCCCTCTTGTACAGGAAGGCGGGAACGTTGGTCAGGGTTACGTTGAGAACCTTGCCGTCCTTAACTTCTGCTACGGTACGGATAATGCCTGCGGGAGCTTCCAGAACTACTTCGGTGTAGGGCTCCTTGGCTTCTACCATGCCGGTTTCAACTGCTACGGTTACGGCACCGATGGTGCAGTGGCCGCACATGTTGAGCCATCCGCCGGTATCGATGAAGTATACGGCGAAATCGGCCTGGGGATCGATGGGCTCGCAGATGAAAGCGCCGAACATGTCGTGATGACCGCGGGGCTCAAGCATCAGAGCGGTACGATAATGATCGTAGTTCTTCTCCATCCAGTGCTTGCGCTCGATGGGGGTGTTGCCCTCGGGTACGGGGAAACCATCGTATACTACGCGGCAGAATTCACCGCAAGTATGAGCATCCACGGCCTTGAGCTTGGCTTCAAACCTGTCATAATTGATGGTAGGGTTAAAATTCATGACCTGCTCTCCTGTTTATATTTTTATTTATGGCATATCATATATGATATCGCCAAAACTTGATAACCTTTACAGCGGCAATATGAAAACAATTTACGGAACTTATGCCTAAACGGCATACTCCGAGGAATGATTTCAGTACGCTGTATTTATTATGCTACATCGGCAAAAAAAAGTCAATATAAAGAAACCACAAGTAAAACGGGCAAAAATATGTAAGTCTAATGCAAAAATATTAAGGTTGTAAAGTAAAAAAAACTATGATATCATAATTACATGTGCGCTGGCGTAGAAATGCCTTCGTTATTATATGGGGGTAGATGGGTACTGGTGTGCCCCCTGGTCTTCAAAACCAGTCGTTGGGCGTTAGTAGCGTCCTGGGTGGGTTCGATTCCCACATACTCCCGCCACTTTTATAAAAAACAGCTCTTTTTCAAGGGCTGTTTTTTTGTATATAATTCTCGATATTTGTTTATTTATGCGCAATATGTTGGGGCTGAAAAATTACACTACACAACTTGCGGTGGAAATCCTGCAAAGGGCAAAAAAACCAAAAGATATATTGCATTTTTTACATCAGAAGCATGGACTTTTTACAAGATTGGTAGTATAATATCAATCGTAAAGGTACGCCAAGGATCATGCCTTTTCCGCTTTGTGTGCAATCACATATAGGAAAGGCTGATTAAAGGAGCGATACCGATTGCAAAAAACTATAAATCACTAATTGTGTAAAGGATGGGTATCATGAGGAACATCAAACTTCTGCTCAGGCAGCACGTAGGCGCGCCCTGTGCTGCAATCGTCAAGGCTGGCGATAAGGTAGAAAAGGGCACTCTGATCGCCACCCCCACCGGCCTTGGTGCCAACATCTTCTCCTCCGTTTACGGCGTAGTAGAAGAAGTTACCGAGGATGCGATCATCATCAAGCCCGATGCCGAACAGCCCGACAAGTTCATTCCCATTAAGAAGTCCGAAAACAAGCTGGACATGGTAAAAGAAGCCGGTATCGTCGGCATGGGCGGCGCAGGCTTCCCCACCGGTGTAAAGCTGGGCGCAGATCTGGACGGCGGCTACATTCTGGTAAACGCAGCCGAGTGCGAGCCCGGCCTCAAGCACAACATCAAGCAGCTTGAAGAGCAGGCAGAGAAGACCGTTCGCGGCGTAGAATACTGCATGGAGATCTCCAACGCTTCCAAGGGTATCTTCGCCATCAAGAAGAAGAACGCAAAGGCTATCAGCGCCGTAAAGGCCGCCATCAAGGATAAGCCCAACATCAGTATCCATCTCCTTCCCGACATATACCCCATGGGCGAAGAGCGCGCAGTAGTTCGTGAGTGCCTGGATATCCTTCTGGACCCCACCCAGCTGCCCTCCGCCGCCAAGGCAAACGTACTTAACGCAGAGACCATCCTTCGCGTAGCCGAGGCTATCGAGGATCAGAAGCCCTGCATCTACAAGAACATCTCCGTTCTCGGCAAGCTCAACGGCGGCACCGAAGCCCGCTGCTTCATGGATATGCCCGTTGGCATCAGCGTAGAGGACCTCATTGAGATGGCCGGCGGCATCGACGGCGAGTACGGCGAGATCATCATGGGCGGCCCCTTCACCGGTAAGGCCTGCAACCTGGAAGATCCCACCACCAAGACCACCGGCGGCGTTATCGTCACCATCCCATTCCCCGATCTTCACGGCGCCAAGGTTGGCCTGCTCCTGTGCGGCTGCGGCGGCAACGAAGAGCGTATGCGTGACATCTGCGCCAAGATGAATGGCGTTGTAGTATCCGTTACCCAGTGCAAGCAGGCTATGGCTGCAAAGCCCGGCGGACCCCTCAAGTGCGAGAACCCCGGCAACTGCCCCGGCCAGATCGCCAAGGTTATGGAAATGAAGCGCGCAGGCGCCGAGTACCTCATCATCGGCAACTGCTCCGACTGCTCCAACACCGTTACCACCTGCGGTACCCTCAAGATGGGCCTCAAGCTGTTCCATCAGACCGACCACGTAATGCGTACCATCGGTCATCCCCTGTACCGCAAGCTCACCGTATCCAAGAGCGTAGATCAGGATCTGAGCGAGTTCTAATTCATCAAACCGCCCAAGGGGGAACAGCGTTCCCCCGGGGCACATCAAATTACTTTGTGGTTTAACTTAAGAACCAAATAACTTAAGTGCCAAATATAATTCATATAGGAGGAACACTATGTCTATTTCAGCCGAATACGCACAGGCTCACAAAAATGACCCAGCGGTATTGTGCTGCAGAGCTGAAGCTGGCGTTGTGCTGTCCGAGCACAACCTCGAAGACCCTGCCATCTTTGACGATCTGGTAGAGTCCGGCCTGCTCAATCTGGAAGGTGCAGTTACCATCGGTCAGGCTCTGGGCGCAACCCTCACCAAGACCGCCGACTCCCTCACTCCCCTCACTGCCGACCTGCTGGAAGGCATGAAGGCCGCTGAGGCCGAAGCCGCTCCCGCTGTGGAAGAAGCCGCTCCCGTTGCCGTAGCCGCTCCCGCTGCTGCTGCCAACGCCGGCGTTCTCAAGATCCACATCGACGAGGGCAAGGGCATTGACCTTGAGATCCCCGTAGGCGTTATGGGCGGTGCAGCCGCTCCCGCCGCAGCCGTTGTTGCAGCTCCCGCTGCCGCTGAGGCTGCCGCTGTTGTTGCCGGCGAGGAGAAGGTCGTACGCTCCCTCATCCGCAAGCACTACAACATCACCGAAGTAAAGCGCGGTCCCGAGACCAAGATCGAAGGCACCACCCTTTACATCCGCGAAGGCATCGAGGCTGAGTGCGCTGCATCTCAGGAACTCGTGCTTGACTTCAAGCTTGACATCGTAACTCCCGCTGAGTACAACACCTACTCCGAGACCATCATGGACGTTCAGCCCATCGCCACCAAGGAAGGCGACGACGAGCTGGGCTACGGCACCACCCGCGTACTGGATGGCGTTGTAATGATGGTTACCGGCGTTGACGAAGACGGCGTACAGGTTGGCGAATTCGGTTCTTCCGAAGGCATCCTGGAAGAGAACATCATGTGGGGTCGTCCCGGCTGTCCCGAGAAGGGCGAAATCTTCATCAAGAGCTTCGCCGTAATCAAGGCCAAGACCAACATGACCCGTCCCGGCCCTCTGGCTATCCACACCGCCACCGACATCATCACCCAGGAAATCCGCGTTGCTATGAAGAAGCTGGACGACAGCCTCGTAGTAGCCACCGAGCAGTTTGACCAGGTTCGCCGCCCCGGCAAGAAGAAGGTCGTTATCTGCAAGGAGATCATGGGTCAGGGCGCTATGCATGACAACCTGCTCCTCCCCATGGAGCCCGTTGGCATTCTGGGCGGCAAGCCCAACGTAGACCTGGGCAACGTTCCCATCGTCTGCAGCCCCCTCGAAGTACTGGACGGCGCCGTACATGCCCTCACCTGCATCGGACCCGCTTCCAAGGAAATGTCCCGTCACTACTGGCGTGAGCCCCTCGTTCTCGAGTGCCTCCATGACCCCGAGATCGACCTCTGCGGCGTAGTATTCGTAGGTTCCCCCCAGATCAACGGCGAAAAGTTCTACGTATCCCGTCGTCTCGGCCAGACCGTAGAAGCTATGGACGTTGACGGTGCCTTCATCACCACCGAAGGTTTCGGCAACAACCACGTTGACTTCGCTTCCCACCACGAGCAGATCGGCCAGCGCGGTATCCCCGTAGTTGGTATGTCCTTCTGCGCAGTACAGGGCGCTCTGGTTGTTGGTAACAAGTACATGACTCACATGGTTGACAACAACAAGTCCGAAGCCGGTATTGAGAACGAAGTTCTCGGCTGCAACACTCTGTGCGCTGAAGACGCCGTTCGCGCTCTCGCCATGCTGAAGGCTCAGATGGCCGGCGAACCCGTAAAGGCTCCCGAGAAGAAGTGGAACGCTAACGTTAAGTCCACCAACATCGAGCTGATCGAAGCCGCCCGCGGCGCCAAGATCGAGCTGGTAGAGAATGAGCAGTCTCTGCCCATGAGCGCAAAGCGTAAGGAAAAGTACAACTAAAGATATGCTAAACTACGGCGACAAAACTATCTACATTGAAGGCGTGCTGATCGAGATCGGCGACGACTTCGCACGAATGGACGTTAAAGGCAGACTGGGCTGCATCAAGCTCCCTCTGTGGATGTACATTCACGACCATCCTCTGATGGTTGGTCAGGAGTTCGGCTGGAACATGAGCTTCCCCGAGCAGCTGGGCCCCAAGCCCGCTCCCGCTACCTTCCCCAGGTTCTCCTTTGCGAGAGATGGGATGTATCTCACCCTTGAGGGCAAGGTAAACAGGAGAGACGACTGTGCCGCAGGCATAGAGTTTGTAAACTGCGAAGGCGATTTCGTTTTCCCCATGCGAATGTTCCTGTGTGACTATGAGATAGTTGAAGGTCAGCCGGTTGGGTTCTGCATGACGCCGCCAAAGCAGCTCAGCCCCGAGCCCAACACCAAGTACGTTAGCAATCTTGATACTTACCACAAACGGCAGGCAGAGATGCAGGCCACCAAATAAAAATATTACTTGATTTTTATAGGAGGAAAAAATGAGCTTAACAGTTGTTAAGGGACTTCAGTCCGAAATCTTCGTTCCCGTTACGCCTCCACCCGTATGGACTCCTGTCACCAAGAAGCTCAGCGAAATGACCGTAGCTATTGCTACCGCTGCCGGTGTACACCATAAGGATGACAAGCGTTTCAACCTCGCAGGTGACTTCACCTGGAGGCGCGTACTCGACACCATGCCTTCCAGCGAGCTGATGGTAACCCACGGCGGTTACGATAACGGCGACGTTGTTAAGGATATCAACTGCATGTTCCCCATCGACCGTCTCCACGAGCTGGCCGCTGAGGGCTTCATCAAGGCAGTAGCCCCCGTACATTGCTGCTTCATGGGCGGCGGCGGTAACCAGGAAAAGTTCCGCAATGAGACCGGCCCCGAAATCGCAAAGGTTCTTAAGGAAGAGGGCGTTGACGCTGTCATTATGACCGCTGGCTGAGGCACCTGCCACCGCTCTGCAGTTCTGGTGCAGAGAGCAATCGAACAGATCGGCATCCCCACCATCATCATCGCAGCACTGCCCCCCGTTGTTAAGCAGACTGGTACCCCCCGTGCAGTAGCTCCCCTCGTACCTATGGGCGCTAACGCCGGTGCACCTAACAACCCCGAGCAGCAGACCGCTATCGTAAAGGCCACTCTCCAGCAGCTGGTTGAGATCGACACCGTTGGTAAGATCGTTCCCCTGCCCTTCGAGTATCAGGCCAAGGTCTAAACTCAATATCAACATCAAAAGAGGCTTCTTCGGAAGCCTCTTTTTTGCGTCGCAGAAAATCTGTTGGGGTTTCTGTGATATACGCCCATTGCCTGAATGGCAACGGCCGATCATATTACTTACGGGGTTTTTACATGATTTCCTTATAAATCCTGCGGGATTTACCGGGCAGGAAATCGTGCGGGGGAGCAAAACCCTATGACTTACTAAAACCACCCGCCACATATGAGGTTATAGGTAATAGTGAAGAGTGAAAAAGTTATTATCTAAACCCACCCGACCACCCTTTTAACGTATCTTCGCCTTACGGCGAAGACGGATCGGGCTTAGACAAAACTCCGTTCACCTAATACAGCTCCGAGACTGAAAATCCATGCTATCGACAGCAGGTTCCGCTTATCCCGCAGGGAGAAGCTTCTTTGAAGGGTGGCGGGTGGGTATAGATAAATAATATGCCAACTATTTTCGCAGCCTATCGACCTGTCGCGAAACCCGCGCAAAACCCAAAGCGCAGCGACAATAAGGATGGATCCCCTTAATATACAGAAATTTTCTGATATATATGTTATAATCTGAAGGCTGAAAACAATAACAGAAAGGCAAAAACAATGACACACCTTCTGCTGATAATCATATACCTGGCCTTTATAAGCCTGGGCCTGCCGGACTCCGCGCTGGGAGCCGCGTGGCCCTCAATGTATGGGGTGCTGGAGGTGCCGGTATCCTATGCGGGCATAATATCCATGCTTATCGCCCTTGTTACCACCGGCTCCAGCCTGATAAGCCACAAGCTGACAGCGCGCTTTGGCACTGCCAAGGTCACCGCAATGAGCGCCGCAAGCACCGCCGTTGCACTGATGGGATTTTCCCTGTCCACCAAATTCTGGCATCTGTGCCTGTGGACAATTCCTTATGGCTTTGGCGCAGGCGGAGTGGATACCGGCCTGAATAACTACGTGGCAATACACTACAAGAGCCATCATATGAGCTGGCTCCACTGCATGTGGGGCGTTGGCGCCACACTGGGCCCCGCAATTATGGGCCGGGCCCTTACCGGCGGCTTTGCGTGGAATACCGGATACAGGTGGATATCCCTGCTGCAGATAGCCATTTCCGCCATACTGTTCCTGAGCCTGCCTTTGTGGCGGAGCGGGGAACAGGAACAGCAGGAGCAAAGTGAGGCTGTATCCTTGATGGAGACCATACGCATGCCCGGCGTGAAGGCCGCCATGCTGTGCTTTTTTGGATACTGCGCGCTGGAGCAGACCACCGGCCTGTGGGCCGCAAGTTACCTTGCCCTGTATAGGGGGGTTCCTGCGGATATCGCGGCAGGCTTTGGCAGCATGTATTTTATAGGAATCACCATAGGCAGAGCCCTCAGCGGCTTTGCGGTGATGAAGCTCAGCGACAGGACCATGATACGGATGAGCTTCTGCATAATCGGGGTGGGCATAGCCGCCATGCTGCTGCCCCTGGGAGAAACCCTTTCTCTGATGGGCCTTGTGCTTATAGGCTTGGGCAGCGCTCCCATATTCCCCTGCATGATACATTCCACCCCCGGGTTTTTCGGCGCGGAGCGTTCTCAGGCGGTTATCGGCCTGCAGATGGCGGGTACATATATCGGCACAAGTATCATGCCGGCACTGTTTGGCCTTGTGGCAAACCATATTTCCGTATCACTGCTCCCCGTATATATGCTGCTGATGCTGGGCATAAATATGATCGCCTATCGCACATTGACGGAAAAATGCGGGCAAAAATAAATACATATCACATGCAAAAAAGCCGCTGCGTGTATTGTGTCAAGAAAAACGGACAATAAAAAAGCTACAAGAGCTGACTTCTGAATTCAAAGGGAGTCAGCTTATTTAATGCCCATTGAGGGCGTTGAGAGTTGTAGTAGGATATGAAGCTCCGGATCAGACTTTGTGTCTGAGCACAGGTGCGGTTTTTGTGCAGTTTGAGTTCTTCGTTTTTGAGAATAGAGAAGAATGATTCCATCGGAGCATTGTCATAAGGTGTAGCCGGCCGGGACATACTGCCGATC
>JAFYOP010000018.1 GCA_017547885.1 Clostridia bacterium | reverse complement strand
GCGTGAAGGCGCGAAGGAGCGCCTGAGTACAGATCGTAACTTTGGTGTGATGATGGTTAAACAAAGAGGGTGACGGGCGAACAAAGAGAGTGTAAGCGTCCCCGGGAAAAAACCAGGGCTCATTCCCCGGCTCACTTGCAATAACAAATTTTTGAAAGGGATTTAAAGAAATGAAGAAGATTTTCGCAATCGCTCTGGCTCTGGTCATGGTTCTCTCCATGGCTTCCGCCTTTGCAGCTAACTGCTACACTGGCCCCTACACCTGGACCTGCAGCTCCGATTCCGCTGAGTGCGCTAAGGCTTCTGTAGAAGTTATTCCTTATGTTAAGGTTAACAATTCCTGCGGCGGTTACAGCTGGGAAAAGTCCACCTGTGCTGGCGCTGTAAACTCTGAGAACGTATACTATGCTATCAAGCTGAACGTTCCCGAAGACATGAACCTTGACTGGTGGGCAACCGCTAAGATCGCTCTCGAGGCTGAAGGCGTAAAGCTCCCCAAGGCTCTGACCACCCCCACTGACTGGACCGTAGCTGGTGCTTACTTTGCCGGCGTAGACACTACTGAGGATGAGGATGTTTCTTACTACCTCCTCAATGACGTTTCCGCTTGGAAGGACGTAGAAGACGTTGATGATCTGAATGATGTAATCTTCACCTCCAAGGTAACTGATGCTAAGGATGCAGAAGTTTGTGCCGTTCTGACTGCTGAGTGGGGCGCCCTCGGTGATTGGATCGAGGTTGGTGACTACATGATCGCTGTAACTTCCAGTGTAGATGAGATCTACATCGCTGATGCTTGCGGTTGGGTAGACTTTGCAACTTCTTGGGCTACCAATGGCATTGCTCAGCTCGTAATCGTAGACGGTGTTGTTAAGGCTGAGGCTGACTTTACCACCAAGTGCAGCGCTGCTGAATACAAGGCTGCTCTGAATTACTTTGGTCTTGCCATCGGCACTTGCGTAGAGAAGGATGCCATCCAGGCCAACTTTGGTTGGGACGATGAGTTCAAGGCTTGCGCCACTTGGTCTGACAAGGCTGCTTCCATCGTAGACGCTGAGTGCGTAGTAGCCATCCCCAAGACCGGCGACGCTTCCGTTCTTGCTTGGCTGTTCTAATTAAACTAAACGATTAACCTACTGCTTTGCCCAAGCCCCGCTTGGGCAAAGCATCTGTAATTCCACACGGGCTTAGCACGAAAGAAACCTCCCCGGTTGGGGAGGTTTTTTGATGTGCGATTTTATCTATACCCGCCCGCCACCCTTTTAACGTAGCTTTTCCTTACGGAAAAGCGGGGCGTGCTGTCGGAAGGTTTAGGGGGACGCCGCCTTTTTAATGTAGCTTCACCTTAGGGCGAAGCCGAACGGGCTTTCGGGAAGGTTTAGGGGGACGCCGCCTTTTTAATGTGCTTTTTCCTGCGGAAAAGCGGGGGTGCTGTTGGGAAGGATGCGGGAATTGTATCGTCGCCCTTTTAATGTGGCTTCGCCTTAGGGCGAAATGGGCGAACTATCCAAACTGTAGCTGAGTTATGGATGCTTGGATATACAGTATACGCTGCGGATTGAGTACCGCTTATCGGCTTTCCCACAAAGAAAAATCCCCCGCCGTGCGAGGGATGGATCTTGCGCCATATGCTATTTCAGATGCTGCTGGCCCGCCGTTGTCACTTCAAATACCGTGAGGGTATCCTCCGCCACCCTGAAGCGCACATCAAGGCCTGCAAACTCAAGGCCATAGGGCATATGAGGGTCATTTTGGTATGCGGGGCGGGGATCCTGAGAAAGGGCGGTCAAAAGTGCCTCCCGCTTATCCCCGGGAACGGCGTTCAGCAGTTCCTCCGGGAACTCCACCTTCAGTTCTTTATTAAACTGCTCCCCCGCAAAGCCCGAAAGGGCCTCCGGATGGCTGTCGGTAAAGGGCAGGTACGGCTTTATGTCGTATATGGGAGTGCCGTCCATAAGGTCTGCCCCCTGTACGATAAGCACGGTGCCCATGCCCTGCCGCTTTTCTATGGAGAGAAGCTTTACGGAGGAAAGGCCGATGGGGTTTGGCCTGTATGGCGAGCGGGTGGCAAACACGCCCATGCGGGTATTGCCCCCAAGGCGGGGCGGCTTTACCGTGGGCTTAAAGCCTGTGCTTTTGTTTCTGGAAAAGCCCCACAGCAGCCACAGATGGGAATAGCCCTCCAAACCCCGGAGAGCGTTTGCGTCCCTGTATTCCTCTTCAAACACTATCTCCCCAACAGGCCCTTGGCCAAGGCCGCTCTGGCGGGGTATGCCGAATTTTTCCGTATAATCGCACCGCATGCGGGCGATGACCTTCAGTTCAAATGTATCCTCCATAGTTTACTCCAGATGGGAGGTGCAATGGGGGCAGCGGGTGGCCTTGTCGTCTATTACGCTGAGGCAGTAGGGGCATTTTCTGGGGTCTGCCTTGGGCTCTTCCTTCTTTGAAAAGCGCTCCTGGAGCTTATTCACCCAGCGGATAAGCATGAACAGCACAAATGCTATTATGAGGAAGTTGATTATTGCGGAAATGAAGGCGCCGTAGGCTATGCTTGCGCCGCCTATCTGCAGTACGCTTTCATTGAGGGTATCCTTTGCAAATATGCCTATCACAGGGGAGATTATGTCGTTCACAAGGGAATCGACGATGGCTTTAAATGCGCCGCCGATGATAACGCCCACCGCAAGGTCCATAACGTTGCCCCGGGCAATAAACTTTTTAAACTCGGATACGAAATTTTTCATTGTGTTCTCCTTTTCTCCCCTTTATCTATTGGCATGCGGAGCGCAGTATGCCAGCAAATTCCTCCGCGCTGCCCACGGCCTTTATCTCCACATAATACACGCCGCTGCCGGTATTCCATACCGCGGTGTTTTCGCAGAGGGTCACGGATATGTCCGCACTTCCCTCGGGTATGCCGCTTCTTTCAAAGGGTATTACTATTATACCGTAATAGTTATCCTTAAGATACTGCTCAAAGCCCTCTTTTGGAATACCTATCTCAAACATGCCGGTATCCGCATTTATCAGGCAGGCGTCACCGCCGCCAACTCCCGCTGCGGGAGCGGATTCTTCCGCTGCGGTTTCTTCCGCAACGGCTTCCTCTGCGGGGGCCTCTTCCGCAACGGCTTCCTCAAACTCTTCCTCGACGCAGGAATCGCAGGCGTTTGCCACGGCGTTTTCCAGTATCGCGCCATCTGCCATTCTGCCTTCCTCCGCCATGGGCGCAGGCGCCGCGGGGGCTTCCGCCGTAGGTGCGGCTTCACTTTCCGTCTTAGCCAGCTTGAGCCCGCCCGGCAGCACAGAGGCTATGCCCAGCAGGATAACACAGGCGGCAGCCATGCCCATGTACCGTATACGGCGGTTTGCGGCGGCCCGCTTATTTGCCTTTTGGGCGAGAAGAGATGCGTACATGCCGTCAAAATCCACCTGTGCATTGGCCTCTTCGCCAATGTCAAAAAGCAGCCTATCCATGTTGTCAGTCATTCTTCTCACCTTCTTTCAGCAGCTCCATGAGCCTTATTCTTGCCCGTGATATGCGGGACTTTACGGTGCCCTCGGCGGCACCGGTAAGCTGGGCTATATCGGCGCAGGACATATTGGAATAGTAATGGAGCATTACCGCCTCCCGGTATATGTCCGGCAGCCGTTCTATTGCCTCCCGCACCATGCGCCGCTGCTCGGCGGTGATAACGGAAGGCTCAGGCATGTCATATAAAGCGGTGCTTTCCTGCTCCGGCAGCTCATCCACCGGGTACTCCCGCTTTTGCTTTCGCTTTATGTCCAGTGCAAGGTTTACCGCCACGCGGTACAGCCATGCCTTCAGCCGGCCATCCTCCATATCGGCAAGCTTGCCCATGTGCTTTATGGCCCTGAGGAATACGTTCTGGGTCACGTCCTTTGCGTCGCTGTCCGAGCGAAGCAGGGAATAGGCCGTCCAGTATATCATTTGGGAATGAGCCGTGTATATGGACTCAAGGTCTCTTTGGGGCAATGTTACCCACCTCCGTCCTAATGTAATAACGTAAATATCCATCATTGGGTTGCAATTTTAAACCATTATATCAGATGGATGACAAAATTTCCGTATAAACCGACCTTAAAAAGTGAACCCATTTAGTCATAAGGGTAAAAAAACGCCGCAAATATTGCGATAGACGCCTGGTTAGGATAAAATAGCATTAGAAAAGCAATGCTTAAATCTGACCATCAAAATATAGAAGGAGAATCTTAAAATGGAAGAACTGGAAAAGGATCTGGTTGTATTTACCGACGAAGAAGGCAATGAGGTAGAGCTTGAGGTAGTGGATTACTTCGATTACGACGGCGACGAGTACGCCGTAATGATCGACCCCGCCGCAGAGGAAGACGAGGATCAGGATCTGTTCGTATTCAAAATCGAAGTGGACGGCGAATACGAGAACTTCGTACCTGCCGATGAGGACAAGATGGACGCCCTTTCCCAGATAGTTGAGGCCCGCCTTGACTGCGACAAGGAAAGCTGCGAAGGCTGCAGCGGCTGCAACATCGAATAATCAGCAAACAAGCAAAGGGGGGGCGCACATGGCGTCCCCCTGTCTGTATTTGACAAATCAGAGGTAAATTTTCCTCTCCGCATACATAATTTTATTAGTGGGGGTAAACAATATGTTTTCAAGCAAAGAATTCAGAACCATCGCCCGGGATAAACTAAGGGGCAAATGGGGCCGCTCTGTGCTGGTGTCCTTCCTTGCGGTGCTGCTGGGCGCAGAATATTTCCCGGATATTCTCATCAACAACCCTGATTACTCAGTGCTGCTCGAGCTTCGAGACCCCACCGTCCTCAAAGATGTAATCCAGTACGGCACCGCATTCCTGCAGGATAAAGCTGAATATCTGAGCATGGTATACGGAAAGAATATCACCGCATCCATGCTGCTGGGCGGCATAGCAGCGGTTTTCGTCATAAGCTTTATACTTTCACTCATAGGCGACGTAATCGACTTGGGTTACAAAAAATACTATATTGACCTTGTATTGGAAAACAGGGCCAACAAAGCCGGTGTATTGTTCAGCAGATTTGGCATATTCTTTAAAGCCATCGGTCTAAGGCTGTATATGGGCTTCTTCATCATACTATGGAGTCTGCTGTTCATCATCCCCGGTATAATCGCCGGCTTCCGCTATGCCATGGCGCCCTATATCATGGCTGAAAATCCCGATATAGGAATCCGTGAGGCGGTTAACATGAGCAAGCAGATGATGGACGGCCACAAGGCAAGGCTGTTCTGGCTGAGCTTGAGCTTTATCGGCTGGGATATGCTCTGTGTTTTGACCCTCAATATTGGATACCTATGGCTGAATCCCTATATGAACGCCGCCCGGGCCGCCTTCTACATCGAGCGCACCGGCCGCGGCATCCCCATGGCAGAGCCTGTGCTGTAATAAGCGATTAACAGGTAACAGTTTAGGGGAATATTATCTAAACCCACCCACCACCCTTTTAATGTTCCTTCGCCACAGGCGAAGGCGGCGGTGAACAGCAGTCTTTCCTCGCTGCTATGCAAAGAAACAACGGTATTATCGACTTTTTCCGTCTGCGCGCCCTGTTTTCCCGCAAGGGAAAACATTCATTAAGGGGCGGCGGGCGGGAATAGATAATCAACTTTATATCTGAATTCACTGAAATCCCAATAGGATTTCGGTGACACTCCGTGAGGTGTTTATGGACATCACCATCCAAATGCGCAGCATAGATCTGCTTATAAAAATGCTTAAAAGAGATACCGAGGGCATCCCTCAGTATGGCTATGCCCCGCAGAAGCTGCAGGGCGAAGTGCTTCCCATAGCTCAGCCCCTGCCCCGCTGCACCCCCGAGGAGGCGGGCATCAGCAGCGCCGTGGCGGAGCAGCTTTTCCGCGCCGTGGAAAAGGAGGTGGATACCCTTGGGGTCCATGCCATGATGCTGATACGGGACGGCAAAGTATTCGCCGAGGGCTACTGGGCGCCATACAGGCCCAGCCTTCCCCACATGCTGTACTCCGCCAGCAAAAGCATAGTATCCACCGCCGTGGGCTTTGCCTATGACGAGGGGCTTATCGACCTTGACCGCAGGCTGGACGACATATTTACAGAGCTGCCCCCTTCCTCAAATAAGTGGGCAAAGATGATGACAGTGCGCCACCTGCTCACCATGAGCACCGGCATACGCTTTAACGAAATAGGCAGCATGCTGGACCGGGACTGGGTAAAGATGTTTATGGAATCCGCCCCTAAGTTTGAGCCGGGCACACAGTTTGAATACAATTCACTCAATACATACATGCTGTCCGCCGTGCTTAAGCGGATAACGGGGCAAAGCCTTACGGAATACCTTATCCCAAGGCTGTATGAGCCCCTTGGCATAATGAACCATCCCTGGGAAACCTGCCCCATGGGCACGGAAAAGGGCGGCTGGGGCCTTAGCCTGTGCATCGAGGACCTTGCTAAGATAGCCCAGCTGTACCTGAACAAGGGAGAGTGGAAGGGCAAACAGCTGCTGAGCAAGGAGTGGATAGACATGGCCACATCTTCCCAGATAGCTACCCCAAACGGCGAAATAAACCAGGGCTACGGCTTCCAGATATGGATGAACGCAAACGGCGTATACCAGTTTAACGGGGCATTCGGCCAGTATGCAGTAATGTTTCCAAACATAAACGCCGCCGCCATAATATTCAGCGGCAGCAATCAGCTTTTCGCCAAGACCTCCCTTATGCAGGCCCTTTCCTCCTGCCTGTGGAGCGCGGCGGATTCCCCCTTGCCGGAATATCCCGAAGGACACAAAAGGCTTAAGGAGTACACCTCCTCGCTGGTATTCTCCCCCACCCCATCCCGCATTGGCCTGGGTACAGACCCCGCGCAGTTTGACAGGCTGTGCGAAACCCTCCACGGCCGGGAATATCGTCTTGGCCCCACCAACGGAGCAATTTTCCCCCAGCCACTCCAGAGCGTACACGGCTGCTACTCACTGGGCACAGATGTGGTACGCTTTGCCCGACAGGATGAGGATACCCTTGCCGTCACATTTTACGAGCATTACGAGCGCAACACCCTCTACGTTAAGCGGGACGGCTCCCCTGCCGATTCACGCTACGGCATACGGGAGGAAAGCCACATGGTGTCCACCCGCGGCGTATGGATGTGGGAGGAGGATGAGATATGCCTTACCCTGTTCTCAAGCTTTATCGAGACCCCCGATACCCGCATTATCGAAATGCGCATGATAGGGGAAAACATGGAAATAATATTCGACGAGACCCCTTCCGCCCAGAATGCCGCCGCCATGCTGATGGAGCTGGTGGGCATGATGGATGAAAAGACGCTGAAACGGCTGGTGCCCGCCATGAAGCATGTTCCGGGCTTCAATGAGAACACCCTCAGCGACATGGTGAAAAAGCACACCGCACCCCGGGCATTTGGCCGCATGATACACCCCCACGACTGATAACCTCCACAGAAAGGAGACCGGCACCATGGCAAAACCCGTATTGGTACTGATGGCCGCAGGCATGGGCAGCCGCTTTGGCGGCCTTAAGCAGATGCAGCCCATGGACGAGCAGGGGCATCTGTTTATCGATTTTTCCGTATACGATGCGCTTCGGGCAGGCTTTGAGGACGTGATATTCATAATCAATCCCCGCATGGAGCAGGATTTTACTGAAAAGGTTCTGGGGCGGATATCCCGCCATGCCAATGTTTCACTGGCCTTTCAGGAGCTATCCATGATACCTTGCGGCATACAGCTGCCCCAAGAGCGCACAAAGCCCCTTGGCACCACCCATGCCATACTCTGCGCAAGGGAGGCCATAGCGGGCCGCCCCTTTGCCGCCGCCAATGCGGACGATTACTACGGTCCCGAGGCCTTTGAGCTGCTGTACTCCTTCCTTACTCAGGACAAGCCTGCAGATCAGCACCTTATGGTAAGCTATCTGCTGGAAAACACCCTCAGCCCCAGCGGCCCGGTATCCCGGGGCGTATGCACCCTGAGGGACGGACATCTAAGCCGCATAGTGGAGCACAAGCGCATACTCCCACACCCTCAGGGCGGCCAATATGCCGACGAGTTCGGCAACACCGTAATAATACCCGCAGGCACCCCCGTATCCATGAACTGCTGGGGGTTCCGCCCCGGCATAATGCCTCTGCTTGAGCAGAAGTTTGCTGCCTCTCTCAAAAAAGGCTTAGACCGGGAGCCCCTCACCTTTGAGGATATACTGCCCACCGCCGTACAGACTCTCATGGAGCAGGGAACCATTCGCATAAAGGCACAAAGCAGCCACGACCGCTGGTTCGGCGTAACCTACAAGGAGGACATGCCCTCCGTTACGGCAGAGGTGGCAAAGCTCAGGCAGGCGGGTCTGTATCCCCCCATGCTGTGGGAGTAAATCGCCCATGGAAAGAGCCGTTATAATAGGCTGCCCCGGCGGGGGAAAAAGCACCTTTGCCCAAAAGCTGAGCCGCAATACCGGGCTGCCCCTGTTTCATCTGGACGCAATATGGCACAATCCGGACAGGACCCACATATCAAGGGAAGAGTTTGATAGTCGGTTGTCCCAAATACTTGCCCTTGACCGCTGGATAACAGACGGCAACTACCAACGCACTATGGAGCGCAGGCTTCAGGCATGCGACACGGTGTTTCTGTTTGATTTGCCTACTGATGTATGCATACAGGGCATTGAGTCCCGCTTAGGTCGATCCCGCCCCGATATGCCATGGACAGCCCACACCCTTGACCCGGAGCTGATCCGGAAGATAAAGGATTTTCCCGAGGCGGAGCTGCCTGCCATTTATCGGCTGCTGGACAAGTATAAAGCCGGCAGGCAAATCATAGTATTCAAATCCAGAGCACAGGCGGATGAATATCTGAAAACACTGAATTAAACAGCTTACGCAATGCCAACAGGCCACCCGAAAGGGTGGCTTTTTGTATGGGCAAAAGGACAGCGGGCGGAACCCGCAAGCCCATCTCGCAAGTCGCAGGCGGACTGCCGCTCTCCTCACTCAGTTAAAAAGGGGGGAGAAGGGAATAACTATGCGGTTATCGACAGTTCATTCGGCTTTTCCGCAGGAAAAAGCACATTAAAAAGGCGGCGTCCCCCTAAACCTTCCCGAAAGCCCGTTCGGCTTCGCCCTAAGGTGAAGCTACATTAAAAAGGCGGCGTCCCCCTAAACCTTCCCGACAGCACCCCCCGCTTTTCCGTAAGGAAAAGCTACGTAAAAAGGGTGGCGGGCGGGTATAGATAAAATCGCACATCAAAAAACCTCCCTTGAGGGAGGTTTCTTTCGTGCTAAGCCCATGTGGAATTACATATGCTTTGCCCAAGCGAGGCTTGGGCAAAGCAGTGAATTAGTCGTTTAGTTTAATTAGAACAGCCAAGCAAGAACGGAAGCATCGCCGGTCTTGGGGATAGCTACTACGCACTCGGAATCTACAACGGCCATAGCGTTCTGGGTCTTCCAAGCGAAGCAGGACTTCACTTCGTCATCCCAACCGAAGTTAGCATTGATAGCATCCTCAGTTACGCATACACCATAGCCACAGCCGAGGCCGAGGAACTCAAGAACTTCCTTGATGTAAGCATCCTTGGTATCGCAGGCTGCCAGTGCAACTACGTCGATATCCTCGATCTTGTCAGTCTTGGCATTCATGTAGAATACTACCTTGCTGCCGTCTTCGTTTGCTACGATGAGCCTATCCTTGGCCTTTTCGTAAGTGATGAGGTAATCGCCAACGGTTGCGCTGTTAAACTCGTTCTTAGACTCGAGGTAGAAGCAAACCTTTGCCTTGGCATATTCCTTAACAACGGACTTGTTCATTACGGTAGCAATGTCAAAATCTTCAACTTCGGTAGCTTCGAACCAGCCCTTAGCGAGGTGGTAGTAGTATACCCAGCCATCCTCGGATGCATCAGAGGCAGCAGTGGTGGGAGGATTGGGCTTGATCTGAGTCTTGCCAACGTTGGCTTCCATGCCGGCTACGGATACATACAGCTTAACTTCATTCCACCATTCAGGATCGATGTCCTTATCGATGGTCAGCTTCAGAGCATAATATACGTTCTCGCCGTTGATAGCGGCAGCGCAGTCAGACTCTACATAGGCAACTTCGTTGCAAGCGGAGTTGGTGGTTACGTAGGGAACTACTTCAACGGTAGCCTTGCCGCACTTATTGGTGGAGGTAGCGCAGGACCAGTCAAAAGGACCAGTCTTGCAAGCGGAAGCAAAGGCGGAAGCCATGGAGAGAACCATGACCAGAGCCAGAGCGATTGCGAAAATCTTCTTCATTTCTTTAAATCCCTTTCAAAAATTTGTTATTGCAAGTGAGCCGGGGAATGAGCCCTGAAATAGAGCCCATCTTACGATGTATCCCCGTAAATGGGCTTGGAACCGGGTTGCCCCGGAACCCTTCCACTTAGCACGCTCTCATGATAACACCATTTGTTACGGCTGTCAACAGTTTTTATTAAATAAATGTAACAAATATGTGAATACGAGGAATTTTACCCAATTTATCGCCTGCTTTTCGCCCTGTTTTGCGTTTGGGCAATGATATTTGGCAGGAAATCTCCGCAAAATATGCCAAAAAGCCGTCGGAGATTATTACATTCCCGTAACATTTGTAACAATTAGCCTTCCGCATACGCCCCCGAGGGCCTCAGGCGCCCCCATCCGCGCCGTATAATATAATGAAGCAGTCGCCGCAAACTGCTTCGCAATGGCACATTTCGCCGAAATTTGGGCGCAAAATCAACGTTGCACCCCAAAACTGCCCCCGTTTTACACCCCCAACCGGGGAATAAAGCCCATCAGCGCATTCTTTGCCCTTTCAAAAAACCCCGGCAAATGCCGACTTTTTCGCCCTGCGTTTTCGGGGAGCATACCAGGGCTCATTCCCCGGCTCACTTGCAATAACAAATTTTTGAAAGGGATTTAAAGAAATGAAGAAGATTTTCGCAATCGCTCTGGCTCTGGTCATGGTTCTCTCCATGGCTTCCGCCTTTGCTTTCTGTGCCGGCGAGTATGACTGGGCATGCTACACTGACGTATGCAAGTACGGCAAACTCAAGGTTGAAATTGTACCCTTTGTACGCTCCAATGATGCTTGCGCTACTCTGTCCAATTTTGTACAGAGCGACTGTGCTGCTGCCGTAGTTAACGAGCGCGTATATTATGGCATTAAGCTGACCGTTGACGAAGATGTAAACGCAGATTGGTATGCTTACCTCAAAAACAGCGGTAGCGTAAAGGTAGAATTCACCAATGTATCCGCTTCTCAGGGCGGTACTGAGGCTGCCGATGCTACTCTGACTCTTCCCGCATTTTCCGCTGTTGAAGATGGCGGCGTATTCTGGTATGCTGGCGCTGGCGTGTGGGATAAGGACAAGGACTTTGACGCAGCTAAGCATGTATCTGAAAAGTATGTTATCAAGACCGCTGCTAAGATCTGCGCAGTAGTTAAGGCCAAGAACGAGTTCGTTTCTGCTGTAATCGGTGATTACACTGTATCCAAGGTAAACGATAAAGAATACAAGTTCGAAGCTGACGGCAAGACCGCATGGGTACACCTTGATTCTGATTACAAGGTAGAGTATGTTGACCTGTCCGATGCTCCCACCGCTCACATCTACACCTACAATGCAGCCAAGACCGGCTTCCAGCGTGGTAACGATGTTCTCAAGTTCACCTGCGACGCTTGGGGCGAGTTCCTGAAGGGCATCTTTGATTACTTCAAGATTGACTTCGGCACCTGCATGACTCCCGATGCCGTTAATGCCAACTTTGGTTGGGACGACGAAATCGAGAACTGCTACACCTGGAGCAAGAACGCTATGGCCGTTGTAGATTCCGAGTGCGTAGTAGCTATCCCCAAGACCGGCGACGCTTCCGTTCTTGCTTGGCTGTTCTAATTAAAACAAACGACTAATTCACTGCTTTGCCCAAGCCTCGCTTGGGCAAAGCATCTGTAATTCCACATGGGCTTAGCACGAAAGAAACCTCCCCGACCGGGGAGGTTTTTTGATGTGCAGATT
>JAFYOP010000055.1 GCA_017547885.1 Clostridia bacterium | reverse complement strand
GCGTGAAGGCGCGAAGGAGCGCCTGAGTACAGATCGTAACTTTGGTGTGATGATGGTTAAACAAAGAGGGTGACGGGCGAACAAAGAGAGTGTAAGCGTCCCCGGGAAAAAACCAGGGCTCATTCCCCGGCTCACTTGCAAACATAAATTTTTGAAAGGGATTTAAAGAAATGAAGAAGATTTTCGCAATCGCTCTGGCTCTGGTCATGGTTCTCTCCATGGCTTCCGCCTTTGCATCCGCTTGCGTAACCGGTCCTTTTGACTGGACTTGCAGCACTTCCTCCACCAACTGTGGTAAGGCCACTATCGAAGTTATCGGTTTTGTAAACACCAACGATGCTTGCAACGGCAACACCTATGTAGTAAGCGACTGCGCTGCTGCTGTAAACAACGAGAATGTTTACTATGCTGTAAAGCTGACTGTTGACGCTGACGTAGACCCCGAGTGGTACGCTGCTGCCGGTAAGGTAGAAGTTGATTACACCGGTCTGAAGGCTAAGGACGAGACCATCGCTCTGCCTAATCTCTCCAAGTTCGTAGACGAGTCCGAGGATGGTTGGGAGTTCTATCTCGTAGTAGCTAACAAGAAGCTGGCTTGGGTAGAGGCTACTGAAGATGACGATTTCGATCTGCAGGATGTAGTTCGCAAGACCGTTGTTACCGAGTACGCCAAGGCCAAGGTTTGCGCTGAGTTCACCTCCAAGAACCAGTTCTCCAAGGCTACCGTAGGTGATTACACTGTAGAGTTCCTGCCTGAGTATGAGACCGTTGTTGAGTATAAGGGTGAAGAATACACTGTAACTGGCGAAGTTGCTGAAAAGAAGGGTGCTGAAATTACTTTCGAACTTGACGGTAAAGAGGTTAAGGGCACAGCTAAGGCAGCTTCCAAGAAGCTCGATGGCTATGGCTGGCTCGTAGTAACTGATGACGATGGCAACGAAGCTATCTTCTACATCGAAGATGAAGTAATCTCTGCTATCTGGGCAAACGGTACTGCCTGCAAGAAGGCTCCCGCTTTCGTTAAGGAAATCCTTGAGTTCCTGAACCTCGGCTGTGGTTGGGGCGTATGCGTAACTGAGGAAGCTCTGAACGCCAACTTCGGTTGGAAGGACGTAGTAAAGTCCTGCTTCACCTGGAAGACCAACGCTCAGGCTATCGTAAACGCTGAGTGCGTAGTAGCTATCCCCAAGACCGGTGACGCTTCCGTTCTTGCTTGGCTGTTCTAATTAAACTAAACGACTAAATCTGTGCTTTGCCCGGCTTGCCCGGGCAAAGCATCTGTAATTCCACATGGGCTTAGCACGAAAGAACGCTCCCCAAACGGGGGGCGTTTTTGTTGTACTTTCGCAGGGTTGGTGAAAAGCGAAAAGGGGATGATTATCTATACCCACCCGCCACCCTTCAAGGAAATTTCGCCTTACGGCAAAAGGGCGGTATCCGTCTGCGACTCGAAGGACTGAGATATAGAGTTTAACCATTCGTAAATTTTGCGATAATTTGGCGAAAAACGCATTGTCACATTGCAAAAGATGTTATAACATAAACATATATGATCAGGAAAGGAGACCGCGCTGTGGAGGAATGGGTAAAGCGGGGATATCTTAATGAGGATTTCCGCCTGTTCCATATAAGGGACAGGATCGAGCTGGAGCTGAATTATCACTATCACGAGTTTGACAAGATAGTGGTGTTCCTATCCGGAAAGGTCACATACGTGGTGGAGAGCAAGGCCTATTTCCTTAATCCATGGGACATAGTGCTGGTGCCCCACGGGCAGATACATCGGCCCATCATAGACACGGCGGAGCCCTATGAGCGCATCACCCTGTGGATAAAGCCGGACTACCTAAAAAATATTAGCCTTGGGGGGGATGACCTGAGGCAGTGCCTTGCAAAGGCGGAGGAAAAGAGCTTTGCCCTGATACGTCCGGACAGCGGTGGAAGGGTCACGCTGATGAAGCTGCTCAGCGGCGTGGAGGCCGCAATGAAATCAAAGGAATTCGGCAGCGAGGTGCTGTACAGGAGCCTGTTTATGCAGTTCCTTGTGGAGCTGAACCGCATAGCACTGGCGGACGCCACGGACAAGAATACCGCGGCATTCCGCAGCGACCCAAAGCTGGACGAAATAGTGGCCTACATAAACGCAAACCTTACAGAGGATCTGTCGCTGGATACCATTGCCAGAAAGTTCTATATCAGCAAATCATACCTTATGCACAAATTCAAGGAGACCACGGGCTGCCCCGCCCACAGGTATATTCAGCAAAAGCGGCTGATGCTGGCGGCTGACCTTATAAGGGAAGGCATGCCGGTGGTGGATGCGGGGGCAAAGTGCGGCTATGGTGACTATTCCGCATTCCTCCGGGCCTTTAAAAAGCTGTTTGGGGTAAATCCAAGTGACGTGGCGTAACGCCTAAGGCGTCGAAAAAGTCCTGTCCGGGACTTTTTCGAGAATACAGATTTTGCCTAAAATGCCAAAGCATTTCCGGGCGGCAAAATCTGCAAAGAACGAAAACCTTACGGTTTTCATCCGTTCTGATGCACATGTCGTCAGAGCCGGATTAAAAATCAAGGTGTTGCGACCCCCTTGATAATCCCCCGGGTAGTATCGTTTGGTGCATCATTCAGCTCTTTGTCATAGCTTTGCATACTGCGGCAATATTTTGATTTTCCTTGAAGCGGCAGAGAGTATGTATTAAAATATATAGATAAGGACATTTCGCTTATCAGCACATCGGAGGTGAATTAATGGCCACCATTACCTATAAATGTTTAAACTGCGATGCAGACCTTGCCTATCAGCCAAGCACGGGCAATTTCGGCTGCGCCTACTGCGGCAGCTCCTTTACCATGGAGGAGCTGGAAAACTCCATCCATCAGGACAGTCTTGTGGATGAGCAGGCGGAGACCATCGGCAATATGGATTCCGACACGGCTGTGGTGTACAAGTGTCCCAGCTGCGGCGCGGAGCTTGTTACCGACGCCACCACCGCCGCAACATTCTGCTTTTACTGCCATAATCCCGTGATCATGACGGGACGGCTGGACGGAGAGTATACCCCCGACAGCGTTATCCCCTTTGCCATCCCCAAGGAAAAGGTAAAGGAGCAGCTTATCGCCTGGTGCAAAAAGAAAAAGTACATCGACGACGGCTTCTTCAGCGAGATGCAGCTGGAAAAGCTTACCGGCGTTTATTTCCCCTTCTGGCTGGTGGACGGCTCTGTGAGGGCCACCCTTGCCGCCCGCAGCAATTCCCTGAGGGTATGGCGCATAGGTGATATAGAATACACCGAAACCACCCAGTACGCACATCTCAGGGCGGGCGAGGTAAGCGTAAACGAGCTTACCATGGGGGCTCTCAGCCGTGAGGACGCAGAGCTTTTGAACGGTATTTACCCCTATGATCTCAGCGGCGTAAAGAAATTCGACATGAAGTACCTTTCCGGCTTTATGGCGGAAAAGCGTGACATAGAGCAGAACTCCCTTAAGGCAAAGGTCACCGAAACCGCAAGGGCCATCTCTCAGGAGCGCCTTGAGGATACCGTGGTGGGCTACGGCGCCGTTATGGGGCAGAATCTCCAGATAAACAGCGAAAACTTTGACTGGAAATACGCCCTCATGCCCGCCTGGATGATGACCTACAAGTACAAGGGAGAGCTGTACTACTTTGCTATGAACGGCCAGACCGGCAAGATAGCCGGCCGGGTGCCTGTCAGCAATAAAAAGATAAACCGCCTTGCCTGGATAATCACAGGCGTGGGCCTTGCAATAGGTGCACTGATGGGAGGTATGATGTGGCTGTGATGAAGAGAGTATTTTGCTTAATAATAGCCCTTGGCCTCTGCCTCTGCATGGGCGCCGCCTTTGCCACAGAGGAGGTTGTTTCCCTGGAGGAGTTCATGGGAATGGAGGGCGTGCCCGAGGCCCTTATAAGCGGCGACGAGGAAGCCCTTGAGCAGGCAGTGGAACAGTACACAGAGCCCGGCGTGGTCCCTCAGGTGGACATGGAGCCTGAGCAGAGGGTATTTGACCTTGCGGGCCTTTTCAGTGAATCTGAGCGCATAGCCCTTGAGGAGCGCATAGCGGAGCTTCGTCATAGCCTCAGACCCTATGACATGGCTGTGCTTACCGCGGACAACGGCGTATACGACACACAGGATTACGCCGATCGCTTTTATGAGGATCACGGCATAGGCACAGACGAAAACCGCTCCGGCGTGCTGTTCTTCCTTGATATGCAGAACCGCACCGTGTGGATATCCACCGCAGGCGATCTTATCGGCATAATCAGCGACAGCCGTGAGGAAGAGATATTCTACCAGCAGGATTATTACCTGGGAAATGGCGACTGGGCAGGTGCCATGATGGTGGCGCTGGACAAAACCGAGGAATTCATAATGGACGGCGTGCAGGAAGGCATGTACATCTACGATGAATCCACCGGGGAGCTGATAGAGAATCAGGAGCAGTACGTTGACCTTCACGACAGCGAATACTATCGCCGTCTGGCCATAGAGGGTACTGTGATGTACGTAGGCACCGGCGGCATATTCGGCGGCCTCGTTGGCCTTATCACCCGTGGTTCCGTTAAGAAAAAGTACAGCAAAAAGTACGATCCCGTAAGGTATGACTGGCAGAGCAAATCCGCCCTGAACCTTACCGCAAACCAGTCCACCGTTACCAACAAGTTCGTTACCACCCGCGTCATTCCCCGCCAGACCAACAACACCGGCGGCGGCATGGGCGGCGGCTTTGGCGGCGGCGGAGGCGGCGGCATACACATGTCCTCCGGCGGCATGAGCCACGGCGGCGGCGGCCACAAGTTCTAAACACCAGCATCCAACAGGCCACCCGAATGTATTGTGTCAAGAAAAACGGACAATAAAAAAGCTACAAGAGCTGACTTCTGAATTCAAAGGGAGTCAGCTTATTTAATGCCCATTGAGGGCGTTGAGAGTTGTAGTAGGATATGAAGCTCCGGATCAGACTTTGTGT
>JAFYOP010000054.1 GCA_017547885.1 Clostridia bacterium | reverse complement strand
TCGCGGTAGTGAATGACAGCCCGGTGGGCTGTCAGAGCCGCGACGGGACCGCCCGCAGGCGGTTGTCAGCGAAGCTGACTGGGGGAGTGTCGTAGGATAGATGCTAATACTTCTATTTCAGGACACTCCCTCCACCGCTTAAGCGGTCCCCCTCCCTCTAGGAGGGAGGCAAGGGGCGCATTGCTGAGCTAAGCCGATAAGCATTTTCTGTAATTCAACGCCCAGTATAGCACGATTTTCTCGTTTCGCAAGGACCAAACGCAAAAAAGGACCGCAAAAGCGGTCCCATCTTATATGTATTTGGAAAACATGTTTGCGTACCGGTCGTCAAAGGTCACGGATGTGATCTCCCGGTAGGGGATCCTCGCGGGCTCCTGCCAGATGCCGTCTGCATCATAATGCCGGAATACCACATGATCCTCGCCCACAGCCTCGATCACGCCCAGCCGGAAGAAATCCGGCGCATATTCCCGCTCAATGATGATGTGCTTTCCGAGCTTTTGCAGGGATGCAAAAACACTGCGCCAGTCGGTGATATCCACATCAGGCACCTCGAAATCCGTCAGACCCTCCTTTTCTGCGATGGTCTGGTAGATGCCCTTGCGGTCGCCGAGCTCAAAAATGTCCCGCAGGCGGCGGACCTGAAAACCGTTCAGCAGAAAATCATCATCCTCGGCCACCAGGAAAAGCTGCTCACTTACCGCCAGCGGAAAACCGTAGAGCACCTGATCGCTGTATTCCAATTCGATGCCGCACATGGTCCGGGGCGCGATCAGCTTTTGCAATCCCTCCCGAAGCTCCGAAAGGGTGGGCGCGATGCTCCCGTCGGGATATTCCCGCTCAAAGCCCTCGGTCCATTCGCATTTGCCGATCTGCCACCGGTTCAGGACCCACTCCTGACGGCTGTTCACAGCCTTCGCGGTCTCCATGGCAGCAACTGCGGCGGCTTCCTCCTCATACATCAGACCGCACAGCAGATCGATCTCATTTTCCTCTTCGTCGATGTTCCAGCCGGTCCAGGTATGGACGATGTCGATCCCATCCCGCCCGATCAGTTCTGCCTTCCGGACGGTGTATTCACAATAGTAGTCCCGGAAGCCCTTGATTTCCCGCAGATATCGCTCTGCGGTTTCCGCGGCTTCCGCTTCGGTGCGGAAAATACCAATGCCGTAACGCTCGCATTCCTCACCGTTGGGAAAGGACTGGATCTCCAGTTCATATAAGTAGCTCATGCTATTTTCCTTTCTGTGTTCTAGTGCTTCTTCCAGAACACATCATACCAGATATATCCGCATCCGGCATACACCAGCACACCGAGTCCCGCCAACAGATAGGCTCCCTGCCATGCAGATTCCATGGCTTCCTCGAATTCCAGAAGCAGGCCATTCTGGCTTTGAATTTGCAGGACTCCTGCCGCGCCGGGATGCACCCAGATGGTGAGCTCGGCCCTGTCGGGCAGTGCTTCCAGTTCACTGAGCAGAGCACCGCTGCATTCGCTGACAGTCCAGGTTTCGCCACCTGCAAAGGTCAGCCGGATACTGCTCAGTCCGGATCGACCATAAATCCCATCTATATCCGTGAGGATTCCGTGAATTTGGCGGGTGTCTTCGATCTCGACACGCCGGTTAAACAGCGGATATGTTACCATAACCGTTCCCATCAGAATTCCGCCGCAGATGACGGCGATGATAAAGGCTCGGACTGCCCCAGTGACACGATGGAGGGAAAACGGCATACCGCGCTTGGATCTCATGCGAAAGGTGATCCGCCGGTAGAAGCCGATCCCCGGCAAGCTCATGGGGCAGTCCTGAAACCGATAGGCGATGTGCGGCTCCATCAGCTCCACGGCCCGCATCAAATTCAGCATATAGTCCCTGTTTCCGCCCACGGGAAGGAACAGCATCCGCCCGTGGCTGAGCCGCAATGCGATACCCCGGTGCAGCTCCGTCATAGATGGCACCGCACTGTAAACGCATCGCTCCTCGATGGGACCCTTCCTCGTTTCATACCGGATGGCAATATCCCGCCCGGTGATCTCCACCTGGATATCACCAATGGCGGCAGTCCTGTCAAACCAGCACCGGCATTTGCGCAAACCGGCCTGCTCCCGTGCCTGGGCGAACAGCGCATCGTATTCCTCCGATACGGGGATATGAAGAATGATCGGTTCAGACATTGGTTCGCACCTCCACAACACTCCCATCATATCACATATCGCCGCAAAAGTAAAGAATCTTGTGCAACTTGTTAACAAAACAAAAATAAATCACATTCCCTCTTGTATATTATCACGAGATATGCTATACTATAGTTACACCACCGGAAGACCGGTGAAACGAAAGGAGTGCCGCATATGAAGTTCCAGTACAGTGAGAAGAAAGTTAGACTCCCCGGTAATGTCCATACCTATGCTGAGAAGAAGGTCATGAAGCTGGCCCGATTCTTTGACGAGGAAGCGGAGGCACTTGTCGTCTTCTCTGTTGAGAAAAACCGGAACAATGTGGAGCTGACCGTCCATGGTGCCGGAACCTGGTTCCGCGCCAGCGAGTCCACCTCCGATATGTTCGCGTCCATCGATGCCGCAGTCTCCACCATCGAGCGCAAGATCCGCAAGAACAAGACCCGTCTCTCCCGCCGCCTGCGCCAGGATGCCTTCGTCCGCAGTGCTGACGAAGCCACCTCCTTTGTCGAGGACAACGAGGACGAGCTGGCCCTGAAGCGTGTCAAGCAGATCCAGATGAAGTCCATGACCCGCGAGGAAGCCCTGATGCAGATGAACCTGCTGGGCCACACCTTCTTCGCCTTCCGGGATGAGGACAACGATGGTGTCTTTGCTGTGGTATATAAGAGAAACGACGGCGGCTACGGCCTCATCGAGGACACGCCGTAATCAATACATAACCCCAGGGGCTCCAACCGGAGCCCCTTTTCTTTGTGTTCCTCAAATCCACCTGTAGGGGCGATTCAAGAATCGCCCCTACGGCTTTCCTGAAACCCGATTGATAATCGTAGGGGACGGTGCCCTCGACGTCCCGCCGCCCTCAACGAGGGCGGAAAATACCATTGTCCACGTACCAAAAACACCTGCACACATCGACAGAAAAGGATAGCACCAAAACCATGGATTTGGAACCAAAAATCAAGGTTTTTGCACGGTTTTAACGCAAAAATGCACCTGGTTGCCCTCTTAAAAACTTTCTTGAAAAACCTGAAAAAAGGTGTTGACAAATGGGAGACTGTGTGATAATATATCTTGGCGTTCGAGAGAACGGCAAACAAATAGCGACAGAAACTGATGAAGTTTGGACAGAAACACGGAGAAAATCGAAGAATTCGGCTTAAAAGTGAAGCGTGAAAATTCCTCGAAAAACCTCGAAAAAAGTTCTTGACAAATGGAAGCGGATGTGCTAAGATA
>JAFYOP010000017.1 GCA_017547885.1 Clostridia bacterium | reverse complement strand
GTATCCTGCATCAAAATCAATGCCTCACTGGAGCGCATGGCTGATTTCGCCTGCCACATGGCCGAGCGTGCGTTGCATATAGCCGGAATGCAGGAGATTCCCGGGCAGGAAACCTTTGATTTCATGCCTATGGAGCAGTTAGTGCTGGAAATGCTGCACGACACGCTGCGAGTCATCGAATCATCAGATGTTTTTCTGGCGCACAAGGTCATTGAGCGAGACGATGCGGTAGATGTGATGCGCAGCGAACACCGCTCGCATGCCCGTGCAGCCTGTGTGCTCTGCCCTGCAGCTGTAGAGTATTATATTGACTGCATAGGCCTTGCGCGTGACCTGGAGCGCATAGCCGACCTGGCCACCGATATCTGCCAGCAGATTATTTATCTGCGCACCGGGTGCATTACCCGGCACTCGGCATAACAGACGAATCCAGCATCAATATCAGAAGCCAGGGGAAGGTTCTTCCCCTGGCTGTTTTGTGGAACGCTCCGCTTATTAAGGTTTTACGTTGTGTATGCGTCAAAAGAGCTCCTATTCCAACGCGTTGATTCCATATTTGTTTGCAATATGGCGGATTTGACACATCGAGTGTGACTTTCTTGTCACCGTAATAGTATTGCCAAGTAACGAAATCTGGTTCATTATACATATGTCGACAGGGATAATACCTGACGATATGATGCAAAAAGAAGATAGAGAAACAATATAAGAAAATATGAACACGCGCGACGAAACCGCAATGCCGGATATGTTTGTTGAGTTGAGTCAGAAAGCCCTCGACATGATGAATAGAGTGCGAGAAGCACTTTTCACGCTTAACTCCCCCCTGGCACTTCGTCTGAATGCCAATTGCGACACCTTGGGACGGGAAATCAGCAAGGCTGAAGCTAAGTGCAATGCAGAACTGATGGTAGGCACCGGGATTATGTCATCGGCCATGAGGCTGGCATTTGTACGTGAAGCACAGCGATGTGGCCGCCTTGGTCGTATTATACACCAGCTGCGCAGTATTGCCACCTGTATACACGAGGTAAGTGGCAAAGTAACCGCTGAAGATGTTGCTGCATTCAAACCTTTGTATCTGATGGCGGAGGTTCAGCTGAAAGATGCTGTTCTTTCCATTCTCCGAGGGGATGAGAAGATGGCCTACGGCGTGCAACGCATGGATGATGATCTGGATGCCCGCTACCTGCAGGAGATGGAGAATATTTATAGACAGGCAGCAGACAGCATGTTTCTGGATTTCCGCACAGGAACGAGTCTGCTGTTCATTCTCCGCTCGATAGAACGTATCGGAGACCACGCAAAGCAACTCGCAATTCCGTCTTTCCACCTGCTTGAACGCTGATTGTTAAGCAATGCTTCCCTGCCATCACACACAGTTTGTTCTGTGTGTGATTTTTTATCGTGTATACGTTGGCATAATGAGAGGATGCTCTGTTCTTCTGCTCGATAAATTGGAGATTGTCGAGTCACTTGCGGTCGGTACGACCGCGAAATTTTGAGCCCTTTAGGGCGG
>JAFYOP010000053.1 GCA_017547885.1 Clostridia bacterium | reverse complement strand
GCTACACAATCAGCTCCCATGCCCAGGCAATGGCCTCCTTCTAGAAATAATCACCGAAAGACAAATTACCCAGCATTTCGAAGAAATTGTGGTGGTAGGAATCATGACCCACATCTTCCAGATCATTGTGCTTGCCGCCGGCGCGGATGCACTTCTGCGTATCCGTGGCGCGGGCGGGATTCCACGGCGGCGTCCACACACCCAGGAAATACGGTACAAACTGGTTCATGCCTGCATTCGTGAAAAGCAGGCCGGGGCTCTGCGGCATGAGCGAGGCGGAGGGCACTACGGCATGCTGCTGTTCCTGGAAAAAGTCAAGGAAACTCTGGCGAATCTGCGCGGATGTCATCATAGCGATGTAAAATGCGGTAAAAGTATACTAGTACACGCCTAGCATACACCGCACAAGCCCCCATGTAAAGGCAAATGTGCAGTGCCGCCTCTGCTACCTTTTGTGGGCAAATCCTCTCCCTCTGCGTTCATTTCACCACGCAATCAGCTCCCATCAATCACCAAAATCTTGGGAAAGTGGCATTTTTACCCTATTTTTATCTTGGAAAAGTGGCATTTTTATGGTATTTTTTCCTTAGAAAAGTGGCATTTTTTCATCTCAAATATGCTTAAACGCAAAATAGACAATCGCATACAGGACTTTTACAAGACAACCAACAAAGCCCTTCTCGTCACCGGAGCCCGACAGATAGGAAAAACCTACTCCATCCGTCAGTTCGGAACTCATTTCAAGAGCTTCATTGAGGTGAATTTCGTGGAAATGCCGCAGGCTGTCGAAGCATTTCGCACAGCAGGGAGCAGCGAGGATATTCTACTGCGGCTTTCCATCCTGACCGGAGCACCACTTATCAAACACGAAACTCTCATCTTTTTTGATGAGGTTCAATTATGCCCAGAAATCGTTACGGCCATCAAGTTTCTGGTAGATGAAGGTTCCTACAGATATATCCTGAGTGGCTCCCTGCTAGGCGTAGAACTTAAGGATTTAAGGTCTGAACCTGTGGGGTACATGGGCATTATGGAAATGTTCCCCTTGGATTTCGAGGAATTCATCACCAACATCGGGGTAAAGGAAACAGTCATCTGCACCCTGCGCAAATCCTGGGATGAACTCCGCGCAGTTGATTCCGTTATACATCGTAAAATGATGGAACTATTCCGTCTGTATCTGGTAGTGGGCGGCATGCCCGCTGCCGTGCGCAGCTATGTAGAAACCAATAACCTGCAAAATGTACTGCATGCTCAACAGGATATTCTCCAGATGTATCTACGCGACATCACGCAATACGACCCGAAAAATAAGCTGCATATCGAAGAAATTTTCAAACTGATTCCACCGGAGCTGAACGCTGCTAACAAGCGTTTCGTTCTGAAAAGCCTGCATAATAAAGCCCGCATGAGGAGCATGGAGAACAGCTTCCTCTGGCTTCAACACGCCGGAGTTGCTTTACCCGTCTATAACGTGGAGGAACCGAGAATACCGCTACTACTGGCTCGCTCTCGCAATTTGTTCAAATTATTCCAGAACGATGTAGGCCTGCTTGCTGCGCAATACGCAGAAGGAATCCAGCTACGCATCATCCAGGGCGAAGCAGATATCAATTTCGGATCCATTTACGAAAATGCCGTAGCACAGGAGCTAGTGGCACATGGATTCACCCCCTACTACTTCAATAGCAAAAAACGAGGCGAACTGGATTTTGTTATTGAGCAGAATGGCAAAGTTCTTCCCATCGAGGTAAAATCCGGCAAGGATTATACCGTTCACCGGGCTCTTGCCAACATCATGAACTGCGGCGAATATAACCTGCCGGACGCCATCATCTTCAATAATGATAATCTGCAACGGAAGAACAAGCTGATATACGCCCCGATTTACATGATCATGTTTCTGGAGCGAAAGAATGATGCTCCGGCCTTCTACAAAATTGATTTATCTGAATTATCATAAAGAAGTTGAAACAATCAATCCGCCGACATTGCCCGCAAGGTGCAGAAACAACAGGTTCTAATAAATGAGGCTACCCCGCTGGCTGATTTTATTTCCGCTTCTGTCGTTCCAGAACGCGGTGGGTATCATTGGCGATTTTATGTAACTTGCCTTTAATATACAGCATCGTGCTCCCCTTGTAGAAATAAACTTCCCGGTGGGGAGACACACGCTCCAGTTCCTGGTGATGCAAGCCTGAGCGTCCCGGCCCATAATGGACAGAAGTATTGCGCGCGAACTCTACCACCCAGCCGCTGGCTGGCGCTACAAAGGTGCCCACGGGGGCCTTGCACCAGGTCTTCAAGCCATTGTCTGAATCAAAGTGTTCCAGGTACTCCTGCACGGCAGCAGCCTCATTCAGCTTGCCCCCGCTGCCCAGCTTCTTCATCTGGCTTGCCAGAGATGCTTTGAGCTTACTGCGGGATTTAGCCATAGCCTTATCCATACTGCTCCAGAATTTTTCCTCCAATTCGGAAATACGGTCTGCAGCTTTGGCTCCAATGGCAGCGCCGGCTTGCAAATGCGTGCATTTCCCACCGTCAGCTAAGGGGAAACGCCCCAGCTGTTTGTCTTTTTCATAAAACCAGCATTCCTTGTCCTCAACGATTACAAAATCGCGCCCAGCATCCGTAACGCGCCGCAATTGTCCCCGGGAGTCCTCCAGACAGCCAGAGTGGAACTTGTATTGACCGCCCTGCGAGTCCACCCACTGATATCGTTTAACAAAGTCCGGCAGCTCAACGCTACAGACAGCAGAAGCCTGCAGCTTTTCTCCGGATTCAACAGCCGCCGCATATTCAGCAAGCTCTTTAGCAGCCGCATAATCTCCCTTTTCCTGCAAGGCTTGTTTATGTTTATCCAAGCTTTCCAGAAAGGCAGCTTTACGCTTCTGGAACACCTTATCATAATGTTTACCGTAAGCCGCCACTGTATCTTCCACGCAAGCCGGAGGGGTGGGGACATCCATAGCCCCACACCATGAAAGGGTGAGGAACAGCATCGTTAATACCTGTAGCGTTTTCATGCAACCTATGGTAACAAACGGACTCAGATTATGCAATGTTTTTCGTGAACGACTTACGACGATTCACTTCTGCATCGCCTTTCGCTCAGCCGCATCCAGCTTGCCGTCCTTGTTGCTATCGTACTTCTCCAGCATGCGCTGGTGGGCATCCGGCCGGGCATCCTTGCGCTTCGGCATTTTACCAGCGGCGCCCCAATGCTTCGATGTTTCCTGACGCGCAGGCATCTGACCGCCTGCCCCCCAATACGTGGAGCGGGACTGTTCCTGGGCCATAGCCGGCATCACCAGCACAAGAAGCATCACTATCGTTCGCATGCCTTCATTCTAGCACACTCCCCTTTCCCCTGCCCAGCATCAAATTGCCGGAAAATGACATTCAATCGGCGATTGATAGGGCCTGAAGCTCCCGGTCCCAACGCCATCCATACACAACTCTTACAATACGAATCAATAAGCCCCGCAGATCATTCCTGCGGGGCTTATTGACATTATAGTTGAAGTAAACCTTACATCTGCGGCGCTTCCGGAGTCGGCTGCGGCGCGGGGGTCACAGCATTGCGGATGTTGTTGAGCGCATCGAAAAGCGGGCTCACGGCATCGCTCCCCACGAGGATGTGCGGGAACTTAATCTTATCAAGGTTGCGGATAGTCTCCACGCGGATGATATTGTCGCCAATGGCTTCATTGAGCGCCTTCTTACCAGCGGCCTCCAGAATCATACCTTCGGATTCAGCCTTTTTCATGGCCACGATGGCGGCGGCCTCCTGCTGCTTGGCGTAGAGCTTGGCATCTGCCTCTGCCTTGGCGCGCAGCAGTTCACCTTGAGCTTCCTGGTTCACGCGGTTGGCCTTGGCGCGGCCTTCAGCCTCAGCAATCTCCTCGGAACGCTTGGCAATTTCCAGCATGATAGCCTGGCGTTCATACTCCTGCGTAGCTTCCACCTTCTTGGTGATACCGGCCGTCACGCTTTCCGGCGGCAGCGTGGAACCGATGGTCACGCTCTCCACAATAAAGGGCGTGCCCTCCAGCTGCTTGCGGAGGCTCTTTTCCACCATGGTGGTAATCTCAGGAATCTTGCCGGGAGCATCCAGCCCGCGGAACTGGGCAATCGCCGTACGCACAGCAGTGCGGAAGGGCTGGCAGATGAAGGAATCATACGCATCCTTGGCAATTTCGTCCGGGTTGTTCGGCACTTCTGCAATAGCGCCGTAGTTCTCCACGAATTCCTTGACCTTGTTCGCATCGATTCGGTACACAAGGTATGCCTCCGCCTTCATCTTGAGCTGGTCTGCGGCGCGGATATCATCGAACATTTCCGTCATGGTGTACGGAGTCACGCAAATCGGAATGGATTTCTGACGCCAGACGTAGCCGGTGCCGCCAGGCCCCTTGATAACACTGCGGAATTCCTTGATACCGAAAATCGGGTTCGTGTACACATAGGCAGCATAGCCGCCGTCCACTTTCTCATTGGAGCAGTTCATAGCCACAAACAGACCAGCGCCGCCCAATATCATCAGCGCGCCGACTCCGATGCTCGACCACAGCCCCATCCTCTGGGTAGTTGTATATACTTTAGCCATGCCGTTTTTCTACCATAAACCAGCCGCCTCTGTCAATCGCCAAGTTCTCCACG
>JAFYOP010000052.1 GCA_017547885.1 Clostridia bacterium | reverse complement strand
GCGAGGCTACCTTACCGCCATACTGGAGCTGTTCTCCTATGCCACCCGCCCACAGCTGGGCATGAGCCAGGCAAGCTCCCGCCGCATGGCAAAGCAGCGCATGAAGGGCGCATTCATGCGGGAGCGCACCACCTTCCTTGGTAGAACTGCGGCGCTGATGCTTGCTGTTATCATGCTGGTGGGATGTTTTACTACGGCATGTCAGAGTGCGCCTGTGGAGGTGGAGGAAGTGCCTGAAGAAACAGCAGAAGCTATTGAGCCCGAAACCACACCTGAGGTAAAACTGGACGAAGTGAAAACCGAGGTGTGGAAGGAAACCTACACCGCAGGCGGCTGGCTGCCTGTGACGGTAGATGCGGTGATGGATATTCCCCTGTATGTAAACTATCCTGTTTACAAAATGGAGTATTATAACTTTACACCGGGAAAACTTGGCAGAATTGCAGAAGCTGTAATAGGCGGCGTTTCTGATATAAAGCTGATAGGGGCTTATTCGGAAGAATATCTTGAGAATGGCTATATTTCCCAAGAGTATTATGAGAAAAACCGCCCAATGGAATCCCAAATCAGTCCAATGGCGAACTATAGCTGCAAGGATGTAAACGGAAATGAATGGGAAATAAACACAGGAACAGACAGAATAACCATGTCTGCCTATGCCATTGAGAGTGGTTATCTTATACAAATGGAAGAATGGGTTATTGCGGGAGATGCATACCCCGGTGAACCCAAGGGAACCACTCTGGATAACATAAAGATATCCCGGGAAGAGGCCATTCAGGAAGTTCAAAACGTAATGGATGAAATAGGCATATACAATATGGGATTATCCCATATTGAAAAGGCAAGAATGCTTGACCCATCCAACAAGACCTTGACAGAGGGCTGGTATCTTCAGTATATGCGGTGCGACGGAGACAGGGAACCCATGCCGTTTTTGAGTGCACAAACTGTTTTTACAGACTTTGAAAACAGCTATGAGCCTTTGCAAAAAGAACGCCTGTTTGTTTTTGCAGACGAAACAGGAATCGTTCATTTCACCTGGTATGAACCCTCGCAATCTGTTTCTACCATTACCGATACCAATCCTCCGTTAACTTTCGCAGAGGCAAAGGATAGCATAAAGAAAGCGATTGAGGAGATAGCGCTTGTCACCAAGGGAAACTATCCTGAGGAATGTACTTTGACAGTCAATAATATCCTGCTCTCAAACTGTATCGTACAAAGCGAGTTTGATTCTGATGCAGGATATCTGATTCCTACATGGGCGGTTGAGTTTTCTATTGACTTTGGTGACGGTTGGGTCGATGACGAACTGCTGTGCATTAACTCTATAGACGGTTCTCAGCTCAGCAATAGTATGATGACGGAAGCGGGCAAGCGCATAGCAGAAAACTATGATAACGGCCTGTACTATGAGCAGATGGGCGAGAACGAGAAGGAATCCTTCCGTGACGCCATTCTCAGGCTGTACCCTCTGGCGGATGAGATAGCCGCAAAGAGTTTTACCGCTGCGCTTGGCGAAGAATGGTTTGAAAAGAGTGAGAAGCTTGCTGAAACCATTGGTCTGCGCCTTGGCGGAGCGGGCATGACGGGTACGGATTACCTTGGGTATACTGTTGAGACCCCTGATGAATATTGCAGCAACGACCTTTGCCGTATGTACGCTGCCGTGCTGTTTGCCGCCGTGCCGAATCTGTATGAGATGAATATCGGCAATGCCGACTTTATCACATACAACACCTATTTAGACAAAGAGCATGAACACCTTCTTGCCACCGCAGTGGGTGACGTTATCTCCCGCGAGGATGCTGAAAAGCACTGGTCAGGCCTTAAAAAACCCCTCCTTGAGGAATACGGCACAAGCGGCAGCGGAATAAGGGAGCTGCTAAGTGAACTGGCAAATCTCAGTGGAATAAATTTTGCATCCGCAGGGGTTGTGCAGGATACGCCGCTGCATGTATCGTTGCTGCAGCCCACGCCCGCACCTACCCCTACCCCTGCACCTGCAACCGGCGAACATGCATGGCGCGCAGGAAAGTTAGCTATCGAGCCGTATAGGGACAATGATACCTCCTTGCTGGAGCTTTCCCATTACGGCATAACCCTGAGCGGAAACGGTACGGAGCAGACCGAGTCAATGCGGGGAAGCAAGGTTTCCAATGATGTTTACAGCAGAGACGGTCAGGAGCTGCTTGAGGTGATGCGTGTTCCGCGGGGTACGCTGAAGCTTGACGTTGACCTGATACAGCATTCCGCAGAAAATACGAAATGGAGCCCGGACAGCGAAACCTACGGCGCGGTGGAATACACCCCCACATGGCTCCCCGGACACAATGACCGTGTATTGCGCATGACCCGGCGGTATGAAAGGGGCACCGAAGATTCCATCCCCTATGTGACCACCATATACAGCGTACAGATACAATACAACAAATCCGACGTGGTGCTGATGTTCCGATTCCTCAATGCGAAGAAGATAAAGGGCGAATGGCAGCTGTATCAGACGGACTATGACTGTGAAAAATGGATGCGCACCTTCCAGATCAACGGCGCTCCCAACTCCATAGTGGACAGGGTGCAAATCCTTGTGGGCAAGCCTTACAAGGTAGGCGCATACGGCCCGGATGCTTTTGATTCTTCAGGACTTGTGCACTATGTGATCACACAGGCAGGCGTTTATGTGGAAAGGCTGGAAAACTGTCAGAAGTATGCCGATAATGCAAACTGGCAGAAGATAGAGGATAAAGCAGACCTGCAGCCAGGCGATATCCTGTTCTTCTACAGCGACGATTTTACCGAGATAAACCATGCCGGTATTTATATCGGCAACAGCAAAATGATAGACGCATCCTCTGCCAACGACAAGGTAACAGAGCGCAGCTGTGATACCGATTACTGGCAGGAACACTTCGCCTTTGCAAGGCGAGTGGCATAAAACAAAAAAGCCATCGTAAGATGGCTTTTTATTTGCATATCTTCGATAAAAAATACTTTGGTGTACCCATTTCACTGTAGGCATAAACCGCAAAAGGTTGGTAGCGAGAGCAAAGCGTTGTGAGCGCGCTGGCAAGCGAACAGCGAAGCCGAGCGTGACCTTTTGCGGAAGAGGAGGAGCGACGAAACGGGTGAGAGGTGATTTATAATAAAAAT
>JAFYOP010000051.1 GCA_017547885.1 Clostridia bacterium | reverse complement strand
TATTATGAAAGGAATAGTTTTGGCAGGTGGTTCAGGAACCCGTCTTTATCCCATTACCAAGGGTGTGAGCAAACAGATGCTTCCCATCTATGACAAACCGATGATATACTATCCCATTTCGGTGCTTATGCTTGCCGGTATCCGTGAGATACTTATAATATCCACTCCGCAGGATTTGCCCGGTTTCAAGAGGCTCCTTGGCGACGGAAGTGACTATGGTGTGCGCTTCGAGTATGCCGAGCAGCCATCTCCCGATGGTCTTGCACAGGCCTTCATAATTGGCGAAGAGTTCATTGGCAATGATTCGGTGTGCCTGGTATTGGGTGACAATATATTCCATGGCAACGGCTTTTCAAGGATGCTTGCCGAGGCGGTACGCTCGGCCGAAGAGGATGCCAAGGCTACGGTATTCGGCTATTGGGTCGACGACCCCGAGCGCTACGGTGTTGCAGAGTTCGACAAAGAGGGGAATTGCCTGTCGATAGAGGAGAAACCTGCAAATCCAAAGTCGAACTATGCAGTTGTAGGCCTCTATTTCTACCCCAACAAAGTCGTAGAGGTAGCAAAGAATATTAAACCATCGGCACGCGGCGAGCTTGAGATAACTACTGTGAACCAGCAGTTCCTTTCCGACGGTGAGCTCAAAGTGCAGACACTAGAGCGCGGTTTCGCATGGCTCGACACCGGCACACACGACTCGCTTGCCGAAGCGTCGATATTTGTCGAAGTCATTGAGAAACGCCAGGGACTCAAGATTGCCTGTCTCGAAGGCATAGCCTACCGCAAGGGATGGATAACCACAGAGCGCATGAGAGAAATTGCCCAGCCGATGATAAAGAACCAATATGGCCAGTACCTGCTCAAGGTAATAGATGAAATTGAACGTTCAAAGTGAAACGTATATAGCAATGGAAGTAATAAAAACCGAAATAGAAGGAGTTGTTATCATAGAACCGCGTATCTTCAAGGACGACAGAGGATATTTCTACGAGTCTTTCTCGCAGCGTGAGTTCGAGGAGAAGGTGTGCCGCACTACATTCGTGCAGGACAACCAGTCAAAGTCATCATATGGTGTGCTTCGCGGTCTCCATTTCCAGAAGCCGCCCTACTGCCAGAGCAAACTCGTGCGCTGTATCAAGGGTGCAGTGCTCGACGTCGCTGTAGATATCCGAAAGGGATCTCCCACGTTCGGCAAGTATGTCGCCGTCGAGCTGACCGAGGACAACCACCGCCAGTTCTTCGTGCCCCGAGGTTTCGCTCATGGCTTTGCTGTGCTAAGTGACGAGGCTGTCTTCCAGTACAAATGCGATAATTTCTATAATAAGGAGAGCGAAGGCTCGGTAGCGTGGAACGACCCACAACTTGCCATAGACTGGCGCATACCGGCCGACAAAGTACTTCTCTCGGATAAGGACAGGCTTAGCAAGAACATAGCAAATGCCGATTACCTTTTTGATTATAACGAAAAGCTGTATTGATTATGAATATACTTGTAACAGGGGCTAACGGACAGTTGGGTAATGAGATGCGCCGTTTAGGCGCTGTATCTCCCAACAACTATATCTTTACTGATGTTGCCGAGCTTGACATCACCGATGCTGCGGCCGTGATGGATGCAGTAAAAAAGGCATCGGTTGAAGTCATCATCAATTGTGCGGCATATACCAATGT
>JAFYOP010000050.1 GCA_017547885.1 Clostridia bacterium | reverse complement strand
GAGCGTGACCTTTTGCGGAAGAGGAGGAGCGACGAAACGGGTGAGAGGTGATTTATAATAAAAATCGCCGCGAACTAAGTGTAGTCCGCGACGACATGGCACACCCGGCGCGATTCGAACGCGCGACCTTCCGCTTAGGAGAACGCTCCGAAGCACTTTCTCAGCACCCATCAAGATGTCATACATTGCAATAAAACATCCCTAAACAGCTGAGAAAATCAGGATCGCGTTTTTATCGGAATTTCCTTCGGAAGAAGGATGCGGAAGGGTGCAAATTTGAGTAAAACGAAGTGTTTATTAGCCGATTTTTTAAGTGACAAGTCTTTGCTCACCTAAGATATAATCCAACATATAGAAATTCACATGAACCCACTACAAATTACACAGGAAAGCGAAAGCAATACATGCATTACTTAAGGGCACAGCCTGTGTTGCATAGGGGGTTGGGGCATCCCCAAGAAGTATTTTGCATGAGCGACTGGCAAGGGCGGAAATGAAAAATCGCAATGTGGCTTGCCACTTGCATTGCTTGCCAATATAGAATGAAACTGTGTATGCTTTTCCAACTAAGCAAAGCTGCTCACTGCAATACAACAGTGAGCAGCTTATTTTTATCTGCAATTCATTTAGCTGTTATCCCTTTATGCCTCCGGTCTGCAAACCGGAAACAAAGTACTTTTGACAGCAAATGAATACGATTAGCACGGGAATGAGACTGGCTACGGACATGGCGAATACATAGCCCCATTGGGTGAACTGGTGCTGACCGAAAAAGCCGGAGATGGCAATGGGCAGTGTGCGCTTTGCGTTGTCGTTTATAACGGTCATGGCCCAGGGGAATTCTTCCCAAGCCGTAAGGAAATTGAAAATGCTTACTGATGATATGGCGGGGCTTGCGAGGGGGCATATAACTTTGAAGAATACCGTAAAGACGCTTCCGCCGTCCATGTATACCGCTTCGTCAAAGTCCCGGGGTATGCTCTCGATATAACCCTTAATCATAAAGGTGGAAAAAGGAATTACCCATGCAACGTAGAAGGGCACAAGGCCAAATAATTTGTTTGTGATCTTCAGAAGCGTAGCCAGCTGATACTGGGTAATGATAAGGGTGGTACCCGGAATTATCATTGTGCCTATTACAAGGCCAAACAGAAGCTTTCTACCGGGGAAACGGAATCTGGCAAGGCAGAAGGCAAGGGCTGTTGCCACAAAGGCCGCAATTACTACAGTCAGCAGCGTTACCGCGGCGCTGTTCAGAAAGTTAAGATAGAACTTCTCCTGCTGGAAAATGTACTGGTAATTTTCAATTGTCAGTTCATCGGCGGAAGGGAAGAAGCGGGGAGGGAACTCATACAGGGCTCCGTTTGGTTTCAGCGAAGTACTTATCATGTATATCATGGGCATTACGGAAACTGCACCGCCCAGGAGAAGAAGCAGGTACTTTATTGCGTTTGTTATATTGCGTTTCTTCAGTTTTGTTACCATACCCACACCTCTATGACGCATCGTTGTTTTTCTTCATTGCCTTGAACTGCAATATTGCAAGGAACACAAGCGTTACCGCCACTATGAAGGAAAGAGCGGCGGCGTAGCCAAAGTCGCCGGTGGTAAAGGCCTTATTATACATCCATGTCAGCACCACTTCTGTCTGATGCATAGGCTTGCCGTCTGTTATCATCTTTATTGAAGTGAATACGTTGAATCCGCCGATGGTAAGCATCACCAGAGCAAAGAGTATAGTGGACTTTATGCTGGGCAGGGTTATATAGAAAAACTTTGAAAAGCTGCCGCAGCCATCTATGGCGGCGGATTCGTAAAGCTCCTGAGGTACGCTTTGCAGTGCGGCAAGGAATACCACAAGGTTCCAGCCCACGCCCTTCCATATTCCCAGCATCATTGCCACAGAAAGGCCGCCCCAGCGGGTATCCAGCCAGCGTATATTGGCTTCGCTGAGCTGTAATACGTTGGTCAGCAGATAGTTCAGCATGCCCTCTGTATTGAAGATGTAGCGGAATATCAAGGACACTATTACCCAGGAAGTGATGACGGGGAGGTAGTAGATCACGCGAAATGTTACCCTGAAGCGGGGGATGGAATTTATAAGCACCGCCGCAAGCAAACCAAGCACCATCTGCCCCGGCACCGTAACAAGGGTATATACCAGAGTGTTTACAAAGGCTATATGGAAGGTCTCATCTGAGAGTACTCTTGCATAGTTCTGAAACCCTATGAACGAATGCTCAAACATGGAGCCAAGGTCCCATTGCAGGAAGCTCATATAAAGAAGCTTGAGAATGGGGTATATGGTGAATATGGCAAAGGCGGCCACGCCCGGCAGCAGAAGCAGACCTATCTGTATGCGGTTTCGCTTTGATCTTAATTCCATCTGTATCGTCCTTCCTGCATGGTGTACAAAAGGAAAGGGGCGCGCCGTGTCTCAGCACGCCCGCAAAAAGAGAGGAAACTGGGGCGTGCCGGGTCGCCGGCACGCCCCGCAAATTTGGTTGAATAATGTCTATTGCTCTGCTATACTTCTACTTAGCGAGCAGCTCATCTACCTTGGCGGCAAGCTCATCAAGGGTAGCCTGAACGTCAGCGCCGTTAACGATGATATCGGTTACGGCTGCGGTCAGTTCGCCGTCGATCTCGGACCAGGAGGCTACGGGAGGACGAGCCTTTGCAGTGGTGATTGCCTCAAGGAAGGGAGCATATGCCGCGTTCTTTACGGTATCGCTCTCAAGGGCGGTCTTGTTTACAGGGATTTGTCCGCACTTGGCCATTTCTTCCTGAGCAAAGTCGCTGGTCATGAACTTCATGAATTCCCAGGCGCCTTCCTTATTGCCGGTGTTGAACATGGCAATGTCTTCGCCGCCAAGTACGGAGATGGATCCGGCGGAACCGGCGGGCATTTCAGAAGTGCCATACTTGAAGTCGGGATATGCGCCTGCAAGCTCTGCAGTCTTCCAGGGACCTTCAAGGAGCATCATATAGCGACCGGTACCGAAGCCGTCGGTCATGGGGATGTCGCCGCTGTTAAAGCCGGTGAACTGTCCTGCAGCATAGAGGTCGGCAAGGGTCTTGATGGCAGCTACGGTCTCCGGACCGTTCAGATAGCCGGTGGCAACGGTATAATCCTCATTGGTGATGTTGCCGCCATTGCTCCAGATGTAAGGAGTAATGTTCCAGCCTGCAAGGGCGGGCTCGTTGAGGCCCCATACCTGCTGGCCGTTTTCATTGGTGCCGGAAAGAGCGGCGATGGCTGCAAGCATTTCGTCCATGGTCTTGGGAACGGCGATGCCTGCATCTGCGAGAGCCTGCTCATTATAGAACAGTATCTTGGTATTGGTATTCAGGGCCATAGCATAATAGTTGCCCTTTACCATGCCGGTGCTCATTGCGCTGGGCAGAAGATTTGCGGATACCTCTGCAAAGTCTGCCATTTCCTGATCCAGGGGAACCAGTATGTTCATCTTCTGGAACTCAGGTACCCAAGCGATATCCAGACGTGCTACATCGGGCAGAGTCTGGGAGCTTGCACTAATCAGTATCTTGTCGTGCAAATCGGCCCATTCGTGGGAGACAGCATTGATCTTATACTCAGGATGCTCCTCCTCAAACTTGGGAATCAGCACATTCATAAGGGTTTCATTCTCGGCAGACTGTGCACTGTAATGGTGCCAGAAGTTGAGGGTCACAGGTTCTACAACCTCTGCGACTTCGGCGGATTCTTCGCTTTGCTCGGGCTGGGTTTCCGCCTGCTGGGATGAACTACTTGGCGCTTTTTCACTACACCCTGCAAATGCCACTAAAAGCAGAGCTGCGGTTAGTAAAAGCGCCAGTTTTTTTGTGTACTTCATGTGTTTTTCCTCACTTTCTTTTTTTATATATCCTAATGGAATAGGCGGGTATCTGAACCTTCAGCCTTCCCGTGTACCCCACAAGATACGAATCGTTGATTGCTTTTATGCCATCTTCGGAGTGCAGCACTTCTCCGGTAAATACCTCCTGCCACTCATGGGCTCCTCCCGGTACTGCAACAGAGAACTCGCCGTCTTTTGCGCCTGCATTCAGCAGTACAAGGGTGGTCTCATTTTCCGTTGAGCGGCAATATCCGTATGCGTTTGCCTGGTCATCACACAGCGCAGTATGGAAGTCGCCGGATATAAGTGACTCTGAGGATCGTCGAAGAGCGATAAGCTTTCTGAACCAATCGGTAAGGTCGCAACCCTGCTCCGCCGTTGCCCAATCCATGGCTCCGCGGCAGCCTGGGTCGTTTTCTCCTGTCATTGCCGCTTCATCTCCGTAGTACACCACGGGACAGCCGGGGAAGGTCATTTGCAGCGCCACCGCAAGGCGGAACATCTTTTGGTCTTCTCCGCATACCGTGAGGAAGCGGGGGGTATCGTGGCTGCCTATAAGGTTATACATCCTAAGGACGGTTTCGTATGGATACATGGCCAGCATCCTGTTTGCCATGTGGTCAAAACCTGATGGTCTGACCTTGCCCAGTGCCAGCCAGTCCTTTACGGCGTCCCGGAATACATAATTCATGGCTGAATCCAGCCGTCCCGGAGCTATGAGCCTTTGAGCGTCTCCCCATGTTTCGCCTATGAGGATGCAATGGGGGCTTTGCTGTTTAAGCTGGTATGCGAACTCTTCCCAGAATGTCATGGGAACTTCATCCGCAACATCCAGCCTCCAGCCGTCAGTGCCAAATTCCCTTACCCAATATTTACCTACGTCGATAAAGTATTTTCTCGCCTCTGGATTGGAAAGATTTATCTTGGGCATCCACTTGTAATGGCCCACGCAGTCGTAATTTACTTCTTCCAAACTTACAGGATATGAGTGAATGAAAAACCAATCTTTATATGGGGATTTGTCCCCGTTTTTTACTACGTCCTGAAATGGCGGCCAATAGTAACCGCAATGATTGAAAACTCCATCCAGTATTACCCGGATGTTTCGTTTGTGAGCCTGTTCTACAAGCTCTTTAAAGTCTTGCTCTGTGCCAAAGTGAGGGTCTATGCTGTAATAATCCACCGTATCATATTTATGATTGGACGGTGCTTCAAATATGGGATTCAGATATATACATGTGATGCCCAGAGACTGGATATAGTCCAGTCTTTTTGTGATTCCGGGAAGGTCGCCGCCCATGAAGTTTTCACGGGTGGGCTCGCTGCCCCAGGGCTGAACATCATCCGGAGACAATTCGGGCCTGCCGTTTTCAAACCGCTCCGGGAATATCTGATAATACACCTGTTCATTGCTCCACTCAGGGGCGTTGAATCCATCCTCCCCGTTGGGCCAGAGGAATTCAAAATGGTTATCCTCCATGCCGGGTTCTGTGTTCTGAAAGCCTCTGGCTCCAAACCAGATATCTTCAGCTTCTGACCGTATCAAAAAACAGTATCTGGTATATGCCGCGATGCTGTCCATCTGAACCGTGGCGGTATAGTAGTCGTGATATCCATCCCGCAGCTTCAGGGTCATGGGCAGGTACTTTCGGCAAGCGGGATCTTTTTCTTCCCGATTCCAATAGATAAGCTGCACCTGACGAGCATCACAGCATTGGGTAACAAGCCGTATCTCAAGCTTATCTCCCGCGCTCGGATAGATGTATTCCCAGTTTGGCCGATGCTGTATTGCTGACAGGTTCATAGGCTTTTCCTTTCTTGGTGTTTTTTACTGGCTGTGCTCTTGGTGAGCTGTGGACTGACGTTCAATTATCTTGGTGGAGAGCAGTACCTGTCTCATGCTGGACATGGGGTCTTCCACCTGCTCTATAAGCATTTCCGCTGCCTGTATGCCCAGTTCAAATGTATCCACATCTATGCAGGTGATGGTGGGGTCCGAAAGGTCTGTTACCGCCGTGCGGTCAAAGCTCAGGCAGCCGAATCCATCAGGGACTTTCAGCCCGGCTTTTACAGCGGCCCGCAGCGCTCCCAGCGCAAGCCTGTCGCTGCTGCATATCACTCCGTCAGGTGCATCAGGAGATGCCAGCAGTTCGCCTATGCGTTCCACAGCCTGATTGATATCAGCATCAATATGGATCACACGCTGTTCTTCTGTGGGGATGCCGTTTGCCGACAGCTCACGGCTGTATCCATAGATTCTGTCCCTGTTGAATGCGTCTTCGCCGCTGTCTGACAGGAAGAAAATGCGCTTGTACCCCTTGCGAAGCATATGCCTTGCGGCTATGGTTCCGGCCTGGATATTGTTGATATCCACCCAGCTCATGTCCACGCTGCATTCATCCGCCTTGCCAAGTATCACGCAGGGGAAGTGTATCTCGTCTATCTTCCTGAGAAAATCCTGATTGACAAGTGAGATGGGGAAGATCACGCCATCCACCTTTTTGCCAAGTATCAGCCGCTCAACACCGGATATGCCGCCGAAGGCCTCTGAGCCGTTTGTGATCATAAGGCTGTAGCCATTCCTGTGGGCAGCGGTCTCTATGCCAAAGATTGAGTTGTTGAAAAAGCTGTTGGCATATGCACCCGCGTCCGCAACGTCTATAACCAGAGCAATAGTACGGGGGCTGCCGTTTGCAAAGTTCCTGGCAATATCGTTTGGCACGTATTTGAGCTGATCCATGGCCTGATAAATGCGGCTCTTGGTATCCTCGGATATGGTTCCCTTTTGGTTTAAAACCCTGGATACAGTTGATGGTGAAACCCCAGCCAGACGGGCCACGTCTTTGATGGTACTTGACATATTCCTCCTGAAACCGTTTGCTTAAAATTTGGACAGTTCTTTATCAATTATAAGATGGTTTAAATTTAAAATGCCGTGTATTAGCCATATTTGGGTTTGAAGTGCGGTTCGCAATCAATGCAACCGTTTGCCTAATACAAAGATAACACCCATTTTACGTGAAGTCAATACTTTGTGGTGGATTTTTGTAATTATCATAACAAGAAAACAGCCCGCCAATTTGGCGGGCTGTTTTATCAGAAGCCTATGGAGTTTAGAAAATCCAGCACGGATGGCTGCATCGCAACCATCCAATTACCTATTATTGCTTCTAGCGGGAGCACCATAAGCAAACATATCTTGGCGACTTTGAGCCACTTTAAACCGACCTGCCACTCAGCGTCTATTTGCTGATATGCAAAGCTGCCATCCGAAAAGTATGAAACAGCGTTTCTTCGAGAAAGATGCATACTGCTAAGATTCTCTTTGTTCTTTTTCGTGTAACTGGTAATCATGTCCCTTATTACAAGCATTTCTTCTTTTCGTGCAGGATACTTGCAAGCAAGCTTTCCCCAAAACCTTTGGACATAAATAAAGTCTAATATAATGCCGGAAACAATACAGAACATTGCCCCTACAGGGGTAAGATAATAACGTCGACCGGCATCATAGAGGATGATATCCAAAAGTAGACCGATAAAGATCAATGCAGCTGTAATAACCCCGATCCAGACCGGATTGAACAGAAAGAAAGTTTTATTCTTCATATCCGCACCCCACTGATAGGACAAATATACCTTACTTTACTAATCCAATCGAGCTTAAATAATCCAATATGATCGGTCGTACTTCTTCCATCCAGCCTGATATTAGCAATTCAAAAAGATAAAACGAGAAAGTACTTATGATAACACCGACGAAGATTTTGTGTGCAAATTTCCACTCATCATCTATCCACTTAAACTCTTCTTTTCCTTCCAAAAAATAAGCCACTGTAGTGCGTAGAGTAATATTTTTGGACTCCAGTATTTTTTTGTGTTTTTTAGCGGCGACAGATAGCATTTTCGCACCTCATATATTTCTCCCTGTTTTTCAGGCAAAAGCCTTGCTAATCTGCCTAAGAACAAACACACATACAAGTTGTAAATGACGAGAAAAGTTAAAATGTAAATTAAAAAGCCAACTGACATGTAATGTGAGAACCTTCTCATATTCTATATAATATCGACTAATACACCAATGGCAAAGGCTGTTGCCATTATCAGCGCAATCCATATTGGGTTAAACAGGAAGTGTTTTTTTATCTTTTTATTGATATGCATAACTTAACCTGATACAAATACCTGAGAAAAATAACATAAATACAGATGCTTCTTACTATTTTATATCACATGTGAAGCAATTTTTAAACCCCCACCCATGAACTAACTGTAAACAACTCCTTCACAATATTGACGGCTGCGCCTATATGGATTATAGTTATAAGCACAAGCTTGATAATACTGCTAATGGAGGTTTTGAATATGAAGGACACCCTGAATCCCAATGAATGGATCGTAATGGAAGCACTGTGGGCAGAAAGTCCATCCACCCTTGGCGAGACCATTGAGCGCATTGGCGACAAGGTAAACTGGGGCTACAAAACCTACCAGTCATATGTGAATGTGCTGGAGAAGAAGGGCTACGTTTCTGCTGTAAAGCGGGGCCGTGACAAGTTCTATTCTCCCGCTGTATCCCGTGAGGAATGTATCGCAAAGGAGAGCAAGGCCATCCTTGGCAGGATGGAATCCCGCTCCCTGGGCCTTATGGTCACCAGCATGGTTCGTGAGGGAGACCTTTCCAAGGGCGACAGGCTGGAGCTTATGGAAATGCTGGAGCGGATGCTGAAGGAGGAGCAGGATGGAAAGAACAGTTGATATCCTCATAGAAATCAGTATTTATTCTGCTGTAATCACGGCCTTCATACTGCTGTTTCGGGCGGCGTTCAAAAAGCGCATTTCGCCAAAGGTGCAGTATGTGATGTGGCTGCTGCTGGTGCTGCGGCTGATGCTGCCTGTTACCATCGAAAGCGGCTTCCATGTGGAAAGCCTGCTGCCTGAGCGGCCTGCCCCTGTGGTACAGGAGGAAAGCATATTTGATAGCCCTGTTATCAGCGAATTCCCCGCTGTAAATATGTCACCTGTAACAGAGGTTGCTCCTGTTCAGCCTGACATTGATACTCAGGGCGAAAATGCAGTTCCTCCTGTTATTTCTCAGGAAATACCTGAAAGCACAGTGGTTGCGGTTCCTGAGGTAAAAGAGCCTGTGTTCAATATTCGTTGGCGCATTGCTGCATTCTGGACATGGGTGGCAGGGGCGCTTGTCTTCGGCCTGTGGATGATGATAGTGAAGCTGCGCTTTTACGAGGACATGCAGCGACACACCGCTTCTGTGTCTCCCCGTGTATACGCCATATACGATGAATGCTGCGCCGCCCTCAAGGTAAAGCCCATCACAATGTGGGCGGTGGATAGGGCCATATCCCCCGGTATAGCTTTCTTCACATATCCCGTACTGCTGCTGCCTGCGTCCATGGATGGCGACGAGGAAAAGCTGCGCTACGCATTCCTTCACGAGCTGACCCACAAGAAGCGGCACGATCACCACATGACCGCGCTTTTGACGGCACTTCGTATAATCTACTGGTTCAATCCCGCTGTGCACATTGGCTTTAGTGAAATGCGGGCCGACATGGAAACCGCCTGCGATGCTGACGTTATCGCATTCGTCGGCAAGGAGCAGAAGCGAGGCTACCTTACCGCCATACTGGAGCTGTTCTCCTATGCCACCCGCCCACAGCTGGGCATGAGCCAGGCAAGCTCCCGCCGCATGGCAAAG
>JAFYOP010000006.1 GCA_017547885.1 Clostridia bacterium | reverse complement strand
AGGCAGGCAGGCAGGCAGGATAATTTCTGCCTTATTTGTGATGCTGTAAATTCCGACAATAACAGGATAACTTTGCACCGCACCCGGTAAATTCGGGGGCGGTGTTTTTGTTATATAAAAATAATTTTTGAAAGGAACTTCACTTGCAATGAAAAAGTTCTTAACATTCGTTCTGGTGCTGGCAATGGTGATGTCAGTATCCGGCGTGGCAATGGCAGCGGGAAATGTTGCAGAATTCAATGGTACTGAATATGCTACCCTGCAGGCAGCTATTGATGCTGCAGAAGCAGTTGGCGGCACCATTACTCTGCGGAATGATTGTGCTGAGAATGTAACTGTTGAGCAGAAAGAAAACGTACAGCTTACAATTGACGGTAATGGCAAGACCATGACCGGTACCATTACTGTGGACGGTAAGAGCAAGAGGTATGACACCGCAGGTGTTACCATTGAGAATGTAAAGTTTAATGCATCCAGTATCAGCGATGCATGCATCCGTCTGGGCGATGGCACAGATGCTACCAGGTACACCAACAATGTAACTGTGAAAGACTGTTCCTTTACTGATACTGACAAGACCGCAGCTGCTATTAAGCAGTATACCGGTGGTTGCTTAAATCTTACCGTTACTGGTTGTACCGCTACCGGTATGCATAGCCTCATGCAACTTAAAAATGTAGAAAAGGGTCTGACAATTGAAAACTGCTCCGTTACCGGAGGCAAAAACGGCATAAGCCTTGGCTGCTCCGAGGAGGGTGTTACCATTACAGGCTGCAGGATAAACGTAGACGGTTATGGTATTCGTATCGGTGCTTCAGGCAGCCCTTATAACAGCGACATTACCATAAGGGGTACTGAAATTACAGCAAAACAGCCTGTAGTAGCAAGAGAGAAGGATGATGCCGGCAAGCTCGATTTGGATGTAAACGACGAAAATAACAAATTTGAGTCTACTGTGGAAGATAACTATCCGATAGTTGTAACCAGCGGTGATGATGGCACAGATGCCAAAGCTTCCGGTTTTGAAGTACCTAATGAAGAGGGCATAAACATCAAGGGTGCAAAAAAAGATATTCCCGGCGGATACATTATGGCATATGAGCCCCCCACTCCCGAAAGCAAGCCTTCTTCCGGCTCCGGCATCGATGTAGAATATGAGGGCGGCAACAGCTTCAGCACCTCCAAGACCGCTGTGCCCACCTCCGTTGAAATCGACGGCGTGGAAGTTCCCTTCACCGGCGACGGCAAGTTCTTTACCGTAGGCTGCATCGATCCCAGCGCAGAGTGGGTAACCGTACGCTGGAATTCTACCTCTGTTACCACTAACTTTACCCCCGACGGCCTTGTTGAGTGCTCTGCTGTAGCTATCCCCAAGACCGGCGATATGCCCTTCTTTGCAGCAGTAGCCGCATTTTTCGGCTTCTAAACTTTAAAGGCAAACATAACAAAGGACGGGAAAACTTCCCGTCCTTTTTGCGTGCTGTTGTAGGTGAAATATGGGGCGCTGCGGATAACGCTGATTCGGCTTTTCCGCAGGAAAAGCTACACCAAAAGGGTGGCGGGCGGGATTAGATAATCAGTATACCCTTACTTTAACCCTCAGCTTGCCCTTCTTGGTTTCCCGCTCAATGCCTTCGTAAACAAACCTGCCCTTGCCCCGCACGGATATCAGCGCCCCGGCAGAAAGGGAGGCGGCGGCGCTCTGCACAAGGCGGCTGTTGATGAACACACGGCCCTGTTGTATCAGCTCCTTGCCGCCGCTGCGTGACAGCTGATACACCGCGGAAATTATGGCGTCCAGCCGTTCCGAGGCTATCACCACAGAGGTGATGGGAGGCGGCCCCAGCAATGCGGTGGGGGGCTCTGAGATGCTGCAGCGCACCGTTGTGCGCTTTACCTCTGCAAGGGTGTCTATTATGTATGGCGCAATGGAATCAAGGCAGAAAAGATAGCCGATGTTATCGCTGATGAGTATATCTCCCATTACCTCACGCCGTACCCCAAGGCACATGAGGGCACCGAGGAAGTCCCTGTGGGTAAGCTGATCCGCGAACTTTTGCGACGCGGGGGATATCTTTACGCACACTATGGGGCTGGTGTATTCACAGCCGAAAAGCTCTTCACTGCCAAAGGCAGCAACCTTGCGCTCTCCATCAGGATAGCCTGCGTGGAGGGCATATGGCACAGCAAGCCTCAGGGAGCAGAGGGTATCCTGCTCCGCAAGGGTTAGGAATTCGGTATCTGTCCAAAAGCCCTGCCTGTCTGCTCTGGTTGCAAGCTCTTCAAAGCGGTTTATCAGCTGTTGTCTTTCAGCGTCTGCCATATGGTATACGTCCCCTTGTTTTGTTGGCGCATGGAGCGCATAAGCTCATTTAGCTCACCGCAGGCTCTGTCCACTTCCTCCCGGAAGGCGCGGGCGGGCACACGCAGCGCGCCGCGGCCCAGCACGATGAGCTGCTCAAGGCCGTCCGACGTGGCCACCCGCACAAGGCCGGTGACTTTTTTAAGCTCTGTTGTGACCCGTTCAATGTATACGTCGGCGATTTCCGCCTCCTTGGTGTATACGATGTATATGCCGCCGTTTTTCTCAACCTTTTCCTCGCCGCCGCTTACCTTGTAGGCGTCGAATACCAGTATGAGGTTGCACTTTTTATAGCCCTGATAGTTTACCAGCAGCCGTACGAGGGTCTCCCTTGCAAGGGAGATGCTTTCTCTTGCCATGGCCCGTAGGTCATCCCATGCGAAGATGATATTGTAGCCGTCCACCAGCAGGTAGCTTTCCTCCGGATCCATTGCCTTGAGCATGGCGGTGGTGTCGGCTATCTGCTCCGGCTTGCGCCTCAGCAGGAAAGTGCGATCCTTTACCGGGCCGTATGTGCGCTCGTATATGGCCATAAGCTCTGCGTCTGTGTCCGGGGTCCTTCGGGGGGCGGGGCGGGGCTCTTCTGCTTCCTGCCTGACAAGGTGAGGGACAAGCTCATTCCACTTTACCACAAAGCCTGCGCCGTGGCTGCAGAATACCGAGTCGGGGGAATTCTCGGTATCTGCCTCTGGGTCGTAGCCAAGGCGTGCGATAACATCCTCGGCATCGTGACAGGGGCGGTATCCGCCGGGGGTAAGGGCAAGCCTGCCAAGGCCTCTGGTATACGAGGCAACCTCCCGGGCATAGTCACCCATGGCGGACACGGGGGCACTGCCTGTGAGCAGGGCAAAGTCGCCGCAGGTGGAGGGGGAGTCTGTGTCTCCGCACATGCGGCGTATATCCGTGATGGCGCGGCCAATGTTATCGGCGGGCAGCTCAAGGCGGAAATCGTAATAGGGTTCCAGCAGTATGGATTCTGCCTGCATAAGCCCCTGCCGCACGGCCCGGTATGTGGCCTGACGGAAGTCACCGCCCTCTGTGTGCTTCAGGTGTGCCTTGCCGCCCAGCAGGGTTATGCGCATATCGGTTATGGGAGAGCAGGTGAGCACGCCGCGGTGCTGCTTTTCCTGCAGGTGAGTAAGTATCAGCCGCTGCCAGTTTCTGTCCAGCACATCCTCGCTGCAGGCTGTGTCAAATATCAGTCCGCTGCCCGGGGGCAAGGGCTCCAGCAGCAGCTGAACATGAGCAAAATGCTTCAGCGGCTCGTAATGGCCTATACCTTCAACAGGGGCAGCGATTGTCTCTTTGTACAGTATGGTTCCGGAGCCAAAGCTTACATCCAGAGAGAAACGCTCTTTTATAATGGACTGCAATACTTCCCGCTGAACCTCGCCCATAAGGCGGGCCTGTATTTCCCTGTGATGTTCATCCCATACAAGGTGAAGCTGGGGGTCCTCCTCCTGAAGCTTTTTAAGCTTTTGATAGGCTTCAGGCAGATTGGTTCCTTCGGGGAACAGCAGCCTGTAGGACAATACCGGCTCAAGCACGGGAGGATTGTCATCCAGTTCAAAGCCAAGACCCTGACCGGGGTATGTGCGGCTGAGGCCGCATACGGCGCAGACTGTTCCTGCCTCGACGCACTGCACAGGGGTGAACTTAGCTCCCGAGTATATGCGTATCTGGTCGGCTTTTTCTTCCCACAGGGCATCGCCGGAGGTGGTGGCGGTACGGTTGGTCAGCTGATCCTTTACGCATAGCCTGCCGCCGGTTATCTTCATCCATGTGAGGCGGTTGCCGCCGTCGTGGGTAACTTTGAATACCTTTGCGCCAAAGGCTGAAGGATAGCTGCGTGCCCTAAGATAGGTGCAAAGTCCTTGAACAAATTCACGGACTCCTTCCATTTTAAGGGCAGAACCAAAGTATACCGGGATTATTTCGCGGGAAAGTATTCCCCGGGCAAGCTGATCCGCAGTAAGCTGTCCATGTGAGAGATAGGCCTCCATAAGCTCTTCCGAGCACATGGCGGCGGATTCATACAGGGCTTTGTCCTCTGTAAAATCCACGCATCCGTCGTAAAGCTGCTCGCGAAGGGAGGAAAGTATCTCCCGCTTATCCGGGCCGGGAAGGTCGGTTTTGTTTACGAATATGAATACGGGAACGCCGTGGCGCTCAAGGAGCTGCCACAGGGTACGGGTGTGTGCCTGAACTCCTCCGCTTATTACCAGAATGGCATAATCCAATACCTGAAGTGTGCGCTCTGTTTCGGTGGAAAAGTCCACATGCCCGGGAGTATCCAGCAGGGTAACGGAAAAATCCCCAAGCTCCATTACGGCCTGCTTGGAGAAAATGGTTATGCCTCGCTCTTTTTCAAGGCCGTGGGTATCCAAAAATGCTGTCTGGTGGTCTACTCTGCCCATGTTTCGAAGCGCACCTGCAGAAAACAGCAGCCCTTCGGACAGGGTGGTTTTGCCGGCGTCCACATGAGCCAGCATACCTATGGTAATGGGATTTGATTTTGCAGTAATATTATCCATATTTGAATTGTAACATAAACCGCCCCGTGACGAAATAAGGGCAGGGGATAATGTTTGCGCAAATACCTGTTAAATTGATACATAAATAACAAAAACAGCATAAAAAAATATGTGATTTTTTGAAAATACTCTTGAAATAACCAGGGCAATATGCTATTGTATACACGGATACAAGAACATGAGTATGCAAATCAATTATAATATTTCGGAGGAAACAATCAATGAAGAAGCTTATCGCTATCCTGATGGTTCTGACCATGGCTCTGTCCTTTGCCGCATGTTCCGGCGCAGCGTCTGACGTACATCGTCTGGTAATGGTTACCGGCGGCGACGCAGGTACCTATTATGCTTTCGGCGGCGTTATCGCAAACGTACTGACCGAGAAGATCGACAACGTAGAAGTAACCGCCACCACTTCCGGTGCATCCGCAGCAAACGCCCGCTCCCTCAACAACAAGGAAGCTGACCTTGCTATTCTGCAGAACGACGTTCTCCAGTATGCCGTAACCGGCACCGAGACCATGGCCGAGGATGGTGCAATGGAAAGCCTCTGCGCTGTTGCCTCCCTCTATCCCGAAGCTGTACAGCTGGTAGCCACCAAGGCCAGCGGCATCACCACCATTGCCGACCTGAAGGGCAAGAAGGTATGCGTAGGTGACCAGGGTTCCGGTTCCGAAGTTAACGCTCAGCAGGTTCTCGCTGCTGCAGGCCTCAGCTACGACGATTTCGACGTACAGTATCTGAGCTTCTCCGAGGCTTCCACTGCTATGCAGAACGGCACCGTTGACGCCGCATTCGCAACCTCCGCTCTGCCCAACAGCGCCATCACCGAGCTGGCCAACTACACCGACATCGTTGTAGTTCCCATCGACGGCGAGGTTGCCGATAACCTGATCGCTTCCTATCCCTTCTATGCAAAGACCACCATCGGTGAGGATGTATACGGCGTAGCCGCTGCCGACAGCGTAGCAATGATGGCTATTCTGGCCTGCACCAAGGATCTGGATGAGGAAGTAGTATACAACATCACCAAGACCATCTTTGAGAATCAGGATGCTCTTATCGCCGGCCATGCCCGCGGCAACGATGTAACTCTGGACAGCGCATTTGACGGCGTGACCGTAGAGTATCATCCCGGTGCTGTAAAGTACTTCACCGAGAAGGGCCTCATGTAATTGGCCTTGTGCTGAATGAGCCCTGATAGGAAAAAAGCAAATACAAAACAGGGGAGCAAGTTCCTTGCTCCCCTGATAATTGTTATATTGGCGTTAATTTCCTTAACGCCAATATGCACACGGCTTACCCTCAGGGGATATGACAGCGGAAAGCTTATGCTGGCGCTGCCAATAGAGGCGGGAGAGCGCTTCGGGCTTCGCTTTACCCATTCGGTCAATATGTCTTACGTTACAGACGAGATAGAGTGGACGGGTAAGCAGCTTATCACCCGTACCAGTCTCTTTACTTCCTTCGGCGCAGGCATGCCTGTTATAGCTGATGGCATAGGCACCGAAATGCACAATACTGAGGAAGGTTTTCTCATCACCGGCATAGACCAGGTTCAGGAGGATAACTTTATCCCCATAATGCTGCAGGAGGTGCCGGATCATCATCTGCTGTACAGGGATGAGGAAATAAGCCTGAGGGATGAGGCGCAGGGTGTTGCATTTGTAAAGCTCAGCGTTGAAAAAGTAAACATTGTTTCCGCATTTATCCATAATATTGATCGCAAATAAACACTACCGGAGAAATCATAATGAGCATTTTCAAGAAAAAAGAAAAACCGGCAAAAAAGTACGAGATTAAGCTCAACGTGGACACCACGGGCATGAGCGAAGACGAAATTGCGGCGCTGGAGGCGGCTGCCGTTCTGGAGGAGTATGACAGAGAGTCTGCCTATCGCAATAAGCTGCCCAAGGTACTTTCACTGGTAATCGGTGCTATACTTATTGCATTTGCATTGTTCCAGATCTATACCAGCATTTGGACTATTCCCGCCCAGATGCTGCGTTCCATACATCTGGCTTTTGCGCTGTCCCTTGTTTTCCTGCTGTATCCTGCAGGCAAGCATATGCGCAAGGACAAGATAGAATGGTATGACTATGTACTGGCTGTTCTTGCTGCTGCTGCCATACTGTATATCCCCTTCAATTACGAATACATTATCAAGGCCGTAGGCAATTACACCACCTTCGATATCATTATCGGTGTAGTGGGCATATTGTTGCTGTTTGAGGCCTGCCGCCGCGTTGTTGGCTTGCCCATACTTATCATCGTATGCTGCTTCCTGCTGTATGCCCTTTTCGGAAATCTTATCCCCGGCTCCTTTGGCCACAGGGGATACAGCGTACGCCAGGTGGTAAACCACATGTACTTCACCCTCAGCGGTGTGTTTGGCACTCCCCTTGGCGTATCTTCCACCTTCATTTTCCTGTTTATTCTCTTTGGCGCATTCCTTGAGAAGACCGGCGTAGGCAAGCTGTTTATAGACCTTGCAAATGCAATTGCAGGAAAGAAGATAGGCGGCCCTGCAAAGGTAGCGGTAATCTCTTCCGCTCTGCAGGGCACTGTATCCGGTTCTTCTGTTGCCAACACCGTAAGTACCGGTTCCTTCACCATTCCTGCCATGAAAAAGCTTGGTTACAGGCCTGAGTTTGCAGGCGCTGTTGAAGCAGCCGCATCCACCGGCGGTCAGATAATGCCTCCCATCATGGGCGCAGCTGCGTTCCTTATGGCGGAAAGCACCGGCTTTACTTATGCAGAGGTTGTTAAGTCCGCAATAATTCCCGCAATACTTTACTTCTCCGGCATACTTATCAGCGTACACCATGAAGCACGCAAAATCGGCCTCAAGGGTATGGCTGATGAAGATATACCCAAGATCGGTCAGGTAATGAAAGAGCGCGGTCATCTGCTGCTGCCTTTGGTATTCATGATCTACATGCTGTCTGTAAAGGTGACCCCTACTTATGCAGCCCTTGGCGCTATCGTTACTTCTCTTATTGCCTGCAGTATCAACTGGCTGGCAGTAATCCCCGTGGGCGCAATGATAGTTGGAATGAACATGAATATGCATTTTACACACTATGCACTTATTGCTATCGGCATATGGTTTGTGATCTGCATTATTCGCGGCCTCAAGATAAAGGATGCTCCTTCCGCATATAAGTGGATCGAGGGTGCACTGGGCTTTGATCCCTACGAAATAGTGGATGCCCTTAAGAGCGGCTCCCGCAGCGTACTTACCGTTGCCATTGCCTGCGCTATGGCCGGCATGATAGTAGGTACCGTTACCCTCACAGGTCTGGGCCTTAAGTTTGCCACCGGCCTTGCAAGAATAGCCGGCAACAATATTTACCTGCTGCTGTTCTTCACTATGCTGTCTTCCATAGTTCTCGGCATGGGTGTACCTACCACGGCAAACTACCTGATCACCTCTACCATTTGCGCTCCCGCCATCATTTCCATGGTATGCGGCATGCAGGGTATCCCTGCAACTGAGCCTACCATGGCAATCGTAATGAGCGCACACCTGTTTGTATTCTACTTTGGTATTGTTGCAGACATTACTCCTCCTGTTGCGCTGGCTGCAATGGCGGGCTCCGCAATAGCAAAGGGCGATGCGTTTAAGACGGGTGTAAATGCCACGAGGATAGCCATAGGTGCATTTATCGTGCCTTATATCTTCGTGCTGAATCCCGCTATGCTGATGATCGACACTACTGTGTTTGCCATCATCCAGAATGTAATTACCGCTCTCCTTGGTATGTATGCACTGTCTGGCGGCCTTGCAGGGTTTGTACAGGATCACTGCAAGTGGTATGAGCGCCTGCTGCTCATCGGTGGAGGCATGGGCATGATAATTCCCGGTACCGTATCAGACGTTATTGGCTTTGTTATCGTAGCGGTTATTTACGTCATTCAGAAGCGCAGATACAACGCCGCAAACGCCATCGCCTAAAACAAATATCAATAAAGCAAAAATCCCCCGAAAAATCGGGGGATTTTTTAGTGTTTTTGCCCTGTTTTTGTTTGCTTTTCTCAGATAAATAATGTATAATAAATTGGTTTATAATGAAAAGATAAAGAAGGAGCATGAATATGCAGGGAAAAGTTTATTCAATGGAGCTGGCAGGCAAGACCCTGACCATCGAAACCGGCAAGTACTGTGAGCAGGCCGGCGGAAGCGCGTTCGTTCGCGTGGGCGATGCTGTTGTTATGGTTAACGCAACCGTAGCCAAGGCACCCCGCGACGGCGTGGATTTCCTCCCCCTGTCCATCGAGTTTGAAGAAAAGATGTACGCCGTAGGCAAGATCCCCGGCGGTTACATCAAGCGCGAAGGCCGTCCTTCCGAGAAGGCTATCCTGTCCAGCCGTCTTATCGACCGTCCTCTTCGCCCTCTGTTCCCCAAGGGCTTCTACAATGACATTCAGGTAATCGCAACCGTTCTTTCCTGCGATCCCGATGTACAGCCTGAGATCCTGGGTATGGTAGGCGCATCCGCCGCTCTGGCTCTGAGCGATGCCCCCTTTATGGGCCCCATCGGCGCAGTGGCAGTTGGCATGGTAGGCGACGAATACATCATCAACCCCGATCAGCAGCAGCGCGCTGAAAGCCGCCTGAACCTGACCGTAGCAGGCACCAAGGATGCCGTTATGATGGTAGAGGCAGGCGCAAACGAACTGACCGAAAAGGAAATGCTGGACGCTATACTGCTGGCACATGAAGAGATAAAGAAGATCGTTGCATTCATCGAGAGCATTGCTGCCGAGTGCGGCAAGCCCAAGATGGAAGTAAACATCTACAAGCCCGACGAGGAGTTTACCGAGAAGGTTCGTGAATACTCCCGCGAGAAGGTAGAGTGGCAGCTGGATACCTTTGAGCGCAAGGTGCGCGAGGAGCGCAGCGAGCAGGTCAAGGCTGAGGTTATCGAGCACTTTGCCGAGGAATATCCTGACTCCGCCTCCGATATCGACATGATACTCTACAACCTGACCAAGGAGATCGTCAGGGATAAGATAATCAACCGCAAGATCCGCCCCGACGGCCGTGCTCAGGATGAGATCCGTCCCATCTGGAGCGAGGTAGGCATTCTGCCCCGCGTACACGGCAGCGGCGTATTTACCCGCGGTCAGACCCAGGTAATGACCATCGCTACTCTGGCTCCCCTTTCCGAGGGTCAGGACCTTGACGGCATTGATGAAGTTACCTTCAAGAGATACATGCATCAGTACAATATGCCCCCCTACAGCGTAGGTGAAGTACGCAGGGTCGGCAGCCCCGGCCGCCGTGAGATCGGTCACGGTGCACTGGCAGAGCGCGCTCTGGTTCCCATGCTGCCCGATGAGAGCGAGTTCCCCTATGCAATGCGCCTGGTATCCGAGGTCGTAAGCTCCAACGGCTCCACCTCTCAGGCTTCCATCTGCGCCAGCACTCTGGCCCTCATGGACGCAGGCGTACCCCTCAAGAAGCCCGTTGCAGGCGTAGCCATGGGCCTCATCAAGGACGATTCCACCGGCAATATCGCTGTTCTTACCGACATTCAGGGTCTTGAAGACTTCCTGGGCGATATGGACTTTAAGGTAGCCGGCACCAAGGAAGGCATTACTGCCATCCAGATGGATATAAAGATCAAGGGTATCAACGAGGAGATCCTCACCCGTGCTCTGGAGCAGGCACGCAGGGGCCGTCTGTTCATACTGGACAAGATGGCTGAGACCATTGCAGCTCCCCGTGAGGAAATGTCTCCCTATGCTCCCCGCATCATGCAGTTCAGCATCCATCCCGATAAGATCCGCGAGGTTATCGGTTCCGGCGGCAAGACCATCAACGGCATCATTGCTGCTACTGGCGTTAAGATCGACCTGGAGGATGACGGCCGCGTATTCATTGCCTCTCCCGATGCAGAGGCTGCCGCTGCCGCAAAGCGCATGATAGACGATATCTGCCGTGACATTGAGGTCGGCGGCGTATTCCTGGGCAAGGTAGTAAACATTCTGCCCATCGGCGCACAGGTAGAGCTCAAGCCCGGCAAGAAGGGTCTGGTACACATCAGCCGCCTTGCCAATTACAGGGTAGAGAAGGTTGAAGACGAGGTTCAGATCGGCGACGAGATACTTGTTCGCGTAATTGCCATCAAGCCCGACGGCAAGATCGACCTGACCCGCAAGGAACTGCTTCCCGACGCAAAGAAATAAAACCTAAAACATCCCTTCATGCGGGCGGATAAAGTGCTATCCGCCCGTATGTGATTTTATTGATGGAATTTTAGTATACATACCCACATATGCTGTAACAGTAAGGGGGTGTGTATACCGATGAAGAAAAGAAGCTGCCTTGGAAGCTTATTTACAAATATTTTCCTTGCGGCGCTGATAATTGGGCTGTATCATGCTACTCAGCCGGGCAATGAGATCGTCCCGGTGTCAGCCCCCATGTACAGAGGCAGAGGGGACAGCGTGGCGCTGCAGTTTGTTGTCAGCTGGAATGCGGCGGCTCTATCTGATATAATGGATACGTTGGAAAGGGAAAACATAAATGTCACCTTTGCCGTAAGCGGAGAATGGGCGGAGCAGAACCGCGAAACTCTGCAGCGCATGGCAGAACAGGGGCATGAGATCGCCGTGATGGGATATTATCCACATATGGACGGCGGACTGAAATGGGTAAAAGATGACTTGGAGCGGGCACTGAAGTCCATCGAGAGCACATGCGGCATAAGGCCGACACTTTACTATGTGGGCAGCCGCAGTATTGCTGTTTCTTCCATAGCGGCAAAGAAACTGGGCCTTACCCAAGTAGCCTGTACAATAGACCTGCTCACCGCAAAGGGAGAGGCTGAGGATATACTTGCACGCCTGCCGGAGCAGCCTGCAGAGGGCAGCATAATACTTTTGCAGCCAACCGCCGCATGCAGCGAGGCGCTGCCGGGAATACTTGCGGCATTAGAACAGAAAGGAATAAGGATCGCATGCACCGGAAAGGTGCTGGGCCTTAACGAATTAACTTGATAATACGAGAAACACTTCCAAACGGAATAAAGCTGGTTGCCCAGCAGATGAACTCCTTCCGCTCTGTGTCCATGGGTATATGGGCAGGAGCAGGCTCGGTGTATGAAAGCGAAAAAGAAGCGGGCATATCCCACTTTATAGAGCACATGGTGTTCAAAGGGACGGAGCGCCGCACAGCCGCCGATATAGCTTCCGAAATGGACGGCATTGGCGGCAGCCTCAACGCATACACAGCAAAGGAATGCACCTGCTTCTACGCCAAGGTTCTTGGGGAAAACATGGACCTTGCGACGGATATCCTCAGCGATATGGTATGCACTCCCAAGCTGGACAGTGAGGATATTGCCAGGGAAAAGGGCGTGGTGTGCGAAGAAATACTGATGCTGGAGGATGACCCTGAGGATCTGGTTCATGAGTATCTGTGCCGCACCATATACGGAGATACTCCCCTTGCGAGCCCTATACTGGGCACACAGGATACCGTGCAGTCCTTTACCCGTGAGGATATTCTTGGTTATATGGACAAGCGGTATATACCCTCCAATATGGTGATATCCTGTGCGGGCAATTTTGATATGGATATGCTCCGCAGTGTGCTTGCGGATAAGTTCTGCCGGGCGGGGAACGGAGACAAGCCTCCAATGCCTCAGAGCGCCCTTATACAGAGCCGCCGCTTCTGCCCGGTGGAAAAGGATATTGAGCAGATGCATATATGCCTTGGATTCCCTGCATTTGGCTCGGATGAAAAGGGCAGATTCCCTCTGCTGGTGCTGAACAACGCGTTGGGCGGCAGCATGAGCTCACGCCTCTTCCAGAAGATACGCGAAGAACACGGCATGGCATACTCGGTATATTCCTATCCCACAAGCTATGCTGATACCGGGTACTTTACCCTGTATGCGGGCACCGGCGAAAAGCAGGCCGCAAAGGTTACCCAGCTTATGCTGGAAGAGATAGCCGGCATAAGGAAAAACGGAATAACCAGGGCGGAGTTTGACCGCAGCAAGCAGCAGCTCAAGGGCAGCTATATACTGGGTCTGGAAAGCACATCCGCCCGCAACAGCTCCATAGGCAAGGGTGAGCTTATGAGGGGCAGGGTAGATACCGACGAGGAGCTTATAGGCCGCATAGATGCGGTCACCATGGAGGATGTGATGGAGATAATCCCCATTGTGACGGATACCGCCAGAATGGCCTGCACTGCCGTGGGCCGCGGCAAAAATATGGATAAAGTACGCAAGGTGTTTGAACAGGCATAGCGCAGAAGGAGCATAGATGGCAAGGACCAGAAGATCAAGGGTAAGGATAAGCGGAAGATTCTATATAACGCTGCTGGTGCTGGCGATACTTATAGGTGTCGTGGCGCTTATTTTGCCTTCCCGGGGCAGCGGCACCCTTAAGGGAAAGACTATGGAAGCGGTACTGACTCCCACCGTAGCGGTAATAAGGGAGGAAAGCTGCATACCCATAGAACAGTTTGACATGGTGGATTATCTGGTAAACGAAGGGGCGACGGTAAACGCCGAAATGCCTGTGGCCACAGTGTATAAGTGGGGCTATACGGACGAGATGGCTCAGTCGCTGGTCACTATCCAGCAAAAGATCTATCAAAAGCAGCTCAGCATACTGGACGGAATAGAGTCCACAGAGCTGGCCTCGGTAAATGCCCAGATAAACGAGCTGCGCAGCACTATTAAGGACTGCGTAAACAATAAAAACGACAGTGACCTTTTAGCCCTTGAAAAAGATATGGAGGCACTGCTTTCCCAGCGTGCTACTATACTTAAAAACTTTGTTCAGCCGGACGTTGACATTAATTCCCTGTATACAGAAGAGAGCACCAAGCTTACACAGCTGGCTGAATATACCAGCACCGTAAGCGCAAAGATGACGGGGGTTGTCAGCTTCTATTTTGACGGCTTTGAGCAGATACTCACTGCTGAAAAGATGGACATGATAAATGCCGATGTGCTGAAGATGGTATTCGACGGCAACAGCGGCGAAGCCGCATCCAGCGGAAATATGCTGTATCGCCTTGTGAATCCCGGCAGATGGTATGTGGTTTTTCTTACTCCAGCATCTGAGGGCCTCAGGCTGCTTGCAGGCCAGAGTTATCATGTTACCTTTGACGGCATACACGGCAAGACCAGCGTTGGAACTGCCCTTGCTCCTGTGCCGTATGCGGGAGGCGTAGTGAACATACTGCAGTTTGAAGAGGATATCGGCGAACTGCTCAGCGTACGCATTGTAGATGCCCATATCTCTGCAACGGTTACCGGATACGAAGTTCCTGTGGATGCGGTAAAGGTAAAGGACGGCATATGTACCCTTTCCACTGCGGGCGGAGATACTGTGGTAAATGTTGTGGCAGCAGAGGAGGATACCCTTATCATTACCGGCGACGCGCTGTATGAGGGTTTGAGATTTAATAAATAGCAAGCATTTTTTCTGTGGGGGGATCAGCCATGAGTATAGCCGAAAACTATATCAGAGTGACGGAAAACATAGCGTCTGCCTGCATTGAGGCGGGACGCGGGCCTGATGATGTAAAGCTTATTGCTGTGACCAAGTACGTGGATACAGCCCGCATTGCGGAGGCTGTTGCCGCAGGCGCAAGGAGCGTAGGCGAAAACCGCGTACAGGAATACCGTGACAAGCGGGAGTTTTTTGAGGCTAATGGGCTGGATGTTCATTTAATTGGACAACTGCAGACAAATAAGGTAAAATATGTTGTAGGAAACGGTGTGCTTATCCAGTCTCTGGACAGGATAGAGCTTGCCAAAGAGATAAGCCGCGCAGCATCCAACAAGGGGGTCATACAGGATACGCTTGTTGAGGTGAATATAGGCGGCGAGGCCCAGAAAGGCGGCATAGCCGTGGATGGGCTCATACCTTTTCTCGAGTTAGTTTCCGCTTTGCCAAGTATTCGTGTTAAGGGGCTCATGTGTGTTCCCCCGGCTGTGGGACAGGATGGAGCGCGGGCTTACTTTGCGGCTATGAGGCGGCTGTTTGAGGATATCCGGGGCATGAATATGCCAAATGTGGATATGCTGGAGCTGTCTATGGGCATGAGCGGGGATTATAAAGCAGCCGTACAGGAAGGCGCAACAATGGTCCGGGTGGGAACGGGCATATTTGGGGCGCGGCCGACGGCGGGGACCGGAGCGTAGAGATAGATAGTCTCCCCCTTAAAAATTATGTTTTTCTCCAAGCGCCAATTAAAAAACAAAATTTTTAATTGAAAACGGAGGAAACAACAATGGCAGGACTGCTCAATAAGCTCATGGATTTCATTGGCATCGAGGATGCCGAAATGGACGACGTTTACGAAGACGATTACTTTGCAGATGATCGTACTGTAGCCGAGGATAACGTACTCAATCTGGGTAACCGCGGCAGGAAAAAGGCTGTTGCCGCAGGCAGCAGCAATGTGGTCAGCCTTCCCACGGCAGCCCCTATGAAGATGATGGTCTATCGTCCCGTAAGCTACGAGGATACTCAGAACATCATTGACAATCTGAAGAGCCGCAAGCCCGTAATCGTGAACATGGAAGAACTTGAGATCGACTGCGCACAGCGCATACTCGACTTCATGGCCGGCGCGATCTACGCCTTGGACGGCACTATCTACAAGATCTCCCGCGGTATTTTCGTTGTAGCTCCCACCAACTATGACGTTATCGGCAACGATGGCTATACCGATGTTGACGTGATCTGATATCCATTCGCAACAGAGCATGTGCGGGGCATACATGCCCCGCACAAATTCCATACTTACGGAGTATTTATTTAACTATGAAGATAAGTGACATCGCAAACAGAAAATTCAGCAGGGCGTTTATGGGCTATAATATCGGCGAGGTAGATGCCTTTTTGGATGAAATAGCCAAGGACATTGAGCGCAGGGAGCAGGACATAAAGCTGCTGGAACTACGAAATGAGATGCTTATAGAGCGCCTTGCGGCGAGCGGCGTTTCTCTATCTTCTGTTAAAACGGAATAATCAAATACAGCTGAGCTTAAACCGGGAAGTATCCCGGTTTTTTTGTATGCTGATTTTTTTATAAAGGCATACTAACCCCATATGCAATGAAAACAGGGAGGCGTGATCTATGCTGCCAAACAGAACATACAACGGACTTGCCGACAGGACATATGGAGCTGCGGAGCTGAAGGGAGAAGCAATGCTTCAGGCGGAGCTTTCCGTAAAGGGAAGGCGCCGCTGCAGGCTTATGCTGGGAGCAGACAGGCGTATGATTTTTGAGGCCTGCAAAAAGGCAAGACAGACCCAAACTACCGGAGCGCTTGATGCCTTGCAGCGGGATTTTTACATTGTGGAAAGGGCCTTTGCCAATCTGGAAGACGTTGACAGGATGAGACTTCCGGTGTTGGTACACGGGAGTCATACTGGACTGCCCAGAGTGTACGGCATAGCGGCAAATCTGGCTGGGAGCAAGGATGGAAGAATAGACGAGAATGCACTGGGACGGTATCTGGACGCGTATCAGAGCGTAACACCATTGACAATGGTCGAGATAAGGGCGCTGTGCAGCATGCTGACGGTGGCATTGGTAAAATTGCTGAGCGTTGAGTGCAGCAGGGCACTGGACAGCCTCAGGGCGGAGGAAGAGGCGGAAACGATAGCTCAGCAGCTCGGTAAGCGCAGAATGGTGGGGAAGCAGAATGGAATAGATGAAAAACTCAGACTGAACGGCAATGCTTTTCTTGTGGAACGACTGTACGCCATTATGTCCGAAAAGGATATGGTTCAGGGGATGAACGAGCTGAAAACACGGATGGAACTTGAGGATCAGGACATAGAGCAAATGTGCGCCCGGGCCAGAAGTGAGCGGGAAAGGGGAAGCCAACGGATACAAAATGCCATACACAGTATCAGGGTGGTGCTGGCTATGGACTGGGATAAGGTATTTGAGCAGCACAGTCATGTACACAGGGAACTGATGGGGGATGAAACATATGGACGCATGGAGGCAAGAAGCAGGGGATATTACAGGGCATGGGTGGAAAGGCTGGCATCAAGCCTGGGGGCGGCAGAGCCTGTGATTGCCCGCCGTGCGGTACAGCTTGCCGCAGAAAAGCGGGGCAGGCAAGGGGAGGCCGGGTATTATCTGTTTATGGACGGGCGTGAGCAGATGTATGCCGCACTGCGCCCTGATAAGTCCTTTAAAAAGCCGGTGGAAAGCCGTACTCTCAGGCAATTCATAACAGCAGAGGTAATAATTGCCCTGCTGCTTATATGGCTTGCGGCAACTGAAGGAATAGCGCCGCTGGTGTTGGCGTTGATACCTGCGTGGAGCATTGCGGGTGCGCTGTGTGTCAGGGCGTTTATGGCGAGGACCCCTGTGCGCTATATTCCCCGACTTAAGGAAAAGGAACTGGGACAGAAACTGACGCTGGTGGTTATCCCTGCACTGATAACCGATGAAAAAGCCCTGAGGTCTGTGATGGAGCAGATGGAAAGGCATATGCTTTCAACCGGGCTTGATTGCTGCCGTTATGCGGTGCTTGGTGATTTTGTGGATGCGGACAAGCTGGAGCTGAGGGGAGAAAAGGAACTGCTCAGACTGGGTGAAAAGCTGACAAGTGAACTGAACAAAAAATACCCCGCACAAGATAAGCTGTTTTACTATCTGCACCGTCATCGCGAGCTGAATAGAGCGGACGGAATATACATGGGGCGTGAGCGAAAGAGGGGAGCCATATGCGATTTGGTCACACTGCTGGCGGAAGGGAAGTGCGACTCGTTTTGTACCGTTACGGATCAGCTGCCAAAGGAAATAGCATATTGCCTGACTCTGGACGCAGACACCATACTGCCGCCCGGGGCGGCGGCATCTTTGATAGGCTGTATGGAGCATCCCCTGAATAAGCCTGAAATATCATGCGGGGCGGTAAGGACAGGGTATGGAATAATATCTCCCCGCATGGTGACCACGGCACGGAGCGCATCAAGAAGCCGCTTTGTCGGAATAGTATCTTCCACACCCGGCGTGGATGGCTATTTTCCCACCGCGCCGGAGTTTTATCAGGATGTATTCGGATGCGGCCTGTTTGGGGGGAAAGGTATATTTGATGTGGCAGCCTTTAGAGATACTGTTATGGAATGGATACCCGACAATACGGTACTCAGCCACGATATGCTGGAGGGCTGCTTTCTTCGCTGCGGATATGCGGGAGATGTTGCATTGTATGATGGAGAGCCCGCCACATTTATCTCATGGTGGAAACGGCAGCACAGGTGGATTCGCGGTGACTGGCAGCTGGTACCATTTTTGTATGACTCTGTGCGGGATGCGCACAGCGTAAGGCGGGAGAATCCCCTTACTATGTTATCCCGCCGCAAAATACTGGATAATCTGCGCCGCTCGATGCTTCCCTGGGTGGTGATGTATACGGCGATGCTAGTGCCATATACGGGATTTGGGTGGCATTGCCTGCTGGCGCTGCTTGCTCTGTGGGGCGGGTTTGCATTTGACCTGCTGACGCTGCCATACAGAATGATCACGGCAAGGAATGCCAACCCTGCCGGCATGGTTAAAGATATGCTGAGGCCGGCCCAGCAGGCGCTGCTGGATATAGTTACTCTGCCATATACGGCAAACAGGTGCAGTTCTGCAAGAAACCGCTCATTATACAGGATGTTTATATCGCATCGGCGTATGCTGGAATGGCAGACCGCGGCGCAGATTTCCGGCAGGCCTTCAGGGATAAACGGATACTATGGGGCGCTGTATTTTAACCCGGCGATAGGCATAGTTATGGCGGCGGGCGCAATAATCGGCAAAACACCTGTGTTTGCCGCCTGCCTTGCGGTGCTGTGGATAGGTATGCCTCTGCTGATATGGGCGCTGGATGAATCTCCCCGCAGGGATACGCTGTCTGACGGTGAGCGGGAGATGCTTATGGATATAGCCCAAAGCACATGGGGCTTTTTCGAAAGCTTCTGCAAGGAAAGCACCAATTTTCTTCCGCCGGATAATTTTCAGCAGCATCCTCACCACAGGCCGGTACTTAACACATCCCCAACAAATATAGGTATGGGCATAATGGCGATACTGTCTGCGTGGCGGCTGGATATTATTGAGCTGCAGGAGGCCGCAGAGCGAATAAAGCGTATTGCAGACACACTGGAGAGAATGGAAAAGTGGCATGGGCATCTGTATAACTGGTATCGAACGGATACCCTTGAAGTGCTGTGTCCCCGCTATGTTTCCACGGTAGACAGCGGTAATCTTGCGGCATCGCTGCTGACAGCCGCCCGTGCTATGGAGGAGGAAGGTGATGAGGAGCTTTCGCTGCGGCTTTATTCCATTGCAAAGGGAATGGAATTTGGGGCACTGTACGATAGTGATAGAAAGCTGTTCAGAATAGGGTACGATGGGGACAGATGCGAAATGTCCCCTTCATGGTACGATCTGATGGCATCTGAGGCAAGGGTTACAAGCCTTGTGGCAATAGCTCTCGGGCAGGTGGAGCATAAACACTGGTTCTGCCTTGGCAGGCCTATGGTGCCGGTTTGCGGCAGGAGCCTTGTATCCTGGAGCGGCACAATGTTTGAATACCTTATGCCTGTGATATTTACCAGCATCGTGCCGGGTACTCTTTTAAGTGAAAGCTGCGAAAGTGCGGTACGTGCACAGCGCAGGCTTTCCGGCGGACAGGTATGGGGAATATCCGAGTCTGGCTACTACGCATTTGACCGCAGTATGTATTATCAGTATCGAGCATTTGGGATACAGCGGCTCAGCCTTACAGGACAGCGGCAGGAGCGGGTAATATCACCATATTCTACGCTGCTTGCTCTGCCGGTTGCCCCAAAGGCCGCCATGGAGAATATCTATCGTCTTAATGAACTGGGGGCCTTGGGGCTGTACGGCATGTATGAAGGGATAGATTACGAGAAAAAACGCCTGCCTGAGGATAAGGAGCATATGATAGTAAAAAGCTACATGGCACATCATCAGGGCATGGGCATATGCTCCATAGCAAATGTGTTAAAGGATGATGTGCTTAGCGGATACTTCTGGCGTGTGCCTGAGCTTGGCGCTGTACGTATACTCAATGAGGAACGCATACCTTCATACGGAATTGGCATAAGGGCCTTGCGTACAGCGGAATTCGGAGGCAAAAGGGAAAAACATAAAAAGCAATATCATCCCAGATATGTACGCAAACCGCTGGAAGTGCCGGAAAGCCAGCTGCTTACAAACGGCAGCTATACTCTGTATATAACGGATTCCGGACAGGGCTTTTCAAAGCGGAGAAATATTATGATGACACGCTGGAGGGTAGATGCTCTTCGGGGCAGCTGGGGCGTTCATATAATGATAAGCACAGATGGAAGGGTATATGATGCAGCAAAGGATGCAGAAGCTGTATTTCTGCCATATAAGGCTGAGTTTACCCGAAGGGAAGGAGATATCACGTCAAAGCTGGAGGTTTGCGTTTGCGCAAGGCAGGAGGCTGAGATGCGAAAAGTCACACTTACAAATCATGGAACAGAAGCTAAGAGTGTAGAGATAGGGGGATTTTTTGAGCCATGCATTTGTGAATGGGCAGAGGAGGCGGCTCATCCGGGATTCAACAGACTTACCATAGATGCGGCCCTGCGCCGCGGCATGCTGATATTTGAAAAACGGCCTAAAGAAGGGGAGCACGGAGACTATCTTTATACAAAGCTGATATCCCCGGGAGAGGTGGTTTACCTTTCGGACAGGCTTAAAGCCGTGGGCCGGGGAAAAACACCTGAACAGGCAATGCTGCAGCCCGTACAGGAGGAAGACGTGTCTTCGCCTGTTCTGCCATATGCCGCCGCCCGCACGCGCATTGTATTGGAGCCGGGAGAAGGGCAGGAGCTGTATTTGCTGATGGGATATGCTGACAGTGTGCAGCAGGCGCTGGAGGCCTGCGAAGAGACAGAGGGAGAGCTGGGAGAATGCTTTGCCCTTGCGGAGGCACATACGGCCGGGATGCTTATGATGGCCGGCATAGAGCCGGGCAAGGCAGATCTGTTTGAGCGCATTGCTGCCCGTGTAATGTTTGGTGGGAACAAAAGAAAAGGTGAAGGCGGCAGCGGCGGCCTTGGTGCACTGTGGCGGTGGGGCATATCCGGGGACAGACCGGTGGTGCTGATAAGGGTTAGCCGGGTCACGGAAGTGAGGATATTAAAAGCTCTTGGGGAGTTTTCGGTTTACATGGCACAGAGGCTGTGGCCGGTGGATGTGGCGGCGGTGGGGGATTATCCCATGGAATATCGCAATGAGCTGAGGGAACGGATGGAAGCCATAAGCGGCATACACATTATACACGGCTATGATTTAACTCAGGAGGAATATAATGCCCTGCGCTCAGTGGCGGTGGTGGAGATAGACCCCGGCATGAGCCTGAACAGACAGTTTAGCCCCAAACCCATAAGGGAAGCAGAATATCGCCGCTATGGCAGAATTGCACATGAGCCTCTGGACATACCAAAGCCTGAGCCGGAATTTGACAATGGCCTGGGCGGATTTTTGCGGGATGGTGAATATGTCATCTCTCTGGATAAGGGAGAGCACACTCCTATGCCGTGGTGCAATGTTATAGCCAATGGCAGCTTTGGAACAATGGTAAGTGAGAAGGGCGGCGGATATACCTGGAGCGGCAACAGCCGGGAAAACAGGCTTACTCCATGGCAGGATTCCCCGGTGGACGACCCACAAAGCGAGTTCCTGCTGCTTACGGACATGGACAGCGGCCAAACTTACTCTCCCTTCGCCGGGTCTCTTCAGCAGGGCAGGATATTGATAGAACATGGCTTTGGATACAGCAGATCCGTTACCGGAGACAGTGGGCTGCATACGGAGCTTACGGTATTTGTCCACAGGGAAAAAAGCGTAAAATATAGCCTGATACGCCTAAAAAACCCGGGGGAACAAAGGCGAAAAATAAGCGTAATGTACGGAGTGGAGTGGTGTCTTGGGGATATATCCCGGCCTGAAGCCATATTTACACATGCTGAAGGCGGCTTTATATTTGCCCGAAACTGCAGAAAGGCAGAGAATAAACAGCAAGCGTACATTGCCTCCTCTGTGCCCTGCGAGGCCTGCTCGGACAGAACTGCCATATTCAGGGCAGGATGGGACGCAGAGGAGCTGCCAAACACTCATGGCCTGGGCTGTGCCGCCTCAGTGCTGCGCACTGCGGTACACCTTGAACCGGGGGAGGAAAAGGAGCTTTTCTTCTGCCTTGGGGAGGATACCCGGGAGGGAGCGGCGGAGGCTGTGGAGGTGGATATCCGTGAAGAGCTGCGGCAAGTGAAAGAACTGTGGCGGCGCAGGCTTGGCGGAATCGTGATACACACCCCGAACCCTGCAATGGACAGGCTGATGAATGGACGGCTGCTTTATCAGGTGTGGGCCGCCAGAATACTGGGTCGCTGCGGATACTATCAAAGCGGAGGTGCATACGGATTCCGCGATCAGCTGCAGGATATGCTGCCACTGATGCACCATGCACCTGAGCGGGCGAGGGAGCATATATTGCTTTGCGCTTCAAAGCAGTTCAAGGATGGCGACGTTCTGCACTGGTGGCACAGCCCCAGCAAAGGCGTGCGCACAAGGATTAGCGATGACAGGCTGTTTTTGCCATATGTGACGGCGGAGTATGTGGAGACAACGGGAGATACCGGCATACTGAGTCAAATGATAACCTACCTTGCCCATAGGCCAATACCTGAGGACAGGAAGGATCTCTATGAGGATATGCAGGACAGCAGGGAGAAGGAGAACCTGTACATGCACTGTGTGCGGGCAGTGGACAGCATACACACAGGATTTCATGGTCTGCCTCTTATGGGGGGCGGAGACTGGAACGACGGCATGGACAGGGTAGGCGAAAATGGAGGCGAAAGCGTGTGGCTGGGCTGGTTTATGATGGATGTGCTGAGCCGTGTGGAAAGCATGGCAAACAGGCTGAATAAAAAAGCGGACGCAAGGCGCTTTGCACAGCGGCGGGAAAGGCTGAGGGCAAACCTTGAAAAAACTTGGGACGGCGCTTGGTATCCGCGGGCATATTACGGCGACGGTACACCCCTTGGCACAATGGAAAATTCCATGTGCAGGATAGACTGTATTTCTCAGGCCTGGGCGGCCATTTGCGGCGGCGACAGGGCGAATGAAGCTATAGATTCGCTGCTAAGTATGCTTTATGAGGAGCAGGAAGGCATAGTAAAGCTGCTTACCCCGCCGTTTGATCCTTCTGACAGGCCTGTGGGATATATACAGGCCTATATACCCGGCGTTCGGGAAAACGGAGGCCAGTATACCCACGGTGCGGCATGGGTCGTAAAGGGGCTGTGTGCCCTTAACAGAGGGGATAAGGCACTGGCTGTATTCGATGGACTGAACCCAATAAACCACACTCTGACACGGCCTCAGGCCATGAAATACAAAACAGAGCCGTATGCTGTGGCAGGGGACGTATACACTGAAAAAAACATTGGCCGGGGCGGGTGGACATGGTATACCGGTGCCGCAGGCTGGCTGTATAAGGTTTGCCTTGAGGATATGCTGGGCGTACGGAAAAAGGGAGACACGCTGGAAATAGCTCCGACCGTACCCTTTGAAAGCTATACCGTGGAATATCGCTATGGAGAAAGTATGTATATACTGCGCCTGAACCGAAACAGCCGCGGAAAAATAAAGCTTGTGGATGATGGATTTACCCATGATATAACCATTGGGAGCACAGGGGATTGAATTATACCGTATCATGCTGTAAAGTTAGGATATGGATAAGAGAGATCACAATTTTATGCCTGTTTCACGGGCGGATATGGAAAGGCTGGGCATAGACCGGCTGGACTTTGTGTACATAATAGGGGATGCCTATATAGACCATCCCAGCTTTGGCCCTGCCATAATCAGCCGCGTGCTGCAGGACAAGGGGTATACCGTAGGTATAATCTCACAGCCGGACTGGCACAGCGCCGAGGACTTTAAAAGGCTGGGCAGGCCGCGCTTGGGCTTTTTGATAAGCTCAGGCAATATAGACTCCATGGTAAACCACTATACCGTGGCGAAAAAACGCCGCACCACCGATGCCTATACCCCCGGCGGGGAAATGGGCAGACGGCCTGACAGGGCGGTGATAGTGTATGCCAACAGGGCAAGGGAAGCATATAGAGGCGTTCCCATACTCATCGGCGGCATAGAGGCCAGCCTTAGACGCTTTGCCCATTACGATTATTGGGATGACAAGGTAAGAAGGAGCATACTGTGGGACAGCGGTGCGGATCTTCTCATGTACGGCATGGGAGAGAGAGTCATTGCGGAGGTGGCAGATGCGCTGGACGGCGGCCTGCCTGTGGAGCAGATAACCTACATACCCGGCACCTGCTGCAGGGTAAAGGAACTGGACAACGTATACGATTATCAGCTGATACCCGGCTTTGACGAGGTGGCATCGGATAAAAAGGCATACTGTCAGGCCTTTATGGCCCAGTATCGGGAGCAGGATCCCATACGCGGCAAGCGGCTGGTACAGCCCCATGGGGATGGGTACCTTGTTGCGAATCCCCCTGCAATGCCATTGAGCGAAGGGGAGATGGATCACGTATACGGCCTGCCCTACACAAGGCTGCCCCATCCGTCCTATAAGCAGCATATACCCGCCATGGACGAGATAGAGTTTTCCATCACATCCTGCCGGGGATGCTTTGGGGCCTGTTCATTCTGTGCCCTTACCTTTCATCAGGGCCGAATAATACAGACCAGAAGCCATTCTTCCATAATAGACGAAGCAAAGCAGCTTACCGCTCATCCCAACTTTAAGGGATACATACATGACGTGGGAGGCCCAACGGCAAACTTTCGCCAGCCTGCCTGCAAAAAGCAGCTTAAGCATGGCGTGTGTGCTGACAGGCAGTGCCTTGGATATACCCCCTGCCCCAATATGCAGCCGGACCACAGGGATTATATAAGGCTGCTTCGGGAGCTTCGGGAGCTGCCCGGCATCAAAAAAGTATTTGTACGCTCCGGCATACGGTATGACTATGCCATGTACGATAAGTCCGACGCATTCCTGCGTGAGCTTGTGGAGCATCACGTAAGCGGCAGGCTGAAGGTAGCTCCCGAGCATGTGGACGACAGGGTGCTGAGGCTTATGGGCAAGCCCTCAAGGGAACTTTATGACAGATTTGCCCAGAAGTACGCAAACCTTAATAAGCGCATAGGCAAGGATCAGTACCTTGTGCCGTACCTTATGAGCTCACATCCCGGCAGTGACCTCAGCAGCGCGGTGGAGCTTGCGGAGTATATTCACAAAACAGGCCAGCGCCCCGAGCAGGTACAGGATTTTTACCCTACACCGGGTACACTTTCCACCTGTATGTATCATACGGGATACGACCCCCGTACCATGGAAAAGGTGTATGTGCCCAAGGACAGGCATGAAAAGGAAATGCAGCGTGCGCTGATGCAGTACTTTATGCCCCAGTACAGGGAGAAGGCACGGCAGGCGCTGATAAAGGCCAACCGTGAAGACCTGATAGGCACAGGCAAGAACTGCCTTGTGCCTCCCCGCAGGGAGGAAAGGCCGCTACAGCGGCAAAAGCCAGGCCAGACGGCAAAGCCTGCAAGGACAGGAACAAAGCCCAATGGAAGGGCAGCGGACAAAAAAACTGCTCGCCACAAAAAACGGACAAAGTAAACGCAAAGCAAAAACGAACCGATTTTTTCGGTTCGTTTTTATATTTTTTGTTTATTTGGGCAGATTAAAGGTAAAAGGGGGCAATGGTATGACAAGGAAAAAGACGATGTGGCTGATAATAGCCATAGGCATAGCGGCGCTGACGGCTGCCTTTTTGCTGCTGTACGGCGACGCCGAGCAAAAGACCCACGAGGGTGCCAGATTTGTGGCGGAGGGGTATATCCTCTAAGCTATTATTCGCTGTCCTCATCGGCGGTTCGTATGCCGGCAACAGCCTCAACGGGCAGGGAGAACATAATGGTGCGGGCGGGAGATTTGGCTCCTGCCTTTTGCATTATGGAGGTCATGATGGCTGTGCGTTTATCAGAAGGGGCCACAATGTATACCATATCCTTTTCCTCGGCAATGGATACGCCGAAGAACTTTGCGCGCTCTTCGCCAAGGGTACCTTTGGCATGCACTATGGTTCCGCCGGAAGCGCCTGCCTCGCAGGCTGCGTCCATAATAATGTCGGTGTGACCACGTTCGGCTATGGCTACAATGAGGGAATGCTTACTTTCTTTCACTTTCTTTACCTCGTCTCCTGTGAAGATGTCTTCGGTGCAGAGTGACCGCAGGGCGGTGGCTCCGCCGATGCACTCAACGTTGAGAAAAAACGCTATGCCGGTATTTGGCGCGTCTATGCGCATTTCCGTGCGCAGATGTCTGAGTATATAGCTGATACGATGGGAGGGAACCATGCAGCACAGCATCTGCTTGTCCTTAGGTTCCAGACCCAGCATATCCAGCAGCTTTTTGCGGGCAGAGCCTTCGCAGTGGGTGCTGTATACTATGCAGGAGCCGTTATGGCGGAAAAAGTCTATATACTCTTCCGCAATATCCCGGCGGATTATGGCCATTGCCATGCTGTATCCGTTCATTCCTCTCCTCCTTCATCAAGGGTGATAATTTCTTCTTCAAGCATGATAGGCTCATCTTCCAGTATGATGAGTTCTTCATCGGCTTCAATGGTATCAGGTTCTTCTATGGCTTCTGCTTCCTTCGCTGCCAGCTTGGCCTTGTGCTTATAGATGAGCCCCAATATCTGAATGGTGATAAGGGGGGTCATGGCTACCATTGCAACCACACCGAAAGCATCCTGCGCCACGTTGCCGCCAACCGCTACGCAAAGGCCCATTGCAAGGGGCAGCAGGAAGGTGGCGGTCATAGGGCCGGAGGCCACGCCGCCCGAGTCAAAGGCTATGGCGGTAAACATGGGGGGAACAAGGAAGCTTATTACGATGGCCAGCCCGTATCCGGGAATAAGCAGCCACATTATGGGCATGCCTGTAAGCACCCTCAGCATGGCGAGGCCAACGGATATGGCCACGCCCACGGAAAGGCTTATGCTCATGGCCTTGGGAGGGATCATACCCTCTGTCATGTCGTATACCTGCTTGTTGAGAACGTGTACGGCAGGCTCTGCGGCAACTATAAAATAGCCCAGCAGCATGCCTATGGGAACTATTATCCACCTGTAGGGCAGTATGCCGATAAGCTCTCCAAGGTAGTTGCCAACAGGCATAAAGCCTACGTTTGCGCCGGTAAGGAACATTACCAAGCCCAGGAAGGTATACAGCATGCCTACGCAGGCACGTACAAGCTCGTTGCCCCGCATGCGGGACTTTGGCATCTGGAAAACCAGGAATATTCCCACGATGGGAAGGAAGGCCATTGCCACTTCTTTAAAGTATTCAGGCAGCGCATGGGCAAACAGGCCCCACAGCTCCATGGAGTTGTTTATAGCGGGAACGAGGAAAGGGGAATAGGCGCCGCCTTTGGTGCTGTATAGGAGACCAAGTATCATTACTGCGGCTATAGGGCCTATGGAGCACAGGGCGATAAGACCAAAGCTGTCTTCCCCGGCACGGCTGTCGCTTCGGACAGAGGAAACACCAACGCCCAGTGCCATTATGAAGGGAACCGTCATGGGGCCTGTGGTAACGCCGCCGGAGTCAAAGGCGGTGGAGAGATAGTCCCGGGGGATAAAGAAGGCCAGAGCGAACAGCACGCCATAAAAGCCCACAAGCAGCCAGCGCAGCGGGATGTTGAAGAATATCCTAAGCATTGCCAGCACAAGGAAAAAGCCCACGCCCAGCGCTACTGCCCATATTATAACGGGGTTGGGAATATTGGGCACCTGCTGAGCAAGGACCATAAGGTCAGGCTCGGATACCGTTATAAATATGCCTACAGCAAGGCTGACCGCAAGGATTATACACAGCTTTCTTGAGCGGGACATCACCGCGCCGATATGCTCACCTATTCGTGCCATGGCCATATCTGCGCCCAAAGAGAACAGACCCATTCCCACTACCAGGAAACAGGCTCCCATTACAAAGGCCAGCATAACGCTGTTTGGGACGGGTGCTACGAAAAAGCACAGCAGGAAAATAACCACCGTGACAGGCAGCACTGACTTCAGGGATTCCGACAGCTTTTCCGGCAGGACCGTACGGATTATAGACCTCACTTACCGAGGGTCCTCCTTTCCATAGATACTGATATAATCTTAACTTATTTGTTATTCCAACACAACACTGATGGATAAAAGTTCACCTGTTTTAACAAAAAATTTGCGCCCGATATATCGTGATAATATGCCAAACGCATAACCACGGGATATCTGCGCAGAATATAGCATGACCATAAATATCATCAAAGGGGCGAACCGTATTTGAAGATAACAAAAGACAGGGCAATACTGCCAAAGATGGAGCTGGTTCCCCGGGAAGGGCGGGAGCAGCAGGAAATAAGATACATGGGATATGCGGAAAAATTATATCACAGGAAAGGTGGAACATATGGCGAATAAGCAGCAAAAGACGCCGGAGCAGCGCCGCTACCAGCAGCGGGTAAATGAAAAAATGCCCCGCAGCAAAACATTAAGCCAATGCATCAGGGCTTTTATTTCCGGTGGGATAATATGCAGCATCGGTCAGCTGGTCCACGACATAGGAGAGAAATGGCTCATGCTGGATGAAAAGGGGGTAGCGGCCTTTACGGCAATAATTATGGTTTTTCTGGGTGCAAGCCTTACCGGCCTTGGCGTGTATGACAAAATAGGCTCCTGGTCCGGGGCGGGCTCGATCGTGCCCATTACCGGCTTTGCCAATTCCATAGTATCCCCCGCAATGGAGTTTAAGCGGGAGGGATTTGTTACGGGTACCGCGGCAAAGATGTTCGTAATAGCAGGGCCTGTGTTGGTATATGGCATAGGAAGTTCGGTAATAGTGGGGCTGATATATGCCCTGCTCAGAGCATAAGGAGGGTTGATATGGATTCCGTTATGCAGAGCGGCAAGCGAATGGGAAACCAGACGCTGGTATTCTCAAACCCTGGGGCGGTAATAAGCTCAGGAACTATCGCAGGCCCCATGGAGGGCAAAGGTCCTCTTGGGGAGCATTTTGATACTGTGCTTAAGGAAGATACCTGGGGAGAGGACAGCTGGGAAAAGGCCGAGCGCAAAATGTTTGAGCAGGCTGTGCGCAGGGCCATGGAAAAAGCGGAGCTGAACAGCGGCGATGTGGATTGTTTGCTGGGAGGCGATCTGCTCAATCAGATAATCTCCGCAAACTTTGCGGCACGTGAGCTTAAGATGCCCTTCCTGGGCCTTTACGGAGCCTGCTCCACAATGGCAGAATCCCTGCTCATAGGGGGGATGCTGCTGGACGGAGGGTATGCAGACTGCGTTGCATGTACTGCCGTCAGCCACTTTTCCACAGCGGAGCGGCAGTACAGAAACCCCCTCGAAATGGGCGGACAAACCACCCCTACAGCACAGCGTACCGTTACAGGAGCGGGATGCAGCATAGCGGCAGGGCCAAATTATTCAGGCAGCAGGATATACCGAAACATATTCATTACAGCAGGCACCATAGGTAAGGTCGTTGACCTTGGCATAACCGACGCAAACAACATGGGTGCTGCCATGGCTCCGGCGGCAGCGGATACCTTAGCGGCGCATCTCAGCGACACGGGAAGGGGCGTTATGGATTATGACCTTGTGGTGACCGGAGACCTTGGCAGCTTTGGCAGTGAGATGTTCATTGACCTTTGCAGGGATAACGGTATCGATATTCAGGACAGGCACATGGACTGCGGCAATATGATATTTGCGCCGGAGCAGAAGGTGGACTGCGGCGGAAGCGGCTGCGGGTGCAGCGCATCTGTGCTGAATGCATACCTGCTGGACAAAATAGAAAAGGGAGAACTGCGCCGTATATTCTTTATGGCCACAGGTGCGCTGCTTAGTCCCACCAGCAGCATGCAGAGCGAAAGCATTCCCGGGATAGCTCACGGGGTAGTGCTGGAAAGGAAGTAGATATGGATTATGTATGGGCGTTTGTAATAGGGGGCGGCATATGCGTGATAGGTCAGCTGCTGCTTAGCCTTACAAGGCTTACTCCTGCGCGGATACTTGTGGTATTCGTAACGGTTGGCGTAGTGCTGTCCGCCCTTGGGCTGTATGAGCCGCTGGTGGAGCTGGCGGGGGCGGGGGCCACTGTGCCCCTTACGGGCTTTGGCTACTCCCTTGGCAAGGGGGCAATTGAGGCGGTGGGGGAAAAGGGCGTGATAGGCGCATTTACCGGCGGAATAACCGCAACGGCAGGGGGAATTGCCGCGGCGATAGTGTTTGGATATCTGTTTGCCATGATATTTACGCCTAAAACAAAGATGTGATATACACAGCGTAATATAAAAAAGTCCGGCATGGGGAGCGGTCCAATAAAACAGTATAATAATGTTTTCGGGAAGGCGGCATGAGTAATCATGCCGCTTTTCCGTTCATAACGTCATAGAGTAAATTGGCGGGAAGTATGCCGATATAGTTGTAGCTGATCGTCACATCCTGCACTCGGTGTCCGCTGGACTTGTCCGGTGCATGAACATATACGGCGTTGACCATATCGTTCAGAATAGTGGGGGTCAGCTTCTCCAAGTACAGGTACTTCTTTGCCTGTCGGATAAACCTGTCAACATTCTCCGCTTGATTTTCTTGATTCTGTATTTCGTTTTCAAGCATTTCAATCTTAATTCTCAAGTCTGCCTGCTCCTGCTCATAATCATCAGACAACATCTGAAAGCGAGCTTCGGACAGCTTTCCGTTTACCATGTCCTCGTAAATACGCTTGAACAATCTGTCCAGTTCAGCCAGACGGTTTTCGGACTTCTGCAAGGTTCGCCTTTTGGCAGAAAGCTCTTTCTTTGCTTCCTCACTTCGCTTTGCGCCCAACGCTCTGCGGAACGCATCCTCATAATCGGCAACACATTGAATGACCAACCTCATGTGTTGGAGTGTTCCTTCTTCCAGTACCACCGCTCGGATGAAGTGGGTGTCACAGACCTCCTTGCCCTTTTTACGGGAAGTGGAGCATACGAAGTGGTCTTGTCTGGTTTCAAAACTGTTGCTCGTACAGTAGTACAATTTCTCACCACAATCGGCACAGCGAACGAGACCGGAGAACATATTAGTCTTGCCTGTTCGAGCGGGTCTGCGTTTGTTCTTGCGAAGTTCCTGCACACGGGCGAAGGTTTCTTCGTCAATAATGGCTTCATGGGTGTTCTCGAAAATCTTCCATTGGTCGGGAGGGTTTTCGAGTTTCTTTTTGCTTCTGTACGACTGCTTTCGGGTCTTGAAGTTGACCATGTGACCAAGGTATTCCTGCTTTTCCAGTATGCCGGTGATGGTGCGTGGTGCCCAATCGTAAGGATTATCTGGTGTCTTTGCAGGAGCATTTCGTCCCATCTTCATCCAATGGACGGTAGGACAATCCACCTTTGCTTCCTTCAGCTTCTTGGCGATCTGAGAAGGGCCGAAGCCCTCCATACACCAAGCAAAGATCTGACGGACAACAGCTGCGGCTTCATCATCCACAATCCAATGTCTCTTTGGATTGTCGGGATCTTTCATGTAGCCATAGGGCGGGTTGGTGGTAAGATACTCACCGGATTCGCCTTTCTGCTTCATAACCGCTTTGACCTTTTTACTGCTGTCCTTGACATAGAACTCATTGATGATATTCAAGAACGGAGTAAAATCGTTGTCCTGCTGATTGGCGCTGTCCACACCGCTGTTCACAGCGATGAAACGGACATCGTGTTCAGGAAAAAGCATTTCCGTGTAAAGACCAACTTCCAGATAGTTTCTGCCGATACGGCTCATATCCTTGGCGATGATGACACCAACCTTATCGTTCTCGACCAACTCAATCATTCGTTTCCAATCGGGTCTGTTGAAGTTGGCACCGGAGTAACCATCGTCCACGAAAAACTGGATGTTTCGGAAACCTTGTTCTTGTGCGTATTTTTTGAGAATCGCCTTTTGATTGACAATGCTGTTGCTCTCTCCTGTGAGTTCGTCATCACGACTGAGTCTACAGTAGATAGCAGTTATTTTGTCAGACTGCCTATTCATATCTTGTTCCTCCTTAATCGGCGGGCAGTCTGCCAATACAGGATTGCTTGTAGTCATTATATCACACACCTGCAAGCTTGTCTCCTTTGTCATTCTTCGTTCACCTCCTTTGCCATGTGGTCGAGTAATTTACCGGACAGACTTCGTGTGCCATCGTAGCTGCCACCAAATCGGTAAGTAGTCTGACCGGAACGAATAGTCACGGTGATCTGCGGCAACTCTGCCGCACAGTAGTTGTGAACAACAATGCTGCCGTTTTCTTTGATGGTGTAATTCTTGTTTTCCTTTTCTTTCATATAATTGTCCTTTCTTGGTTTGGAATGGATAGGAACGGAAACGAACCGAAGGGAATGATTAACGCTCCTGTTCCTGTTTGTGTTCGATCTTTCTTCCAAGGTGCTGCTCCAGATTATGGCGGATGGTATCAGGACGCTGTACTTCTTCTCTGGCGGTCTGGTACTGATTGTAAAGTTCGTTTTTCTCCTTGATGAGCTGTTCCACTTCCGTCTGCAATGCCTTGTGGCTCGGCAGCTTCTTGAGTCCCTTGGAATCGAAATAGCGTTTGGAAGCATTCAGTATGATGAAGTCGCTGTCATGCTCGTCACGATATTTCTGACGGGCTTTTTCATTCTTGCAGGCTTTCAGTTCGTCGATCACATATCTGGTCTTGTGGTAGTTCAGCACATAATCACGGAACTCTTTCCTTTCCTTAATAGTCGATTCCACGGATTTTATCTTGGTGCGAATACTATCCACCTTTGCATGGGCGGCATCGCAAGCGGCAGCCAATGCTTCGGGGGAGTCAAAACCCATTTCTTGATACAGCACATAGGCTCGGCTTGCGTTTTTGAGGTTGTGTGTCTTTGCCCAATGCTCGTATCCTTTACCCTTGGCTTTCGCCGCTTCCATGTCCACCATACGGCTGACAGCGTTTTGCTGTTTGATAAAGTCCTGCATGGTCGGTGCGGAATGAACGAGAGGTGTTTTCGTCCTTACCTGTTTTGCGTTTTTGACAAAGACAGCGAACACAGCCGTTTTATCAAAATCATCGCCCAGCTTTCGTGCCGTAATGGGGCGTGTCCTGTCAGGTGTGAGGTAGGACAATCTTCCTCGGCTCTCCTTGACGGTGATGCCACGGCGGAGAAGTTTTTCTGCGAAGTCCTCGTAGCTAATTGCATCAGAAAGTGCCATACGGATTTCTTCACGGAGCTTGTCTTTGTCGGTTTCAAACTTGGTTTGCTTGACAGGCAAGCCCTGTTCGGCAAGAACAGCGTTTTCTTCATCCAGCGCAACCTGTCCTTTCTTCTTCGCCCAATACTCACGCTCGGTGATACGGGTTCGGCTTCCGTTCAACAGATCTATCTGATACAGCCCCGCATCGTGACACATCTCCATGACCTCGGAGCGAAAATACTCCATAGCGGCGTTGGTGCATCGGTGCTTCATGCCCGGTTGGGTATCGCACGGTCTGTCCATATATGGCATGAACGGAACTTCCATAATTCGCAGAGAATTGATCACGATGTGTACATGAACATTGCCGCTGCCGTTGTGTCCGTCTGGGTGTGTACAGACGATGGCTTGATGCCCGGGAAAGTGTTCCTTGCAAAATTTCTCGCCAAGACTCTGTGCCAAATCTACATTCAATCCATGATCGGGAACATCCTTGGGATCGAAGCTGATGATATAGTGATGACTTTTGACATCTTCCCGTTTTTGATTTTTACCATAGCGGAGATTGGCTCTCAGACAGGCAATCGCAAAATCTTCGTCTCCGCAGTTCAGAGTGGAAATGCGGTAATCCTTTCTTGGGATAAGCCTGCCGTTTTCGTCCAGGGTGGGCTTCATGGTGAACTCGTCATGCTCAAAAGTGAGATAGGCTTCGGCGGCAGAGTAATCAGCGTTTTTAGAGCTTATATGCTTGAATGTTGCCAACAGCATCACCTACCTTTTTCATCACTTCAAATTTCAGAGTGGCAAGCTCTGCGACAGCATCCTGTAATTCCTTTGCCATGGCAGGATAAGGACTTCGCCATTCATTGAGGTGTCGGGCAATCTGATTGAGGTTGTTACCGATCCTGCCGTATTCGGCGGTCAGCTTGCCAACGGCAGCGAGCAGATCGTCGCTGACCAATGTTGCCACGATGGTCGGTTTGATGGTCGCACCGGAGATCGCTTCACGAATGAACTCTGATTGATTCATGTCGTAAATCTCCAAGCGGCGGAGAAAGTCAGCGTGTTCTTCATCGTCCAGACGGGTTTTTACGATGTGGTTGCGTTTCGGGGTGTTGTAGGTTTTTGCCATTCGGTTCCTCCTTCGTTTTTTGAAAATTGAAAATCGGCGTTAGCCGTATCGCTTCCGCTTTGCGGAACAGAGCAGGGTTTGGGGAAGGCACTCCCCAACAAGATTCCATGAGGGGCAAAATGAGCAGTTGGCGAAATTTGGACCCATGGTAGAATCTTGCTCTACGCTACCCAGCCTTTTCGTTTTTTGCGTTTTTGCCAAAGTGTCAAATTGGCACTTTGGCGTACTTTGTGGTTTGCCGTTTTACCCGAATGTTGTTCCTGTCCGGGAGTCTCACCCCGACGTTGCTTCGCTCATGTCATCGCAGAGTCATATCTCATTCGGACGGTCATTCAATTTTGAGGATGTACTATTGTTGAGGCTCAGTTTGAAAAAACAAAAAGAGCCGATTACACAGAGCATCAGAAATCGGCGGAAGCATGGCTCTCGCTTCAAAATGATGTTCTATGTAATCGGCTCTGAAGATCAAAGTCGGGTTCTGCTTCATACAACTCCCGCCAACAGAACCAAAGGCGTGGTGGAGCAGTTCGGCACTTCCGGTGTACCGATACCGTGTCGGATAAAACCGACCTATGGTGGAACATTGGTATTTAGTTGTTTATGTAGCGGATTACCGCTGTGCCACCATTATACAGATACATCACTTATCCGTCAAGCTTCTGAATGTCTCTCACTATATTCGGAATTTCAAAGAGCGATTTTCAACGGGATTTGAAAAAGATCCCTCTACTGGTTAGGACATTTAGGAGCAAATTATCAACGGGTTTTGAAAACTATCTTCATATACCTCCAGAAAAAACATTCACATTCGCACCCTGTACGAAAATTTTCTTTTCAAGTGGTAGCCGGTAAGAAATGCTTTTTGTCCATAGTCGTTCTCAGATGGTAGCCTGAGAAACCAAACTTTTTATGCGCAGCTTGGAAGTGTTTTTAAGATGCGTCTCCACGTGGTAGCCGATGGAAACGGTGTTTTGGTGAATGTCCTCGGCAATTTTTTGAAAAATGTGATTTTCTCCCCCTCAAGTGGTAGCCGACGAGAAAGGCATTTTTAGAAGCATTTCAAGAAAAAATTAGCAAAAAAATAATTCTGCCCAAGTTGGACAGAATTTCTAAAATCAACTTCCCGACAACTTGTCGGGAATAAAAACGACCTCCGACCAAGTTGGTCGGAAGTCTAAAATCCAACTTCTGCCCAACCTGGGCAGAAGTTAAAAATCACTTCGCCGCAAGTTGCGGAGAAGTTGATTCGGAATAGAAGATATGATGAAATCAAGGGGACACAGCGCCGTGTTTTCGCTGTACCCCCTTGATTCACGAGCATCATGTTTGAGTTCTATACTATGTACATCAATGTTCTTTTTACGTAAAAACAAAGAATATCTTGAAATACCCTCTCTCACAGATATTCAGATCTCATATCACATTCAAATTCGTAAGCTGCATCGAGCATATCAGCACAACCATTTACAAAATTAAATATGCCTATCAACCAATATATAGCTTGATAATAATCAACTTTGCTTAAGCTCAAATGGTATTCAAGACCATAATTTGTTGGATACCTAAATCTATCGCCCTGTTTATCCAATAAGCTTAATTCATTCAAATATGTATCCGCACAGGCCACAACCTCTAAATCATATCCCATCGCATCAGCATAGTGCTCAACCATATCCTTAACAGATTTCCACAAATCTTTATAAATGATATGGCTTCTTCTTTTCTGCCGTTGCACATGTTCGCTGACATTTGTGTCCGTGCGTGACACCAACATGCATTTAAGCGCAAGTTCTATGGCATGCCTAATTAGAAATGCTATCGGGAGAAATGACCAGTGATTCTTCTCCATTTTGTCGAGCAAAAAGTAAGCTATATCTGAATACCCTTGGATATGTGGATAGTACCCCTCGTCCCACGGTGAAGTATAAAGCATACAGTTTCCAAATCCATGTGTTGCAAAAAACAAAACCTTTGGAGTGAGCGATAGATCAATTCCGTTAATATACTTTAGAGGACTGTACTTCTCATTTACACACTTAAAGATAAGTGAATAGCATTGGTCAATCGAATTTATCATATCGACTATATCAAGAAAATCATCTCTATATTGGTTTAGATAACCATCTTTTATAGGATACCTAAACAAATTGGATTTGCTATCAATGATTTCCAATTCGGTAAGATAAGTATCCACCCAACTTGCCTCATCTTTGTTAAGAGCTTGAGTTGATGAAATATTACAATAATCCTTGAATAAGTCGATGATATTATGCTTATAGGCGGTAAGCTTATTTGTTATATCTTTTCGAGGAACAACCGAAATCAATAATCCCTTGCACAGAAGTTCTATAGCTTGCCTATATAGATAGAAGGAAGGAAAAAACCACTGATCGCACTTGACGTTGTCAGAAGAATGTTCAACAATTTCTTCTGCGATAATTCGAGCTGCACTATAAAAAGATTCACTCAGTCTTATATAGTCATCTGTTGGATTTTTACTCCAGTCAAAAGTGATTATATCTTCAATATTATTTATATCATCAATCTTTTGCTCTTTAGCAACCCAGTATTTATCTGCTTCAATCATGTTTTCACCATCCTTTTCTCTGTGGTATTAGTTGTCTTCAACATCGTATCGCCAGATATAACCGCCAGCGGTTTTGATTTTTCCACGGCAGCAAGCGCCAACTTTTGATCGAGCAATACCATTTACTCTTTCGGCCTCGCCGGAAGAAGCGTATTTTTTAATGAAAGATCCATCAATGGAATACTGCAATACAGGCAAATTTTTGAAAACAATGCGAGATGGGTTGATTGTATTTGCTATTTTGAGCGCCTTATCATCATCTCTTTCCAATAGCCAAATAAAGCTCCCTGATGTCTTCTTTCTCGGTGAAGAAGGAGAAATAGATTTGAGACCTGTCCGTTCTTTGGCTTCTTTTATACTGTGATACATTCGGATAAATGCACCGTAAGAACTATACTGGAATATATCTTTTTCCTTACTTTCCGTTGTGGCTCTTCTTGCACACATCGGACATCCTCGCCCTTTACTTCTGTTAGAAATGGACGCCTGCCATTCATAACTACATTCCGAACATTTCCACCATACTTTTTTATGAGTTCCTATTGTCACGTCTGTTGGGGAAATAGTTGTGTTCTTTTCGTAGTTCCATTCTTCTGCAAGCCTTGGACGCATGGTAGCTAAGTCATTTACACCTTTCAGAACTTTTTTGCCAGCGCAACACGGGCAACCTGTTCCTTTGCTACGTTCGCTAATTTTTGCATTCCATTCATATCCGCAAGTCGAGCAGACCCACCATACTTTTTGACTGGATTGCGGACGATATTCGCTTGGTGATTTTTTGTTGCGAGCAACATTCCACTCTTTGCACAACTCGGGATTGGCAACCAAAAGGTTTTTGTCGTGGGTAGCAACTCGGCCAGAACAAGCTGGGCAACCGGATTGACGGAATACACGATGGTTCGGTTGAGCTATCCATTCGTGCCCACAGGTACTGCATTTCCACCAAATCCTTTTGTTTGATCCAGGCATTACTTGATCTGGTGTTTCACGATTTTTGCTGTAATTCCATTCCGCTGCAATTTGTGGATACTGAGAGGCCAAATCATTGTAGCCTTTAAGCACCTTAGTGTTGGAACAGTATGGACAATTCTTTCCATAATAACGGTTGGATACAGTTGCTTGGTAACTATGTCCTTTAGAACAAACCCACCAAACTTTTTTGTCGGAACCAAAGGTGATTCTTTGGGGCGTGAGTGAACCATTTTTAGAATAGTCCCACTCTTTAGCCAATAGAGGATGTGTTGTTTCGATATCATTAAATCCTGCCAACACTTCTTTATTTGAACAGATGGGACACCCATTTCCAGCAATACGATTCGAAATGACTGCTGACCACTCATGTCCGCATTGTCCCAACCACCATGCCTTTTTGCCGCTTGCATAGCTCACCATTTCAGAAGAAATATATCCGTTTCGAGTAGGGTGCCATTCGGCTGCCAACTCTGGATATTTTACTGCCAAACTGTTTTCTTTCTCGGATTGGATATACTGCGACATGATAGAGGCCGCATCACGGTCGATGTCAATATCGAGATTATTGCAGCTATTTGAAAGGAGCGGTATGCGCTGAATTATTTTATGAATAACATCCTTCAAATAGAGGTAATTTCCTGCATTGCGGCAGTGGATTATTTTATCGTCATCTTGGTAAGCAGATGTATCCTTGACCTCCTTTACACGAATGACGGCAATTCCATTTCGTGACAAAAGCGCATCTTTCTTTTGCTCTTTCGTATATGCTTCCGGGCTTGCATGATAGTAAAGTCCGTCATATTCAATACCAACCTGATATTCAGGAAGGTACACGTCAATTTCGGTTTTTCCAGCAAATAGGTATCTGTTTTCCGCTCTGGTAATCTTTCTGAGATAGTAAAAGATGGCTTGCTCCGGAAAACTTGTTTTGCGTTCCTTTTCGCAAATAGGGCAACCTGTGCCATTAGTTCTGTTGGCAATAGTAGTCTGATATTCATGACCTTTGGGACAAAGCCACCAGATTTTCACCCTCGAACTGCCGGTGGTAAATTGCGTTGGGAGTAAGTCTCCATTTTTAGCAGGATGCCATTCCTTGGCAAGTTCCGGATTGACAGATGCCAAGTCATTGTATCCGACTTCAACACGCTGCCCGCAACAAACCGGGCACACACCGCCATTTACGATGCTTGTTACCGTAGCCTGCCATTCATGTCCTTCTTCGCATACCCACCAAACTTTTTTGCTCGATCCCGCTGTCACATCTTTGGGTGTAACAAGGTGATTGCGTTTATAATTCCATTTTTCCAAAATGTGCGGATGGGTTGTCTCGATACAATTATTGGCTGTTGTTACTTTGTTTGCGCAGGCGGGACACCCTGAGCCACGTATCGTGCGATGAGAAACAGTTGTAGCCCAAGAGTGCCCACATTCAGCACAGAGCCACCACACTCTACGGGTCGAGTCTTTTGTGATTTTTTCTGGATCTACAGAGTTCTTTTCGTAATCCCATTCATTTAGCAGATGGGGATAGTGAGTTGCAAATGACCCTTTCTGTTCAACAAGGTTCTGCTCCTTGGCTAACCCTTGCTTTATTCGGCTACAAACTGGACAACCCTTTCCTGCAACACGATTTGCAACTGAAGTTTGCCATTCATGCCCACACTCAGCGCAAAGCCACCATATTCTCTTGTTGGAGCCAGATGTAACCTGCGTAGGCAGCAGATCTTCATTTTTTTGAGGATGCCAATCTGACGCAATCGTCGGATGCCTTGAAGCAAGGTCGTTAAATCCGATTTCAATTTTACGACCCGCGCACACCGGGCAACCCTGTCCTCGACTTCTATTATTCGGAGTCGCTTCCCATCCATGCCCAAACTTGCACTTCCAATAAACTTTTTTTACGGAACCGAGGGATATGCTTTCTGGCTGCAATCCTATTGCATTGTTCTTTTCCCAGTCCCATTCTGCCAAGAGGTCTGGATACGATACAATATTTTGTTTTTCTGACATAATCCAACCTCTCATTCTCGGTATTAGTGAAAAACCACGGTATATTCCGTAGCGAACTTCTCAAATGTTTTATCTGCTTCGGCAAGAATACTATGTAACTCCTCGTTAATTTTCCCTCTTACATAGCAATCCTTTAATTCAGGCTTCTCAATCAACACCCATTTAAGTTGGCTGTACGAATATTTTGCAAATGCAATCCACTCGGGATAATTTATTGCCATAGGATTTTGAGTAAAATAAACTTTTCCTGCATTGACCGCTGTTACGGCAGAATGGCCCATAAACAACATCGTTGCCAGTTTAGGATGCTTTTCTCTATTCAGGGAAATAGGAATAGAGTCTTTTACGGAATAGCCTTCTTTTATTCGCTTTAATGCATAACCCATTCTAACAATAACTTCTACAAGCATGGCGGGAATGGACATAGAGCAGAAATGAATGAAATCATATCCTTCGTAGTACATTCCTTGTACGATTTCTGCAATAGTTTGTTCCTCCTCACCGATACTACCAAATTGGAGGAGATTAAACAGGCTCATGAGGGGAACCGGTAATCCCATAGAAGTCGTTACATCTGATTTGAAGTGTGCAATTTGCTTTGCCAAGGCAGCAAAGATATCTGCCTCCGTGCGATCAGCATAATTCTCCATGACCTGAGAAACAATTTTACCTGTTTTGTCAATCGTGGTCATTCGTCCGGTCAATATGTCGGCTACGCCGAAAACGAACCCCAAAACAGGGTCATGTCCTAATTGAAGGAGTCTGTGATAATATGCAGAAAGCCCTTCAACACGGATTGTAGTGTGCCTGTTATCCTGCGCATCAAACGGAACCTTGCTTTCCTTTGAGTTTGCAAGTTTTTTCATTTCATCTTCCGGAAATTTCTTATCGAAATAGTCACGGATGTAGTCCGAAAGCGCTCCGGCTTTCAACCCATCAGGTGTTTTTTCCGGAATTCCTATAAGCAAAATATCAACAGCAGCACCGACGAGAGCCGCTAAAGCCGAAATTGAAACATCAAACGCATCTAAACGGTGGATAGCGCTAAATTCTGCATTCATCTGCTTAATAGCGAGTTCGTTGCTGTTAAGCTCTTCTTCTGTGAAGATGGATTCCAAGTTGCAATTCTTGCCTACATGCCGCTCGGCATCATGACAAAGTTCTTCCCAAGTGGGAACAATCATTGTACTTTTTGCTTTAGAAGAAAGGGAGAGTCCTTTGAGTTCCTCTGGCTTATATCCAAGACTACGGAGTAAGGTGTCTGCTTTTGCTGCTATTGTATCGGTTTCTGCTTGAGATGGAAACTGTATCCCTTTGAGGGCTTCATCTTGGTGCTTGAGCACGGTGTTCATTTGCTTTTCGGTTTCTGTATATTTGAACTTGCTCATTCCGAGGCACCTCCCTCTGTTATATTTTTTACGATTTGCTCTAATCGGTCTACTCTTTGCTGTGCATCCTGTGCCTGATCTGCTTGCTCTTTCAGTACATTGATTTCAGCTTCATGCTTTCGAATAACTGCTTGTTGGTTGATAGCATTTTTCTCAAAAGCTTTCTGATCCTGTTTACGCCCCAGGCGAACACGAATATTATCAACTGTTACAAGAGAGAGTGCGCCAACAAGGAATTCTGGTGTATGGTTACTAACGAATTTTCCAACTGCTTTTCCTGCATCCACAATTGTATTGCCAACCTTAGTGAAATCAACATCAGGTAACTTAAGACGATTTCCCATTAAAACCTCCTTTAGGCAACACCCAGATCGTGGCTCAAATCTTTTACAGCTTGCTGGAGCAGTATATTTAAACTCTGCAGGTAATCTAAACGCTCCTTGGTAGCATCAGCTTCGCTCTTCAGTGCCTTAATAATGGCCTCATGACGTACCAAGACCTCTTTATATAGCCGTTCTTTTTCTTGGCGCAATTGCTTGCTCTTGAGATGAGAAGCGATACCTACACCTCCGGCAGCCAAGGCTGCAATAGGAGCGGCCAAAACGAAAACACCCGCAACCATTCCACCACCAACAATAGCACCGGCAGTTGCTAAACCAGAGGTTATTCCTGCGGCGGAAAGACCAACAACACCTAAGCCATAAAGAGCGGCGAAAGACCCCACACCGCCGATACCAGCGCCAAGTGCTCCTGCGAGAACCTCTGGAATTGCACTTTCCTTAATGGTTCGCTTGGAGTCGTTTAGAGCAGCAGCGGCTTCATTTACAACGTTTACAACTTGCTGAAGGGCGTCTACGCTCTGGAAGACCATATCCTTTTTCTTTTTTACATAGTCACCCATATCTCTTACTCCTTACCCTTTTTTTGTTTCTTCTTGTTATCAGCGATAGATTTGGCAAGCCAGACATTTACAGCGGCAACACCTGCGCCAATCCCGAGCGGCCCTCCCATAAGTGCCCCAATCCCTACAACTGCACCCGCTACTTTCATCCATTCCTTAGATACATCTGCACGAGAAGTAGTGCCTGCAAGAATGGAAGGTGCCATCATATTCGCTTTTGACAGCAGTTCGTTACGACTTTCAATGCTATAGTTTTCAGGATGATCAACAAAAACATCCAAAAGGACTTTGAGCATTTCCGTGTCTTCTGGTTTTTGAACCATTTCGGCATCAAGAACACTTCTCATAGCGATATATTGCGTTTTTGTCAGCTTATTGCGGCCATTTTCTATGTTATTTATGGTTTGGCGTGTAACACCTATTTTTTCGCCAAACTCTTCTGCTGTCCATCCAACCGTTCGGCGTAACAACAACAAATTTTCTTGCATACGGATAATTTCTTCCATGATTACACACCTCCTAAAAATATTATATACATTGACAATAAATTTGTCAATGTATCATTCGTGAACTTTTTATGTACGACTGATACTTCGACACAATTTGTGTCGAAGTAAAATAGGGACTTGCACCCCATTAGAGCGCAAGTCCCGCTTGTAGTATTCGGTTATTCTTCCATGACCTCTAACATCATTCGTGCACCCAGCTTAAAACCGTTCTGAAAGATCAAGCAATCCGTGATGGTTTGATACTCTCGCATACAGTCGGTATATTTCTCAAACAACTCTTTCTGCTCGTCTGTCATGGTGGCCTGTAGCTTTTCTTCGTTTCTGCAAATCAGCTCCTGCAGCTTCTTGTACTCTTTAGAGGAAGTGTCATATTCTGTAGGCTCGATGTTGCCGTACCAAAATTCTTCAAGGATTCTCATACCGCATCCTCCTCGTAGATCATCTCACGCAGAACAATTTCTTCGGCTCGGTTGCGGATACTGTTCATGACTCCAACCCATGCCATCTGATCGTGCTGCTTCATTTGCTCTGTCACGCCCTCAGATTCCTTCATCTGCTCGATGATAAGTTCAAGGCGGCTCTGCGCCTGCTCATTCAAATCAGCCAGATATGTCCACAGTTCGCCGCTAAGACACAGATCATTGAAGCGGATAGGGTTATGCTCCTTGATGTAATCTCTGTGCATACGCCCCCACCGACCAATAGGTCTATTTTCCTCCGGTAAACGAATATCGGGAATATAGTAATCACCGCAACGGATATAGTTCAGTTTCTGTATCATATGTACCTCCAGTAAGATTCAAACATTCTGTTAAAGATAGAAAAAGGCGATACCTGGTTGTGAAAACCAAGTATCGCCAATTTTTCTTGTCGCACTCCTGTACGGCAGCTACCCTATGCCAGTAATGTTTTCATGCTGTCTTATTGGAAACTACCTTGGCCGGACTTTTTTATTGTAGTGATTATGGTGTTGTCGTTGTTCCCGTGGTGGGGTCCACTGTGGGGTTAGCCAGGGTCAGATTACCGTTAGCGTCTGATACCAGCTGATACTGGGGATCAAGGGGCTCGCCTGCGTAGCCGGGCCATACATAGTAGCGGGTGGGGTGCACCTTGTAGGTGGTGTTGCCAATGGACTTGGTCTCCACTTCCTTGCCGTTGAGCTTGTAGGTCTTGAAGGACTCATAGATATAACCGGTAACGGCGTTGTTTTTGATCATCCAGTAGGGAGAATAGAGGGAGCTCTTTACTTCGTACTCAGGAACGCCGGGAACCAGTTCTTCAACAAGCTTGGAGCTGAGCTCGATCTCGTCAAAGGTCGCGGGGAAGGGCTCGCCGTAAATTTCGCAGTGAACGCTGTAGTTTACGGTGTCTATCCAGGTAAATACGTAAACGGGGGATTGAGTATTGTTCTTCCACTTAAAGTCTATCTCACCGGTAACGGTGTTTATGGTGGCGTCAAGGCCGTCGGGGTAGCCGCTGGGGGTGGAGTGGGGACGGCGATAGACTACTTCATAGTCGCCGTACAGCACTGCCATGTATGTGGTGGTGGCTATCTGGCATACGCCGCCGCCGGGCTGGTCTTCATGGTCGGCACCGCCGGAAATTACAGCGGGAGCTGCCTTCCAGCCGTTGGCAAAGGTACGGTCGCCAAGTATACCATTGGCGGAGAATTCCTCGCCGGGCAGAAGGGTCTTGCCATATACCATGCCGCAGGCCTTTTCAAGGTTAAAGCAGCGGCCTTCGTTGCGGCGCTTGCTGCGGTAGCCGGTGGAGGCGGAACCGCGGAGCACAAGGTTTTCCTTGAGGGTCTCGATGGTAACATCAGACTGTATGGGAGCCATCTGAACCTCTATATCGCCGAAGTCCAGAGCCTCGCAGCGCTGCTGTACGGTCTGCATGAGGCCGGGAATATCCACGCCGTAGCCGTCAACAGCTTCTGTAAACTCGAAGAATACATCGCGCACGTCGGTAATGGCAATGGATTCCTCGCTGAGCTTGGCCTCTTTGGCTGCCTCGCCCACAAGACCCAGATTACGAGTATCGGGGGCGTTGGTGCTTTCCTTGATGGCAGGCATGCGTACGGTGTAGGAGGCAGGGGTGGGGGCGATGGTTACCGCGTCGGCAAAGGTATGTATAAATGCCTCTACGCCGGTAGGCTCAACGGTGTATTCCAGAGTGAACTCACGGCCGTTTTCCTTTATATCCATCATCTGCTCGCGAAGCTCGGTATATTCGCCTTCGCGGGCAAGGCCCATGGCCTCGGTCAGCACCTCTTCGGTATTATATGTGATGGTAAAGCAGGAGGAATCCGCAGTGTAGCTCTGACCGTTGCAGGTAAAGTTCAGGTGTATGCCTGAAGCGATATCCTTTTCGGCAGAGTCCGCTAAGGCAGCACGTGCTGCATCCATGGTCATGCCGGAAATATCCACACCATTTACCGAAATGCCCTCGTGGAAGGTAGTGCCGTTCATTATGGATACCCTCTGCTGCTCTCTGTATATTACGAAATAATACAGGACGCCCAGTACTGCCACCAGCGCAGCAAGTACTATCAGCAAGGTCTTGAGGGCCTTGTTGGAGGATTGCTTTTTCTTTTTTCTTGAGGTTTTTTCTTTGGCGTTTGCTTCCATTATTGCTCCGCTTTCTGTTGAGTGTTTTGTAGTGGAAAAATGCGGCGGCATCAATACCTTGCGGTATATGCCTATGCCATTATATTATATGTGATTTTGAGAGCGAGGTAAAGCCCTTGGAAGATCATAAAATCAGTACAATTTGTTAACTTTTTTGTGGGCTGAGGATATGTTGCATAAAGGGAAATGTAATGCTAAAATAATTAATTGGATGTTAAATGTCAAATACAGGAGGAAAACCGCCGATGAGGGAAAAAAGTGTAAGAACACTGGTACTGTACGGCATGTTTGTAGCCGTGGTATTTTTGCTGGGCCTTACTCCCCTTGGGTATATATATCTTCCCATGGCCTCCATAACCACCGTGCATATCCCCGTAATAGTCGGCGGATACACCCTTGGCAAAAAGGGCGGCGCGGTGCTGGGTTTTTTCTTTGGCCTTACCAGCTTAATAAAGTGCTTTACCACTCCGGATGCCATTGCTGCCATAATGCTGGGCACCACTACCGGATTTGGGGTGTATAATGTTTTGCTTATCGTGGCGGTGCTGTTCCTGCCCCGAATACTTACCGGATTTTTGTCTGCCGCGGTATATCAGCTTATCGGCGGCACAGGCAAGCGTCAGACGGCTGCAATGGGTATAAGCGCCTTTGTGGGCAGCATGACCAATACCGTGCTTTTCCTGGGCGGGCTGTATCTGCTTGCCTTTGAGCAGGCTGCTGAGGCTATGGGCGTTGCGGGCAGTGCTCTGCTTACGACCCTTCTTGGCATAGTGGCCGGCAACGGCATAATAGAGGCCGTTGCGGCGGTCATAATATGCGTTGCCGTGGGCAAGGCCATAAGCGCATACACCAACAGAAACAAAAGCGAGTAAATTAAACCTTTGATTGGAGAATTTCACCTATGCTGATGGTAATGGACATAGGCAATACCAACATAAAGACCGGCCTTTTTGTAGACGGCAAGCTTAAGAACTCATGGAGACTGCAGACAAACCACCTGCGCACAGCCGATGAATACGGCACCATGATGGAAAGCTTTTTTGATCACCTTGGCATATCCACCGATGTAGTGGACGGCATAATAATGTCCTCTGTAATACCCTCCATGAACTATACCATGGAGCACATGTGCGAGCTGTATTTCCATCGCCGCACCGCAATGGTGGTAAACAGCGAAATGAACCTGGGGCTGAATATAAAATACGACCTGCCCTCCCAGCTGGGTTCAGACCGTATCTGCAATTCCGTAGAGGCATACCATCGCTATGGCGGCCCCTGCGTGGTGGTGGATTTTGGTACTGCCACCAATTTTGCCGTTATTTCAAAAGAGGGCGATTTCCTGGGCGGCCTTATCTGTCCCGGCATAATGGTATCTGCGGACGCACTGGTGGAGAGGGCGGCAATGCTTCACAAGGTTGAGTATGTAATGCCCGAAAAGGTAATAGGCACCAACACAAAGGAAGGTATACAGTCCGGCCTTATAAGGGGCTATGTGGGTCAGGTGGACTACATCCTCCAGCAGATAGAAAAAGAACTGGGAGCAAAGCCCACCGTTGTGGCCACAGGCGGTATGTCCGGCATGATAGCCAACGAGACCAAGCGTATTGACATAGTAAACCCCACACTTACGCTGGAGGGTCTTGCCAGAATATACGAGATGAATAAATAACCTCAGCGGCTGAGATAGTCTATAACATAGCTGATACTCAGCAGCAGCTGCAGCACAAACAACACATAGCATACATTGCGCCGGGAGACATCCTCCCGGCGTTTGAATATTTCCGCACCTATGAGGGGCACAAGTGGTATTGCCCCCGCATACAGCAGCAACAGCATGGTCATGGCATATTCCTCCCTAATAAACAGTGTTAAAGCATACATGAAGAATAACATTGTGCATATAAAAAGAGCGATAGTAGGAAGGTGGAAAATGGGGAAGAATATAGTGCAGATATCACATGTGCTGTGCTATAATGTATATCACATATGGCACAGCTGAATTATTGATAAATTCAACATACAAGGAGATAAAACAATGGTAACCCACATCGTATGCCACAAGTACACCGATCGCGAAGAGGCCAACAAGATCGCCCCAATGCTCAAGGCACTGGTAGGCAAGGTTCCCGGCCTTATCAGCATGGAAGCAGGTGCGGACTTTATCGGCAGCGCAAGGAGCTATGACCTGGCTCTGGTAGCAAAGTTTGCCACCCGTGAGGATTTGGCTGTATATGCCGACCATCCCGAGCATGTAAAGGTAAAGGAGTACATCCACACCGTACTGCAGAACGGCATATCTGTAGATTTCGAGGATTAATAAAGCAATAAACATGGGCGAATTCAAAGTAGTATCCCCATTCCAGCCTCAGGGTGATCAGCCTGAGGCTATTGCTGCGCTGAGCGAAGGCGTAAAGGCGGGGGAGAAGCTTCAGGTGCTGCTGGGCGTTACCGGCAGCGGCAAAACATATACCATGGCAAAGGTAATAGAGCAGGTGCAGAAGCCTACTCTGGTAATAGCGCACAACAAGACCCTTGCCGCACAGCTCTGCGGCGAGCTGAGGGAGTTTTTTCCGGACAGCGCCGTGGAGTATTTTGTCAGTTATTACGATTACTATCAGCCGGAAGCATATATTGCCGCATCGGATACCTACATAGAAAAAGTCGCCACGGTAAATGACGAGATAGACAAGCTGCGCCACAGCGCCACCTGCGCCCTCAATGAGCGCAGGGACGTTATAATTGTGGCCTCCGTCAGCTGCATATACGCGCTGGGCGATCCCGAGGAATATCTTAAGCTGTCCATATCCCTGAGAAAGGGCATGCTCATAGACCGCGACGAGGTAATGCGAAAGCTTGTGGATATACAGTATCAGCGCAATGAGTACGATTTCGTTCGCGGCACGTTCAGGGCAAAGGGAGACGTATTGGAAATATTCCCCTCAAACTGGTCCGACAAGGCTCTGAGGGTGGAATTTTTCGGGGATGAGATAGAGCGTATAAGCGAAGTGAACTGCTTAACAGGTGAGATATTGCTGGACAGAGCACACGTTGCGGTGTTCCCCGCATCCCACTATGCCACGGGAAGGGATAAGCTCATCACTGCCCTTGAGGCGATCGAAAAGGACCTCTATGACAGGGTCGCGGGGCTGAAGGCGCAGGACAAGCTGCTGGAGGCGCAGCGTCTGGAGCAGCGCACCCAGTACGATATGGAAATGATGCGGGAGATAGGCTATTGTCAGGGCATCGAAAACTACTCGAGATACTTTGACGGGCGCAGCCCGGGACAGCCTCCCTATACCCTTATCGACTATTTCCCCGAGGATTTCCTCATGATAATAGACGAGTCCCACGTTACCCTGCCTCAGATCAGGGGCATGTACAGCGGCGACCTGTCAAGAAAAACAGAGCTGGTGGAGTATGGCTTCCGCATCCCCAGCGCCTTTGACAACAGGCCTTTGAAGTTTGACGAATTCAGGGGACGCATAAACCAGCTTATCTGCGTATCCGCCACACCCGGCGACTATGAGCTGGGCTTGGCTTCCCGGGTGGCAGAGCAGGTGATACGCCCCACCGGTCTATTGGATCCGGAAATAGATATCCGCCCTGTAAACGGTCAGGTGGACGACCTGCTGGGCGAAATAAGAAAGACCACCGAAAAGGGATACAGGGTATTGGTTACCACCCTTACAAAGCGCATGGCGGAGATGCTTACCGAGTATCTGGACGGTATGGGAGTAAGGGTAAGGTATATGCACTCCGAAATCGAAACCATAGAGCGCATGGAGATAATACGCGATCTGCGCCTTGGTGAGTTTGACGTGCTGGTGGGCATAAACCTTCTGCGTGAGGGCCTTGACCTGCCGGAAGTGGGCCTTGTGGCCATATTGGATGCGGATAAAGAGGGCTTCCTGCGCTCGGCCACATCCCTGATACAGACCATCGGCCGCGCGGCGCGAAACGCCGATGGCCATGTGATCATGTACGCGGACGAGATAACCCCCTCCATGCGCACCGCCATAGATGAGACGGCCCGCAGAAGGGAAAAACAGCAGACCTACAACATTGAGCACAACATAACTCCCAGGAGCATAACCAAGGCGGTCCACGACATAATCGAAATAAGCGGACGGCCCAAGGAAAAGGCGGAGGAAAACCGGGAGGCCCAGATAGAGCTGCTGCGCCAGCAGATGCGGGCGGCAGCGGCAGAGCTGGACTTTGAGACCGCCGCAAGGCTCAGGGACAGGCTGTTTGACCTTACCGGGGAGGATAAGCCCAAAAAGATAGCGCCGGGTACTCCCGGCAGCAAGAGAAACGCAAGAGGAAGAACCAGAAAATAGGAAAGAGGAATGAACGAACAATTAATAATCAAGGGAGCAAGGGAGCACAACCTTAAGGATGTGGACATTGCCCTGCCCCGCAATAAATTAATAGTATTCACAGGCCTCAGCGGCAGCGGAAAGTCTTCGCTGGCCTTTGATACCATATACGCAGAAGGACAGCGCAGATATGTGGAGTCACTCTCCTCATACGCAAGGCTGTTCCTTGGGCAGATGGATAAGCCGGATGTGGATTACATAGAGGGCCTTTCCCCTGCCATCAGCATAGACCAAAAGAGCACCTCAAATAACCCCCGTTCCACCGTAGGCACGGTAACCGAAATACACGATTATTTCAGGCTGCTGTACGCAAGGACGGGACATCCGCACTGTCCCAAGTGCGGCCTGCCCATAGAGCGTCAAAGCATAGACGTGGTGGTGGACAGGATAATGGCCATTGGGGAGGGGAGGATACAGATAATCGCCCCCGCTGTGCGTGCCAAAAAGGGCGAGCATGCAAAGCTGCTGGAGCAGATACGCAAGGACGGTTATGTTCGCGTGCGTGTGGATGGGGAAGTATACGACATAAACGAAGTTCCCCCACTTAATAAGCAGAAAAAACACACCATAGACGTTATAGTGGACAGGCTGATAATAAAGCCCGGCATAGAAAGCCGCCTTGCCGAGTCCATGGAGACTGCTTTCGCCTTTGGCGACGGCCTTGCAAAGGTGGATGTAATTGGCAGGGAGGAGCTGCTGTTTTCAGAAAAGTACTCCTGCCCGGACTGCGGAATAAGCATACCTGAGCTTACTCCCAGAATGTTCTCCTTCAACAACCCTTACGGCGCTTGCCCCTGCTGCAGCGGCCTTGGCTCATTGATGAAGGTGGACCCTGATCTGGTGGTGCCGGACAAGAGCCTGAGCCTTGCGGAGGGAGCCATAAACGTAAGCGGCTGGCAGAGCGGAGCAAACGGCGGCAGCATGGCTGAGATGTACTTTGGCGCTATTGCAAAGCATTACGGCTTTTTCATGGATGTGCCTTATGAAGAACTTCCCGAAAAGGCCAAGCAGGTGCTGCTGTATGGCACAGGGGATGAAAAGATGGAGGTCAGCTACCAGCGCGAGTATGGCAGCGGTACCTTTAAAACTTCCTTTGAGGGGATCATAACCAACCTTGAGCGACGCTATCACGAGACTCAGTCCGACGGCATGAAGCAGGTGATAGAAGGATATATGTCCAATATCCCCTGCCCTGAGTGCAAAGGCAAAAGGCTCAAGCCTGAAAGCCTTGCGGTTACCGTGGGGGGGAAGTCCATCGCTGAGGTCAGCGATATGACGGTATCCGCCGCGGAAGCTTTTATCAACGGGCTGACACTGACCGAGACAGAGCGTATGATAGCCGAGCGCATCGTAAAGGAGATAAGCGCAAGGCTGGGCTTCCTGAAAAACGTAGGTCTTGATTACCTTACCCTGTCCAGAGGAGCATGTACCCTTTCCGGCGGCGAGGCACAGCGCATACGCCTTGCCACCCAGATAGGCAGCGGCCTTATGGGGGTATTGTACATACTGGATGAGCCCAGCATAGGCCTGCATCAGCGGGACAACGCAAGGCTGCTTGATACCCTCAAGGGCATGCGTGACATGGGCAATACCCTTATCGTGGTGGAGCATGATGAAGAGACCATGCTGAGCGCGGACTATCTGGTGGATATAGGCCCCGGTGCGGGCGAGCACGGCGGCAGAATAGTTGCCGAGGGAACTCCCGGGGAAATAATGGCCTCAGAAAATTCCATCACCGGTCAGTTCCTGTCCGGCCGCAGGTTTATTCCTGTGCCGGAAGGGCGGCGCAGCAATGAGGGCAGATGGCTCAGCGTAAAGAACGCACGGGTTAATAACCTTAAAAATATAGACGTGGATATACCTCTTGGGGTATTCACCTGCGTTACAGGCGTATCCGGCAGCGGCAAGAGCAGCCTTGTGAACGAGGTGGTCAAAAAGACACTGCTTCATGACCTTAACAGGGCGAAGCACTGCCCAAAGGATGTATGCGACAGCATAGATGGCATACCTCGGCTGGATAAGATAATTGACATCGACCAGTCCCCCATAGGCAGAACGCCCCGCAGCAACCCCGCCACATATACCGGCCTTTTCGATATGATAAGGGACATATTCGCCATGACTCCCGATGCAAAGGTGCGTGGATACAATAACGGCCGCTTCAGCTTTAATGTGAAGGGCGGACGGTGCGAAGCCTGCCGGGGCGACGGTATGCTGAAGATCGAGATGCACTTCCTGCCGGACGTATATGTGCCCTGCGAGGTATGCAAGGGCAAGCGATACAACAGGGAGACCCTTGAGGTAAAATACAAGGGAAAGAGCATTTCGGATGTGCTGGATATGACGGTGGAGGAGGCGCTGGAGTTTTTCCGTCCCATAGACAGGATAAAGCGTAAGCTGCAGACGCTGCAGGATGTGGGCCTGGGATATATCAAGCTGGGGCAGCCTTCAACTACACTTTCCGGCGGCGAGGCCCAGCGTGTAAAGCTGACCACAGAGCTGTCCCGAAGGGATACTGGAAACACGATGTATGTGCTGGATGAGCCCACTACCGGTCTGCATATGGCAGACGTTGAAAGGCTGCTGGATATACTCAAGCGCCTTGCGGACGGCGGAAGCACCGTTGTGGTTATAGAGCATAACTTAGACGTTATAAAGTGCGCCGATTACATAATCGACATGGGGCCCGAAGGAGGTGCCGGCGGCGGTACGGTGGTGGCCTGCGGAACTCCTGAAGAGGTGGCAAAGATACCCCAAAGCTACACCGGACAGTACCTTGCCCCCATACTCATAAGGGACAGAGAGCGGACTGACAAAAATAAAGCATGATCGTCTTGGATTTGTCAAATCCCTTGAAAGTTGCCCTTGATGAGCGTATAATAAATAAATCATAGTGGATGATGGGCGTATTGCAGCCCGATGCATAAAAATGGAGGAACAGTATGGAATTTCGCAGAGTTTCCGAGGCGGTTATAAGGCGTATGCCCAGATATTACAGGCAGCTTCAGGTGCTGCAGGCTCAGGGCGTGGAGCGTATTTCCTCCGGCAAGCTTGCACAGATGATGCGCCTCAATGCATCTCAGGTCAGGCAGGATTTCAATTGCTTCGGCGGCTTTGGCCAGCAGGGCTACGGCTACAACGTAACCACATTGCTTGGCGAAATCAAAAACATACTTGCCCTCAATAAGTCTCACAAGGCGGTTGTGGCAGGTGCGGGCAATATAGGCCGCGCACTTGCAAGCTTTGACCACTTTGAGCAGCATGGCTTCAGCATTACCGCCCTTTTCGACGTAAATGAGGAGCTGGTGGGCACTGACGTAAATGGAAAGCCTGTGCTGCACATAAGCAAGCTTGAGGAATACGTAAAGGAAAACAATATCGCCGTGGGTATTATCACTGCCCGCAGGAGCGCAGCTCAGGAGCTGGCAGACCGCATGGTGCAGGCCGGAGTAAAGGGCATATGGAACTTTGCCCCCACTGACGTTACCGCCCCGGTGCCCGTGGAGAATATCCACATGACGGACAGCCTTATCTGCCTTGCATATAAGATGTGCCATAATATGGGTGATGACGAATAATTACCAAATCAAAGCAAAACAAAGCAGACACTGATGTGTCTGCTTTTTGTTGTATAAATATTTAAATAAATCAGCTGTTTTCTGCGCAGCGAGTCTGCCAGCTGGGATATATACCAACGTTTTTCAGCATTTCGCACAGGCGGGGTATGGACATGCCTATAACGGTAAAATAGCAGCCTTCCACCTTTTTTACCAGCACGGCACCGAGACCCTGTACGCCGTATGAGCCTGCCTTGTCCATAGGGTCGCCGGTATCGATATAGTCCCATATCAGCTCGTCCGAAAGCTCTTCAAAGGTGACTTGGGTGGTCTCATGGCAGAGCTGAGTGGAGTCGTCGGTAAGCACGGCTATGCCGGTGTATACGGTATGTGTGCGGCCGGACAGCTTGCGGAGTATGCGGTATGCGTCCTCACGGTCATGGGGCTTGCCGATTATCTCGTTATCCAGCCACACTACGGTATCCGAACCCACAACGCAGCTGCCGGGGTGGTCTTTCTTTACTGCGGAGGCCTTTCTGAGGGCCAGCTGCTCCACAAATTCGCCGGGTTCTGTAAAGGGTACGTTTTCATCCGCATCGCTGGGGATGCAGGTATATTCCAGACCTATCAGCTGAAAAAGCTCCCTGCGCCGCTGGGACTGGGAGGCCAGTATAAGCTCCATAAAGCACCTCTGGATTTCAAAATCACAAATAGGATACCACAAGGCACATCGCGGTACAATCCCCTCTGTATAACAGAAACAATATATGGAAATACTTTCTCCATAACTAGATTGGGAGGTATCCATACAGTGTTTGGAATGAAGATATTGCGGGATGTGTTTTCCGATGCGGTGGCGCTGGATCTGGGAACCGTAAATACTCTGGCCGCCATAAAGGGCAGGGGGATAGTGCTGAGGGAGCCCAGTGCCGTGGCGGTATCCACGGGGGAGGAAAGGGAAATAGTTGAAATAGGCAGCAAGGCAATGCTTATGCTGGGCCGAACGCCGGGACAGCTGGCGGTAAATTATCCCATGAGAGACGGAGTAATATCCGACATGGAGCTTATGGAGGCCATGATACGCTACTGCATACGGGAGGCGCTGGGAAGAAAGGCGGGGCCTATGGGCATACGCCTTGCGTTATGTTTTCCCCTTTGCGTAAGCGACATAGAGCGCAGGGCGCTGATGGAGGCCGCAAAGAATGCAGGGGCGAGGGAGATAACAGTACTTAACGAAGCACTTGCTGCGGCCATTGGTGCAGGGCTGCCGGTAACCGCACCCATAGGCCATATGGTGGTGGATATGGGAGGCGGAACCACGGATGCGGCGGTGGTGGTGCTGGGAGGCATTGCGGCGCATAAGTCTGTTCGGGTGGGCGGAACTCATATAGACAAGGCAATTGTTGATTTTGTGGAAAAGGAGTATTGCCTGAGCATAGGCGAACGCACCGCAGAACAGGTAAAGATGACCATAGGCAGTGCCCTTATGGGGGGAGAGGAGCATATGCAGCTGAGGGGCCGCAATATGGAAAGCGGCCTTCCTGAGAGCATAGTGGTGAGTCAGGGTGAGATAAGCTATGCCATAAAGAACCAGATAAAAGAAATAGTAAACGCAGTAAAGGATACCCTTGCGGATACTCCTCCGGAGCTTGCGGGGGATATATATACCACAGGCATCACCCTTACAGGGGGAGGAGCGTGTCTTGACGGCATAGCGGAGCTTATAAGCAGGGAAACCGGCATGGGAGTTCGGGTGGCGGAGGATCCTGAAAACTGCGTGGTAAAGGGCGCTCTTATGGCGCTGGACATGGGGGAAGACTCCGGCCTGTGCCATGAGGCGGTAAGCGCATAAAGAAAAATATTGAAAAATCAGCATATTGGGTAAACAGAATGTAACGATTTGCCGTCACGCCTTGCGCGTGGCGGTACTTGCATTTATAATAATTATCGGGATTCTTTGGACTTATCGGGGTATTCTGCGGCAAGTCCGATGTTTAACAAAGGAGACTTTTAATGGGCGGATTTTTTCGCAGCAGAGGCTTTGTAATTATGCTGGCGGTTATTGCGGTGCTGGCCATACTGATAGCTGTTACATATGACAGGGTTCAGGTGACCTTTATTGAGGATGCCGTAAATTCCGTGCTGTCTCCCATTCAGTCCTTCTCGGTCAAGGCGTCAAATTCCATAATAGATTTCTTTGAGCGTGTATTCAGCTCCACAGACCTTGATAAGGAAAACGAGCAGCTGAAGGTTCAGCTGGCACAGTACGAGATAATCGAAAACGAGCTGAACACCCTGCGCGAGGAAAATGAGCGCCTTAAAGGGCTGCTTAACTATACTGACATAACCCAGAACTACACATACGTTACCGCAAGGGTAATAGGCAAGAGCCAGGGAGTATGGTTCAGCGAGTTTACCGTAAACGCGGGGCGCAATGACGGCGTTATGGAAAATCAGGCGGTGGTAAATTCCAAGGGTCTGGTGGGCCGCGTCAGCAGCGTAAGCGCCAACACCTGCAAGGTTACCTCCATAATCGACAGCACATCCGACGTAAGCGTAATGGTGGAGCGCACCAGAGACTATGGCTTTGCCCGGGGAATACTCAACGTAGACAAAAACGAAAAGCTGGAGCTTTATTATCTGCCCAGCGGCTATGACCTTGTGCCCGGCGACAATATACTCACCAGCGGTATAGGCGGCATATTCCCCAAGGGAATCGCCATAGGCACTGTTACCGAGGTTTCCCGTGCCAATGAGGATACCGAGGACAGAAACGCCATAATTGAGCCGGCTGTGGACTTTCTCCGTCTGGAAGAGGTTATGATAGTAAACATGGAAGAGCAGGAGGAGGAATAATGTACAGACTGTACGTGGCTGCCTCCCTGATATTTGCCATGTTTATGGATTCTGTGATATTTGCAAGGTTCAGCATACTTGGCGTTGTGCCGGACTGTGTGCTGGCTGTGGTAGTATGCGTGGGCATATTGATGGGCGCAACGGATGCGGCTTTTGCAGGGTGCATTGCCGGAATAGTTATAGATGTTTTTTTTGGCAAAGCTGTGGGGATAAATGCCCTGGCCTATATGACAGCCGGCATGATGGGCGGCATATTCTACAAAAAGTACTTTGCGGACAATATTTTTATACCCATTGCCACAGTTGCGGTGTGTGCCTTTTTAAAGGAAGTATTTATGGCCATAATGACCGGCTTTATGGGCGGCAGATTCAGTTTTTTTGAGATGCTGGCAACCTATATATTGCCTTCTGCGCTTTTTACGTCAGCCCTTTGCCTGCCGGTGCATCTTTATCTTAAGCCCAGGCTGCTGCAGTCTTCCAAGAAACGGTATGACCGCACCGCCGGAGGAGTAAAATGAAAACTGCTGTATCCAGGTTTATAATCTTAATAATCATACTGGCGTTCCTTATGGGTGCGCTTGTTTATCAGCTTTATCAGGTGACGATGGTAGGCGGTGCCGAGTATGCGGTGGATGCTGTGGACAGAAGGACCAGCACCATTGACATAAAAGGAACCCGCGGCAGGATATTGGACCGCAACGGCGTGGTACTTGCATACAGCAAAAACAGCTATAATGTAGAGTTCCTGCGCGATGCGGACAACCGTACCGACTACGACTCAGCTGCCTATACCGATGCTCTTATAAAAGCCATTGAGATAATAGAAGCCGGCGGAGGCAAAACCATAGACACATCGTATATCACCAGAGATGAAAATGGCAAATTTGAATACGACTGGGGCGTTGAGAGCAAGGCTGCGGTAGTGGCCCGCTACAAGAACTTCTGCGAGGCCATGGGCTTCCCCATCAAGTACGATAAGGATGAACCTGACAGGACCAAGTGGGACACCAGCGAATGGCCCACGGCGGAAGAGGCTTATAACAAGCTCAGGGCATATTGGTTTATTCCTGAGGAGCTGGGCTTTGAGGAAGCCAATAAGGTAATATCCATACGCCAGGAAGTGCTGCTGAACAACTATCGCGCATATGAGCCCATCACCATCGCCTATGACGTGGGAATGGAAGTGGTTGCGGAGATCAAGCTCCGGGCGGACGAGCTTACCGGCCTGCAGACCTCACAGAGCACCATCAGGGTATACCCAAGGGGTACCACTGCGGCACATGTGGTGGGTTATCTGGGTAAGACCGTCACCAAAGAAATGCGTGAGGAGTTTGGCTATTCCTATGAGGACTATGTTGGCGTATCCGGCATAGAGGCCACCATGGAGGAATACCTTACCGGCTCCACCAATGAGCATAAGGGCAGCCGCGAGGTTGAGGTAAACAAAAACGGCAGTACCATACGCGAGCTTAACTATACTCCCGCCACCGACGGCAATGACGTTATGCTGACGCTGGATATAGAGCTGCAGGCGGTGGTGGAAAAGGCCCTTGCTGACGTTATACTGAACATAAACGACAGAGAAATAAACAAAATAGAAGAAAACTATGCAAGCTACGAGGAAAAGACCAAGGGTAAGGTAGAGGGCATAGAAAAGGCACAGACAGGCGCCGCGGTGGTAATGGATGTTAACACGGGACAGGTGCTTGCCATGGCCTCCTATCCTTCCTTTGACCCCAACTGGTTCATTGAGGGCCTCAGCGATGAACAGGCAGAGGAATTGTTCCAGAGCGAATGGGCGGCGGACACTACCCCCACCAGAAACAAGGCCATATCCACCCGCCTTGCTCCCGGCTCCATATTCAAGATGGTTACAGGCATAGCGGGCGCTGCCGAAGGCGTGCTGGATATAAATGAGCTGATAAGCTGTGATTGGCAGTATAACATACGGTATACCGACGAGAACGGCAAGGAAGTCGTCATTGACACTAATGCGCCTAAATGCCATCTTTCCTCCCGCTCCAAAATAGGTCAGCATGCCAATCAGGACCTTGCGGCTGCGGTGAAAAACTCCTGCAACTATTACTTCTGCGAGGTAGCAAACCGTGTCGGTATAGATAAGCTCAACGAGTGGTCCGGCAAGATGGGCCTTACCAGCAGGACCGGCATAGAGCTTACCGGCGAAGCGGAGGGCATCGTTGGCGGACAGAAGATACTGTTTGACAATACCCTTATGGGGGAGGACGGAACCCTTGAGGTTTACAATCAGAAGACCAGCCTGCCCAGCCTTATTTACCGTAAGCTGAAGGAGCGCCTTGCCATGTTTATAGAAATGCGAAACATGGAGGCGGACGAGGCTGCAATAGAAAGCTGCGCCAAGAAGCTTATGGAGCTTCAGGATGGATCCATCACCGGTGAAGGTTACCGGATACGTCGCATAATCAGCGAAGAGCTGGGCATCCCCGAAGGTATAACTCAGGAGCGAAGCGACTGGATAAACGACATAACCTCACTGCTCAACGAGATACAGTGGAAGCCCACTCAGACCATCCGTGCAGGATTCGGTCAGGGCACCACGCTGGTAACTCCCATAGCGGCAGCACGATATGTAAGCGCCATTGCCAATGAGGGCACCGTATACGATGCCCATATCGTAGACAGGATAATGGACGAGGACGGAAATGTGGTAAAGGACGTTGAGCCCAGCATATTCAATCAGGTAGAGATATCCGATGACATATGGGCCGCCATAAAGACCGGCATGAAGGGCGTTGTATCCCCTGAGGACGGCGGTACCGCAGTAGATGCATTTACTGATAGGGACTTTATTGAAAAATATCTTGAAACAGAATCCTTTGCAGGCAAGACGGGAACGGCGCAGGTAGGTGCGCGAACCACAAATATAGACATAGAAAATACTTCATGGTTCGTGTGCTTTGCCCCGCGTGAGAAGCCTGAGATAGCCATAGTGGTATGCGTGCCTTACGGCCTCTCCGGTTCCTCCAGCGCTCCTGCAATAGAGGATATACTTTCCTACTATTTCGCCCAGAGCGAAAACGCCGCCCCCGAAAACCTTGTGGCAATAAACGGAGTAACCGAGTAAAAAGCAAAATAAAAATGCTTCCCTTTACGGGGAAGCATTTTTGTGTATGGCGGATTAGTCTTCTATTTTTATATCCAGCTCACGGCAGATTATGCTGGCAACCTCGGTCACTGCGAAGGCGACGATATCGGCACAGTGAGCCTTGCGGGCGGGGGAGTTCATATCGTCATAATTAGATATGAGCTTGCCGCAGCAGGTGGCGCTGAACTTGTCTTTTATGGCCTGACCAAATTCCTTGGTAAGCTTGTGGCACTTGGATGCGCAGGGATCGCCGGGGGTACGGCGGCCGAAAACAAAGCCTATGCACATTGCGCCGCCGGCTACTGCGCCGCATATGCAGCCTACGCCGCCAAGGCCCCAGGGAAAGCCGGTGCTCATGGCAAAGGCATCGTCGGACATATCCAGCTCAAAGTTTTTGCGTATAGCGTATATTACGGACTCGGAGCAGGCAAAGCCGTTGTGGAAGATGTAGTCCGCATCTTCGCGGAGCTTGGAGAGACTGATGGACTGTACCATTATAGTATTTCCTCCTGAATTGGTTTGTGGTGGGTGTATTTTAGCTTTCCAGCCGCTCTTTGAGGCCGGTAAGGCTTTTTTCCATGGATTGGATAAATTCGTATGCGCTGGCCCTTTCATCCAGGGAGAGCTCCTCCAGCATGGTGGTAAAAAACATGTCGAAATCTATATTGCACCACCGGGCAAACTCTTCGCCCTTTTGCGTAAGGGAAAGGCGTATGCAGCGGGTGTCCTTTTTATCCCTTGTGCGCTTGACAAAGCCGCCGCTTTCCAGCCTGCGTATGGATACGCCCGCTGAGGCTTTGCCAACGCCCAGGTAGGCTGCAAGCTCGTTCTGTGTAGGGGCGCCCAGCTCCTTGAGTGCAAAGAGCACCTGAGGCTGACCGGGATACAGGTTGTATTTGCTCAGCAGCAGCTGCATACACAGTGTGCTGGTGTGCTGAAGGGACAAAAAGGCATTGCCAAAGTCCCGGGTGAGTTTTTCTCTTGTTACGGATTCCATCAGGATACCTTTCTGCCTTTATTTTCATTTTTTATGATAGACCCAATAAAATCGTATGTCAACATTTCATTAATAAGGTTTTGCAGTAAAACGGGGGCAAAATGCTGTCAGGTGAAAATAGGATACAAAAATAAGATTATTTGGTGTTCTCAAAGTGCTGATTTTGTGGTAAACTACTTTGGTATTTGATAATGCGGGGCGTGTTTGCTTTGCAAAAAAACTATATTAGATGTGGAGAAATGTTACTATGATGGAACCCAGCATGATAATCCGCCGCATGGAAGAGGAACTCAGGGGCGATTATCAGATTGAGATTGCCGAAGCCAATACTTACCAGCTGCATAAGGCATTGTCCAATGCCGTTATGTATGCCATATCCGATAACTGGCGCAGGGCAAGGCGTGCCCACGAGCATGTACGCAGAGCATATTACCTGTCTGCCGAATACCTTATGGGCCGCATGGTTTTCAATAACCTTTACTGCCTGGGCCTGCTGGATCAGGTACAGGAACTGCTGAGGGCAAGGGGCTCTGATATAAATGTTCTTGAGGATATAGAGGACGCAGCTCTGGGCAATGGCGGCCTTGGCCGTCTTGCAGCATGCTTCCTTGACAGCGCCGCTACCCATGACCTGCCTCTGGAGGGCTATGGCCTTCGCTATAAGTTCGGCCTGTTCAAGCAGAGCTTTAAGGACGGCTATCAGGTAGAAAAGGCTGACGATTGGCAGCGCTACGGTGATCCCTGGAGCCGCCGCCGCGACGACAAGACCGTTGAGATAACCTTTGCAGACGAAAAGGTACTGGCAGTGCCCTACGATATGCCTATAATCGGCTACGGCACCGACAATATCGGCACATTGCGCCTGTGGCAGAGCGAGCCCATCGAGGAGTTCGACTTTAACCTGTTCAACGACCAGGAATACGACTTGGCCGTTCGCCAGAAAAACAAGGTAGAGGATATCACCCGTGTGCTGTATCCCAATGACAGCACCTATGAGGGCAAGCGTCTCCGCTTTAAGCAGCAGTATTTCCTCTCCAGCGCTTCAATGCAGGATATTATCCGCCGCTATAAGCGCGTAAGGGGCAACGATATGTCCGGCTTTGCGGCGCACTGCGCAATACAGCTGAACGATACCCATCCCACCGTATCCATCCCCGAGCTTGTCAGGCTGCTGATGAAGGAAGGGCTGGACTTTGACGGCGCATTTAAGATCGCAAGGCAGACATTCAGCTACACCAACCACACCATCATGAGCGAGGCTCTGGAAAAGTGGAACTACGACCTGGTGGCAAGCGTTGTGCCTGAGATCACCGGCATAATCAGCCGCATCAACGAGGTACAGAACGCCGAGCTGCGCGCAAAGGGCGTAAGCCAGGATCAGATCGACCGCATGCAGATAGCTACCGGCGGGCAGATCCATATGGCACGTCTTGCGGTATTTGCAGGCACCTATGTAAACGGCGTTGCAGAGATACACTCCGGCATACTCAAGAGCGACCTGTTCAAAGACTGGTACGCCGTATCTCCCGAAAAGTTCCAGAACAAGACCAACGGCATTACCCAGCGCCGCTGGCTGGGCCTTTGCAACAGGGAACTGACTTCCTTCATTGCCCAGCGCATAGGCGACGGTTTCCTTAAGGATCTGAGCCAGATATCCAACCTTAAGAACCATCTGGACGATGAAAGCGTAGCCCAGTTCAACGCCATCAAGCAGACAAAGAAGGCTCAGCTCGCTGAAATTATCCGGGAAAAGGAAGGGGTAAGCATACCCTCCTCCTTCATATTCGATATACAGGTAAAGAGGCTGCATGAGTATAAGCGCCAGCTGCTGAACGCCCTGTCCGTGATGGATATTTACTACTCCCTCAAGGATGGCAGCCTTACCGACTTTACCCCTACCGCCTTTATATTCGGCGCAAAGGCAGCCCCCGGTTATCTCCGCGCAAAGAGCGTTATCAAGTACATCAACGAGATCGCCAACCTGATAAACAACGATCCCGATGTGCAGGATAAGCTCAAGGTAGTATTTGTGCAGAACTACAACTGCTCTTATGCGGAACACATTATCCCCGCAGCGGATATCTCCGAGCAGATCTCTCCCGCCGGCACCGAGGCCAGCGGCACCGGCAACATGAAGTTCATGCTGAACGGTACCGTTACTTTGGGCACCTATGACGGCGCAAACATCGAGATCGCCGAAGAAGCCGGCGCTGAGAACAACTACATCTTCGGCGCAAGGGTAGAGGATATCAACCGCATTAAGGACAGCTACAATCCCCGCGACATTTACAACCGTGAGTATCGTGTAAAGCGCGTGCTGGATACCCTTGTAAACGGCACCGTAAGCGATGGCGGCACCGGCAAGTTCCGTGAGCTGTACAATGCCCTGCTGGACGGTACCAACTGGCATAAGGCAGACCATTACTATCTGCTGCTGGACTTCATGCCTTACGTTGAGGCAAAGCTCCGCGCAAATCGCGAGTATCGCGACCGTATAGCATTTGGCCGCAAGTGCCTTATGAATACCGCAAGCGCAGGCAAGTTCTCCAGCGACCGCACCATTGCGGAATACGCAAAGGAACTGTGGCACATCGAGCCTACAAAGTAACGCAAATATGTCATTTGACGAAAAAAGGATCTTCGGGTCCTTTTTTTGTTGAATATTACTTTAAAAGATTACCCTGTTAATATATAATAATGTATTAGAGTTAATCTCTTACAAACTGAAAGGAAACATATAAAATGAGCAGCATCATCAACGTACTTGCCAAAGAGCTTATGAACGACAGCTCTGTAAAGCAGATAGCAAAGGCCTCCGGCGTAAAGGCGGATCAGGCGGAAAGCGTAATCGGCAACGCCATACCTCTGCTGGTACAGGCGATGTCTGATAATGCAAGCACAAAGGAAGGCGCGGAGTCTCTGTTTGGTGCGCTGGGTCAGCACGCAAGTTCCGAGTCTGCAGCGGCACAGCTGAAGAATGTGGACGCTGTGGACGGCGATAAGATCATCGGCAAGATACTGGGCAGCAATAAGCAGGGGGTTACCGATGCCCTTGCAAAGCAGGCGGGCATCACCCGCGGCAATACCGCCTCCATACTGTCCCTTATGGCACCGGTGCTGCTTTCCCTTATAGGCAACCAGACCAGCAATAATAACACTTCCTCCGGCGGCCTGTCCTCTCTGCTGTCTCTGTTTACCGACGACGATATGGGACAGAATGGAGCAAGCAACGGCTTCAGCTCCGGCATGGGCAATATCGGCACTGCACTTCTTATGAGTGCGCTGCTGGGCGGCGGCAATAACAACAGCTCCGGCAACCTGCTTGGTTCTCTGCTGGGCGGCGGCAATAGCAACTCCATGGGCAGCGGCCTTGGCGGAGCACTGCTTTCCTCCATGCTGGGCGGAAGCAATAATAACAGCAGCTCCATGGGCGGCGGTCTGATGGGCGCGCTGCTGGGCGGAGGTAATTCCGGTAATTCCAGCGGCCTTGACGGTGCACTGCTGGGAAATAATACCAGCAGCAATAACAACAGCGGCGACCTGCTTGGCGCGCTGCTGGGCGGCTCCAACAGCACAAGCAGCAATAATAACAGCGGCGATCTGCTTGGCGCGCTGCTGGGCGGCGGCTCCAACAACAGCAGCAATAACAACGGCGGCGATCTGCTTGGCGCACTGCTGGGCGGCTCCAACAACACCACCAACAATAATAATGGCAGCGGTCTGCTGGGCGCGCTTCTTAGCGACGACTCCGGTGATAACAACAGCAGCAACAGCAATAACAGCGGCAATGGCGGAGGCCTTTTCGGCAACCTGCTGACCTCACTGCTTGTTGACGATATGAGCGATATCGATAGGAGCAAGAAGCCCGCCGCAAAGAAACCCGCCGCAAAAAAGGCTCCCGCCAAGAAAAAAACAACAGTAAAGAAGATCACCAAGAAATAGTGTTATATCACGGGGCTATTGGACGGAGTTATGGAAGCTGCGCCTGCGGTGCGGGCAGCAGCCCACGGCTTCGTTGAAATGAAACGCAAAAAATGATATAATTAATTAACGTTAATTTTATATGCGATAAACGGATATAAATTGAAGGGAGAAATTAGATCATGGCAAAGAAAATCGAGCGCGAGGTTGTAAAGGCCTCCTCCGCCAAGAAGGAAACCAAGAAAGCCAAGGCTCCCACCAGGGAAGCAAAGACCGAAGAACGTGAAGTAGTGGAAGTAAAGGACGGAGGCGACAAGCAGACCCGTAAAAAGCGCGCTACCGGCAAGCGCCTGCTGGCCATATTCTTCTGGCTGCTGGCATTCGCCGCAGAAGTAATCGTAATTCTGCGCCTTAACGGCTATCTGTACTGGCTGCCTCAGCTGGATATTAAGACCTTTATTATCGGCGGTCTTATTATCGATATGATATTCGTCATTGTAGGCTCCCTGTTCTGGAAGAAGGCAAACCGCATCAATCCTCCTTCCGAAAAGAACAAGCTCTGGTTCTTCCTGTGCAGCCAGATGGGTCTCATTGCTGCGATCATCGCCTTTGTGCCCCTTATCGTTATCCTGCTGAAGAACAAGGATCTGGACAAGAAGACCAAGAAGATCGTATCCGTAGTTGCTGCAATCGCTCTGCTTATTGCAGGCGCTGCCTCCATCGACTACAACCCCGCCTCTGCTGAGGATCTTGCCGAAGCAAAGAGCGAGGCTGCCGAGCTTGGCTATGGCGATGTGGTATACTGGACTCAGTACGGCCGCAGCTATCACCTGGATCAGGACTGCCACACTCTGGCCCGCTCCAAGGTGCTCTACGAGGGCAGCATGGACGAATCCTTTGAAGCAAAGCGCAATGACCCCTGTGACTACTGCGCAGACGGCGCTGCCATCAAGGCTTCCGCTGAAGCTGAGGGCGGCCTGCTTGAAGAAGTTGTAGAAGAAGTGGCAGAAGAAGTAGTGGAATAAAAATTACCGCAAACATTAAAGCACCCCTTTGGGGTGCTTTTTGTATGCTGATTATCAAAGATACTTTACCATGTATACCTCGGTCTTTATGCTGCCGTCCTTAAGATGTGAACCGCCTTCAAGGCGGCCCCATTGCTTAAAGCCGACGCTTTTATACAATGATATGCCTTTGACGTTATCCTCCAGCGCAGTAAGCTCTATCTGCGCATAGCCCATGTCCCTTGCGCACTGTATACAGGCCTCTGTCAGCATACGGCCCAAGCCAAGCCCCCAGTACTTTTGCAGCACGGCAATGCCGAACACAGCCCTGTGGCGGAATTTTATTCTCCCGCTGTATGGGGTGATGGTGGCATTGGCGGCAATGATACCGTCAATAAAAACCGATATCTGCACGCTGTTCGGCGAAGACAGGGTATTGTCCAGCAGCTCTGCCTCGTATTCCGGGGTTTCAATGATCTCCTCAGGATAGCGGCCAACGCATTCGGTCTCTGCGGACATGGCTTTCATGTAGGCTATCATCTGCTTTGCATGAAGGGCAGAGGGACTTTGCACAGCAGCGGTGAGCCCGTTTTTTAAAGTAATGCTGCGGGGAGCATAATTCATGGCATTCTCCTATTTCTTATTAAAGATATTCCTTATGCCCTCGCCGATATTGGCAAAGAAACTGCCGGGGGAGGACTTTTGTACTACGGAAATGACTGTGTCTTCTCCGTCCATGGAAAAGTGAAGGGTACCGTGCTTGTCTGTGCGGAATATTCTTATATCGCTATTTTCCAGCTTTTTAAGGGTGCTCTGGTGGGGGTGGCCGTAATCGTTGCCGCTGCCCACGGAGATTACTGCGTATTCCGGGGAGGCGGCAGAGAGGAAGGCATCGGAAAGGGAAGACAGAGAGCCGTGGTGAGGTACCTTCAGCACGGTACAGCGGAATTTGTCCGCTGTGTTTCTTGCAAGTGCTGTGTATTCCGCAGAGTATACTCCATCCCCTTCAGCGTCACCTGTAAGCAGAACGGAAGTGCCGCCGTAGGACACCCTGAGGATGACGCTGTAATTGTTCACGCTCTGGTAGGCCACGTCGTCAAAGGGGGAGAGTACCTCTATTGTTACATTCTCGTCCCATTCGATGGTGGGGGTACGGTCGGCGGAGAGGTAATTTACCCGCAGGGATGCTCCGTTCAGGGCGGATACCATATCGCTGTAGCTTGCGGAGGGGTTGGATACATCCGGCATGTAAAAGGCGCCGATATCAAAGGAGCGTATAATGGCAGGTATGCCGCCGATATGGTCGCTGTGGGGATGGGTGGTTATTACGGCATCCAGTTTTTTTATCTTAAGGCCTTTTAGTACGGAACGCACGGCGTACATGGCGGTGCTTTCTCCTGCGTCTATCAGCATGGTTTTTCCGCCGGGGGATATGAGCAGTATGCTGTCACCCTGGCCCACGTCGATAAAGTATGCATCCAGCGTGGCCTTGTCAGGCTGTGGGGTTTGCTGCGGGGCTGACAAAGCGGGTGAGGATGAGGGGGTAGAGGCATTCTGTGCGAAGGTGGGCAGCTGTATATCCTCAAAGGGATTTCCGGACATGGCAAACAGCACCGACAGCAGAAATACTGCGATGATGGTGGTTATGAGGAATCTTCTGAAGAAGGAACCCCGCTGTTTTTTCTTTTTGCTTTCGGATCTGGCTACTCTTGCCATGGTCTCCTCCCGGTAAAATGCGCCTTATGTATTATACCATATTATATATGAATGGGAATAAGCATTGACATATTGCCCCGCGTCGGATAGAATGTCATGGTATTTTTTATCAATATTTGCAGTATTATTAAGTATGCTGCAAAGCGGAGGACTTATATTATGCATAACTTCGAACGCATCTGCGAGATAATGAACGAGGTCGCAGGTGTACCCAAAGAGCAGGTTACCCCTGAATCCACCGTGGATCAGCTGAATCTGGATTCTCTGGACGTTACCGAGCTCATTCTCAGCATTGAGGACGAATTCGGCATCCTGGTAGAGGATGAATCCCAGATCAGAAGCGTAAACGACCTGCTTGCAAAGCTGGACAAAATCGCTTAATTTAAAAAAGCATTCCCGGATAATTTCCGGGAATGTTTTTTTATGTGTTATATCAGCAGCCCGCCGTTTACTCCCAATACAGCCCCTGTTATAAAGGAGGACATTTCTGAGGCGAGGAAAAGTATGGTCTCTGCGATTTCCTCAGGGGTGCCTATGCGGCATAGAGGAGTTTCATCGCTGAGGGCCTGAAGGTCAGCGGGGCTGAGGTTACGGTTCATATCGGTGGAAATGACGCCGGGAGCAACGCAGTTCACCCTGATATTTGATGGGCCCATCTCCTTGGCCAGCGCCTTTGTGAGGCCTATAAGGGCCGCCTTGGATGCGGAGTATGCCACCTCGCAGCTGCCGCCCGTAACCCCCCATATGGAGGAAACGTTTACTATTGCGCCCTTCTTTCTGGCTATCATATCCCCAAGCACTGCGTGGCAGCAATTGTATGCCCCGTCGGTGTTGATCGCGAATGTTCGCCGCCAGTCCTCGGGGGTGGTATCCGTAAAGAGCATGTCGCAGGATATGCCTGCGTTGTTTATCATGGCATCTATATGTCCAAAGGCATCCTTTGCCTGCTTTACCATGGATGCGCAGGCGTCGTGATCCGATACGTCGCACTTTATGGCTATGGCAGTACCACCCATGGCCTTTATCTCCTCTACAAGGGAAAGAGCTTCTTCCATGGAATTATTGTAATTTGCGGCTACCCACCAGCCTGCTTTTGCAAAGGCAAGGGCTGTGGCGCGGCCTATGCCGCGGGATGCGCCTGTTATCAGTACGGATGGCATATAGCTACCTCCAAATGCATTTCATAGCATAACATTATCATATTTTTTTGCCCTTTTCCATGGTATACGTTGATTAAGCGAAATTCGGGTATTAAAATCAATGTCAGGAAGGTGAATTGCATATGATCGATATTCTCATAAAAAACGGAAACATATATGACGGCATCAATGCTCCCTTTACAGGGGACATTGCTGTGTGCAACGGAAAAATTGCAGAAGTGGGACATATACAGGCTGAGGCGGCAATTGAGATAGATGCCGAAGGCAAGTGCGTTGCTCCGGGCTTTATCGACATACACCGCCACGGGGATATGGCGGCCTTTCGCGATGGCTTTGGTGAGGCTGAGCTTATGCAGGGCCTTACCACCATAATAAACGGAAACTGCGGCATGGGGCCCGCCCCCGTGGAAAAGGGCAGCAGCCTTGAAGGGTATCTTAGGCCTGTGCTGGGGGATATGCTGCCCATGGCGGATACAGGCTCTGCACAAGGGTATTTGACAAGCCTTGAACAGGCAGCTCCTCCGCTGAACATTGGCATGCTCACAGGCTGCGGCACCATATGGGCCGGAATACTGGGCTATGGGGGCAAGCATCCACATGACGATGACTTTGCAAGATTCCATGCAATACTTGAAAGGGAACTGTCTGCAGGCACCCTTGGTGTGTCATTGGGCCTCGGCTATGCGCCGGAATGCTTTCTGACAACCGAGGAACTGATAAAAGGCCTTGCACCATTGAAAAATACCGACATACCCATAGCCTTTCATATGCGTCAGGAGGGGGACGGAGTATGCCGCTCCGTTGAGGAAGTGATCGCCATAGCAAGGGCGCTGAAGGCTCCGGTACATATAAGCCACCTTAAGGCCATGGGCAAGCGCAACTGGAACAGGCTGATACCCCGAGCGCTGGAGCTGATACAAAAAGCTGCTGAGGATGGGGTGGATATAACATTTGACGCATATCCATATACCGCAGGCTCAACACAGCTGATGCATGTGCTTCCCCCGGATTTCATAGAGGGCGGAACTGCCGCCGTAACAGAGCGGCTTAGGGATAAGGCCAAGAGAAAGGAACTGGAAGAGCGCATAGCCTGCGGCACTGACTTTGACAATATCGCAGGCATGGTTGGCTGGGACAATATTGTTATTGCTGTGGTGAATACCGATGCCAACAGGCAATACGAGGGCAATACCATTATGGAGGCGGCGCAGCTTCGGTGTGAAAGTCCCATCGATTGCCTGTGCAATATACTCATAGAAGAAAACTGCGCTGTCACCATGATAGACTTTATAACATGCGATGAGGATATTGCCCGCATATACGGCGCTAAAGGCGCAAGCGTAATATCGGATTCAATATATCCTGTTGGCGGGAGGCCTCACCCACGGCTTTACGGCAGTTTTCCCCGTATAATACAGCGGTATGTATACGAGCGGGAGGACATTACACTGCAGAGGGCAATAGAAATAATGACATCAGCTCCCGCGGCTGCCCTCAGGCTGAAAAACAAGGGCAGAATTGCCGTTGGGATGGATGGGGACGTAAACGTATTCGACCCCAGGCAGATAAAGGAAAGAGGAAGCTATTCAGACCCTGCATGTATGGCCTGCGGCATGGAGTATGTACTGCTGGGCGGAAAGATAAAACTGCAGAACGGACAGCTGATGAAGGGTGTAAAGGGCGCCGTTATACGGCGATAAGGAGCAAAAAACGCCGTCCGAATAAAATTTTTTTGAAAAGCTAAAAAATTTTTGGGTTAGTGATTGAAAAACTTTCTGAGCTGATATATAATTGTCAATAAGAAGAGGGCACATTGTCCCATCAATACGTAAATCAGCACTTTGATCGGCATTTCAATTTTAAAAAAAGAAAGGAATCAACCATGGACTACGAAGGCATCAAAAAAGCGGCACAGGCTTATATCCCCGACATGACCAAGTTCCTCAGGGACCTTATTGCCATTCCCAGCGAGAGCTGCGACGAAGAGGGCGTAGTAAGGCGCACCATAGAGGAGATGAACAAGCTGGGCTTTGACAAGGCCGAGATCGATCCCCTGGGCAATGCGCTGGGCTGGATGGGTGATGGCGAAAAGATCATTGCCTTCGACGGACATATCGATACAGTTGGCATCGGCAACATCAACAACTGGGAGCATGACCCCTACGAGGGCTATGAGACTGACGAGATCATCTACGGCCGCGGCGCTTCCGACCAGGAAGGCGGCGTAGTATCCGCCGTATACGGCGCAAAGATCATGAAGGACCTTGGCCTCATTCCCGAGGGCTACAAGATTCTGGTAGTTGCTTCCGTACAGGAAGAGGACTGCGACGGCATGTGCTGGCAGTACATCTACAACGAGGATAAGATCGTTCCCGAGTTTGTAGTATCCACCGAGCCCACCGACGGCGGCATCTATCGCGGTCATCGCGGCCGTATGGAAATCCGCGTAGACGTAAAGGGCGTATCCTGCCACGGTTCCGCTCCCGAGCGCGGCGACAACGCCATCTACAAGATGGCTGACATCCTTCAGGAAGTACGCGCCCTCAACGAGAACGATGCTGAGGAAGGCACCGAGATCAAGGGCCTCGTAAAGATGCTGGATGCCAAGTACAATCCCGATCATTGGGAAGATGCACGCTTCCTGGGCCGCGGTACCATCGCCGCCTCTCAGATTTTCTATACTTCTCCCTCCCGCTGCGCCGTTGCAGACTCCTGCGCAGTATCCCTTGACCGCCGCATGACAGCCGGCGAAACCTGGGATTCCTGCCTTGAAGAGATCCGCAACCTGCCCGCCTGCAAGAAGTACGGCGACGACGTAAAGGTTTCCATGTACATGTATGACCGTCCCGCATGGACCGGCCTGGTATACGAGACCGAGTGTTATTTCCCCACCTGGATTAACAAGGAGAGTGCAGCACACGTACAGGCTCTCTACGATGCCCACAAGGCACTCTTCGGCGAAGAGCGCATCGGCGTACCCTCCTCCATGGATAAGCGCCATCGTCCCCTCATCGACAAGTGGACCTTCTCCACCAACGGCGTTTCCATTCAGGGTCGCTACGGCATCCCCTGCGTAGGCTTCGGCCCCGGCGCAGAGAGCCAGGCTCATGCCCCCAATGAGATCATCTGGAAGCAGGACCTTGCCACCTGTGCAGCCCTGTATGCCCTTGTTCCCTCCATGTACAAGGCTGAGAACAAGACCGATGATATTTGCCAGTTCCGTGCCGGCAAGACCAACAACGACATTCGTTAATTTAAAAATATTTGGAGGATTACTATGAGCAACGTTAAGCAGTTTACCGATAAGCTGGATAAGCTGAACTTTGAGAACATGTACGAAGGCGACTTCTTCCTTACCTGGGAGAAGAGCCGTGAGGAACTGGAAGCTGTATTCACCGTGGCCGATGCCCTGCGTCATCTGCGCGAGAACAACATCTCCACCAAGATTTTTGACAGCGGCCTTGGCATCAGCCTTTTCCGCGATAACTCCACCCGTACCCGCTTCTCCTTTGCCTCTGCCTGCAACCTGCTGGGCCTTGAGGTACAGGATCTGGACGAGGGCAAGAGCCAGATAGCCCACGGCGAAACCGTTCGCGAAACCGCCAACATGATCTCCTTCATGGCAGACGTTATCGGTATCCGTGACGATATGTACATCGGCAAGGGCAACACCTACATGCATAACGTTGTAGACGCCGTTACCGACGGCCACAAGGCCGGCGTTCTGGAGCAGAAGCCCACTCTGGTAAACCTCCAGTGCGATATCGACCATCCCACTCAGGCCATGGCAGATGCTCTGCATCTCATCAACCTGTACGGCGGCGTAGAAAACCTCAAGGGCAAGAAGATCGCCATGACCTGGGCATACAGCCCCAGCTACGGCAAGCCACTCTCCGTACCTCAGGGCATCATTGGCCTGATGACCCGTCTGGGCATGGATGTAACCCTTGCATATCCCGAGGGATACGAAGTAATGGACGAAGTAGTGGAAGTTGCCAAGAAGAACGCTGCCGAGCAGGGCGGTAAGTTTGAGATCACCAACTCCATGGCAGAAGCCTTCAAGGATGCCGACGTTGTATACCCCAAGAGCTGGGCTCCCTTCAAGGCAATGGAAGAGCGCACCGAGCTGTACGGCAAGGGCGACATGGAAGGCATAAAGGCTCTGGAAAAGCGCCTGCTGGCCCAGAACGCCGAGCACAAGGACTGGGAGTGCACCGAGGAAATGATGGCCCTCACCAAGGACGGCAAGGCCATGTACATGCACTGCCTGCCTGCTGACATTACCGACGTTTCCTGCAAGGAAGGCGAGGTAGCTGCTTCCGTATTCGATCGCTATCGTGATCCTCTCTACAAGGAAGCTTCCTACAAGCCCTACATCATTGCAGCCATGATCTTCCTCGCAAAGGTAAAGGATCCCGCCGCAAAGCTGAAGGAGCTGGAAGAAAAGGCTCAGAAGCGCCACAACGGCTAATGGCTGAATAAACATAATCCGCCGGAGGAAAATATCCTCCGGCGGTTTTATGTTTGGCACAGGTTTGTTTTGATGTGCATACTTTTGGGAATAATAAGCCCCAAAAAGGAGCGTGATAAAGTGAATAACGGATACAAAACCTACCAGACTGCCATACTGGGCATTGCACTGCTGATGCTGGGTGTTGGCATAGGATATAGTATAGGCGGGGAAAACAAAGTGCCTGAGGAAACTATACAGATACATGAGACGGACGAAGAAGTCCGGCTTCCTGTTGCTGCGGAGGAAAGCTACACTGTCACTACGGTAAATATATTCCGGTGTGGTCATATACTGGAACGGCCGGAGGGAGAGGTGGTTACCACATCAAAACTTGAAGAAACTATGGAAAGTTACGGCGGCTATAATTTTGAGTTGAAAGATGGTGTTATGGCCCTGTACAGGGAATACGACTACTGCTGTCCCGAGCATTATTATACGGGAAGCGAGGGCGATGCTGTGGCGGTATACAAAACAGATGCGGAAACACTGCAAAGGACCGAGGTGTGTACGCTGGACATAACTTCAGAGCACGGGGCCTATGAGGAAATGGGAAAAGGCATGGTGTTTGATGACCTTGAGGAGGTCAACCTGTATATGGAAGGGATAGATGAATAGTTGTTAAAAACTGCCGCTCATGGTACAATATATACAATATAGTGTATTATGGGGTGGCAGATTTTGATTATATTGGGAATCGACCCGGGATACGCCATACTGGGCTACGGCGTGATACAGTCCAACGGGCGGAGCCTAAAGGTAATAGACTACGGCGTGGTGGAGACAAAGGCAACCGAGCAGTTTCCCCACAGGCTGAATAAGCTTTACGCGGGAACCCGGGCACTGCTTGAAACCTACAAGCCGGACTGTGCCGTATTTGAAGAGCTTTTCTTTGCCCGCAATGTTACCACTGCCATACAGGTGGGCGCAGGCCGAGGAGTGGCCATGCTTGCGGCAGAGCAGAGCGGCATTCCCCTTTACGAATACACACCCATGCAGATAAAGCTTGCCGTTACCGGCAACGGACACGCCGATAAAACCCAGATGCAGCAGATGGTAAGGCTGCTGTTAAACCTTAAAACAATACCAAAGCCGGATGACGCAGCGGATGCACTGGGCGCCGCAATATGTCACGCAAACACCTCAGAGGCCGCAAGGCCACAGTTCAGCATAAAGTAATATCGGAGCAGACATGTACGCATACATTCGAGGAACAGTAGACGAAAAAAATCTGGACAGAGTAGTTATAGAGGCAGCTGGAGTTGGATATGAGCTTATCTGCTCAGATGCCACCCTTCGTCAGCTTTCTGTTGGGGATAAGGCAAAGCTGCTTACCCACTTTAACGTAAGTCAGGACGGCACGGTCACTCTGTATGGTTTTATGACTTCCGATGAACGGGCAATGTTCCGCAGGCTTATTGCAGTAAACAGGGTGGGCCCAAAGCTGGCCCTTGGCATACTCAGCAAGCTTGCCCCTTCTGATATTGCTATGGCAATAGTGACCCAGAACGCAGCCGCATTTGACCGCATCCCCGGCCTTGGCAAAAAGACCGCAGCAAGGCTGCTGCTGGAGCTTAAGGAAAAGGTCACAGAGGATACAATGGGAGCGGCAAGCGGGCCCCAAGTGGCGGAAGGCAGCGTGGATATGCGTACCGAAGCCATAGCGGCCCTTGTGGCGCTGGGATATGACGGCGTAAGCGCAGGACGGGCGGTAAGCGCCGTGGGCGAGTGCGCAAGAGTTGAGGACATGATAACCAAGGCACTGAGAGAGATAGGTAAAAGGAGCGGCTTTTAATGGATGACAGACTCATCACTTCCTCCATGACCGGTGAGGATGAACAAATAGAATACAGCCTGCGTCCCCGCTACCTTAACGAATATATAGGCCAGCACAACGTAAAGGAGCATATGCGCATATACATTCAGGCCGCCAAGCACAGGGGCGAACCTTTGGATCATGCGCTGTTTTACGGTCCGCCGGGTCTGGGCAAGACCACACTTGCGGCCATAGTGGCAAACGAGATGGGTGGAAACCTCAGGGTCACCTCAGGCCCTGCCATATCCCATGCAGGAGACCTTGCCGCTATACTTACCAACCTTGCTCCCGGTGATGTGCTGTTTATTGACGAGATACACAGGCTCAATGCAAATGTTGAAGAGGTACTGTATCCTGCCATGGAGGATTACTCCATCGACATAATTATCGGAAAGGGACCATCTGCCCATTCCATACGCATAGACCTGCCAAAGTTTACCCTCATAGGGGCAACCACCCGCCTTGGTCTTTTAACGTCTCCCTTGAGGGACAGGTTCGGCATAAAGGAACAGCTGGAGCTGTACGATGTGGACTCCCTTAAGGAGATAATAGAGCGCAGCGCGGATATACTTAATATAGGCATAGACCCTGAGGGAGCAATAGAGATAGCGTCCCGCTCAAGGGGCACCCCCAGAATAGTAAACAGGCTGCTGAAGCGTGTGCGTGACTATGCTCAGGTAAAGGGCAACGGCGTGATAGACCTTGAAACCGCAAGGGCCGGTCTGGATATGCTGGCCATAGATGAGGTGGGCCTGGACGCAGTGGACAGGCGCATGCTCACCACCATGATAGAAAAGTTTTCCGGGCGGCCGGTGGGCCTTGATACCATAGCCGCAGCCACAGGGGATGACGCCACTACTATTGAGGACGTGTATGAGCCGTATCTTATACAGCTGGGCTTTATCGCCCGCACGCCCAGAGGCCGCATAGTACTGCCCAGAGGATATTCGCACATGGGATATACCCCGCCCATGGACAGCGCACAGCAGAAGATGGAAATATAGACAGCATTACACACAAAGCTAATTACGGAGGTATAAGGTATGTTCGGCAAAAAAGAACTTCAGGCAGCACTGGAGCAGAAGGAAAAAGAAATAAAGGAACTTAATGCAAAGATAGCGGAGTACCAGAGCCGCAATGACGCAGTAGTCAGCGCCCTTACTGAGGCCAAGGCGGCAGCTAACCGCATCCTCGGTGCCGCAGAGGTAAAGAAGGATGAGATCATTGCCCGTGCAGAGCAGGAAAAGGCGGACATAGAAGCACAGCGTGACGGTATAATTCAGGCTGCCCGCAATGAGGCTGACGCCATAATAAAGGCTGCAGAGACCAAGGCTAAGCAGGCCGAGGAGCGGGCGGAGTTCTTTATGGGCTATATTCGTGAAACCGCAGATGCAGTACGCCGACAGGCAGAAGGATATGAATCTTTCCTCAGGGATTACGAAAGCGCAGGCGTAGGCGTGCCTCCCTACGGTGAGGTCGTGGAGACCCCTGAAGAATATCGTAATCCTGCCGAGCTTATGCACAGCATATACAACATACAGGGCAGGGATATTCCCGATACCGTTAAGGAGCAGGATGAAGCCCAACGGGAACAGGAAGACGAGGAAAAGGTCTGGACCATTGACCAGGTGGCGGAGGAGCAGGGAGAGCAGTCTCCTGAGGCAGCCTTTGTGGAGAAGGAGCTTAACGACATCCTTAACGACATCCTGAAGCTGGATTGACATAAATTCGGCCAAATGGTATAATTATTTAAATTTTTGATATTAGGATATTGCGGAAAACCCGCTTTGCACAGAGCGGCGAAAAGAGAGGCTGCCTCAGAGGCTGAAAGGGCGGCTGCGTTGAGCAAAGGGATCCCGTTCCGTATTCCGCAGGGAGGAAATGCCCTGCCGCAGGAGAGCGTTAAAGCCGACCGAGAACCAATTAAGGTGGTACCGCGGTATATTGCCGCCCTTATATCAGGGCGGTTTTTTTATAGTAAAAAATATCTATACGATAAACACCGGAGGAAATTATGGCAAAGAAAGAAACTCAGTTCGTTCAGGAGATCACTTCCAGAGACGTGGACTTTGCAAAGTGGTATACCGATATCATTCTTAAGACTGATATGTGCGACTATACCGATGTTAAGGGCTGTATGACTATAAAGCCCTATGGCTATGCCATCTGGGAGCTTATGCAGAAGGAGATGGATCAGCGTTTTAAGGATACCGGCCATCAGAATGCATACTTCCCTCTGCTGATACCCGAAAGCATGCTGATGAAGGAAGCTGAGCACGTTGAGGGCTTTGCTCCCGAGGTAGCCTGGGTAACCCATGGCGGCAACGAAAAGCTTCAGGAGCGACTGGCCATTCGTCCTACCAGCGAAACCATTATAGGCACCATGTATTCCAAGTGGATACAGTCCTACCGTGATCTGCCTGTGCTGATGAACCAGTGGTGCAACGTTATGCGCTGGGAAAAGAGCACCCGCCCCTTCCTTCGCACTTCCGAGTTCCTGTGGCAGGAAGGCCATACTGCCCATGAAACCCATGACGACGCGGTGGAAGAGACCCTCCGCATGCTGGACGTTTACTATGACTTCATGGTAAACGTACTTGCCATCCCCGTTATCCGCGGCGGCAAGAGCGAAAGCGAGCGCTTTGCCGGTGCAGAAGCTACCTACACCTGCGAAGCTCTCATGCACGACGGCAAGGCACTGCAGATGGGTACTTCTCACTTCCTGTCTGACCACTTTGCCCGTGCATACGATATAAAGTACCTTAGCCGCGAAGGCAAGCAGGAATACTGCTACACCACCTCCTGGGGCACCTCCACCCGTATGATCGGCGGCCTTATCATGGTTCACGGTGATGACCGCGGCCTCAAGCTGCCCCCCAAGGTCGCTCCCATTCAGGTTGTTATTCTGCCCATTGCCATGCACAAAGAGGGCGTACTGGATAAGGCAAACGAGCTGTTTGAGCAGTGCAAGGCCGCAGGCCTGCGCGTGAAGGTAGACGACAGCGAGCAGAGCGCCGGCTGGAAGTTCAATCAGTGGGAGATGAAGGGCGTTCCCGTACGTCTGGAAGTTGGTCCCCGCGATATCGAAAACGGCGTAGTAGTGGCTGTTCGCCGCGATACTCTCGAGAAGATCACTCTGCCCATGGAAGGCCTTGCCGAGCGTCTGGTAGAGATGATGAATGAAATCCATGAAGGTATGCTTAACGCCGCTTTGGAGCATAGGCTGGCTCATACCACCACCGCTGAGAACTTCGGCGAATTTATGGACGGAGTAAAGAAGGGCTTTGTAAGGGCTCCCTGGTGCAGTGACGCAGACTGCGAGATCGAGATCAAGTGCATTACCGGCGCTTCTACCCGCTGCAAGCCCATGGAAGAGGATACCAATGTGGAAGGCTGCAAGTGCATACTTTGCGGCAAGCCTGCCAAGACCCTGATGTATTTTGCCAGGGCATACTAAAGCATATATCTATTGATACCCATACCTGCTTGTTGGGGGATCGGAAAGCTTTCCGGTTCCCCGACGCCTGTTTTGGGAGCGAATGGGAAAATGGGATATATGCCTTCCGGCGAGGGCCAACATTGTTCACATTGACGGCCTTTATTAAAGGGGAATATTGGAGTATAATACAGATAATGCCCCAATGTGGGCATTGTATAAAAGATTATTCTTTCGGAGGACAAAGATATGGCTAATCCCAGCAGGGTCGCGTTTACTCTGTTTGGCAGGGATGTTTACTGGTACGGCGTGCTTATGGCATTGGGCATCATCATTGCCGTATGGCTTACCCTTAAAGAGGGCAAGCGCAAGAGGCTTACCGAAGATGACATACTGGATATGTGCCTTGTCATAATACCTTCCGGTGTGGTGGGTGCAAGGCTGTATTATGTAATATTCGAATGGGCCAGCTACGCATCTGACCCTATACGCATGCTTTACATATGGGAGGGCGGCCTTGCCATATACGGCGCGGTGATAGGCGGCCTTTTGGGCATGTTTATCTATTCAAGGATAAAGAAGCATCGCTTCCTTAAGCTTGCGGACTGTATTGCGCCGGGCCTTGTACTGGCACAGTCCATAGGCCGCTGGGGCAATTTCTTCAATCAGGAAGCATTTGGTCTGCCCATTAATAACGGTGCGCTTATGTGGTTCCCCATGGCGGTGCGCATAGACGGCACACATTATTTCAATGGTGAGCTTTGCTCAAATCCCTATCACATGGCAACATTCTTTTACGAGTCCATGTGGTGTCTGATAGTGTTCATAATACTCTGGAGCCTGCGCAAAAAGTTTAAGCACGACGGCGATGCTATTCTAAGCTATGCCGCCCTGTATGGCTTTGAGAGGATGTTCGTTGAGCGCCTCAGAGGTGACAGCCTGTACCTTATCAAGCCCGGCGGAGAGGTTTTTACTCAGGGGATAAGGGTATCTGAGATGCTGAGCTTTGTTGTAGTGGTATGCGTTGTGTTGTTCTTTATCGTTCGCGGCATACGGGAAAAGCAGCTGGGCAGGCTTATCTGGCCCTCTCCCGAGGTGATTGAGGAAGAGGCCGCCGAAGAAGCTACAGAAGAAGTAACCGACGAGTGCACCGAGGCACCGCAGGAGGCTGAAGAGAGCACTGAGGAACAGCCCGAGGAACAAGCTCAAGAATAATAGAGCCAACAGCAAAATAATAGGGGGTATTTGTTATGCGAAATCTTACCATGATGACTGACCTGTACCAGCTGACCATGATGTATGGCTACTATAAAAACGGCATGGATAAGGATGAGGCGGTATTTGACCTGTTCTTCCGTACAAGCCGTCCAAACAGTGAGTATACCGTTGCTGCCGGTTTGCAGACGGCCATAGAATACATTCAGGACCTGCATTTCGGCGATGATGATATAGCTTACCTGCGTTCGCTGAATCTCTTTGATGAGGAGTTCCTTGGTGTGCTCAAAGAACTGCGCTTTACCGGAGATATGTACGCCGTGCCGGAAGGAACGCTGGTATTCCCTCAGGAGCCACTGGTACGCATAAGAGCTCCCTTTATGGAGGCACAGCTGATAGAGACCACGCTGCTCAATATAATCAACCACCAGACTCTTATAGCCACCAAGGCCAGTCGTGTGGTATATGCGGCGGACGGCGGCGCGGTGCTGGAGTTTGGCCTTCGCAGGGCGCAGGGCCCCGATGCAGGTACCTACGGCGCAAGGGCAGCCATAATCGGCGGCTGTGATTCCACCAGCAACGTGCTGGCGGGTCAGTGGTATGACGTTGGCGTAAAGGGCACCCATGCTCACAGCTGGGTGATGTGTTTCCCCGATGAAATAACAGCCTTCAGGGCATATGCCGATATTTTCCCGGATTCCTGTCTGCTGCTGGTGGATACATACGATACGCTGAACTCCGGCGTACCCAATGCCATAAAGGTATTTGATGAGCTGAAGGCAAAGGGATATACTCCCGTGGGTATTCGTCTGGACAGCGGAGACCTTGCATATCTTTCCAAGGAAGCACGCAAGATGCTGGATGCCGCAGGCCACACCGAGGCCAAGATATTTGCCTCCAGCGACCTTGATGAGTATGTTATCCGTGAGCTGAAGGCACAGGGAGCAAAAATTGACGTATGGGGCGTTGGCACCAAGATGATCACATCTTACGACTGGCCTGCACTGGGTGGTGTATATAAGCTGGCCGCCACTGTCCACGACGGTGTGATGACCCCCAAAATAAAGCTCAGCGACAATATCGTAAAGCTTACCAACCCCGGATACAAAAAGGTATTCCGAATTTATGGCAACCAGAATAATATGGCCCTTGCGGATCTTATCGCGCTGGATCATGAAACGATTGATGATACAAAGCCCATTAAACTGTATCATCCGATACAGACATATAAGACAAAGGTATTTAAGGACTTCCATGTAAGAGAATTGCTGGTGCCCATCTTTGTAAAGGGTGAGCTGGTGTACGAATCTCCAAGCGTACAAGAAATAAGAGAATACAATCGTAGAGAACTTGCATCCTTCTGGGATGAATACAAGCGCATTCTGAATCCCCATACATACAAGGTGGATATCTCTGACGAACTGTATAACCTTAAACAGAAACTTATAAGAGAAAACAGGAGCGAAGATGAAGAGTAAAGCCCTGCTGGCGATTATCCTTGCATGCCTGTGCATGACCGGGTGCGTAAACACCGCATCTGTGATAGATCCAACCGTAACCATACCGCCTGAACCCACAGCCACTCCTGAATCTACGCCTACGCCGGCGCCTACGCCGGATGCGGCAGAGCTGGATATGGCGGACCTTAGCAGTGCATACGATGAGCTTGGGGTATTGATATCCACTGCGGATCATTTTGAGCAGTATGTGACGTTTCGCAACATACAGGTATATGAACAGTATGTGGATACATTTATGGATGCTATTGCGGTAAATGAATATCCCGATACTCTGGTATGTGCGGTAGATATTACCTTCTACGATGAAGAAAAGAATGTAATAGCAAGCAGCCATGTGCACACAAGGGATGGACAGTATGTTCTCAGGCTGCAGCCGGGTGATAATGCCATTTATGCAACCGTTGATACGGATATGTCCCTTACAGATAAGGAGTTTGTACTGGATTTCAACGAAGGGCTGGACGTACTGCCCGAATAATAAATCATGCAAAATACAAAAAGCCCGCTCAAGTTGAGCGGGCTTTTTTGTGTTGATTACAGTACCTTGCTGAAGTTTGTATGTACGTCTTTAAGCATGCTTATAATAGGCAGATTATAGGGGCAGCGGGACTCACAGGCACCGCACTCTATACATGCGTCGGGCGTAACTGCCATGGATTTATAACGGGCTATGGGCCAATCTGTAAGGCCATAACGGGTAAGGTAACCGTTTATGGTAAAACAGAAGGAAATATTGATACCAACGGTACAGGGCTGGCAATAATTGCACCTGCGGCAGAACTGATTGCCCAGCGTGTCGCGGGTGTTTTGAATTTCTGCAAGCTCGGCCTCAGTGAGGGGAGAGGGATCTGAAGCTGCCTTTACGTTCTGGGCAAGTTCTTCTTCGTTGGCCATGCCGGGGATATTTACGGAAACATCCTTATTAGCGGCTATAAAGCGCATTGCCAAAGGAGCGTTTTCTATTGCGCCGCCGGCCAGAGGCTTCATGCAGATAAAGCCTTTGCCTTTATCGGTGCATTTTTTCATTGCATCTATGCCATGAGTTTCTACAAAATTGTAGGGGAACATTATGGTTTCTACCCAGTCCAGCTCCAGAGCCTTTTCAAACATGGGAAGCTCATGGGCGGTAAAGCCTATATGATGTATTTTGCCGGCTTCCTTGGCTTCCATAAGAGCCTCCAATGCACCGCCGGGACCAACAATAGTATCAAAATCCTTAGCCTGTACAAAATGAAGCTGATAAATATCGATGTAGTCGGTGCGGAGATTTTTAAGGCTGATATCAATATCGGCGGCCATTGCTTCCTTGGTTCGGGCCATGCTCTTGGAAGCCAGAACGAATTTATCACGGATACCTTCAATACCTGCGCCGATGTACTCTTCGCTTATGGTATAGGCCCGTGCCGTATCGATATAGTTTATGCCATATTCCGGCAGCTTGCGAAGCAGTATAGCGGCCTCTTCTTTTGAGATGCGCTGAATGGGGATTCCACCAAGACCGAGACGAGAAACCTTAAGACCGGTATTACCTAAAGTAATGTATTCCATGAAAGACCTCCTTAAAAGCAGGCTATTCTTCTTCGCCCCAGCCCTTGCATACGTCTATCCAGCCGCGGGAGAGGGAGCAGGTATGCAGCTCCTCACAGTTGAGGCGTACGGCGCTTGCGGCGCTGCCTGCGGCGGGAAATACGGTTTCAAAGCGCTGCATGGAAACATCCAGATATACGGGGATATTTTCGGGCACGGCAAAGGGGCAAACGCCGCCTACGGCATGGCCGGTAAACTCCAACGCTTCTTCATGGGAGAGCATGTGGGGCTTTACGCCGAACTGTGCGCGATATTTTTTATTGTCTACCTTTGCATCGCCTGCCATGAGTACCAGTATGCAGCCATGCTCCTCATCCTTGAAGGAGAGGGTTTTGGCTATGCGGGCGGGTATTACGCCAAGGGTCTCTGCGGCTTCGGCAACGGTGGCGGTAGAGATGTCAAACTCCATGATTCTATCCTCAAAACCAAAGGATTTGAGGTGCTCTCTAACTTTTTCTACGGACATGGATTCCTCCAAAATAGTATGTATTGTGACGATGGGGGCATAAGCCCCCAAATATCACTGTATAGTTTATAATATTAGTATAGCTGAATACCGTACTGATTGCAAATAGAATAACAAAGCTGTTCAACAGGAGGGGTGTACATATCCAGCTCCTCTTTTGAGAGGCTGTCAATGGCGTCTTCCAGCGCCTTTGCGTAGGCCTTGAGGTTTTTGTAGCTTTCGCTGTCTATTTCATTCTTATAGCTGTTGAGCAAAGTGTAAGCGGTGTTGTAGGCCTGTATCCCACGGTTCAGCTCGGGGGCGATGGCCTGGCGGGTAAGCTCAAGCTGTGCAGCCATATAATCATAATCGATTTCAGGGTCTACCGTTATGTTTTTGCCCCAGATATCCTTTACCAGCTTTTCAAGCTCTGCGGCCTTAATGCACCAGCAGCTGCGGCCTGCAATGTCCATGGCTTTTCCCTCCACGGTGTAGCGGCTGAGCTGCTCCATATCCATGCGCAGCGCAACAAGGGAAAGGGATGATATCTGCTTGAAGGACAGATTTGTCATGATATTATCCTGCACCGCTGTATAGATAGAGGGCAGATTTACTATCTGGTTGGTGGACTTAAGCTGCTCAAGTATGGCGGTGAGCATGCGCTGCTGACGGTCTATGCGGGCAATATCAGAGGAGCCCTTGCGCTGACGGCAGTAGTCCAGTACGCCCTGACCGTCCAGATGCTGAAAACCGGGGGAAAGGGTTCGCCCGTTCATGGTCACTTCAACATCCACATCATAATCTACGCCGCCCATGGCATCCACCACTTCTTTTACCACGTTCATGTTGAATGCGCAGTAATAGTCCACATTGATGCCCATGAGCTGCTCTATGGTAGTCATGGTGTATTCAAAGCCCTTTTTCTGGGCGCCGCCGCCCTCTGAAAAAGCGCTGTTTATCTTGTTGTAAGGATTTGCTTCATTCACAAGATTGCCGTTGGCGGTGTACAGCTTAACGTAGCTGTCACGGGGGATGGATACCATGCATACATCATTGTCCGAAAAATCTACGGATACCAGCAGTATGGTATCTGTGCGGAAGCTGCCCCAGTCCTCGCGCTCTGCGCTTTCGTCAATGCCCAGCACCAATATATTGGTGCGCTTGGACATGAATTCCTCATCCGACTGTGCAGAAAGCACCTTGTCCGGATCCGGGGTAGGGGTAGGTTCTGCGGTGGGCGCGGGTGTGGATTCCGTCACAGGGGCAGGGGTTATAACAGGCTCGTCAAAGAGACTTTCCGGGTCGGAAATGTCCCCGTAAAAGGACAGCGCGTATATTGCTGCCCCAAGGACTATCAAAAGTATTATTATCAGCACCAGCAGCTTGGTATTTATGCCGGCCTTTTTGTTCTTTTCCATTGGTAATTCGTCACCTCGATTTTTAGCTTCATACATTATACACCACAATACGACCAAATTATATGAACAATGGATTAAATTTCATCTTCTTTTCAGATGCCTTTACAAAGGATATAATTGTTGCAAAGGAGAGAGAGACGATGGCCAAACTGGAGAGAGAGTTTTATCTTGGAAATACAGTGGATATAGCGAAAAAGCTTATCGGCTGCACATTGGTATCTGTAACGGCTGATGGGGTAACCTCAGGCCGAATTGTGGAAACGGAAGCCTACCTTGGCACAGAAGATACTGCCGCCCATGCCTCAAAGGGAGACCCAAAGGGAAGAACAAGGGTACTTTTTGGAGAGGGCGGGTATGCTTATGTATACCTTATATACGGCATGTACAATTGCCTTAACTTTGCCACCGGCCCTGCCGGAAAGCCCGAATGCGTGCTGATAAGGGCGCTGGAGCCAGTGGAAGGCATGGATATAATGGCTGCGAGAAGAAATACGGACAAGCCTGCCGCGCTGTGCAGCGGCCCCGGCAAGCTGTGTATGGCGCTGGGCATTACAAGGGCGGATTACGGCGCAGACCTTTGCGGCGACAGCCTGTATGTGCTGGAAAGGGAAGGGGAAGAACCCCAAATAGCCGCCACACCACGCATCAATATAGACTATGCGCCGGAGCACAGGGATAAGCCATGGCGGTTTGTGGATAAGAACAGCAAATACCTTTCGGTAAAGCTGAAATAAAAAACAGGGCTGAGATTCAGCCCTGTTTTTGTATGTGGTGTTATTACAGCTGCCTGGATTTGTTGGTGGCGGCCTGAACCGCATCTATTGCGGCGGCGCGGAAGCCCATTTCTTCCAGTACCTGACAGCCGGTTATGGTGGTGCCGCCGGGGGAGGATACCATATCCTTTACCTGACCGGGATGCATGCCGGTGTCCATTACAAGCTTTGCGGTGCCCATTACAGTCTGAGCGGCAAGGCGGTAAGCGGTGGCGCGGGGAAGGCCTTCAAGTACGCCGCCGTCTGCAAGGGCTTCGATGAACAGCGCAACGAATGCGGGGCCGGAGCCGGAGAGGCCGCAGGCGGTATCAATAAGCTTTTCGTTCATCCATTCAACTATGCCGATGGAGGTGAACAGCTTTTCTGCAAAGGCTTTTTCTTCGGCGGTAAGGTCGGTTTCGCTGCACAGGGCAAATGCACCTGCGTTTACAAGGGCAGGGGTGTTGGGCATGCAGCGCAGCACACGGATATTGCCCTGTATCATGCTGCGGATGCGCTGGGTGGTGGCGCCTGCCATTATGGAGATAACAGCCTTGCCGTCCAAGGAACTGCCAAGGGTGGCAAGGGCGGGTGCTGCATACTGGGGCTTTACGGCCAGCACTACTACATCGCTCTTATTGCCCAGATCCTCGTTGCTGCTGCAGATATTGCAGCCCATTTCGGCGTATTTTTCCAGTATCTTTTCGGATACGTCATATACGTATACGTCTTTGGGGTCAAGAACGCCGGCCTTTACGGCGCCTGAGAGAATTGCACCGCCCATTGCGCCTGCGCCAAGGAATCCTATTTTCATTGTATTTTCCTCCTGAATGTTTAGTGGTAAAGTCCGATAAAAGCACAAGAGCGCAGTGCGCTCCTGTGCATATTGGTGTTATCAGCAAACGCTGCCGGGTACGTCGTCAAAGCTCTGCTCGGTACGGTTGATGATCTCATCCTGCAGTTCCTTGCTCAGGTTGCGGAAGTGATCGCTGTAGCCTGCAACGCGGACGATAAGGTCCTTGTACTCCTCGGGGTTTGCCTGGGCGGCAAGGAGGGTCTTGCGGTCGATAACGTTGAACTGGATGTGGTGACCATCCATGTTGAAGTATGCGCGGATAAGGTTTGCCATCTGGTCAAGGCCTACTTCGCCCGCAACCACAGAGGGGGTGAATTTCTGGTTCAGCAGCGTGCCGCCGGTGGACAGGTGGTCCATCTTGGCGCAGGAATTGATAACAGCGGTGGGGCCAAACAGATCGGCGCCCTTTTCGGGGGAGATGCCTTCGGATACGGGCTTGTGTGCAAGGCGGCCGTTGGGGGATGCGCCCATGACCTCGCCGAAGTATACGTGGCAGGTGGTGGGCAGCATGTTGATGCGGTAATATCCGCCCTTGGTGTTGGGTCTGCCGGTCACGCAGTCGCGATAGTATTCGAAGATCTCCTTCATGATGCTGTCGGCATAGTCATCGTCGTTGCCGTATTTGGGAGTCTTGTGGGATACAAGATGGTAGATGCGGTCATAGCCTTCGAAGTTATGATCCATGGCCTCAACCAGCTCTTCCATGGTGAAATTATTGTTGTCAAAGCAGTTGTACTTGATGGCGGCAAGGCAGTCGGTGATGGTGCCGATACCTACGCCCTGAATGTAGTTGGTGTTGTAGCGTGCGCCGCCTGCGTTGTAGTCCCTGCCGTCGCGGATGCAGTCATTGGTGATGATGGAAAGGAAGGGAGCGGGCATGTACTGGGCAAATACCTGCTCGATAACGTTGCTGCCGTTTACCTTGATATCCACAAAGTACTTTATCTGCTTCTTATAGGCCTCAAAGAACTCTTCATAGCTCTTGAAGTCCTTTGCCAAGCCGGTATGCAGGCCAAGCTGGCGGCCGCCGATATGGTCGTAGCCGTCGTACATGGTCAGCTCAAGTATCTTGGGCAGGTTGAAATAGCCGGTAAGGATGTATGCCTCGTTGCCGAATGCGCCGGTTTCAACGCAGCCGGAGGTGCCGCCCATGCGTGCGTCGTCAAGGGTCTTGCCGGCGTTCATCAGCTCCTGAACTATGGCCTCGGTATTGTAGAAGGCAGGCTGTCCCCAGCCCTTGCGGGATATCTCGCAGGCCCTCTTAAGGAACTTCTGGGGGGTCTTGCGGCTTATCTGTACGTTGCTGGAGGGCTGCAGCAGCTTCATCTCGTCCATGCAGTCCAGTATCAGGTAGCTTACTTCGTTTACGCCGTCGCGGCCGTCTTCAGTAATACCGCCGGTGTTGATGTTGGCGAAGTCGGTATAGGTGCTGCTCTCCTTGAGGGTGATGCCTACCTTGGGAGGAGCGGGCTGGTTGTTGAACTTGACCCATAGGCACTCCAGCAGCTCCAGAGCGCCGTCCCGGTCTATGCGTCCTTCATCAACGTCTGCCACATAGAAGGGATTCAAATGCTGATCCAGACGGCCGGGAGAGTATGCGTCCCAGGGGTTGAGCTCGCTGGTTACGCCGATGTGTACGAACCAGTACTGCTGAATTGCCTGCCAGAAGGTCTTGGGCTTGTTGGCGGGAACCCAGCGGCAGTTTTCTGCTATCTGCAGCAGTTCTGCCTTGCGCTCGGGACGGGTCTCTTCAGCGGCCATCTTTTCGGCAAGGTCGGCGTAGCGGTTTGCCAGAATGATGATGGCATCGCAGTCTATGGCCATGGCCTTCAGCTGGTTCAGTTTGCTGTAGGCGTTCATGTCATTGAGGAAGTCCAGCTTGGCGATGGCGTCTTCAATGTCCTTCTTATAGTCGAGGAAACCCTTTTCGAATATTTTGCGGGAGCCTACGGTATGGCCGGGGCCGCGCTGCTCCATAAACTCGGTAAATATGCCGGATTCATATGCCAGCTTCCATTCGGGAGTCATGGCGTTGATTATCTTGTGGCGGGTGCTGCGGTGCTCCCAGTAGGGGATGATGACCTCTTCCTGCAGCTTCATGTCCTCTTCGGTAACGGTGAAGTTGATAAGGTCGCGGTCGTTCATTACCTGCATGTCCTGCAGGGTATGGCAGCACAGCTCGGGGAAGGTGGGGGAAGCCTGAGCGGTGTCGCCCTTTTCGCCTACGATAAGCTCACCCTCGGCGATCTCAATGCTCTTGCGCTCAAAGTAATACTTGAGGGCGGTCGCTCTCATTTCGGGTACGGACATGGAGCCGTCATACAGCTTGTATGCCTCGGTCATGAGCTTTGCGCGCTCCATGTAGATGTGGGGCTGGGTCTCAACGCTCTGCTTGCGCAGCATTTTTACCCTTGCGTTCATTCCGCGTTCTTCCATTTGTTGTTTATCCTCCTATCCGTGTGTTCTGGTATCCGTTTTGTTTAAAGAGCTGTACCAGCTCGTTAAGGTGTTCGTTTGAAGGGGGAGCAAAATTTGTATCGTGGCGGGCCTTGCCCAGCTTTTCCAGCTTATCCTGACCAAGCTCATGGTATGGCAGCAGGTTTACCTGAAGTATGGGTACGCTGTTTTCCCTGAGGAAGTCTATTACCCTGAGCATGTCATCTGTGGAGTCGTTCAGGCCGCTGATAAGGGGCATGCGGAGGTATATCCTTGCCCCTGCCTTGCCAAGCTTTGCAAGGTTTTCCAGTATCAGCTTGTTGCTGACTCCGGTGTTTGCCTTATGCACTTCGTCATTGATAGCCTTTACGTCGTAAAGGAAGACATTTGCGTAGGGCAGTACCTTTTCGTAGTTTTCATATGGGGCAAAGCCGCAGGTGTCTATGTTGATGGAGTGACCCTTGGCGTGAAGACGCTTCATAAGGTCGGTAATGTAGTCCATATCCTGGGCCATTACCTCGCCGCCGGACAGGGTAACGCCGCCGCCGGAGGCTTCCCAGTGCATGCGGTCCTTTACCAGCAGCTCAACCAGTTCCTTTACAGGATACGCTCTGCCGGATATGCTGCGGGCATCGTTGTAGCATTCGTCAATGCAGGTACCGCAGCGGGTACAGGACTCGCGGTCGGTAACGGATATGCCGTTTTCCAGCGAGATGGCGTGTTCGGGACAAACTTCGGCACAGCGGCCGCAGCCTCCGCATCTGTCGCCGTTGCGCATGGGCTCGGCGGAGAATTCCTGTGTTTCGGGATTGTGGCACCACTTGCAGGCCATGGTACAGCCCTTGAAAAACACCGTAGTGCGTATACCGTCGCCGTCATGTATGGAATATCGCTGTATGTTGGTTACCAAAGGAGTGGACATGAAATACCTCCGGGCGTGCTGCCCTTTGATTTTTTGATGAAAAATAACAAGAGTTGCCTTTATACGTTAATTATTATACAATGTTTTGTGTTATAATAAAACTGAATGTTCGGAATGTATATCATTCTGTTTTTGAATGTGAGGATCATATGAGTATTAAGAAATACAGGGCGCTGCTGGAGACCATAGAATCAGGCAGCCTTACCAGGGCGGCGGAGCGGCTGAACTATACCCAGCCCGGCATAAGCCACATGATACTTTCGCTGGAGGATGAATTTGGTTTTCCCTTGCTGATACGGGGCAAAAACGGCGTAACCCCCACGGCGGAGGCGGAAAAGCTGCTGGGCTATGTGCGCCAGATAGTAAACGGCGAGCAGAAGCTGATGGAAGAGGTGGGGCGAATACACGGCGCAGATGTGGGCACCCTTCGCATAGGCTGCTTTTTCAGCCTGTCCATACATTTTTTGCCCAGCATAGTTGCGGAGTTTACCGAAATGCACCCCGGCGTGGAGCTGCAGCTTTTTGTTGGGGAGCATGGCGAAATATGCCAGTGGCTGCATCAGGGCAAGATAGACCTTGCCTTTATGTCGCTGCCTGTACCTGAGGAGTTTTCCTTTATACCCCTGTTTGATGATCCGATATATGCGGTTTTGCCCGAAGGTCACCCTCTTGCGGATAATGAGCGCATCAGACCCCAAAAACTGTTGGAATATCCCTTTATTCTGCAGCAGCAGGGCTCTGATGAGGATGCAAATCGGGTATTTGAAGGGGAAAAGCTTACCCCAAAGGTACGCTTCAGGGTGCGTGGAGATGAGGCAATACAGTCCATGATAGCAAAGGGGCTGGGGGTATCGCTGGTGCCTGAGCTGGTGCTGTCAAGGCGGCCCGAGGGGCTGGTGCTGAGGCCATTGGAGCCGGAGTATCACAGGGTGCTTGGCATTGCGCTGCCGTCAAATTCAGAGGGAGCTCCTGCGCTGAATAAGCTGCTGGACTTTGTGTATGAATACTGCGGCAGGGAAAGCAAAAAACAGTGATGAGGCAATATTTATCTCTGGAAATGCATTAATATTTGGTGTAAAATAATAAATTAGCAAATTATGTAATGATATGGGGAAAGGGGGATAACATGGCGGAGAAAGCGGCGGAAAAAAAGCAAAGAATACAATCCGCGCTGGCGGCTCTTGAGGCAGCATACCCTGACGCAAAGCCGGGTTTGGATTTTACCAATCCCTTTGAGCTGCTGGTGGCCACCATGCTGTCTGCCCAGTGCACGGACAAGCGGGTGAATATGGTCACAAAGGAGCTTTTCCCTGTGTACGGTACTCCCGAAAAGCTCGGCGCGGCAACTCCTGAGGAGATAATTCCATACATACGCGGCTGCGGCCTGTTCAATACCAAGGCAAAGAATCTGGTTGCCACGGCAAAGATAATCCACGAGCAGTACGGCGATAAGGTTCCGGAGGACAGGGATACCCTCACCAACCTTCCCGGCGTAGGGCGCAAAACCGCAAACGTTGTGGTGTCAAACGCCTTTGGCGTTCCCGCCATTGCGGTGGATACCCATGTTTTCAGGGTGTCCAACAGGATCGGCCTTGCAAAGGCGGCGGATGTAACAAAAACCGAGCAGCAGCTTATGAAAAACATCCCAAAAGAGGACTGGTCCAAGGCACACCACTGGATAATACTTCACGGCAGGCAGGTGTGCGCCGCAAGAAAGCCCAAATGCGATATATGCACCGTGCGGGAATACTGCAGGGCATATCTGGACAAAAAGATATAAAGCACAAAATTATCAGCAAAGGAAAAATACCATGCAGTTTGTAGACAAGGCCAGGATAATCATAAAATCCGGAGACGGCGGAGACGGCTGTTCCAGTTTCCACCGGGAAAAATACGTAGCTCAGGGCGGCCCTGACGGCGGCGACGGCGGCAGAGGCGGCAGCATAGTATTCTATGCGGATCCAAATATGAACACATTGCTGGACTTCCGCTTCCAGCGCCACTATAAGGCACAGCGGGGCGAAAACGGCAAGGCAAAAATGTCCCGGGGCAAGAACGGCGAGAATCTGATAATCAAGGTTCCCGTAGGTACCCTTGTAAGGGAAGTTGAAACCGGCCGCATAGTTGCGGACATGAACAAGCCGGGCCGTGAGCGCGTGGTTCTCCACGGCGGACGGGGCGGCAAGGGCAATGCCCGCTACGCTACCCCTACCCGACAGGCTCCCAAGTTCTGCCAGCCCGGCCAGAAGACTGTGGAGCACGAGGTGGAGCTGGAGCTTAAGACCATTGCGGACGTGGGCCTTGTGGGTCTGCCCAATGTTGGCAAGAGCACCATACTTTCCGTGCTGACCAGCGCAAAGCCAAAGATCGCCAACTACCACTTTACCACCCTTACCCCAAATCTGGGCGTGGTAAAGCGCTATGAGGAGACAATTGTCCTTGCGGATATTCCCGGCCTTATCGAGGGCGCAGCAGAGGGCGCAGGTCTTGGCCATGACTTCCTCAGGCACGTTGAGCGTACCCGCATGCTGGTGCATGTTGTGGATATATCCGGCTGCGAAGGCCGCGACCCTATGGAGGACTATAAGCAGATAAACGAAGAGCTTTCAAAGTTCAGCGAAAATCTTGCAGCTCTCCCGCAGATGGTAGCCGCCAATAAGATGGACATCACAGGCTCCGAGGATAACCTTGAGCTGTTCTGCGATGAGCTTAAGGAGATGGGTCAGGATGTTAAGGTATTCCCCGTATCCGCTGCAACCGTATCCGGCTTTGACGCCTTGCTGGATGAGATAGTAAAGACACTGGCAACCCTGCCCAAGCCCCTTGAGTACGATGAGGATGAGATAACAGAAGGCTACAAGTACGAGCCCGGTTTTGAAATTAATATCGAAGACGGCGTATTTGTGGTCACCGGCGGCAGCGTAGAATACCTGCTGGATACCACCTATGCGGAGGATGACGAATCAATGCGCCGCTTCCAGCAGTTCCTTATCCGCGAGGGCATAATTGACGCCCTGCGTGAGGCGGGAGCTACCGAGGACAGTACCATCCGCATGGGCGAGTGGGAATTTGACTTTATAGAATAAGCTTAGGAGAGGATATATATGCTTACAGGCAAACAGAGAGCGGCCCTCAGGGCCATGGCAAACACCCTTCAGCCGGTATTTCAGATAGGCAAGGGCAATATCAACGAGAATTTCGTAGAGCAGATCGACGGCGTACTGGAGACCCGCGAGCTTATCAAGATAAGCATACTGGAGACCGCAGACGTTACCGCCCGTGAGGCATCCGACATGCTTTGCGAAGCTTTGGGCGCAGAGCCTGTGCAGTGCATAGGCCGCAAACTGGTGCTGTATAGGGCCAGCCGCGAAAATCCCCGCATCGAAATATAACCGACAGCAATAAGAGCCCGCATATGCGGGCTTTTATTATGCGGCGGCCTTGTTTACCCACCATGCGGCGGCTGCCATCATGATGCAGGCTGCCGCCATAAGGCGAAAGTAAAGGGCGGATTCCACAAAGAATGACATTGCGGTAAGGCAGGCGGCACACAAAAGATATTTGCGGGTATGCCCCTCGGCAAAGGGGGAGGTCATTGCAGCTCTGCGCTTGCGGTGTTCCGCTTCTGCATGGGAAATTACGATTGCGTCGGTTTCCTCTGATGTGGGCATAAGCCCGCTAAGCTCCTCCTTGCACAGTATTGAACTGAGGGGAATAAACTCCATGGGAATGTCTTCCAGGCGGTATGCGGTTTTTTCAGCCTGGGGGGAGATGCTGCCGCTGTAAAACAGAACCGCTGAAGTTGCATTTTTTTCGCGGACGGCACGGGCGGCCTTAACTACGTCATCGACGGTTATCCCGGAGGCACGCCCTACATGACATACCAGCCTGTCGTTGCCAAAGCTTTCCCGATGGGAGGAAATATGCCTTGCGATAAAGGCGTTGCGCTCCTTTTCGCTGAGCAGTGATATGCGCCGCTCCAGCTCCTGTTCCGCTGCGGCGGAGCGCTCCTTTTTTATGAGAGAGTCAAGGCGAAGGCTGTTTATCAGATCCAGAGAAATGGATATAAAAACTGCGGTAACAACGCTCAGCAGTACTTTTGCCACGTTATTTTGTATGTTGCCGCCAAACCACATATAGCACAGCATGAATATCAGCCCCCTCAGGGCGATATAATCCACCGCCTGAGAGAATATACTGCGTCCCTTACGGAGCTTTTTGCGGCAGCAGCGAACCATTGCAGGATTGCTTTTCATAAAATATCACCTCGTCTACTATTGTTTACCTTATCCGGCCAAACTATACAGCAAGGGAGATATGGTGTATAATTGGGACATCAAAAACAAGGAAGTTACCAGATTATGCGCATAGCCATGTTTGGCGGCAGCTTTAACCCAATACACAGGGGTCATATTGAGATAGTCCGGGCGGTAAGGGAGATGTTTTCCCTTGACCGCGTGCTGATCATGGTTGCAAATGATCCGCCTCACAAGCAGATAGCAGACGGGGTTTCCGCTGCCCACAGGCTGGAGATGACAAGGATAGCCCTTGAAGGCATAGAGGGCCTTGAGGCCTGCGATTTGGAGCTTAGGCGGCCGGGCAAAAGCTACACCGTGGATACGCTGGGAGAGCTGCATGAGCTTTATCCCGATGCAGAGCTTTACTGTATGATAGGTGCGGACATGCTGCTGACGCTGGATACATGGCACAATGCGCCGGAGCTTTTCAGGCGGGCGAAGTTTATCGCCGTGGGCAGGCCGGATTCCGGCAGTATGGAAGCGGCTGCGGAAATATTCCGCAGGGAATACGGCGCGGATATTACAATATCCGGCATAACAGGCCCCGATATTTCCTCCACCATGGTGCGAACCGCTGTAGAAATGGGTGAAGATATTTCTCATCTTGTTACGGACGGTGTGGCAGAGTACATATATCGTCATGGCTTTTACCTGACAGACGAGGTGGAGGCCATACGCAAACGCCTGCAGCAGGAGCTGGGGCAAAAGCGATATGAACACACAATGGGCGTGGTACGAATGGCGGCGGAGCTTACATCTATGTGCGGCGCGGATGGAAAAAAGGCCCAGCTTGCGGCGCTGCTGCACGACTGTGCAAAGCTATCTTGGGACAAGCAGCAAAGCATGGCCGATGAATACGGCATAGATATTTCGGATATGCACAGGCCAATAGTTCATGGCCCAGTGGGTGCGGAAAGGGCACGGAGGGAGTTTGGGGTGACCGATGCGGAGATACTCAGCGCCATAGACTGCCACTCTGTTTGCAAGCCCGGCATGGGAATACTTGACAAAATAGTATACCTTGCGGATAAAATAGAGCATGGGCGAAGCTATGAGGGACTGGAAGGTATTCGGCAGGAAACCGAAAAATCCCTGGATCATGGCGTTATAGCCTGCATTGAACACGGATTGGGGTACCTGAAGGAACGGGGAGAGCATGTGCACCCAAATACCCTTCTGGCACTTGAAGAACTGAAAAATAAAAACAGGGAGGCATAAATTTGGCACTGGAAACAAAAGAACAGGTAATTAAGCTGTGCGAAGCCCTTTACGACAAGAAGGCGCTGGACATAAGGGCCATCAACGTGGCGGACAAGACTATCGTAGCGGAATGGTTCGTGGTATGCTCCGGTCGGGCTACCACTCAGGTACGCACCCTCTGCGACGAGCTGGAGGATAAGGCGGCTGAGTTTGAGCTTTCCGTTATCCGCAAGGAAGGCTATGGAGAGGGCCGCTGGATAGTTATAGACTTTGGCCATATTTTGGTGCACATATTCCACCCCGAAGAGAGGGAGTTTTACAACATGGAGCGCCTGTGGGATGACGATCCCGCAAAGTGCATCAACTTCTCCAAGGAAAAGGGAGAATAATATAAAATCACAAGTAAGCCCCGCCTGTATTTCAGGCGGGGCTTTCCGTTCGGACTCTTCACATTTTTTGATAGGGATTTAATTACTTTATCTCGGTCTTCCAGAGGCCGTGGAGGTTGCAGTATTCGTATACGGCTACGGGCTCTTCGTTGGTGAGGGTAAACTCTGCTATGGGAGCTTCGCCGGGCAGCAGCTTCTTAAACAGAGTGCCCTTGGTGGTTTCAAGGCAGATCCACTGGATGCTGTGTTCCTCCAGCATGGGGTGTGCTACGGAGCCTACTTCTACCTTTACCTTGTCGCCCAGGATGGAAACTACGGGGAGGTGCTTCTCCTGGCTTGCTTCTACGGTATTGGCCACCAGTTCTTCCATCTTCTCGCCGCAGCATACCATGGGTACGCCGGAGTTGTGGATGGAGCTTACGATATTGCCGCAGTGCCTGCAGATATAAAACTTAACGTTAGTCATGTTGATTTCTCCTTTTTAAGCAAATTATTTTAGTTTGTTCGCCGTTGTTTCGGCGAGGATGTTCTTTATTTGTTGATATGATTATAGCGCATAAAACCATACCCTTCCGTGACATTATCACCATATCAGAAAGATTTTATTCGGGGCGTATCCATTACTGCGAGCACAGCATAAAACCTTTGACGAAAATCCTTATTTATTCTATACTTGAGCCATGATAATGGAGGTGTTTTTCCATGGATTTTGCAGAATACTTTCCCGTATGGAATAAACTGACCCCGCAGCAGCAGAGCAAACTGCGTGCGGCGGTGTTTACCAGAGAGGTGCCCGCAGGTATGGTGATACATAACGGCGGAGCGGACTGTATGGGTCTTGTTCTGGTGCAGTCCGGCAGGCTCAGGTCATATATACTTTCCGAAGAGGGCAGGGAGATAACCATATACCGCCTGTTTGAAAGGGATATGTGCCTGTTTTCCGCGTCCTGCATGATAAAGAATATGCAGTTTGACGTTACCGTGGAGGCGGAGCGGGATTCAAAGATATGGATAATTCCCACATACATGTACAAGGAACTGGTGGATGAATCTCTTCCAATGGCCAACTATGTAAACGACCTTATGGCCAGCCATTTCTCCGAGGTCATGTGGCTGATGGAGCAGATAATGTGGAAGAGCTTTGACAAGCGCCTTGCATCCTTCCTGCTGGAGGAAAGTGTGCTTGAGGATACGGATAAGCTCACCATCACCCATGAAAAGATAGCAAATCATCTGGGTACTGCCCGTGAGGTTGTAACAAGGATGCTGAGGTATTTCCAGAGCGAGGGCCTTGTAAACCTTGCCCGCGGAACAGTGGAGATAACCGACAGAGAAGGCCTTGAGGCTCTCGAATAACTTAAATAAAATCCCGGCATTTGCCGGGATTTTATTATTTTATTCAGGTTGGGATTTTTATTTGGGTTAGGATATCATAGAGAGTATCTCTTCCTTGGAAAGGACACCGGAAACTCGCTTTTCGGTCTTGCCTTCCTTTACCACGACCAGCGTAGGCACGCTCATGATACGGTATTTTCTGGTAAGCTCGGGCTGTTCGTCGATATTCACCTTAAATATCTTGGCGCCCTGTGCTTCTGCGGCGGCTGCTTCCAATTCGGGGGCCAGCGCCTTGCAGGGGCCGCACCAGCTGGCGTAAAAGTCCAGCAGTACGGGGATGCTGCTTTCAAGTACTTCCTTCTGGAATGCTTCGTTGGTAATATGCTGTACGGTCATTTTATTTTCCTCCCGTGTGTTTTCTTTTGATGGCTTTATTATAGCCATATCCGGGCAGTCTTTCCGTGACAAAATCACCCATTTGAAAATATCCTGTAAAAACAAAAAGGACGGCAGTATGATATGCACCCCTAAAGTTAGACACTTTGGGAGGTGCATATTTTTAATGAGTAAGAAGGGACAAAAATACAACAGGTACTCGGCAGAATTCAAAACAGCAGTTATACTGGATATGCGAGAACATCATATGGGCTACAGGGAAACAGCCAGGAAGTACGAGTTGGTCAGGCAGTCAGAAACAGCGGCAGCAACAATGGTACAGAGATGGGAACGCATATATCTGGAAGAAGGAGCTGAAGGTCTGATGAAAGAGAGACGAGGCAGAGCAAATTCAGTTGATGTCATAAGGAAAGGCAGGCCGCCTAAGCTGGACAAACGAACCGAGGAAGATCTGATTGCAGAGAACCAGAGGCTTCGCATGGAGATAGAGTACCTAAAAAAACTAAGTGCCTTAGTTCTTGCGGAAGAGCGAGAGAACGGCAAAAAGCGATAATCGTCTCAGAATTAAGGCAAAAATATCCGCTGAAAGACCTGCTGCAGCTATCGGGATTGGCCCGGAGCACATACTATTACTATCTCAAGCACCCGGGAAGAGATAAGTATGAAAAAGAGAAAGTGGAAATACAGGAGATATACAACAGCAATAAGGGAAGATACGGATACCGCAGAGTTCTAATGGTTATGAGAAGTAAAGGCTATACTCTTAACCACAAGACAGTGCTGAAACTGATGAGAAGACTTGGTTTGAAAGGTAAACAGCGTAAGAATGAGAAATATCATTCATACAAAGGCGAAGTGGGTACAGTCGCAGATAATATTCTGAAGAGGGATTTCCGGGCCTCAAAGCCTTTTGAAAAATTAACGACTGATGTAACACAGTTCAAGGTATGTGGTGAAAAGGTGTATTTGTCTCCTGTGATGGATCTGTTCAATAGAGAGATAGTTTCCTACTCCATCTCAACCATCCCAAACCTACAGCAGATCAGAGATATGCTTGATGGCCTTTTCGCTAAACTTCCGGCTGATGCTACACCGCTGTTTCATTCGGACCAGGGTTGGCAATACCAACATGCAGAATACCAACGTCTCCTTGCTGAGCACAATATTATGCAAAGCATGTCCAGAAAAGGAAATTGCATGGATAATGGGGCCATGGAAAACTTCTTTGGCAGACTTAAGGTTGAGATGTTCTACGGAGAGAAGTTTGAAAAAGTTAACGTTTTCATTGATGAACTAAAGCGATATATCGATTACTACAATAACGAAAGGATATCCACTAAACTAAAAGGAATGAGCCCGGTACAATTCCGAACTCATTCAGTAGCAACTTAATATTCTTTTTGTCTAATCTTTGGGGTTCAGTTCATTTCCTGTCTCTTTTTTTGTAATATACATCAAATATCAATATTAAAGTTTTTTCAGTGCCTGTACCATTCTCATTGGCTCATCCGCTTTAAATACGCTGCTGCCGGCAACCAGTACATTTGCACCCGCCTCTACGCACAGCCTGCCTGTTTCGGGGTTTATACCCCCATCTATCTCTATATCAGGAGCTGCTCCCATCTCTGCGGCAATTTGCTTCAGCGCCCTTATTTTATGCAAAACCGAAGGGATAAAAGCCTGCCCACCGGCACCGGGATTTACACTCATCAGCAGCACCATATCACACTCAGGCAACACGTAGCGCACAGCTTCAGCAGGTGTAGAAGGATTTAGAACTATTCCCCCCTTCATACCGGCCGCATGTATACGCTGAAGTGTCCTATGAGCATGCCTGTCAGCCTCGATATGGAAGGTAACTATATCAGCCCCTGCATCGCGAAACTGGCTTATACAGGTCTCAGGATGCTCTACCATAAGGTGTACATCGATAGGCAGCGAGGTGTGTTTGCGCAGCGCCCTGCACATCTCGTGTCCAAACGTTATCTGGGGCACAAATGTGCCATCCATAACATCAAAGTGGATATAATCCGCTCCCCATCTTTCGCAATCCTCCACGGCTTTTCCCATGTTCGCAAAGTCTGCGGACAATATAGACGGAGCTACTTTAATCATATTTGTGCCTCCTTTTTTCTTTCAGTTCCTCTACAAATTTGCAGTATCTTGAATAACGTTCCGGGTGTATATTGCTGCCGATCAGCGGCTTTACACCGCAGTCCGGCTCGGTTATATGCACGCATTCCGGAAAACGGCATTGATTTAAATGTTCTCTCATTTCCGGATAATATTTGCAAAGATCCACAGGCTCCAGTTCAGCCGTATCCAGCAGGCTGAAACCAGGGGTATCAAGCATAGCACCGCCGCACACCTGCCACAGCTCTGCATGACGTGTGGTATGGCGTCCCCTATCCGTCTTTTCGGAAAGACCTCCGACGGCAAGGCTAAGCTCTGGAGCCAAAGCATTCATCAGAGAAGACTTTCCCACTGCGGACTGGCCCGCGAAGCAGCATATATTGTCTTTTATCTCGGCTTTTAAGGCATCCATGCCTTCGCCTGTTTCAGCAGACAGGGACAATACAGCATAGCCGCAGGAAGCATATTGGGAAAGCACTGCCTCCCTTATCTCTTCGTCCTGTTCATCGCACTTGTTCAATATTATCACGGGGGTAATGCCCGCTATTTCACACTGTACCAACAGCTTATCGGTCAGGGAAAAATCAGGCTTTGGCAGTGACGCTGCCATTACTATCATCAGCTTATCCACATTGGCAACAGCAGGACGTATCAGGAGATTTTTGCGCGGCAATATCTCTGAAAGATAGCCCTTTCCATCCTCCACCACCTCAAACGTAACCAAATCGCCGGGGACAGGAGAGGTCCCAATCTTCCTGAACTTACCTCTGGCCTTGCAGACAAACTCGCCTTCATCCGTCTTAACGGTATAAAAGCTGCCTATGCCTTTGATTATCCTTCCGCTGTACTCCATTATCACCTCTGGGTAAAGTTTATCTCCATACGCTTTACTTCAACCCCGTCCACATACACAATGCACTCTCTGGCTCCGCTGCTCCTGATATTTGCGGTAAAGGCAACCGGCTGCTGGGTTCCGTTTTTCACCTTGCCCTGATATATCACCAGTTCCCCTATATCATCCATAAGTGCTGTTACAACAACGGTGGACTCTTCCGCCTCAACATCAAGGTTTACGGCTATATCTGCAAAGCCGCTGCCAAGATATGACCTGGTCGTCCATATTTCAGCCACGCTGCCTTCTCCAACGCTCATATTTGCTGCGGGAGACTGCTGCTGAACGATTTCGTCCACCATTCCTTCCTCAGGTGTTACGACATGTACCCATACGCGGGATATCTTGCTTTCCTGCAGCATCTTAAGTGCCGTAACAGTATCCTTTCCGACCACTGAAGGCATTTCTATCTGTGGTGTTTCGCTGCCGCTTATCCATACGTCCACATATTCAAACTCTGATACACGGCTGTCCGCTTCCGGAACCTGGCGCACTATCTGCCCATCAGGCAGCTCCGACGTTGGGTCGTAGCCTACGCTGCCCATGTTGAGGTTTTCCTCTGCAAGCATAAGTGATGCCTCTGTTATGGTGCTGCCCACCATATTTGGAACTATGGCATATCCGCTGCCCGAGCTTACCTCAACGGTTATAGTATCCCCTTCCTTGCCGCGGGCGCCGTTCATTGGATTCTGTTTGGTGACCTGGCCGGCAGGAAACTCCGTGCTTATCACATAATCCGACACAGCCAATGTAAACCCTCTGAGCTCTGCTAGGCTGCGGGCTTCTTCCAGCGGCTTTCCTTCAAGGGATGGGATCAAAAACTCTTCTCCTTTGCCTCGCCCATTAAGCATACTGCTGATAAGCGCAACGCCTGTGATTATCAGCGCTGCACCCACAATTATTACGGAAGCAAGAATTATCCCCTTGCTGTTATGCTTTTTTTCCACGGGCTTCTTTTTAACAGATAGCTTGGCAAAGCGTCCGCGGGGTTCTTTAAGAGCCCTTACAAGGTCATTTTTCATGTCCTCTGCGCTGTGATACCTATCCGCAGCATCCTTTGCCGCGCCCTTCATCACAACATCCGACATGGACTGCGGTATTTTTGCATTTATCTCAACAGGAGGTATCATCTCCTCCTGCAGATGCTTGAGAGCTATTGCCACGGTATTGTCGCCGCCGAAAGGCACAGTGCCCGTCAGCATTTCGTATACCATTACGGCACAGGAATATATGTCGCTTTCGGCAGTAACGTCATCGCCTCTGGCCTGCTCGGGAGAAATATAGTGCACCGAACCTATAACATTGGTTCCTGCAAAGGTACGGGTGGTGGAGGACGCATCCCTGGCTATGCCAAAATCCGTAAGCTTTACGCTGTTGCCGGAGATCATAACGTTCTGTGGCTTAACATCCCTGTGTATTATGCCGTTTTCATGGGCATGGTTCAGGGCGTCCAGAACCTGCCCCGCAATGCTTACGGTTTCCCTTGGGGGAATGCATCCGCGAACCTTGATATATTCCTTGAGGGTCATTCCCTCAACGTATTCCAGTACTATATAGCTTACGCCGTTTTCATCGGTGCCCGCGTCGTAAGACTGTACTATATTCGGATGGGACAGGGAAATTACCGCGCTTGCCTCTCTTTCAAAGCGGCGCAGAAACTCCATATCCTCCTTATGCTCATCCTTAAGCATTTTTATGGCAACAGTCATATGGGCCTTTTCGTCATAGGCCTTATATACATTCGCCATGCCGCCGGAGCCCACCAGCCCATCAAGGCGATACCTTCCGGCAAAAAGTTCCTGATTCATCATCATACCTCGTTAAGTATCAGCGCCACGCTGATGTTATCTGTTGATCCGCCGTAAAGCGCCTCGCTTATAAGCCTCCTGCAGGATTCTTCCAGGTCACTTTCTTCGGATAGTATTCTGGCAATATCCATGTCCTCCAGGGCGGAATGCAGACCATCCGTGCACAGCAGCAGCATATCCCCCGGCTGCCATTCTCTGCGGAAAATATCTGCGGTTTCTTTTTTTGAGGTGCCTATGGCACGGGTTATTATGTTTCTCCTGGGATGCACAGCCGCCTGAGCCTTGGTAATATAGCCCGCATCCACCAGTTCCTGTACATAGGAATGATCCCGGCTCACCTGTTGGATTGTACCGTTATGATAGTGGTATACGCGGCTGTCGCCGATATTGGCCGCAACATAATAACTTATAAAAGGCATTGCTATCACAGCCGTAGTACCCATTCCCTGACATTCGCTGCTGCTCTTTGAGGCAGCATAAACCGCGGCGTTTGCCGCATCTACCGCCCGCTCTATCAGCTGCTCAGGAGACGCTCCGCCTCGCTTTATTTCGGAAACTATAACATCCAGCGCCATGGCGCTTGCGGTATCTCCGGCCTTATGTCCACCCATTCCATCGGCAACAACAGCCAATGCCGCCTCGCTGTGCTTAGGCACAAATACGGCGTCCTCGTTATGCTGGCGTTTACCCTTTTCACTTAGGGCACAGTACTTCATTATTTATCCTCCATAGCCCCCTGCAGCGTTTTGCGCCTGAGCTGACCGCAGGCACCCTCTATATCAGAGCCCATTTCACGGCGGACTGTTGCGGATACGCCATAGCCTTCCAGCCATAATACGAACTGCTCCGCGTCCTTACGGGTTACTCCCATAAGGTTGCGCTCCTTTACATGGTTCAGCGGGATAAGGTTAACGTGACAGTTTATCCCCTTAAGCCTTGAAGCAAGCTCCTTTGCGTCCTGTCGGGATGAGTTTACATCCTTTATAAGGGCATATTCGAATATTACCCTCCGTCCGGTCTCGTTTGCATAAAGCTTTGCTGCGTTGAGAAGCTCCACCATTGGGTATCGGCGGTTTATAGGCATTATCTTATTGCGTGTTTCATCATTTGGCGCATGAAGAGACACGGACAGCGTCACATGGGGCGCTTCCTTTGTAAAGCGCAGCAGCTCCGGCACCAGTCCGCAGGTGGATATGGAGATATTGCGTGGGCTGATATTCATTCCCTCCGGCGCAGATACCAGCCTCAGGAACTTTACCACCTCTTCGTAATTGTCCAGAGGTTCCCCGCTGCCCATAAGCACGATATTGGTTACGGTGCGCTTTCTGTCCTCTCCGTGAGGCACGTCCTTTTCGGCGCAGGCAATAAAGCTGAGCATTTCTCCCGCCTCAAGGTTACGCACGCAGCCTTCCAGCGTGGAAGCGCAAAATGCGCAGCCCATCCTGCATCCCACCTGAGTGGAAATGCACATGGTATTGCCGTAATGATAGCTCATCAATACGCCTTCAACGATGTTGCCATCCTCAAGGCGGAAAAGGTATTTTATAGTGCCGTCCTTTTGGGATATGCGCTTATCGTATATTTCAGCGCCGCCAAATTTAAGGCCGCTCAGCTTTTCACGAAGAGACTTTGAAAGGTTGGTCATCTCCTCAGGCCTTGCACCTTTGCTGAGCCACTCAAATACCTGACGGGCCCTGAACTTGGGTTCACCAAGCTCTGCCATGAGCTCTGTCAGCTCCGCTATGGACATGGAAGTAAGTCCGCTCATGTGTATCAGGCTCTCCTTACAAGCTTTGCAATAAAAAATCCTTCTGTGCCATCAAGATGAGGGAAAAGCTGAAGCATGCAGCCGCCCTCTATCCTGCGCCACATGGCCTTGGGTATCACGCTCTCAAGGCTGCCCGGCTCATATTCCGGATGCCTTTCAAGGAATGCGTTTATCTGCCGCTGATTTTCCCGCTCTGATATGGTGCAGGTTGCATACAGCAGCGTGCCGCCGGGCTTTACATAAGGCGCGCAGGCATCCAATATGTCGCTCTGTATATTTGCAATGTTTTCTATTATTTCGTCATTTTTAGCGTATCTTGCATCAGGCTTTCCGGGTACGCCGAGACCTGAGCATGGAGCGTCTATCAGCACCCTGTCGTATTCTCCATCGTATTCGGGATAATGTACAGATGCGTCTTTTACATATACATTGCCCTCTACGCCAAGCCGCTCAAATGTGCGGCGCATAAGCTCCGCCCTGTGGGGGTGCAGTTCCCATGCGTCAATACAGGCTTTGTTTTGAGTCATGCTTGCAATGCATGCGCTCTTGCCGCCCGGCGCGGCGCAGGTGTCCAGTACCTTCATGCCGGGCTCTGCATCAAGTGCGCTGCATACCATCATGGCGCTTTCGCTCTGTACGGTTATCTTTCCCTCTGTAAACAGCAGTTCCCTGCTTATATCCATACCCCTTGCAAGTCGAAACGCATCAGCGCAGAGCTGACCTCGTGTATACTCTATTTCCCGCTTATCCAGTTCTTTTTCAAGTACATCGGATGTATAGGGATACTGTGCCCGCACCGTCATCTCCCGCCCTTCTGCGGCAGACAGCATGGCCTCGGTAAACCCTTCGCCGTACATGGACAAATACTCACGCACCATGTATTCGGGATAGCTGTACTGCAAAGACAGTCTCTTCAGCGGCTCTGTGGGCAGCGGAGGCAGATTGTCCCTGTTGCGGCAGATATTGCGCATAACCCCATTAACAAAGCCCGAAAGAGCACCCTTTCCCACTTCCTTTGCAAGCTTTACGCTTTCGTTGCAGGCGGCGCTGTCAGGCACATCCATATACAGAACCTGACATACGCCCATGCGAAGAATGCCCCGTATATCAGGCTTCAGCTTTCCCTTTGTGTATGCGGCTATAACATGGTCGATATACAATAGATGGTCAAGGGTGGTATATACCGCGGCGCTTACCCATTTGGCATCCCGCTCCTCAAGACCGCTGAGGGCACGCTTCAGGGCAAGGTTGGCATATGCACCCTTGTCGGTTATCTCCATCAGGGTCTCAAGGGCTGTCCTTCTGAGGGTCATTCTCCAAATACCTTTCCTTCAAGGGGATGTCCAAGCACAGCGGCCTTGGCGCTCATACGCTTTGCGCCCGAGAACTGTATTTCCGTTATCTCGATCAGCTCGTCAGCCGTTTGTACGAAAATACCCTTCTTTGGGTCCGCTGTTACGCACAGGCCGGGAGTACCGCCGCACTTTTCGCCGGTCTTGCGAGTCTCCCAAATCTTTACATCCGCGCCGTCCACAGTGGTAAATGCCGCAGGCCACGGATTCATACCCCTGACCTTATCATGTATCTGCTGGGCGGTCATGGAAAAGTCCAGCCTGCCCATCTCTTTCTTTATCATGCCGCACTTGGTGGCGGCGTCGTGATCCTGAGGCACAGGATTGAGCTTACCAGCAAGCAGCTCCTGAATAGTCTCATCCAGCAGCTCCGCGCCCATTACGGCCAGCCTGTCAAAGAGCTCACCTGCGGTCTCATTTTCGCCTATCGGGGTTTCCCGCATAAGCAGTATGTCACCGGTATCCAGGCCCACGTCTGTAAGCATGGTAGTAACGCCGGTGACCTTATCGCCATTGATAATGCTCCACTGTATGGGGGCTGCGCCTCTAAGCTTTGGCAAAAGGCTGCCGTGAACATTGATACAGCCATACTTGGGGATAGCCAGATTTTCCGCGGAAAGTATCTGCCCGAATGCCGCGGTGACCATAAGCTCGGGAGCAAATTCTTTAAGAGCTGCAACACCCTCTTCGCAGCGTATTTTTTCAAACTGGTATACGGGGATATCATACTTCTGCGCCAATACCTTTGTAGGGGGCGGAGTAAGCTCGCCCTTGCGGCCTTTGGGCCTGTCGGGGTTGGTAAACAGCGCAAGCTCATGCCCCTTGTCTATCAGCATCTGTAAGGAAGGCACGGCAAAATCCGGAGTGCCAAGGAAAGCTATACGCATTATTCCTCTTCCTCCTCGTATTCCATCTCCTCTGTATATCCCTCGGGGGGCTCGGTTACCAGCCGGCCGTAAACCAGGCCGTCAAGATGATCGTTTTCATGGAGCATGGCCCTTGCAAAAAGGCCCTCGCCTTCGTATTCGTACAGCTCGCCATGCCTGTCGTATGCGCGCATTTTTACATAATTGGGGCGCACCACGTAGCCGCTCTTTCCGGGGAAGGAAAGGCAGCCCTCAAAGCAGCCCTGCTCGCCGGATGTTTCCACCAGCTCAGGATTTATCATTTCAACAAGACCCTCGCCGCAGTCGATAACAAATGCACGGCGCAGTATTCCTATCTGAGGAGCGGCAAGGCCAACGCCCTCTGCCTGATACATGGTATCCGCCATATCATCAAGCAGCTCCCACAGCTTGCGGTCAAACTTTTCTACCGGGCGGCACTTTTTATAAAGGCATGCCGCATCTTCCCTGAATATCTGTCTCTTTGCCATGTTTTTCAGATTCCTCCGAGAGTTTATCAGTTTATTATATCCCTCTGCCGCCCTGTAAGGCAAGCAATATGTGATTTATTCGTACATTCGTACGAATTTATAGCATATCATTTGGATTGAGCTCAAGTGAGCAGTAATATTCCGATCTGTGGTCATTGGCATATGAATACACCGCATCTATAACCTTTGCCGTGTGCTTTGTTCGTGCAAGCTTAAGCACTATATGCATGCGATACTGTCCCTGTTTACGCTTTATTGGCGCTTCTCCGCAGGTCATAAACAGCAGCTCTCTGTCATCTGCTCCCTGTTGTTTCAGCGCATCCACAATAGCTTTGTGCAGCCCATCGGCAAAACTGCCTGCCGCTTCCGCAAGGGGTCCCTTATCCCCATGGACAAACAGTACCCTTATAAACAGCGAATAGGGCGGAAATAGCGCCGCCTTTCGCATGGCTATCTCATAGTCAAAGAAGCCTTTGTAATCATGCCTTGACGCAAGCACAATTGCAGGGTGATCGGGATTGTACGTCTGCACTATTACCCGCCCGTTTCCTGCGGCCCTGCCTGCCCTGCCAGCCACCTGTGTCAGCAGCTGGAAGGACCTTTCGCAGCTGCGGTAATCGGGTATATGCAGCGACGCATCCGCAGCAATAACTCCCACGACCGACACACCGGGCATATCCAGCCCCTTTGCCACCATCTGGGTACCTATCAGTACCTGCGCCTCCCCCTTGGCAAAGCGGGAAAGAATGCTGTAGTGGGAATCCTTTGTTCGGGTGGTATCTGCGTCCATCCTGAGGCATGTTACATCCGGAAAGCTCTGGTTCAGCTGCTCCTCCACCTGCTGAGTACCTATGCCGAAAAACTTTATGTAAGGCTTTCCGCACTCGGGGCACACCTTGGGTATTGGCTTTACGCTGCCGCAGTAATGGCATTTCATTGTATTTTCCAGCTTGTGATATGTCATGGATACATCGCAGTTATCGCACTTGAAAACATATCCGCAGCCCCGGCAGGATACAAAGGTAGAATACCCCCGCCTGTTCATAAAAAGTATTGCCTGCTCTCCTTTATCAAAGCAGGTTTTAAGTGCGTCATAAAGAGGTGCGCTAAATATGCCTGTATTGCCTGCCGCAAACTCATCCCTCATATCCGCTATCTCCACCCTTGGCATGGGCAGGCTGTTTATCCTGTCCAGCATTTCAAGCAGGGTATAGCTTCCTTTTGTAGCCCTGAGATAGCTTTGTACAGATGGGGTTGCGCTGCCAAGGAGCAGCGTTCCGCCGTTCAGCCTGCATCTTTGCCTTGCCACCTCTATGGCATTATATCTGGGGGTAATTTCAGAGGAATAGGATTGCTCGTGCTCCTCGTCCACCACTATGAGCTTTATGTTTTCAAGGGGCGCAAACACAGCGCTCCTTGCCCCCAGCACGACCTTTGCCTTTCCAAGGCGTATCCTGCGCCATTCATCATAACGCTCTCCCGGGGAAAGGCGACTGTGCAGCACCGCGACGCTGTTGCCGAAACGTCCGCGGAATCTATCCATAGCCTGAGGCGTAAGGGATATTTCAGGCACAAGCACGATTGCCGTTCCTCCCATATCCAGCGCCTTTGCAATTGCCTGCATGTATACCTCAGTTTTGCCGGAGCCCGTAACGCCATGCAGCAGAAACTCGCCCTCTGCCTCTTCCATTGCATCGGAAACAGCGTTAAGCGCCGCCTGCTGCTGAGCTGACAGTAGCATGGGCATGGTCTTGGGTATATCCCTGCTGGCATAAGGATTGCGGTAGGTTTCTCGGCCTATCTCAAGGATGTATCCCTTTTGCAGCAGCGCCCTGATTGCGGCAGCCGCTCCGGGTATGAATGCGCATATATCCCCTGTGCTCATCTCCATGCCGGATTCTGCAAGAAGGATATACACCTCGTGTTGTCTGGGCGACTTTGGCGTACCGTCCTTTTTCAGCATGGCAGAAAGCACCTGCTCTCTGTCCATTTCAGCATTTACCTTTACGGTGCGTATGGTCTTTTCCTTTACCCTTCCGCCCCTCAATTGCGCGGGGATCATAAGGCGCAGCGCATCCACAAGAACGCAATTATAGCTTTGCTTTATCCATTGGGCAAGGCGTATCTGCTCATCCGTAAGCACCGCATAGGGTTCCATTGGCCGTATTATGGACTTTAGAGCAACTGTGCCCTCATAGCTGTCGCTTACACCCAAAACAAAGCCTTCTATAGCTTTATTGCCCGCGCCAAAAGGAACCAGCACCCGCTGGCCCACCGCGATATTATCATCCGCCCTGTATGTGAACAATCTGTCCACGCTGCTGTGGGCTATGTCAACTATCACCTGCGCAAACAATTTATAAAATACGCTCCTTACTCACTATAAAAAACTGGGGAGAAGCCTTCACCTCTCCCTGTTGATGTTATTTCATAAGACGATCCAGCAGCCAGTCCGCCGCATCGCGCTTTGACAGCTTGCCGCTGTGCTCCTCAGAGCCATCCGCTCCGTATAAGGTAATTATATTGGTATCCACTCCAAAGCCCGCACCCTCTGCGGTAACGTCATTGGCGGCTATAAAGTCAAGATTCTTGGAACTGAGCTTTTTTAAAGCATTTTGCTGAAGGTTCTGTGTTTCTGCAGCAAATCCCATCACCTTGCGGCTGCCCTTGTTGGGGGCCACGGTCTTGAGAATATCACGGGTGGAAGTCAGCTCAAGAGTCATACCTGTGCCTTGTTTTTTTATCTTTTCGGATGCTGTGGTCACCGGAGTAAAGTCCGCAGGAGCCGCAGCCATAATAAGGGCATCACAATGCTCAAACTGCTCTACTACCGTATCACAAAGCTCACCGGAAGAAACTATGTCTATACGCTTTACACCTTCAGGAGTCTTCAGGCTTACAGGCCCGCTTATGAGGGTGACCTCGGCGCCGCGCTCCGCTGCGGCCTCCGCTATGGCATAGCCCATCTTGCCGGAAGAGTGGTTGGTAATGTAGCGCACGGGGTCGATGGCCTCGCGTGTGGGGCCGGCGGTGACCAGCACCTTCATGCCTTCCATATCGCGGCGAACGTTGAGCCTGTTCAGCACGGCATCAATTATGTCCTGCACATCCGCAAGCTTGCCAACACCCTCATCTCCGCAGGCAAGATGCCCTACGGCAGGGTCGATAAACTCGCATCCCCGTTTCTTCAGCGCGTCCATATTGGCCTGCACCACAGGATTAAGGTACATGTTGGAATTCATGGCGGGAGCAATGAGCACAGGGGCTTTTGTGGCCATAACAGTGGTGGTCAGCATGTCGTCCGCAATTCCGGACGCCATCTTGCCCATGAAGTTGGCGGTGGCCGGAGCGATAAGAAACAGATCCGCAAGCTTTGCAAGGGAGATATGCTCTACCTCCCAAGGGTTTTCCCTGTTGAACATATCCGTAATAACAGGGTTGCTGCTCATGGTTTCAAGGGCTAAAGGAGTGATTATTTCGGCGCCTGCCTTTGTAAGGATGACGTGCACATCAACGCCCTTCTTGCGAAGGCCGCTGACGATATCGCAGGCCTTATAGGCCGCTATGGAACCGGTTACTCCCATCACCACATGCTTCATTATTTTGCTTGCTCCTCAGGCAGTACTACTTCCAGCTTGTCATTGAACAGCTCGTCCACAGCGGTGGATACAGGCTTGCGGTCGTCCAGCTTTTCGGGGTCTTCCATCAGCTGACGGGCGCGCTTGGCAACTGCGGTAACCAGCATATAGCGGCAGCCCACCTTATTCTGCAGATCAGTAAGAGGAGGATAGTTCATCATAAGTTACATTTCTCCTTTGAGTTGGTTTATAAGCTCTGTATTATTCATAACACGGCTGTGCTCGGCAGAGATCACGCTCTGTACCTGACCCACGGCCTTGTCAAGGTTATCGTTTACGATTATATAGTCATACTGCTGTGCAAGGCCTATTTCCTTTATGGCCTCGCCAAAGCGCCTTGCTACGGACTCAGGAGTCTCTGTTCCGCGGCCCACTAAACGATTGCGCAGGGTATCCATATCAGGAGGCGCAATGAATATCATAACTGCATCATCGCACTTTTCCTTTACCTTTAGAGCACCCTTTACGTCGATCTCAAGAATTACGTCATAGCCCGCATTGCGCTGCTCTTCAACGTAGCTCTTGGGTGTGCCGTAATGGTTTTTACCAAATACGCACATATACTCCAGGAAAGCGTCCGCATCTACCATCTTCATAAACTCTTCCTCTGTGCGGAAGAAATAGCTTACGCCCTCGGTCTCGCCGGGGCGGGGCTGACGGGTGGTTACGGATACGGACATTTTGATATTGTCCCTTTCGGACATGAGCTTGGAGCAAATGGTGCCCTTGCCTACGCCGGATGGACCGGATACTACCAGAAGCAGACCTTTTTGAGTCATCTTTATATCCTCCGAATTATTCACTATCGCTGTCCGCCATCACTCGGGACGCAACCGTCTCGGACTGAAGGGCGGAAAGCACTATATGCATGCTGTCCATAACTATAACGGCTCTGGTGCGTCTTCCGTGGGTAGCGTCAACCAGTCTGCCCTTTTCGCGGGCCTCCTGCACCATACGCTTTGCGGGGGCGCTGTCCGGAGATATGATGGACACTATCCTGCCGGATGAAACTATATTGCCAAAGCCCACATTTACAAGCCTAACCGACATACTAACGCCTCTTATTCTATGTTCTGTACCTGTTCGCGGATCTTTTCTATCTCGCCCTTGCCGGAAATGACAAAGTTGACTATCTCGCCGTCATTGGCCTTGGAACCGATAGTATTGAATTCGCGGTTCATCTCCTGAACGATAAAGTCCAGCTTGCGTCCCGCAGGCTCGGTGCCGTCCAGCATTGCCCTGAACTGGATAACGTGGCTGCCAAGACGTACTATTTCTTCATCTATGCCGGCCTTGTCCGCAAAGAGAGCAACCTCGGTAGCCAGGCGAGCCTTGTCCACATCCACAGAGCCCAGCATCTTTTCTATGCGCTCGTTTAGCTTTATGCGGTACTCTTCCACTACCTGAGGAGCACGCTCTGCTATGCTGGCCGCAATTGCTTCTACCGCGGCACATTTACCGTAAAGATCCTCATACAGCTTTGCGCCTTCTCTTGCGCGCATGGCCTTAAGCTCCTGACATGCAGCCCTGCAGGCCTCTGCCGCAAGGCGGCAAACCTCTTCTCTGTCTTCATCTGCCTCAACTATCTCGGTAACATCGGGCAGACGAAGGGCGGAACTGAGCCCCACATCATCCCTGAGGCCAAAGATGCCTGCAGCCTCACGGGCGGCGGTAAGGTATTCGCCCAGCAGGTTCATATCAACGCTTACCTTACGGGCATCGTCACGATTATTGCGATAAAACACAAATACATCCACATGTCCGCGGCTTAACTCTGAGGAGATAACTCCGCGCAGAGTATCCTCAATAAAGCTTATTGCTCGGGGCATCCTGAAGCCTATATCAAGATATCTGTGATTTACGCTCTTTAATTCAACGGTTATTTCACGGCCCTCATGCTCCAATGCATAGCGGCCGAATCCGGTCATGCTGTTTACCAAAATTATACCTCCAAAGGGCTGTTTCTAACTTATTTATTATATCACGACACGCCGTTTTTTTACAATATAATCGCCTTATAACACAGCCTAAAACATACGATACAGCTCATCAGCTTCGGGTGGAAGTATCTCCTCACCCCTGTCCGTTCTGACGCCGCTGCCGCCCGCTCTTCCTATCACTGCTGCAGGTACGCCTATTTCCTCAAGGCCCTTTACCATAGCCTCGCCGTCAGGGCAGGCTATCAGCATACTGCCGCTGGAAAGCAGGCGGAATTTATCAAGGCCGCATTTATCGCATACCTTAAGGGTCAAAGGATGGAAAGGTACCTTGTGGGGCCATATCTCAATTCCGCATCCCGATGCCTCAGCCATCTCCCAAGCAGCGCCATACACACCGCCCTCGGTGATGTCATGCATTGCGGTCGCACCGTTATCCGCACCGAAAAGCCCTTCCTTGACCACGCTCACCATGCTCATAAAGCCACGGGCTTCTGTAAGCTCGGCATCGGTAAAGCCAAGCCTGTCCGCAAAATCTGACGCTATTACCGCCGTGCCCTCAATGCCGCCTGCTTTGGTCATAACGATATAATCCCCATCCTTCATGCCGTTTGGGGCGATTATGCCGTTCTTGCCCGCCTTTGCAATGACCGTGGCGCAGGTCACCATGCGGGTGACCGCAGCTGTCACTTCAGTGTGTCCCCCGATTATCTCGATATTTGCAAGACGAGCCGCCTCTGCAAGCTCATCAGCAACACGGCCCACCTCTTCCTCTGTGCCGCTGGGAGGTATCAGCAATGTTACAAGCAGACCTACCGGTTCCGCTCCCGCTGCCGCCGCATCGTTGCAGCTTACGTGCACGGTTAGACTGCCAAGATTATTATCCGCAGAGGTTATTGGATCCGTGGACAGCACAGCTATCCTTCCGCCCAAATCCACCGCCGCGCAGTCCACTCCCACATGGGGTGAGCAGACTACCTCTTTGCGGGTATGGGCAAACTTTGAAAGTATAAGGCTGTCCAGCTGCTGGTTGGTTAGTTTTCCCTGACGCATATTCTATCGCTGTTCTCCGATCAGTTGGAAAAATTCTTCTTCGTTTATTACGGGGATGCCAAGTTCTCTTGCCTTGGTCAGCTTGCTGCCGGCATTTTCCCCGGCCAGCACATAGCTGGTCTTTTTGCTTACACTGCCTGCTGCCTTGCCGCCCAACCGCTCTATCATGGCCTCCGCCTCACGCCTGTCCAGCGTGGGCAGCGTGCCTGTTACCACCACGGTCTTGCCGGTAATAGGGCTTTGCTGCTGTGTTTCCTCAGGCCTTGGAGCTACGCCGTGGGCCAGAAGCCTGTCCACCTGGGCAGATATGGAACTGTCGGCAAAGAAATCTATTATGCTCTGCGCTACGATATCCCCCACATCCTGCACCGCTGTCAGCTCTTCCATGGATGCGCTGCGAATAGCCTCAATACTGCCAAAGTACCTTGCAAGGTCACGAGCGGTCTTTGAGCCAACGTTTGGTATGCCTATGGCAAACACAAATGCACCCAGAGAGCAGTCTTTGCTCTTTTCTATTGCGGCGATAAGATTGCCAGTCTTTTTCTCTTTAAACCCCGGCAGCTTTGCAAAATCCTCCGCCGTCATATCGTAAAGGTCGGGAATGCTCTTCAGCTGCATTTCTTCCACAAGAAGCGCAGCTGTCTTTTCGGAAAAGGTATCTATATCCATAGCATCCCTCGATGCATAATGGGCAAGGCGGCCCGCTATCTGGGGAGCGCAGGAAAGTGAATTCGTACAGAAGATATGTGCTCCCCTCTGTTCCACGTGGGCTCCGCAAGCAGGACACACCACAGGCTTTTGTGCCTCTCTTTCCGGTACATCATCCTCTACCGCCGCAAGTATCTCTGGTATGACGTCGTTGCTGCGGCGTATGAATACACGTGAGCGTATGCCCACCTTTTTGCGCTGTATATCGTCCCAGTTGTTGAGGGTGGCATGGCGTATAGTTGCCCCCGCAAGCTCCACCGCGTCCAGATGTGCTCTGGGGGTCAGCTTGCCTGTACGGCCAACTTCCCATGTAATATCGCGGACTATAGTGGTGGTCTCCTCTGCCGCAAACTTAAAGGCTATTGCCCAGCGGGGAAATCTGTCTGTGGCACCAAGGGCGCTCCGGGTGGCAAAGTCACGCACCTTTATTACCATTCCGTCAATGAGGAAATCCAGCTCGGGCCTTGTAGCCTCTGCCTTTTCTATCTCATCGCACACCGTCTCTATGCTGTCGCATAGCCTGAGATATTCATTGACCGTAAAGCCGTTTTCCTTAAGGAAGGCTATCATCTCATCCTGATTGCCCAATTCCTTCCCCTCGATATAGCCTACATTGTAGCAGTAACAGTCCAGCTTGCGCTTTGCGGTCACTCGTGGGTCAAGGTTTCTCAGTGCGCCTGCGGCAGCGTTGCGTGCATTCTTTAATTTTTCGTCAGATGCGGCGTTTATCTCTTCCAGTACCGACAGCTTCATATAGCATTCACCCTGTACCTCCATGCGGCCCTTAAAGGGTATGGTCAGGGGCACTGTGCGTATGGTTTTTATCTGAGGGGTTATGTCCTCGCCCACCACGCCGTTTCCGCGAGTAGCACCCTTGGTGAGCCGCCCGTTTTCGTAGGTAAGGTTTACGGTGAGGCCGTCAAACTTATACTCAAGGGCATACTTTACAGGGGGCAGCCCCTGACTTTGCGCCATACGCTGCACCTTGTGTCCCCATTCGGTCAAATCTTCCCGGGTGCGCACCTTGTCAAGGCTCCAAAGCCTTTGTATATGGGTATGCTCTTCAAACCAGGGCAGCGGATCGCCGCCCACCCTCTGGGTAGGCGAATCCGGCAGAATGATGCCGGTCTGTTGCTCCAGCTCCAAAAGGCTGTCAAACAGCTCGTCATATTCCTTATCGCTTATTTTAGGGGCGTCCATTACATAATAGGCCTTTGAATACTCATTGAGCCTATCCACAAGCTCCCTTATGCGCTGCTCCATCGGTTTCCTCCGTATATGTGTGTAGTGGTTATTCTTCTATGGGCTTTATCGGGGCATATGCCGCCGCAAAGCGCTTTACTCCCGCCGCCCCAAAGTCTATGGCCACAAGCATTGAGCTGCCCGCGCCGGATATATCCATTATTGTACCTTCGCCAAACTTTTCGTGCATTACGCGCTGATGCTTTTCAAAGGACTTTACAACAGGCGCTGCGGGCTTGGGCACCGCGGGAGCGGATACCTTGCCCAGAACATGGCTGTCCACCTGATATCTGCTGCGTCCTGCGCCGCCATATGAACTGCCGCCTGCAGAATATCCACCCTTTGCACCGAACGCAGATGCCTGAGGATCCTGCCGGAGCTGGGGATTTGCGGACTTTGTAAGCGCCTCGGGTATTTCGTCAATGAAGCGGGAGCGGCGATTATATGATTCGCTGCCGAATATGCTGCGCTGCTTTGCGTTTATCATATACAGCTTTTGTTTTGCTCTGGTCATGCCAACATAGCAAAGCCTGCGCTCCTCTTCCATTGCGCTGGTGGACATATCATTCTTAGCTCTGGAGGTAGGAAATACGTTTTCCTCCATGCCTATCATAAATACCACAGGAAATTCCAGTCCCTTTGCACTGTGCAGCGTCATTAATGCAACTGCACCGTTTTCCTCATTCATGGCATCTATATCCGCCACAAGGGCCACGTTCTCAAGGAATACCTTAAGGGCATCCTCGCCATCCGGCAGGTCCTTTTCTATTTCCTTTATGTTGCCGATAAGCTCCCGCAGGTTGTCCATACGGGATTCCACATCGCCCTTTTTATCCTCGGATTTAAGGTAGCTTTCGTATTCCAGCGCTTCGATCAGCCCCCATGTAAACTCAGACAGCGGCATTGTGCGGCTGAGGGCCATAAACTCTGCCATGCTTTCGCCAAAAGGCTGTATCTTCTTTGCCGCCCTCGGATCCATATCCTCAAGGCAGGCTATGGATGCCATAAGCATGGATAATCCGTTCTTTTCCGCTGCACGTGCCAGCTCGTTTACCGATGCGTCGCCTATGCTGCGCTTGGGTATGTTTATTATACGCCTGAGGGACACGTCATCGCTGGGATTATACATAAGGCGAAGATACGCCATTATGTCCTTGATCTCTTTGCGCTCATAGAAACGCTGACCGCCGTATACCCTGTTGGGTATACCGTAGTTCATCAGGGTGGTTTCAGGTACACGGCTCTGGGCATTCATACGGTAAAGTATGGCAAAATCCCCATAGCTCATACCTTCGCGAACCCCCTCCATCACCTTTTTGCATATGAAGTGGGCTTCGTCCCGCTCAGTCTCCGCGGTATAAAGCGCTATCTGTTCTCCATCACCGTTGTCTGTCCACAGTTTTTTCTGCTTGCGTCCCAGATTGTTTTCTATTACGGCGTTTGCGCCGTTAAGAATATTCGACGTGGAACGATAGTTCTGCTCAAGGCGTATGACCTTGGCGCCGGAAAAATCCTTTTCAAATTCCAGTATGTTTCGTATATCTGCGCCACGCCAGCCGTATATGCTCTGGTCATCATCACCTACAACGCATATATTGCGATGCTCGCGGCAAATAAGCTCGATCAACTTGTACTGAAGGGAGTTGGTATCCTGATACTCGTCCACCAGCACGTAATTGAACTTTCTGCGGTATTTATCCAGCACATCGGGGCAGTTTTCAAGGAGCTGTATGGTCATGCAGAGAAGGTCGTCAAAATCCAGCGCATTGCATTCCTTGAGAGAGCGCTGATATTCCCTGAATACCCTTATTACAGCCTCATCAAGATAAGGATTATCCATCAGATACCGCTCAGGGTCCAGAGATTTATTCTTTGCGTCGCTTATACGCTCTTTTATTTCTCTTTTAGGCAGGTCTTTATCGCTTATGCCCAGACGCTTGAGTATGTTGCCGATAAGTGACATCTGATCGTCATCATCGTAAATGAGGAAATTGCTTTCCCTGCCAAGCCTGGTTATGTCCATGCGCAGCATACGGGAACAGCAGGAATGGAAAGTAGTGACCCACATATCCTGCGCGTCACGACCAATGAGAGCCTCGGTACGCTCCCGCATTTCCCGGGCGGCCTTATTGGTAAAGGTAAGAGCCAGTATGCTCCATGGAGCCACGCCGTGCTCAACAAGATTAGCTATGCGGTAAGTAAGCGCGCGGGTCTTGCCTGACCCTGCCCCAGCAAGTATGAGAAGAGGCCCGTTCAGCGTTTCCACCGCCTGCCTCTGTGGTGCGTTAAGTGTTGAAAGATCCATTTGATTTATCTCCGACAAAGCGTATTTCCGCATATTTTTACATATACATTTTACCACATATTGAGGTCAAGCAAAAGCCATTGGATAAATATAGGCAAATTAAAAGACCATCCTCTCGGATGGTCTTTTGAGTTATCGTTTAGTAATTTACCAGAGCCAGCAGCTGTACGCAGCCCGCAACAATGTTAAGGGCGGCAGCAAAATACAGCAAAGGAACAAGGCCGCGCTTGGCTTCGCCTGCATCCTTAAGATTCAGGGCAAACAGCAGCAAAGCTGCACCAAGGCACAGAGGTGACATACCCTTGATACCCTTGCCATATCCAAACTCCAGCACGGTATTGGTCACGGACATCAGCGCAAACACTATTCCGAAAAATGATGTATTGTTATAACGCATATTTCCCTCCTTTATGCTCTAAGGTCCGCATTAAGGGTTTCCTTAAGGGTGCGGATTATGGTGTTCATGGCGTCGGTGATATCCTCATCGGTAAGGGTGCGGTCTTCCGCACGTACGGTATAAGAATATGCCATGCTCTTCTTGCCTTCGGGTATACCGGTTCCGCGATACACGTCAAACAGCTCAACATTTTCAAGCAGGACTTTTACCGGAGCGGCCTTAATGGCAGCGGCTACCTGAGCAGAGGTAACGCACTCATCCACCACAACAGCTATATCGCGGGGAACAGTGGGATACTTGGGTATTGCCTTGTAGGTCTTGCCGTTTTCACGGAGCTCAAACAGCTTCTTTACGGAGAGCTCAGCAGCGTATGCAGCCTGAGGTACACCAAAGGCCTTGCGGGTCTCGGGATGCACTGCGCCCATCTCGCCGATGACCTGACCATCCACCTTTATCAGGGCCTTCTGGCCGGGCTGGAAGAACTGGCTGCCGCCGGGAACATACTCTGCCCTGTCTGCCATGCCCAGCTTGCGAAACAGATACTCTATAACGCCCTTAAGAGTGAAGAAGTTTTCCTCTGCGCCGGTGAAAATCAGGCCCAGCATCTTGCGCTCTTCAGGCAGATCGGGATTATTGTTAAGGTGCACATTGCCCACCTCAAAGAACCTGCCGTGGCCGGTCTTGCGGTTGCAGTTAAGGGCTACGGTGTTCAGCATACCTGCCATAAGAGTGGTGCGCATAAGGCTCTGATCCTCGCCAAAGGGGTTCATCAGCTTAACCGCCAGATACTTTTCGTCATCTTCGGTTATGCGAAGAGCATTCAGTGCAGCGGGACCGGTGAAGTTGTAATTGTACATCTCATAGCAGCCCATGGCCACGCACATATCCTTGACCTGATCCTCATGGCGGGTCTCGGGGCTGAGGCAGCCGCGGAAGGTATCGCCCTGCATAAGGGTAGGCTCAATGTTGTAGTAGCCGTATACCCTTGCGATCTCCTCTGCGATATCCCAATCGGACTCTATGCTGCTCTCGATATCCACGCGATAATGGGGCACGGTAACCACCAGAACGTCTCCTTCAACCTTTGCGCTGATATTGAGGGTATCCAGCATCTTTACCATATCTTCTGCGGAGATATCAGTATTAAGTATGTGGTTTACATGCTTCCAGTCAACGTTTATCACGCGCTCGGAAATATCCGCGGCGCAAACGTCGATGTTGCCGCCGATAACGGTGCCTGCACCGAGCTCGGCCACCAGCTCTATGGCACGATCAATTGCCAGCTGAGTATTGACCGGCTCAACGCCCTTTACAAAACGGGCGGATGCATCGGTAACATGATGGAGCTCACGGGTGGTGTGGCGGATATTGCTGCCCTTGAATACCGCAGATTCAAAGAATACAGTATTGGTGCCCTCGGTAATCTCGGAGTTTTCGCCGCCCATTACGCCTGCGATGCCTACGCCTCTTGCAGGGTCCGCTATCAGCAGAACGTTGGGAGAAACAGTCCTTTCCTTGCCGTCCAGAGTTTTTACAACTTCGCCTTCATTGCCGCGGCGGACGATTATCTGTCCATCGGTTATGCAGGAAAAGTCAAAGGCATGCATGGGCTGGCCATATTCTATCATAACGTAGTTGGTAATATCTACGATGTTATTGATGGGCCTAAGACCTACGCTGCGGAGCTTCTTCTGCATCCATGCGGGAGAAGGAGCGATCTTTATATCCTTAACTACACGGCCAATGTATCTGGGGCAAAGGTCGGTATCCATTACCTGTACGGATGCGTAATCCTTTGCATCTCCCTCGCCCGCTACCTGCTTAATGGCAGGCTCTACGAACTTCTGGCCCAGAGCAGCAGCAGCCTCGCGGCACATACCTATGATGCTGATGCAGTCTGCCCTGTTGGGGGTAAGCTCTATATCAAAAACGATATCGTTAAGGCCGACAGCTTCCTGTATGGTCTGACCAAGGGGATGGTCTTCCTGCAGGATAAGTATGCCGTATACCTCTGCGCCGGGATAATCAGCCTCGGTGAGGCCCAGCTCCTGACCGGAACACAGCATACCAAAGCTTTCCACTCCGCGCATAACGGTGGGATGGATCACCACGCCGCCTGCAAGGGCAGCGCCGTCCACAGCAACGGGAACCAGTGCGCCTTCGAACACATTGGAAGCGCCGGTAATGATGATAAGGTTTTCCTCTGCGCCGATGTTAAGGGTGCATATCTTAAGCTTATCCGCATTGGGATGCTGTTCTATCTTTTCGATGCGGCCCACAACAACATTGCTTATGCCGGGCATTTCATCTTCTATGTCAGCTATTTCAAAGCCGCGCCACATCATAAGCTCTACGAACTTTTCAGGGGTCACGTTGAAATCAACATATTCCTTTAACCATTTAAGGGGCAGTTTCATATCTATCTTACCTCCCTGTTAGAACTGCTTGAGGAAGCGGGCATCGTTCTCGTACTCGAGACGGATATCCGTAATTCCGTACTTAAGGCTTGCGATACGGTCTACGCCAAGGCCAAAGGCAAAGGCTTTCCATTCCTTGGGATCAAGGCCGCAGTTTTCCAGCTCGTGGGGATTGGTAACGCCGCTGCCGAGAATCTCCAGCCAGCCGGTGCCCTTGCACAGACGGCAGCCCTTGCCGCCGCAGAGGGTGCAGGATACGTCGACCTCAGCAGAGGGCTCCGTGAAGGGGAAATAGCTGGGACGGAAGCGCATCTTTACATCCTCGCCGAATACAGCGTGGATAAAGGTAAGCAGGGTGCCCTTAAGGTCTGCAAGAGTAAGATCCTTATCCACAACAAAGCCTTCCATCTGCATGAATACGGGGCTGTGGCTTGCGTCCACCTCGTCTACACGGAAAACGCGGCCGGGCATGATAAGCCTGAAGGGAGGCTTAAGGTTGAGCAGGGCGCGTGCTTCAAGGGGAGAGGTATGGGTGCGCAGTACTACCTTGTCGTTTACATAGAAGGTATCCTGCATATCGCGGGCAGGATGGTCAAGGGGAAGGTTGAGCTTGGTGAAGTTATAGTCATCGTACTCCACCTCGGGGCCTTCATAAGTGGTAAAGCCCATACCAACCAGCGCATCGCGGATCTCGCGATAGGTCTGGGTCATGGGATGCAGATGACCTTCGGGCATGGAGATCTTGCCTGGCTCGGTAACGTCGATAGCTTCCTTGGCAAAGCGCAGCTCCTGCATCTTTGCGGCTATCTCGGCCTTGCGCTCATTGAGTTCTTTCTCCAGCTCTTTCTTTACTCCGTTTACCAGCTGTCCCACGGCGGCACGCTCTTCCTTGCTGAGCTTGCCCATGCCCTTGAGTATCTCGGTAAGAGAGCCGTTCTTGCCGAATACGGCGAGGTTGATGGCATCTATTGCCGCCTCGTCCTCTGCGTTTTTCAGGCTTTCAAGGGTATTCAGCCTGATTTTTTCCAGAGTGTCCTTCATGGTTTTAAAATCCTCCAAAATAAAATTGCGCCTCGTCCTAAGGGACGAAGGCGCATTCGTGGTACCACCCTAATTCACCCTGCCATCACAGGGCCTTTATCGCTGTATCGGGCTTACCCGGCCCCAACTACACACCCAAATATCACGGGCTTCACCGGGGCGGCTCAGGAGCGAACTTGTGCAGGATTTTCCCATAAGCCGCTTGCAGCAGGTGCGGCTCTCTCTGCAATGGGATACAGCCCACTTTTCTCCATCATAGCCATAATTTCAATTTCGATATATTTTAGCACATTAAACCAAACTGTTCAATGGCTAATTTATAATTATTACTTAAGCCGCTGCTCCAGCTGATCCGCAAGCTCGCTCACATTGTCCGCAAGGTCCGCGACCTTTGCGCTGTCGGATACGGCATCTATCAGCGCGACCATCAGCCGCTTCAGCTCCGCCTTTATGTTGGATGCCTTGGAAGGCTTTACGGCCTTTCCTGCGGCAGACTTTACAAGCCTTGTTTCGGTTGCGTATACCTCGCCGCTCTCAAGATCAAACTCCTCAAACATGCTGGGAACTGTCACATCGTAGCCCCGCTCTTCAAGCTTATCCTGCAGGGCATAGATGGCGCTTTCTTCGCCGTGGACAAGGAATACCTTGGCGGGCTTTTTGTCTATTTCCTCTACCCAATTGAGCAGTTCCCTCTGGTCGGCATGGCCTGAGAAGCCCTGTATACGCTGAATATCGGCGTTTACCATAACGGGAACGCCCAGTATCTTTATCTTCTTGGCGCCGTCTGTCAGCATGCGGCCAATCGTACCCACAGCCTGATAGCCCGCAAATATTACCGTAGTGGTGGCCTTGAACAGGTTATTCTTCAGGTGATGGCGTATACGGCCCGCATCGCACATGCCGGATGCGGAGATTATGATATTGCAGCCCTTGGCATCGTTGATGAGCTTGCTCTCGTCAGCAGTTTCCGCCACCTTGAGCGTATCAAACTCGAAAAGGTCGCCGCTTCGTGCAAGGGCTTTTGTTTCATCGTCATAGCACTCTGCTCCGCAGGCAGCGTATACACGGGTTGCCTTTATGCCAAGGGGACTGTCGATGTATACCGGAACCTTTTCAAGGCCGGGGACGGTATTATTCACAAGCATACGCTTGATATAATACAGCAGCTCCTGTGTACGGCCCACCGCAAAGGCGGGGATAACTATATTGCCGCCCCGGGCAATACCGTTTTTCAGCACACGGGCAAACTCAGCTTCTTTTTCTTCATCCGTGGACACCTCATGCACCCTGTCGCCATAGGTGCTTTCCATGATGAGATAATCTGCGGCCTCAGGGCTTTCGGGATCCTTTATTATAGGCCTGTCGTCACGGCCGATATCGCCGGAGAATACAAAGCGGGTGGTTTTGCCGCCCTCAGTCACCCATATTTCTATGGCAGAGGAACCAAGCAGGTGGCCCACATCGGTGAACCTGGCCTTTACGCCCGGGCATATGTCCACTATCTTGCCATATACTGTAGGCTTAAACTGCTTAAGGGTATTTTCCACATCCTGTGAGGTATACAAGGGCTCCACAAGGGGCTTGCCCGCCCGCTCGTTCTTGCGGTTCTGATATTCGGCATCCTGCTCCTGTATATGGGCGCTGTCAGGCAGCATTATGCCGCAGAGCTTTGATGTTGCTTCTGTAGATACTATGGGGCCCTTAAATCCACGCTTTACCAGCAGAGGTACAAGACCGGTATGATCTATGTGAGCATGGGTAAGCAGCAGAGCTTTTATATCACCCGGCACAAAGGGAAAATCACCCTCGCCGTATTCGCTCTTTGCATCTGCGCCCTGCCTCATGCCGCAGTCCACAAGTATGCTGCCGCCATCGAATGTGATCATATGGCAGGAACCGGTTACAGCCTTTGCCGCACCGCAAAATCTAAGCTTCATAATATTGCTGCCTCCGTATAGAAAATATTGAAAAGACATGTATATTGTGGCTCGTCATTATATATTATACCACACATATGTTAAATTCATATATTAACTTTAGGTTGTTTCCAAAAGTTCAAAATGGCGCTCCGAAGGGAACGCCATTTTATATATGCAATTATTTGCCTGCACCGCAGCACTTCTTGTACTTCTTGCCGCTGCCGCAGGGGCAGGGATCATTGCGGCCGGGCTCCGCTTCCTTGACGAACATCTTGGAAGCACGGAACTCCTGAGTGATCTCCTTGCGGCGCTCAACGGTCAGGATGGGCTCCCACTCCTTGAGGGTGTACAGCCACTCTGCCTTGCAGTCCAGCATGTTGAAGTAAAGCTTTTCAAAGTCGATATCCAGCTTTATCTTGGAGCCGCTCTTGAGGCTGTCCAGCTTCAGCTCCTTCTTAAGGCTGGAGTTGATGCCATCCAGGAATCCTACGAAGGTCACTTCGTCCATGTTGAAGCGGGCCGCCAGCTCGGACAGCTTGCCTTCCACGGTGTTTTCATAGTCGCCGAGGATCTGCTTGTAGTTCTCGGTTTCCATGTCAAAGTATTCCTGCCAGAACTTTCTGGCAAGATGGGGTTCTCTATCCTGCTCGGCAATAGCCTGCCATTCACTGTAAAGGCTCATGTTTAATCTCCTGTATCTTGTGATTTTTGTTTTATTCCATCCAGTATAAAATCATAAAAACCGATATTCTGTCAAGGGAATATTTGTTTTTACGGCTTTTTATGCCATTTTGGCAGTATGCGCTACCTGCGCTTCTTTTCCCTGTACTTCTCTACCCAGCCCTCTTTGTTCTGCTGGCGGCAGCGGGCCATGGCAAGTGCGCCGTCGGGTATGTCTTCGGTTATTACGGAACCTGCGCCGGTATATACGTCATCTCCTACCTTCACAGGAGCCACAAGAGCGGTCTGGCATCCCAGGAATACGTTATTGCCAACGGTGGTACGGTGCTTCTTGAAGCCATCGTAATTTACAAATACCGTGCCGCAGCCCATATTTACCTTAGAGCCCACATCCGCATCGCCCACATAGGTAAGGTGAGCTATGGAGGTTTTTTCTCCTATGGCAGAGTTCTTAACCTCTACAAAGTTACCTATCTTGCAGCCTGCGCCGATGTGGCTGTCAGGTCTGAGCCGCACAAAGGGACCTACCTTTGCCCCATCCTCTACCTGAGCGTCTATGGACACCACCGCATCCAGTATGCATCCGCTGCCTATCTTGCTGTTTTCTATGCGGCAGCCGCTGTAAATGGTACAATCCTCGCCTATTACGGTATTGCCCAGCAGCTCTACGTTGGGATGGATAACAGTGTCCATGCCTATCTTTACGTCTGCATCAATATAAGCAGTATTGGGATCTATAAAGGTAACCCCCCTGCTCATATGGCCTGCGTTTATTACCCTGCGCATTATCTCGGAGCAGCACCAAAGGTCCTCACGGGTATCCACCTCTATGCCCTCTATCTCGGGAGCGTATACGTCCACCACCATGCGTCCGTCCTTACGGAGCTTACCCACGCACTGCTCTATGGTTTCCAGCTTATCCTCAAGACAGGCACGTATTGCCTTCAACTCAAAGCAATACGCCGCAACTATAAGGGTAACATCCTCGGAAAGACATATCAGGCGTGATGCAGAACCCTTGCGGGCTGCGGATACCAGCGCTGATACCGTACCATCGGATATCAGCGGAAGGTTTCCCGCTATTACCAGCACATAGCCATCCTCCGCAGACACAGCGGAAAGACCTGCCCTAAGAGCCTCTGCAGTGGAATCTCCGGGATTCTGATAAACGTAGCCGGAATCCTTGCCAAAGTATTCCTTTACGGATTCACCGTCAAAGCCCAGTACAGTAATGGGACGCTCTGCAATATTGCGCTGAACGCTGCGCATGACCCAGCCTATCACAGGCCTGCCGCACAAATTGTGCATTACTTTCTGCCTGCGGGATACCATTCGCTTGCCGTCTCCGGCAGCCAGCAAAATAGCGGTTACAGCTTTCATGTTATCTGCTTCCTTTATAAATGAATTTGATTATATTTACGGCTGTATAAGGCCGCTGAAATCATGGTCTATCTGGATAACACAGGCGTATGTAGGGTCAGCCTCTTTTGCTTTTGAGCATATGGTATCCATAATTTCATGCTCCTTGGCTTCTCCGATTTCCAGCGGAACCACCAAGTCAAATATAAGATTATTGCGCTTTTCCCCCGGCACCATGCGAAAATCATGGAACACCGTCTTTACAGGCAGCTGGGATACAATATTGCTTATAATATCCTTTGCCCGCTGCACATTGGGATTATCCAGCTCAACAGGATCCATGTGAATGGTAAGCAGCATGCCCATCTCCCTGCCCACCTCCAGCTCTATCCTATCTATAAGCTCATGAAGTTCAAGGACATCCCCCTTGGCATCCACCTCTGCGTGGGCCGTGGCTATTATATTTCCGGGGCCGTAGCTGTGGATGAGTATATCATGGGTATCGATCACCCCATCATATGCGGATATTCTGTCTGCAAGCTCCTTTACAAATTCCGGCGCAGGGGCCTCGCCCATAAGAGGGCTTATGGTTTCCTTTACCAGCTTAATACCGGAATACAATACAAACGCCGCAACCGCAAGGCCAATGTATCCGTCCAGATTTACTCCAAAGAAGTACGCAAGGATCGAGGAAACAAGAATAGCACCGGTGCTTATGCAGTCCATAAGGCTGTCTGCGGTGGCAGCGCTCATGGTGGCGGAATCTATGCGCCTGCCGATGTTGGCTGTAAACATGCCCATCCACAGCTTAACCAGTATGGACGCAGCAAGGGCCAGCATAGTTGCAACGGTGAACTCAACCTTTTGGGGATGAATTATCTTAGCAAATGATTCCTTGCCCAGCTCAAAGCCCACCATAAGTATAAGGAAGGCTATTATCAGCGCAGCAATGTACTCCATGCGGGCATGACCGTAGGGATGTTCTTTATCTGCAGGCCTTCCCGCAAGGCGGGCGCTAAGCAGTGTCATAAGGTTTGAGCCTATATCCGCAAGGTTGTTAACCGCATCCGCCTGTACGGCTATACTGCCGGTTATCATGCCGATCAAAAACTTAGCTGCGCACAGCAGCATATTTGCCGCTATGCCCACCACTCCCGCAAGTATGCCGTATGCCTCTCGCACTGCCCTGTTTTGGGTATTTTCGTTATCCTTTACAAATCGGCGAATAAGCCAGCCTGTCATTTTATATTACTCCCCAACTAAATTATAATACCGCTTCCTTCAGCACCTTGCCTATGGCATCGTGTATCACGAGATCTGCCAGAGAATCGCGGGGCGTTTCGCTCTTGTTGATAAGCACCAGCTTATCTCCTCTGTAATAGTCTATGAGCCCTGCTGCAGGATAGACGGCCAATGATGTACCACCGATTATCAGCATATCCGCCCGCATTATGTGGGTCACCGCTCCGTGTATGGTACCATTGTCCAGCCCTTCCTCATACAGCACCACGTCAGGCTTTATAATGCCTCCGCAGCTGCAGCGGGGCACGGTGTCCATGTCCATTATTTCCTCAGCGGAATAAGCTTTGCCGCAGTCCATGCAGTAATTCCTGTATATACTGCCGTGCAGCTCATATACGTTTTTGCTGCCTGCTTTGGTATGGAGTCCGTCTATGTTTTGCGTAACAACAGCGGTAAGCCTGCCCTGTTTTTCCAGCGCCGCAAGGGCTTCGTGGGCAGCATTCGGCCTCACGTCCGTAACCAGCAGCGCGCTCCTGTAATACTCGTAAAACCGCTTTGTGTTATTCATAAAAAAGCTGTGGCTCAGAAGGGTCTCCGGCCTTTCGCCAAAGCGGCGTATAGCATCATATATGCCGTTTTCACTTCGGAAATCCGGTATGCCGGACTCTGTGCTTACCCCCGCCCCGCCAAAGAAAACTATGCGGCCGGAGGATGCTATCATGTCTTTAAGCCTTATAATATCCGACATATTTTGCACTTCCTTTCACAAAAAGACCCCCGTATGAAACTCGGGAGCCTTTAATGTATTAGTTTACAGCAGAAATACCCATGCGGCTATTATGGCTACGCCGGGTACGCCCAACAGCCCCACTATCAGTGAGGTGAATGCGGTTATAGGCAGAGTAAACCCAAAGAACCCGCCTACGATGTTGATAAGGATAAGAGTTATCGCCCCCATTACGGCATTGAGAATCAGCTTGCCCAAAACCTTCAGAGGCCAGCGGAATACCTTGAACAGTATCCACAATATCAGCAGTCCTATACCGAACATCACAAGCATGGTCATGGTTTTCTTTTACTCCGTCTGCTGCCGCTCCTGAGCATATCGCTTTAAAAGCAGCATGTATTTTCGCCGTGCGGCCTCCGCCTCGTATATGGCGTAATCCACAAGGTCTGTATCGCTTACGCTTTCAAAGTACCGTCTGGCCTCCTGCCATTGCTCCATGGCTTTGATCACCTGTTCGGCCCTTTGATCCTGTTGATTTTCTTTATTTCTCATAAACAGCATATGCATCTTCCTCCGCATTTTGGTATATACGGAAAAGTATGCACAGTTTTTATGACTTATATTACACCGCCCCGCTTAAGGGCCTTTATCAGCCAGTAAACCATTACGGTATACAGCGGGATCATTACCGCCTGGTTTATTATCCTTGCGTAGACGATATGATACGGTGAGCCGTACAGCCACATAAGCAGCAGCGTATTAAGTACAACGCTGCATATCGTCTGTCCGGTAAATATTGCGGCAAACAGCCGCTTCCATGTGACAGGCTGCCCCGACCTAAAAAACAGCCCGGGAATGATGCCGAACAGGGCACCTATGACGGTAAACCAAGGCATATAGGGCCCTTTGGGGAATATCAGCGCCTGAATAAGATCTGTCAGGCCGCCCACCACGCCCCCGTACACAGGGCCGTAAAGCACAGCCGCAATTATTACCGGCAGCACGCCAAAGCCTATTTTCAGCGTATAGGAGCCCAGCGGCATGGCGGGTATGCTCAGCATACCTCCCAGAACCACGCCAAGGGCGGTGAGCAATGCGCAGTACACAAGTTTTCTGGTACCGGCGCTGATGTTAAGACGGTTGTTGTTTTCCATGAAAATCCACCTTTCTTTACACAGCGTCCCATAATACCACATAAGAAGAGGCGGCGTCCTCTTGGTTATGCAGCAGCGGGATGCGGAAGCCGTACCGCAAGCGCTTTTTTTACGCTATTCGTCTGGCCGGCAACTCCCCGTCCGGTCAGCACTGTGGGGGCAAAGCCCCGCCGCGCACGGCATCCTACTCTGCGTTTAATATTTTTTGTCATTTTACACCATAGTGCTGTATTATGTCCACTATTTTGCCTTACCTACCCGTAACGTCGATATCTATTTGGTACGTGGCCTTTACCCTTTCACCCATGGTGTCGGAGTCGCTGTACGTCATATATATGCTGCCTGCGGTTTCCCCAGGGTAAATGGACGTGGTGGGAAAATCGCCTATCATGCTGTTTTTTCCCGTGGCAACGTCATACATCCACAGGGTATAAGGATAACTGTCCTGTTGAGTCTGCGTGTCTCCTTGGGAACTTTCTCCACCCTCGCCGGAGAGACGATTTTCAAAATAATAAAGCTTTGTGCCATCCTTGGACCATATAAAGGACTGGGGGCCAAATTCATTCGTTACGGTAATGTTTTCCCCGGTCTGCATATCGTACAGGCGGAACTTGGCAGATGCGGTGCTGGCCGCGGATATTCCGCTCTCAGCGTTTATCGCCATGTATTTATTATCCGGGGAAAGCTCAAAGGTACTGCCCTCGGTAAAGGACTTGCGCACTCCGCCGTCGCACTTTACGCGATATATTACATCGCCCTTATCCATGTCACCCTGCACAAAGTATACATTGCCGCCGCAATAGGCAATGCATCCTTCATCTGCACCGTTTTTTTCAACCACGCCATGGCGCTTGTTTTCTACCGGAACGTTAAAGTCATATTGATGTACCAGCATCATATCGGTTCCGCTGACGGCGTAAAGTGTGGTTCCCAGGTCATCCCAGGTATATGCGCTGACCATGTCGCCAAAGCCCATATCCGTAAGGTTCGCGCTGAGTTCCTCGGTCTCCACATCGAATATGTATAAATTCGTAGCCTCCGCTGCCCTTTCCAGAACCGCAAGCCTTCGCCCGTCAGGGGAAAACGCCGCGCTTTCCACGGTTTGGAATTCATAATCCAAAAAGGCTTCGGAACTGCCGTCTGCCTTCATTACCCAAAGCATTTCGCAGTCATATTCGGAAGACATATCGCTTATCACGGTACGTCGGGAATAAAGCGCGCCGCCTCCGGAGCGTTTTGGCAGATCCGTAACATACCAGCCATCGGGTATTAATACATGCGCTGAAGCTGTGCCTTCCTCTATGCGGGCCACGTTTTCGGAATAGGCTGCCATGTAGCCGAGGGACGCATCATACAGGGGACGGCCTCCATATTCTATGGGCTGCACCATCCATTCCTCACGCACAGCGTTGGGGTACTTTGCCACGGTATCGTTTATAAACAGCTCAGCGGTTATGTCGGAATCCATTACCCCGGATACCAATAATACATTCTGCAGTGAATCGTCAAGGCTGGGGGTCATTGGTATGTCCGCTATCCTGCCGCCGCATAAATCTCTGTATGCATCAGCCGTGGCGATAAAGCGCTGCTGTTCCTTGCCTTTCTTTTCCTCGGGCTTGGGCATTGGCTTTATCTCTATCTCCAGCTGATTTCCGCTGGAAAATGCCTTGAACGCCGCATCTGCGGAAAGCTGGAAATATATGCTTGCTTTTTTCTCCCCATCTATCCTGTGGAGAAAGCTTCCCAATACACATCCCGCCGGACTAAAGCCGCCATGCTCATAGTCGGCATATTCCAGCGCTTCAAATTCCACCACCAGCCTTGAAGGATAGCTCAATGGATATATCTTATAGCTGGGAGAAGTGGATGCGGGAGCTTCCTCACCGCCGCCGCTCATACGGCTGCCCACGTTAAAGGTAAGCTTAATATATGTGCTGTCCCCATTCTGCCATACGGAAATTTCCCTGGCGTTGGCATGATCCAGAGGCACACCGCCGGAAATATCGCCCTGAGTAGTGTATCCTTTAAAGGGATCCTCCTTAGGCCTGCATGCAGCAGAAGTAAACAGTATACAGGCTGCAAAAACAGCGCAAAAAATTCGCTTCATGATTTTTCCTCCGAAAATCCGCAGTTTATACCAGCGTATATTTCAGTACAAATAGATTATACCATGCTGAAATCACCATCGCCATCATATTTGGCTCATTGTTTATAATTCAAAGTTTGTTTATATTTATCAGGGAAAAGGTATTTCATTACCTATTGGTATTTGATATAATATGCTGTGACTAGACCTTTCAGGAGGTATGATTATGATCTGTAAAAACTGCGGCGCAAACAACGAGGATTTCCTCGAATACTGCGAAAAGTGTGCTGCACCACTTAATGGGGGTTCTGCGCCTTCCGCAGGCAGCAGAAGCTTTGTAAGCTCTCCCAAATGGGCCAAGCCCGACTTTAACGCCAATACCATATCCGAAAGCGATATTCCTGAGGATTATTTTACCATTCCCAAGGCAGAGGATGCTCCCGTTCAGCCTGCTCCTCAGCAGACTTACGCACAATCCTCTGTACAGCAGAGCGTACGCCGCAGCAGTGTACAGAGCTCCGGTTCCACCTGCGCAAAGTGCGGCGCGCCCATGCTCTCCGGTCAGCGTTTCTGCAACGCCTGCGGAGCCCGTGTGGATTCTGCCGCATCTGCAGCAGCTTCCTCCGTATCCTCTGCATGGACAGGCTCCTATGCTGCCCCCGCCTCTTCTCAAACCATCAAATATGCGGATCCCATTGACGACCGCATGTTCTCCTACGACTATACCGATGATCTGCGGGACGAGCGTCCCCGCTCCAAGAGCGCAAAGAGCAGCAAAGGCAAGAGTTCCGGTTCTTCCAAGGGTTCTTCCTCCAAGGGCGGCTCTTCCAAGGCAAAATCCTCTGCCCGCCCCTCCAAGTCCGCTTCCCGCAAAAAGCGCGGCGGCCTCAACGTTAAGCTTATGGCCATGATCCTGGGCGGCGTCATTGCTGCAGGTCTGCTGATATTCGGCGTTATCAAGCTTATCGGCGGCGGCCTGTTCTCCGGCTCTGCCGTTACCGAGGAAGCCACCATCGAAAAGACTGCTTCTGCCGACGGCAACACCGTATACAACATCACCACCTATGCCAAGAAGGGCAGCACCGTACGCTTTGAGGGTGGCTCCATAGAGCGCGAAGAGCCCGTTACCGGCAAGTCCGTAACCTTTGCTATCCCCGAGCAGCTGTGGATCCCCGGCGAACCCGTTGATCCCGACCTGCTGGCAGCAGACGGTACTCTGCCCGTATATCCCGACATCAGCGTGATCAACAAGAAGGGCGAAAGTGAAGACATTACCTTTGCTCAGCCCATCTATATCCCCATCCCCACCATCGACATGACGGTCACCTCTCCCAACACCGAGAGCTTCTCCGTTACCAGCCCCGCAGTTCAGATCGACGGTATGGTAGGCGATACTTCCGCCTCTATCTTTGTTGGCGATGCGGCTGTACCTGTTGACGAGACCGGCGCATTCACCTTTGTATACAACCTTACCGAGCCCGGTTCCTTTACCCTCAATATTGAAGCACGCAAGAACGGCTACGCCATCGCCCGCAAGACCTTCAACATCGAATACACCACCACCGCCACAGGCGGTACCGGTACAGGCGCAGGATCCGGCGCCGGCAGCGCAGGTGCCCCCTCCAACGCAGGCGATGCAAAGTCCATCTACTATGCCACCGATGACGGCGTAAACGTACGCGATATCGCCGGCACCTCCGGCAACAAGATCGGCACCCTCTCTCTGGGCGAAAAGGTATACGTGATCAGCGCCGACAATAACGACTGGTACAAGATCGCCTACAACAACGGCGAGGCCTACGTATCCGGTGGATACATCAAGAAGGTAAGCGACATCAGCTCCTATACCACCTCTCCCGCCACCATCAAGGGCGACGATATCAACATCCGTTCCGCCGCATCCTCCGATGCAGAGCGTGTTGAGAAGCTCTCCAACGGTACTGCCGTAAGCTTTGTAAAGGATGCAGGCAATGGCTGGAGCATGATCGAATACAACAACAAGATACTCTTCGTATCCACTCAGTATCTGCAGAAGTAAATCAGCATCCTTTTATGGGGCGGCGGACTGTATTACCGCCGCCTTTTATCTTATCAAAAGGAGATATTTCCATGAAGCTTTGGGGGATCATCCGCAAAAACGACAAAATTCAGCGCCAGCACACCATAGAATACCAGGGACTTACCCGAGATACCGCCTCTGACTGGGATGAGCTTATCAGCCCGCTGTGCCAGGAGCTGGATCTTTCTCGTCCATTAATGCTGAAAAAGCACCTACGGGAAATAGATGAATTCTCCCGTGTAGTTTTCCTTCCTTCGGACTTTATAGAGCCGGTGGATTTTGACAAATTTGAAATAGAGATATTCTATCCAAAGAAAAAGTAAAATTTTCCCTGGTATCCTTTTGTTCTGTCTGTGCCATCATAAGCACATCAAAGCAAAAGGAGCTTATACAATGGATACTCTTGCACTGATTCTCGTTATAATCGGCGCCCTGAACTGGGGTCTTATCGGCCTGTTTCAGTTTGACCTGGTGGCCAGCCTTTTCGGCGGCATGAGCGCCACCTTTGCCCGCATCGTATATACCCTTGTTGGTTTGGCAGGCGTATGGGGCATTACCCTGCTCTTCAGGCGGGACGGCATCAAGCACAACGACGAACACCACTGATCTTAATCTAAAAAATCCGCATATGCATAGCATCTGCGGATTTTTTATGCCTACATCTTCCTTTTACAGGTATGTGTTCATATACTCTCTTCGTATTTCCTCCGGCACCAGCGCCCCTCCTGTGGCCCAGCATATATGCACGGCATTGTCTATAACAGGTTCAATGCCGTGTTCGGCAAGGTATTGCCTGCCATCCCTGCACAGCCTTACAGGCCCTTCAAATGCGGCGCAGGCCGATGGTTCTATAAATATGCCCTCTGTATCCAGCAGCTGCCTCATGTAGTCATACAGCTTTGAATCCTCCACTGTAACTTCTCCTGCAAGCATTCCCTTCATTACCCGGCCCACAAATCCCGAAGGGCGTCCCACCGCCAGACCATCCGCATGGGTGATGCCGGTAAGCCCAACATCCTGCACACATATCTCTTGATTAAGCCCACTGGCCATACCCAGCAGCATACAGGGCGCCTGTACAGGCTCCACAAAAAATACATGCACGTTATCGCCAAACAGCTTCTTCAGCCCAAATGCAATACCGCCCGGCGCGCCGCCTACTCCGCAGGGTATATATACCAACAGGGGATGCCGACTGTCGATAACAATTTGCATCCCTTCCAGCTGAGCTTTAAGCCGCTTTGCCGCCACTGCATAGCCCAGGAACAGGTCAACTGAATTTTCATCATCCACAAAATAGCTCATGGGGTCCATATCGGATAACCTTCTGCCCTGCTTTACAGCCTCGGAATAATCCGACTGATACTCTATCACCTCTACTCCCTTGCTGCGGAGCAAATCCTTCTTCCATTGCTTTGCGTCCGCCGACATATGAACCTTTACCCTGTATCCTATGGCGGCGCTCATTATGCCTATGGAAAGGCCCAAATTGCCAGTAGATCCTACCTGCACGGTATATTTTGAAAACACCTGACGACACTCAGGCTCCGCAAGCTTTGCATAGTCCTCATCTGAACTAATCAGACCATTTTGCAGGGCAATATCCTCAGTGTGCTTCAGTATCTCATATATTCCGCCGCGAGCCTTTACCGAGCCCGCGATGGCAAGATGGCTGTCCAGCTTAAGCAGCAACCGCCCGCCTGTGTCCAGCCTTTGGCCCATGGCTTGTATTTCAGCCAATGGGGATTCGATAAGGCCTCCGTCAGCTATGGTTTCCGGAAAGCACTGCATTATAAAGGAAGCAAAACGATCAAGGCGTCTCTCTGCCTTTTCAATGTCATCCATTGTAATGGCTGTACCTTCAAATGAACCAGACCCTGTTTTAATATTCGGATTGAACCACAGGCACTCCTCAGCCTTCGCTATTTTTTCTATAATGCCGTCCTTCTGTATCAGCTTTTGTATATCCATAACCGCTCCCTCATTCGCTTCTATTCAGCCTTTGCCCTTACATATTTCAACGCCGCCCAAAGCTGCGCATCATTTTCCTGCTCTATTTGCTCTATAGCCATGTTTTGGTATTCCTCAGGCAGTTCCGCGCATATATCCGGCGCTATTCCCACGCCGTGGATGTTGTTGCCTTTTGGGGTATAGTATGCATCGGTTGTGAGTTTAAGCCATCCCCCTGTGGATTCCACAGGCATTGTGGTCTGCACTATACCCTTGCCAAAGGTCTTTGTACCCACCACCTTGCCTACGCCGTTTTCCTGTATTGCTGCGGCCAGTATCTCACTGGCAGAGGCCGAGTTTTGGTTTACCAACACTGCCACAGGCACTCCTATAGGCCGTCCCGACGCCTCGTACACTTCTTCGTCCCTGGAGCCCTCCGGCCCAACGCTTACTATGCGCATTCCTTTTCCCAAAAGCTCATCTGCCACACTTACCACCGCATCCAAAGAGCCGCCCGGATTGTTCCTCAGGTCTATTACAAGGGAGGTCATATTCCTGCTCTTAAGATCATCCACTGCGGCCTCAAATTCCTCTGCACAGTTTCCGCTGAACATGCTGATCGAAATATACCCTGTGTTTTCATTAAACAAAGCATATTCAACGTGGTTTACGCTTATATCTTCGCTGTAAACGGTAACCTCAAAGGTGTCATTCACCCTGAAAAACCTGAGCAATACCCCATCATCGCTTTGGGAAGCAATAAGAGAGGACAGCTCCTCCAGCGTCATACCCACAGTGCTCGCATCTTCAATGTAAGTAAGAATGTCCCCTGCCTTTATACCTGCGGCCTGGGCAGGACTGCCATCATACACCTCCAGTACCATGGCACCCGTTTTATCCGGTTGGCTCACCACCATACCTATGCCGCGGTATTCTCCGTTTACAGAGCTCAGATATTCCTCATATTCCTCTGCGGTATAATAGCGTGCGTATTGGTCATTCAGTGTGCCCAGCATCCCGGATGCCGCCCCCGCAACAAGGGTGTCCCTGGAAGGTACATCCGCGTAAAACTCTTCCTCTATTTTATCCGCCACCTCATCCAATGCCATAAACCTGCGATATTCCGCGTATTCTCCGGCAGACAGCATAACAGAATCTCCCACCCCGCCTTTTATCAGCACGATGGTGGCAGCAGATGACAGCAGCGCCGTTATCAGCACCGCTGCTAAAACATATAAACCTGTTCCTGATCTGTATTTCATGGAAGCATACCTCCGATAATACCTGTTGGCATATACATTTTATGTGCATGCCTTCCGCCATATCCTCTTCTGTGCCATTTAAAAAAGCGGGGGAAATACACCCCCGCACAAATTATTTTGTTTATTCCGCCATGTATTTATTAAGGTAGTCCGGCATGTCGTCGCCGCTCATGGCTATTACCACCTCTACGTCGGCCTCAGAGGAAAGCTCATCCAGTCTATTAAACATATCCTCAAGTGACTCAGTGCGGCAGTTTACCAGCTTGGAGAAGCCGTCCACATATACCAGCTCAAGGTCAAAATCCTGAGCGGCTATTCCCGCAATAAACCCTATAAACATATCCGGGCTGTCTATACGGTAATGCCCTGCATCAATAAAGCGTATGGCATGCTTCAGCTCGAAGAGATACTGTCCCTCTGCGTCTATGAATACTACGCTGCCTTTGGTCTGTTCCAGTGAGTCATTGGCCATCTGTATTATGCGCTTTGAGTTTCCGGCTCCCTTTTCGCCGAAGATAACACGAACCAATTTGAGTGTCCTCCCTATGCTTTATTGTGCATGGACTGCTCCACGTATACACTATATACATTATAACCGTAAATGCGCCGGGGAATCAACTAACCCGGCGCATTTTTGCAAAACATTTCATTTTGCAATATTTATTTTATGCCTTTTTGAGCTGCTCTGCCATATCCGTACGCTCCCAGGGCAGCGCTATATCCGTCCTGCCAAAGTGGCCGTATGCGGCGGTAGCGGAATAAATGGGGCTCCTGAGGCCCAGCCGCTCGATTATGGCCTCGGGGCGCAGGTCCATGCAGTTTACTATCCTGTCGGCAATTTCACCATCCGGGATCATGCCGGTGCCAAATGTATCCACCATTACGGATACGGGGCGAGCTACGCCTATGGCATAGGCAAGCTGTATCTCACAGCGCCTTGCAAGTCCTGCCGCAACCACATTCTTGGCGGCATAGCGTGCGGCGTAGGCTGCGCTGCGGTCTACCTTTGTAGGGTCCTTGCCGGAGAAAGCACCGCCGCCATGGCGGGCATATCCGCCATATGTATCCACTATTATCTTGCGTCCGGTGAGACCGCTGTCGCCGTGGGGACCGCCTATAACAAATCGACCGGTGGGGTTTACAAATATACGTATATCTCCGTCCGCATACTCCTTTGGTATAGTGGGCATTATCACTTTATTGATGATGTCTTCCCTTATCTGCTCAAGGGATACATCCGGGTCATGCTGAGCGGATATTACCACAGTATCCACGCGCACAGGCTTGTCCCCATCGTATTCCACGGTAACCTGACTTTTGCCATCGGGACGGAGATAAGGTATCTCGCCGCTCCTTCGGGCCTCTGTAAGCCTGCGTGTAAGGCTATGGGCAAGAGATATGGGCAGAGGCATAAGCTCCGAGGTTTCGTCGCAGGCATAGCCAAACATCATGCCCTGATCCCCTGCGCCTGTGGCAAAGCGGGACTCCTCTCCCTCCTTTGCCTCAACGGACTTATCCACGCCCATGGCAATATCCGGAGACTGCATACCTATAGCGGTGATCACGGTAAGGCTGCTGCAGTTAAAGCCGTATTCGGGCTTGTCATAGCCAATGCGGGCGATGGTCTTCTTTGCGATATCCGCAACGTCTATCTTGGCAGTGGTGCTTATTTCGCCCATCACCAGCAAAGTACCGGTGGCAGCAGAGCATTCGCAGGCAACGCGGCCTGCGGGATCCTGTGCAAGTATTGCGTCCAGCACTGCATCGGATATGCAGTCGCACAGTTTATCGGGATGTCCTTCGGTAACGGACTCGGAAGTAAAGAGTTTTTTCATCGGATATATCCTCCAAAATAAAGTAAAACCTCATGCACAGATGAGGTCAGCTTGCTTCTTCGCTCATCTCTCAGCGCATACGCGCTGCCGGAATTGGCACCTTACCCCCTCGGGGCAGGTTGTCGGGTTTCACAGGGCCGGTCCCTCAACCACTCTTGATAAGGCATATTCGGTTTTCTGAGAATGCATTGTACCACAGGCTCCCCGTTGCGTCAATAGTAATGTTAAGTTATAATAAATAGTCAATATTGATCGTGAGGTATAGGATGAAAAGAGTACTTGGCTGCATACGCCGCGCCGATGAACGCTACAACATGATACGCCCCGGAGATAAGATATGCGTAGGAGTATCCGGCGGAAAGGACAGCCTGCTTTTGATGTACGGCCTTAAGCTGTATCAGATGTTTTCCAAGGTTCCATATGAGCTTATGGCTGTGCTGCTGGACCTTGGCATATCGGATCAGGACTATACCCCGGTTGCGGAGTATGCCGAGTCCATAGGCGTCCCCTTTGAAATACTAAAAACCGATATCGGCGAGGTTGTATTTAACGTGCGCAAGGAATCCAACCCCTGTGCCCTGTGCGCAAAATTCCGCCGTGGTGCCCTAAATGACTATGCCCATCAGCACGGATGCAATCTTGTAGCATTGGGCCATAATCGTGACGATGTTATCGAAACATTCTTCCTTAGTCTGCTGTATGAGAGTCGGCTCAATACCTTTGGCCCCGTTACATACCTTGACCGTCAGGAGGTCACAGTGATCCGCCCCTTAGTATTCCTGCCTGAAAAATATGCCCTGTCCGTAGCAAAAAAGCTGGAGCTGCCCATATGCAAGCCCAACTGCCCCGTGGCAGGCTATACCAAGCGTGAGGACATGAAACAGATAATCAAATATCTTACCTCCATCGTGCCTGACCCTGAGCCCCGCATAATGAACGCCATAGCGGATACCCACAAATACGGCATGTGGGATAGGCTGAGGCTTCCTCCCCGTGATTTGGTGAGCAGCGATGACGATAACGCTTAGCACGCTTTTGCTCGTAATCGGCGGCATGTCCTTTGTGCTGTTTGCCATGATGGGCATAGACAAAGCTCTTGCAAAGCGAGGCGCATGGCGTGTACCCGAAAGAACTCTCTTTCTGCTGGCCTTATTGGGCGGAGCTTTGGGCGGAATTATTGGCATGTACTTCTTTCGCCATAAAACCAGACACGCTTCCTTCAAAGCAGGCCTTCCTGTGCTGCTGATAATAAACATTGCCTGCTGCATAGCGCTTATAACAGAATAGTTTTTCGCTATATAAAGCGGCGGTTGTGACCGGTTATCCAGTCAGCTGCCGCTTTTATGTTTGCCCTGTCTACAAAATCTCCTCCTTCTTCTATCAGCTTTATTATGTTTTTATCCCCATTGTTATCCTTGAGCTTTTTTAGCACTATTCCTATAAACACCTGATGCACGGCGTCCAGCCTATCCATATCAAATGCCCCTCTTGCATAGAATACCTTTATGCTTGGGTTGGTTATGCCTGTTTTTTCCTTTATCATTTTGGCAGTATCCTCTTTTAGGAGATTCATTCCCACCCCGCACGCTCCAACTATGCTGTAACGCAGCGCCGCACGATTGTATCCCTTTATACGGCCCCCCATCACCCATCCCAGATAGAACACCTCGTCGTTGAGCTTAAGGTGTTCTGCCGCCTCCTTCAGCGAAAAAGCAGGCAGCCCCGTGGCCTCAGAGAGCATCTCTGAATACCGCCCGGTGCTGCCCGTATTTGTTAGGTATACTATCGCCTTTATCATTTCCTTCTCCCGGTGGAGCCGCCCCCATCGGTTCCGGATACACTTTAATAATGAATCATTCGGCTTTTCTGTGATATTCCCTGAACTGATACCTTATGCCCTCATGCTCCTTCCATTCAGAAGCACCCGCAAGAGTCCATTCTTCCATCTGTTCAATGTTGGGGAAAAACCTGTCTGCATCTGCCTGCGCATCTACCATGGTAATGTAAGCCCTGCTGCAATAAGGAAGCAAGGCCCTATATATGGCTTCGCCGCCTATTACAAAGGCATTATCATCCCCATTGATAAGTTCTTGCAGCTCTTCTACGGAAGAAACGCGTTCTGCTCCTTCAACAGAAAAATCTCCGTTTCTGCTGAACACAATATTCCGCCTGTTTTTCAACGGCCTGCCTCCCGGAAGGGATTCAAGAGTCTTTCTGCCCATTATTACGGTGTTTCCGCTGGTGGTGCTGCGGAAAAAGGCCATATCCTCAGGTATGCTGAAAAGCAATCCCCCATCTTTGCCTATTCCGTAGTTTTTGCTTACTGCCACAATGATATTCATATTTACACCGCCACAGGAATTTTGCCTATGGAGCCATGGGACTGATAGTTTTCCAGCGCAAAGCTGTCCACGGTAAACTTATAGAAGTCATCTATGGTTTCATCCATTATAAACCTGGGAGCATCCATAGGCTCGCGCTTAAGCATTTCCTCCACAAGGGGCACGTGCCTGTCGTAAATGTGGGCATCCGCTATAACATGAAGCAGTGTGCCTGCCTTAAGCCCGCTTACCTGTGCCATCATGTGAACAAGCACCGCATACTGGCATACGTTCCAGTTATTTGCCACCAGCATATCCTGTGAACGCTGATTGAGTATGGCATTAAGCCTGTCTCCGGATACGTTGAAGGTCATGCTGTATGCGCAGGGATACAGATGCATGTCCATAAGGTCTGAATGGTTGTATATGTTGCTCATTATGCGGCGGGAGGCAGGATTGTTCTTCAAATCAAACAGTATCCTGTCCACCTGATCCATCTCGCCCTCTTTATAGCGATGCTTTACGCCCAGCTGATAGCCGTATGCCTTGCCGATGCTGCCGGTTTCATCCGCCCATGCATCCCAGATATGGCTGTTCAGATCATTTACGTTGTTGGACTTTTTCTGCCATATCCAAAGAAGCTCATCCACAGCGTTTTTAAAGCCTGTCTTTCTCAGGGTCATTATGGGGAATTCTTCGGACAGATCGTACCTGTTGGTAAGGCCAAACATCTTTACGGTATGAGCGGGGGCGCCGTCTTCCCAACGGGGACGCACCTCTCTGTCGGTATCCCAAACGCCTTCGGTTATTATCTTTTTGCAGTTATCCATGAAAATAAGATCGGCCTTGCTCATAGTGTCTCCCCTTTTTATGTTGATTTGCAAATATCAAAGACATACTTAATTAAATATTTTATCAGCATTTTGTTATATCTGCAAACTGATTATTTTATCATCCTTTCGCTTTGCCTGATGCATCAAAGCCGCCAGCATCAATTGTGCAAAAGCGGCGCACAGTCTGTGCGGCTTGATTTCATGCAGTACCGTTTATGGTATTTCATGCGCATCATGCAATTGAAAAGTGCCTTGTTTTGCTATAAAATCCAAACCGTGCAGAACGTTTGTTCGCCTACGTTTCGCTCCACGTATGCGGCCAAAACACATTTTGAATCAGGAGGATATCAATGTCCATCAATAAAGTATTTGACGTGGCGCTGGATATAAAGCGTCCGTCCTCCCACAAAGATTTTACAGTAATAAACGGCGACACAGGCAACAGGATACATATTACCCTTACCGATGGGGATAATCCTGTGGATATTTCCGGCTGCCGTATTATTGCCGCCTTTTCCCGGCCTGACGGCTCCACCTCATTGCAGGACAGCGGTATGCAGGATGGCGGAGTGACCATCGGCGGAGCCGACAATAATGAAGTAAACATCCTGCTTTTCCCCGCCTCCTTCTCCCCCGGCATGGTGGAATGTGAGCTGCAGATATACTCTGACACATCCCTATCCACCCTTGTCACCACCGCAAGATTCAACTTTTCCTGCCGCAAGGCCATCATAAATGATGATACCGTACAGGCCTCTCCCGAATATCCTCTCCTTCGTTCCCTTACGGATGAACTCAAAAACTCTGCAGATGGTCTTGCCCGGCTTATGTCTGAAACGGAGCAGGCAGAGACGGCTCGCGTTTTGGCAGAAAGCAAGCGCGAAGAGGCCGCCCTGCGCTTTGCAAATCTTTCTGCAGAGGTTACTATGCTTTCCTCTGATGATGCCGCCACCGCAGAAGTAACGGACACCGCCGACGGCAAGCACATCTCCCTCGGCATACCCGCAGGCCCCAAAGGCGATACAGGCCAGCAGGGCCCTATGGGTGAAAAAGGCGACAAAGGCGATCAGGGCCCTCAGGGTATACAAGGCCCTCAGGGCGATACCGGTCCTCAAGGTCCTCAGGGTGAAAAGGGCGATACAGGCGATCCCGGTGTTCAAGGCGTTCCCGGCAATGACGGCGTTAATGGTGTTACTTTCACACCTTCTGTTGCAGAGGATGGCACGCTGTCATGGTCAAATGACGGCGGGCTGGATGATCCCGCTGCAGTGAATATCAAAGGACCCAAAGGCGATATCGGCCCTCAAGGTCCTCAGGGTGAACAAGGTCCTCAGGGAGAAAAAGGCGACACCGGAGAGCAAGGCCCCCAAGGCATTAAAGGCGATACAGGCGCAGGATTTGCGGTGCTTGGCTATTTTGCCTCTGTCGATGCTCTGTGCACAGCCATCACCTCTCCCACGCCCGGCGATGCATATGGTGTTGGCACATCCCAGCCCTATGATATTTACATTTGGGATAGCGTAAACTCTTCATGGGTAAACAACGGCCCCCTTCAGGGGGCAAAGGGCGACACAGGCTCTCAGGGCGAAAAAGGTGAGACCGGAGAACAGGGCCCTCAGGGCATTCCCGGCAGCGACGGCACAAATGGCATAACATTTACCCCCTCTGTAGCCGCGGACGGTACTCTGTCATGGTCCAATGACGGCGGACTGGAGAACCCCGCTGCTGTGAATATCAAAGGACCTAAAGGGGCCACAGGTGATCAGGGTCCTCAGGGCGAAAAGGGCGACACCGGTGACCAGGGCCCACAAGGTACTTCCGGCAATGATGGCGCCAACGGTGTTACCTTCACTCCTTCTGTTGCAGAGGACGGTACTCTGTCATGGTCCAATGACGGCGGACTGGAGAACCCCGCTGCTGTGAATATCAAAGGACCTTCTGGTACAGCATGGCTCCGTGAGTCACTTATTGAGCCCTATTTGCTGGAACCCCAAGATGGGCATGAATATTATCTTTCCGAAATAACAGAGCTTGGTTTCATGCTGCCCGAAACGGATTTTTATGAATTCTGGGTTCGCGTGGAATGGAAAGTAGGCGATGATTACGAGCCCTTCTTCCTATCAATTCCCGACCTCAGCTTTATCGGCGAAGAGCCCGAATGGCAAAACGGCTGCACCTACGAAATTTCAGTAAAAAACGGCATTGCTGTAGTTGGGAAGGTAAATGAAGTATGATGTCTCGCAGACGAGCTTTACTTATAAACACAACGGTAAATTCATCACCCAAACTATACAATACTAAAATAATAAGCAGCCTGTTGCTGAATCAATCCACAACTACTTTAGGATATTCATTGTGGCGAGCAGGCGAAGATTATACTGTAGATACTCAAAACGGCGTTTTTGTTTTGGTTAACTACAATACGTATATAATTGACTATACCAGCTCTACCACCTTTGATACCTTCCTTCTGGGGAATTATTGCATTCTTGGTTCTGAGCGCGGAAGCCCCATGTACTATTTCCCTTCGGGCTGTACCGTCACATTCGAACATGATGAAGTCACCGGCTTATATTCCGTAACTGCCCATGGCAAAATTCAGATGTTCACCCCTATTGTATCCTAACATAAAGAGAGCCGGGATCTTTCCCGGCTCTTGTTATTTTATAAGAGTCTCCATATCCTTTGGCATCGGTGAAATGATGTGCAGCATTTCACCGCACATAGGATGCATAAGCCACAGCTCAGCCGAATGCAGTGCCGGACGCTGAATATCATCTGAACGCTCCCCATACAGCCAATCTCCCGCCAATGGATATCCAATTGATGCCATATGCAGCCTCAGCTGGTGTGTTCTGCCCGTATGTGGTATCAGCCTGAGCAGAGTATATTCGCCATAAAAACCCAGCACCTTATATTCCGTATGAGCATACACCCCGTCAGTCCTTACATCCCGCTGATATTTGGAACCCTCCGCCATGCCTATGGGCAGCTCAATATGCCCCTGCAACGATGAAACACGACCAACAGCTATGCCGATATACTCTCGCTTGAAAAGCTCTGTATGCAGCGTTTCCTTAAGCCTGTGATGCATATAGCCGCTCTTTGCCACGGTCATAAGCCCTGTTGTTCCTCTGTCCAGTCTGCTAACAGGATGGAAATTCTCACCCAAAGGAAAATTCGCGGCAAAGGCGTTTTCCAGCGTAAGCTCATCCGGATCTCTTGTGGATTGATGCACCGCCATGCCCGCAGCCTTGTCTATTATTGCAATATAATCGTCCTGCCAGGGTATTTCAAGTTTTGCCCCCATAGGCTTTGCCCTTGGATAGTCCTCAGGATCACCTGTTTGTGCCGTCAGCACATCTCCTTCTTTTACAATTGCTGTGGTATATGCCTTTTGTCCGTTAAGCGTTATTCCCATAGGTCTGCGCTTCAGGCGGGATATATAGGAGTCAGACATGCAAAGTTCGCCTTTCAGCAGACTTTCTACTCTTCGGCCCGTTAGTTCCCTGCTTATGATAATACTTTCGCTAAGCACGTCCGTTACCTCCTCTCATATCCTGAATCAGATTATACCTGTATCAGCTGTGTCATTCAACCACACCCGGCATGAAAAAATATATCATAAAAATTTTATGAAAAAGGGGTTGCAATACTCTTCCAAATGCTGTACAATAACACTCGTGCCGTTCCTCCTTAGCTCAGTCGGTAGAGCATGCGGCTGTTAACCGCAGTGTCGTTGGTTCGAGTCCAACAGGGGGAGCCAGTAAAAAACCCGAAGCAATTGCTTCGGGTTTTTTCATTATGCGGCAAAGCACACTATCAGGCACACTGAATGGTTCAATATGCCCCCATATTTCCCGATCCAAATAAAACGAAGGCAAATATACTTTTATATCCGCCTTCGTTTTATTCGGGTGCTTTATTTTGCGGCTGCGTTTGCAAGGCGCTGTATTCCTTCTGTATTCAGCCTGCACACGGTAAGGTCATCCATTATATCCGCCCCTATGGTGCGATAAAACTCCAGCGCAGGGTTCCAGTCCAGACAACACCATTCAATCCTCACACAGCCCCGCTCAAGGGCTGTACAGGCCATCTTCTCAAAGGCCGCCCTGCCATACCCTTTGCCCCGGTATTCAGGCTTTATGTACAGAGACTCGATAAACAATCCTGCGCAATGCCTGTAGGACGGAAAGCTATGGAAGAACATTATAAAGCCTATCTCTTTATCCTCTTCCATTATAAAAAGCACCTCTGCCTTTTGCTTTATAAAAAGCCATTCCTCCACGTCCTGCTCTGTGGTAATAAGGCAATCCGTCAGCTTTTCATATTCCGCAAGGTCAAGTATAAACCTATATACCAAAGCTAAATCACTACGCTCTGCAAATCTGAAATTGGGGGCAGCCATATTATCCTCCTTAATACAAAGGCTCGGCATAAGCCGAGCCTTTGCTTGTATCCCCAGGAGGGGAATGTCATTATTCTTCTTCTTCCTCTTCCTTCTGAGCGCTCTCGATGATCTTCTTGGCCTCGAAAGCAGGAACGTCTTCATAGCGTACGAACTCGCTCTTGAAGGAGCCGCGGGCCTGAGTCATGGAACGCAGGTCAGTGGCATACTTGAACATCTCGGAGAGGGGAGCTTCAGCAACAACTTCGGTACCCTCATCGCAGGGGTTCATACCCAGAACGCGGCCGCGACGGCTGGACAGATCGCCCATGATAGCGCCGGTGTACTCGTTGGGAACGGTGATGTTGTACTGATAGATCGGCTCGATAAGGGCAGGCTGTGCCTTGGCGCAGGCTTCCTTATAGGCCAGACGGGCAGCGCTCTTGAAAGCGACTTCCTTGGAATCAACGGGATGATACTTACCGAAGAACAGGGTGGCCTTTACACCGATCATGGGATAGCCGGCAAGAACGCCGCGCTTCATGGCTTCACGGGTACCCTTTTCTACAGCAGGGATGTATTCCTTGGGAACTACGCCGCCAACGATAGCGTTAACGAACTCGAACTCTTCGCCGTTGGTGAGGGGCTCAAAGCGCATGTTAACAACGCCGAACTGGCCGCTGCCGCCGGTCTGCTTCTTATGCTTACCTTCGGCCTCAGCGGTGGCGCGGATGGTCTCACGGTAAGGGATGCGAGGATCGGAAATCTGAGCCTCTACGCCGGACTTATTCTTCAGCTTGGCGCACAGTACATCCAGATGTACCTCGCCCAGACCGCAGATCAGCACGTCGCCGGTCTCAACGTTCTTTTCCATTGCCATGGTGGGATCTTCTTCCAGAAGCTTATTGAGGCCTGCAAAGACCTTATCTTCTTCACCCTGCTTCTTGGCGGATACTGCCAGGCTGATGCAGGGCTTGGGGAAGTTGATCTCTTCGAACTGTACGGGAGCGGAAGCATCGCACAGGGTGTCGCCGGTGGCGGTGAACTGCAGCTTGGACAGAACGCCGATATCGCCGGCAATGAGCTTATCCATGGGAGTTACCTTCTTGCCGCGCATGAGAGCGGGAGCGGTGGCCTTCTCGGCCTTCTCCTCACGGGTATTGTACAGGGAGGACTCAAGGCTCAGCACGCCGCTGTATACCTTGATGATGGAGTACTTGCCGAACTGGTCAACAACGGTCTTTACGACCTGACCTGCAAACTTGCCGTCCTGCTTTACTTCTACTGCATCGCCGGTCTTGGGGTTGATGGCCTTGGGAGCCTTTACCATATCGGCAGAGGGCATGTAGTTGATGAGGTTGTTCATCAGGGTGTATACGCCGATGTTGGGCTGTGCAGCGCAGCAGCATACGGGAGTGATATCGCCGGAGAGAACGCCGTTGTTAAGGCCGGCAATGATCTCCTCGCGGGAGAGCTCGCCTTCCTCGAAGAACTTCTCCATGAGTTCTTCATCGGTCTCGGCAGCAGCCTCGGTGAGGGCTTCGTATACGCTCTGAGCCTGATCTGCCAGAGCAGCGGGGATATCCATATCCTTTTCGCCCTTGCCGTCAAACTTCTTGGCTACCATGTGAACGGTGTCAACATAGCCTACCAGCTTGCCGCCTTCCATGATGGGCAGCTGAATGGGTACTACGCTGGGGCCGAACTTTGCGTTGAGCTCGTCCATTACCTTATTGAAGTTGGCGTTTTCACGGTCCATCTGATTTACAACGATCATGCGGGCCTTGCCGGACTTCTTGCACATATCCATGGCCTTCTCGGTACCAACAACGGGACCGGAAACAGCGCCCACTACGATGAGGGCGGAGTCAGCCAGGCGCATTGCCGCAGCTACTTCACCGTAGAAATCGAAGAAGCCGGGGGCATCGATCAGGTTTACCTTAACGTCGTTCCACTCGAAGGGAGCAAGAGCGCAGTTAATGGAAATAGTGCGCTTTACTTCTTCGGGGTCAAAGTCGGTAGTGGTGTTTCCGTTTTCAACCTTGCCCAGGCGCTCCAGAAGGCCGGCGTTGAAAAGCATAGCTTCGGTAAGGGTGGTCTTACCTTCGCCGCCGTGGCCAAATACGCCGATGTTGCGGATGTTTGCTGCGGTGTAATTCTTCATTTCAATCCCCCTAAGGTGTAATATAATTATTTCTTTGCACAAATTTTGGGCGCATAAAGCACCATCTCATAGTGTACCAGATGAGTTAAGCTTTTGTAAACTCTTTTATGGTTTTTTTCGGTATATAATGGCAGACTATTCTAATATTTTGGAGGTGCCGCCCACAAGCTCATCTCCCATCTCGTTCATATCTGCCATGGTTACGTCCACCTTCACGCTTTCACCGCTTCTGTTCACCGTCAGATGCAGCACATCTCCCACGGACAAAGTCTGAACGTATTCAACAAAAGCGTCCTGAGTGGTGGCGGCAATTCCGTCGTATTCCACTATTATATCGTCCACCTTAAGGCCCGCCTTATGTGCAGAGCCGTTTCTGGTGACGCTGTAGATGAGTATACCCTCAGGAATGCCGTAATACTCTGCGGATTCCGCATCTACTCCTATTACCTGAATGCCCATGCCCGGACGAATCATCCTGCCGTTTTCTATCAGCTGGCATACCACGTTCATAGCCTCGTTGATAGGTATTGCAAAGCCAAGGCCTTCGGCACTTATGGAATTGCCGTATTCATCATAGCCCGCATAGATATTCTTTGCGGTGGTTATTCCAATTACTTCCCCCCTCATATTAAGCAGGGGGCCGCCGCTGTTGCCGGGGTTTATTGCAGCGTCCGTCTGGATAAAGTTATTTACTCTTCCATCGAGATGTATACTGCGGGCGGTGGCGCTGATTATGCCAAAGGTTGTGGTGCCTGCAAGCTCTGTGCCGGAAGGATTGCCTATGGCAATGGTAAACTCACCCACTCGTACAGGATCGGAATCCCCAAGGGCAAGGGGCGTAAGGCCGCTCTTTTCGACCTTGAGCACCGCCACGTCCAACGTGGAATCAGAGCCCACCACTTCTGCATCCACTTCCTCCTGATCCGAGAAGGTTACGGTTATTTTATCCCCGCCACGGATAACGTGGGCATTGGTCACGATATAGCCTTCGCTTGCCACAACAAAGCCGCTGCCATATCCATCCTGAACAAATTCGCCCTGATATTCACTATAGGTATTTATGCCTACCACGCCGTCAAACACCTGCTCCACAATATCCGGCGCAGGGTTTGCCGTATCCGTTATCACAGGCTGGACACCGTCAAACTCAGGCAGCTCGCGGGTGATATACTCCCTTGCTTCCTGCTCCTGATATTCGTCGCTCTGCTCCTGCTGTGCAGGCTTCTGATTACCGTGACGCCATTCAAAATCAAAGCCGTCGCCAAAGAAATCCTCCAGCGCATCCTCAATATCCTGGCCTATGCTGGGAGCCTTTTCTTCAATGCTCCCCACCGCCTGCTTTATTCCGGAGAGCGCAAGCGCAGTAATGCCGCTGCCTATGGCTATACCAAGGAGCAGACAAAGTACACCGGTGAGCACATACCCTCCGGCTCCGTTTCCCTTGGATTTTTCTCTGCGTGGTTTCTCCGCGCCCGGAGCATAGTATTCCCTCTGCTCCCTTGCAGTATCTTCGGCAGCTTTGCTGCTCTCGCAGTATTCGCCCTGCTCCTGGGTGTTATTTGTTGTGTTGAATTCTTCCATTTTTCCCTCCGGAAAATTATCATTTCTTCAGCTTTGCGGGAACTTTATGGGTATCCGCCGCCCGCTTGAGCGTAAATGTAAAGCAGGTACCCTTACCCGGCTGAGACTGCACGGTTATCTCCTGATCGTGCTGGTCTATTATTCTCTTTACTATGGCGAGACCAAGGCCGGTACCGGCACTTTCGCCGGGTGTATGGGCCTTTTCCGCCTTGTAAAACCGTTCAAACAAATGTGGTATACTTTCTTTATCTACGCCCTTTCCCGAATCCCGAACGGATATTACTGCCTGCTTTTTATCCGCCTTTGCGCTTAGCCTGAGGCTGCCCCCATCCGGTGTGAACTTTATGGCATTGTCTATAAGGTTTCTCAGCACCTGGGCTATCTGGGAGGGATCTGCGTCCACCATAAGCTTTTTATCACCTATATCCAGCTCCACTTCAAGCTTTTTAGCGTCTACTCTGGCCTCAAAGGTAAGCAGTGTGCGCATCATCAGCTCATTTATATCGAAGGCCTCTGTTTTCAGCAGCACCTGACCCGATTCTATCCTTGCAAGGTCCAATAGGTCGTTTACCATTGCCGTCATGCGGCGGTTTTCGTTTATTACTATATCCAGATACTTCCCCTGCTCCTCTACTGGGATAGTTCCGTCCTGCATAGCCTCGAGAAAACCACGCATGGAGGTTAGCGGAGACCTGAGCTCATGGGATACATTTGCAACAAAGCTGCGCCTTGCCTCTTCCAGTGTGTTCAGCCCGTCAGCCATGGTATTAAAGCTTTTGCCCAGCTGGCTGACCTCGTCATCTCCCCCGTCATCCTCCACCCTCAGGTCGAATTCGCCCTTTGAGTAGCGTCTTACTATCTGGTTCATATCCGTAATGGGCTTTGTCATTTTTCCTGTTATATAGGATACCGCCATCATGGCAAGAGCCACCGCAATAATAGAATACAGCAGCAGATCCATCCACATCTGTTTCAGTGATGAACGCATGTCGCTGGTGTCAATGTGCATAACCAGTGCTGCAACGGTTTGGTTTCCGTCCTTAATTATAGGACAGGTAAGCGACATCACCGGCATATCTGTATAGTTCTGCACCAGATCGTCACTTATTCTTGTCCCCTCGCCCTGATAGAATATTCTGCTGCATATTTCTGTGATATCCATATCCGCACAGGCTGCCCACTTATCGGCAGACTGTTCATCTATGAATACACACTTGCCCAGTTCTTCATCCAAAAACTGAACAGTCATCATTGCATCGTACCTTCTGGCAATTATCAGCATCTCCGTTTGGGCGGCAAGGCGCTTCTGTTCATCCATATATTTGTCGGTAATGATGATTGCCACATCGCAGGACTCCCGATACAATTCCTGCTGTTTTTCGGTTATGTACTGATTGCGAAACACCGAGCCTGCCGTAACGCCAAAAAGCAGCAATAGCCCCAGCGTTACCGCAAGGTATGTTGTCAGCATCCTTGAAAACAGCGTTTTGAACATTCGGTATCCTTAATTTGCTTTAATCGCTTTATTTTTCCGTTTCGAATTTATATCCTACACCCCAAACGGTCTTTATCTGCCACTCGGTGCGCTCACCCAGCTTTTCGCGTATGCGCTTTACGTGCACATCAACCGTGCGGGAATCGCCAAAGAAATCAAATCCCCATACCTGCTCCAGCAGCTGCTCGCGGGTAAAGACCTTTCCCGGACGGGAAGCCAGAAAGTACAGGAGCTCTATCTCCTTGGGAGGCATCTCCACCTGTTTCCCGTCCAGCATTACGGAATAATTATCCAGCGATATTGAAAGATTGGGGAAGGCTACGCATTTTTCTTCATCTGCGGAGGCGCTGCGGCGCATTACCGCCTTTATGCGTGCAATAAGCTCCTTTGCCTCAAATGGCTTTGCCATATAGTCGTCTGCCCCAAGGTCGAGGCCCTGTATGCGGTCTGTGGTATCACCTTTAGCGGTGAGCATTATCACAGGCACGGCGCTTTCTTCCCTGAGCTTTGCAAGCACTTCCCAGCCATCCATGCCGGGCAGCATAACGTCCAGCACCACCAAAGAAGGAGCCGCCTTGCGGAAGGCCTCTATTGCGGTATCGCCACGCTCGCAGGTGACCACATTATACCCCTCTTTTTTAAGGTACATTTCAATTATTGCCAGAATATTCCGGTCGTCATCGATTACCAGGATGGTGTTCCTATCCATAGTTGTATTCTCACTTTCATAATTTGGTTTTCATTCCGTAGTTACTGCTATGCCATTCCGCTTAAGCAGCGCTGCCGTCACGCCGTCTCCCTGTTTTTTGCCGCCGGTAAAGCTGCCATCGTATATGCAGCCGCTGCCGCAGGAGGGACTGTTGGCCTTGAGCAGTGCGCAGGTAACGCCGCTCTCACAGCACAGCCTGAAGGCTTCTTCCGCACCGGCAATGTATTCTGTCGTTACATCCCTGCCGCTGACGGTTATTACCCTCGCCCTGCCGTCCAGCACGTCATATCCGTCCCCGCCTACTATTTCGGCAGGTTCCCTTGGTACAGGCAGTCCGCCCAGCACCTCGGGACATATGCACAGTGCGCCTTCCTTTGCAAGGGCCATCGCCTGCACATCAGGCTTTGCCGTGCCGTCATAGCGGCATTCTTTGCCGCACAGGCACCATGAAACTGCTACCATAAATGATACCACCCAAATATGAACCTGGTATGAATAAAATCAAGTAAATTGGGGCTTTTTGCCGCCGGGGTTATTTCAGCGGCTTTAAAGTTGCCACGGTAACACCCGCGTCCCCCTCGCCGTAATTGCCCAGACGGAAGGATTTTATGCGCTTATTTGTGCGCAGATAGTCCTGTATTCCCGCTCTGAGGGCGCCTGTGCCCTTGCCGTGGATTATGTTTATCTCGCTTAGGCCGGAAAGAGCCGCATTGTCTATATATCTATCCACCACAAGTATTGCGTCATCCACAAGCATTCCGCGGATATCCAGCTCCATGCCCACCTGACGATCCTTCTCGAGCTTAATCTTGCCTGCTCCCTTTTGGGGCGTATCGTCCTTTGCCATGCGAAGGTCAGAAAGCTTTACGTTCACCTTCATTACCCCCGCCTGTACCTGCACCTCGCCCTTTGCGTCGGGTGCTGAAAGAACGGTAGCCTTTTTATCCAGAGAAACTATGCGTACCGTATCCCCGGGCCGCACGGTTTTGGGAGGCTTGGTATGGTCTTCGGTAGGCAGTACCATAGGCTCCGCAAGGTCCCCCTCCCGCTTGCGCAGGGAATCACGGGACTGCTGTATTACCCTGTCTGCCGCCCGCTGATCCACAGAGCGTATTTTTCTTATATCCGCCACCAGCTTATCCATTTCCCGGCGGGTCTCATCCACTATCCTGCGGGCATCCTCCCGTGCCTTTGCCTGCAGCTTTGCCTTGTCCTGCGCAAGCTTTCTGCGCTCTGCCTCGGTTTCGGCACGCAATCTGTCCAGCTCCCGGCGGGCTTCCTTTGCCATTGCCCGCTCTTCCTCTGCCAGCTGATAGCTGCTCTGTGCGCTGGATATTACGTCCTCAAATCGCAGGTCCTCCCCTTTGAGGTATCCCCTTGCGCCGTCAATTATGGTTTCAGAAAGTCCCAGCCTTCTGGATATTTCAAATGCATTGGACTTGCCCGGTATGCCGATAAACAGCCTGTATGTTGGGCACAATCTGTCCACATCGAATTCCATGGATGCGTTTTCTATTCCGTCGTGGGTAAGGGCAAATGCCTTTACCTCGCTGTAATGGGTGGTGGCAACCGTTACTGTGCCTCTGAGGTGAAGTTCCTCAAGTATGCTCATGGCAAGTGCCGCACCCTCAACAGGATCGGTTCCCGCGCCCAGCTCATCCAGCAATACCAGCGACCTGTCATCAGCTCCGTCCAATATTCCCACTATGTTTGTCATATGGGATGAGAAGGTGGAAAGGCTCTGCTCGATGGACTGCTCGTCGCCGATATCCGCGTAAATATTATCGAACACGGATACTTCGCTGCCTATATCCGCAGGAATAAACATGCCGCTCTGAGCCATCAGAGAAAACAGCCCAACGGTTTTCAGGGTTACCGTCTTTCCTCCGGTATTGGGGCCTGTGATGATCAGCGTTCTGAAATCCTTGCCCAGCCATATGTCTATGGGCCGAACCGTTTCATGAGGTATCAGAGGATGCCGTCCCTGTACTATGCGTACATACCCCGTGTCATTGAGCTTGGGCTCCACCGCCCGCATATCCTTGGCAAGCTTTGCCTTGGCAAAAGCCAGGTCCAGCTCGCCCATTATCCTGATATTTTCAAGTATTTCAGAAGAATGAGGCGCTATCAGCGCGGTAAGCTCCGCAAGTATGCGCTCTATTTCTTCCTGCTCCTGTCCCAGCAGCTTTTTATACTCATTGCCAAGCTCCACCACCGCCGCGGGCTCTATAAAAAGTGTGGCCCCGCTGCCGGACTGGTCATGTATCAGGCCCGGCACATTCTGGCGGTATTCCTGCTTTACCGGTATTACAAATCTGCCGTTTCGTATTGTTATTAGTGGTTCCTGAAGGTACTTTGAATAAGCAGCGGAACGTATCATGCTGCCAAGGCGCTCCCTGACCCGCTCATTTGTCTGGCGCATTGCCCGGCGGATCCTCGCAAGCTCCGGAGAGGCGCCGTCGAATATCTCCTCTTCGCCCAGTATGCAGCGGTCTATCTCCTCCTCCACGGAGCGATGGGCGCTCATGTACTCCGCAAGGTTGTTGAGCATTACATGCCCTTCCTCCCGCTGTATGGAGTCCTTTGCAAGGCGGGCGGCCCGCAGGCAGCGTGCTATGCCCATGAGCTCTGCCGGGGACACAAACAGCGCCGCATGTATGCGCTTCAGGCACTCCCGCATATCCGGGAAGGATTCCACGGGAGAACGGCCTATGCGGATATACATGCTCTCCGCCTCCGCCGTCAGCGCGAGAGAGTTTTTCACCTGATCAAAGCTGCCGGAAGGGCGCAGTGCCTCCGCCAGCTCCTCGCCGCCGCAGGTAACTGTTTTGGCTCGAAGCATCTCGGCTATTTTATCGTATTCAAGTGTTTTGAGTACCTTGTCCTGCATATCCTTCTCCAAAGATTTTTCTAATCCACCGGCCTGTTCCAGTGCCCTCGGGTAGCGTTTGCAGCAGCGGCTACAGCCTTGCCTTCCCTTGCTGCAATCGCCGCCTTTATCCGCTCTGATACCATTTCAGGGCTTTCATCATAAAATGCAAGCTGTATTCCCTCCGGCAAGGGCAGCTCATTGTACAGGTCGATTATATCGGTGGGCAGGCAGTTCAGCAGCCTTAGCAGGCAGCCGTCCGCCTGTCTTATATTGCGAAGTGGGAACTCTCTTCCCGCCTCGTCCTTCATTATGCCAACTTCGCCCTTGCAGTTTTGGCATCCCTTCTGTTCCCTGAGTGTACAGTGTCTCAGCTGCATAAGCTGCGTTCTTCCGTATACGCTTACCGCAGTTCCCACGCCCGATATATCCCTGAGCTGAGGGCGGGTAAGCTCCAGTGACAATGTCACCCTGTCAAAACCCATCTCCCCATAAGCCTTAACGGTATGGGCATTCAGTGTGTTCATCTGGGTGCCCGCTATTTTCAGCGGAAATTCTTTTATCAATTCCAACTGGCCCATGTTTGCGGCTATTGCCCCATCCACAAGACCGGATGAACATATACTTTTTATTTTTTCCCTTTCTTCGCCGCTTATTATCACCGCAGGCAAGGAGATAAGCAGCTTTGCGTTTTTGCGGTATTCCGCCAGGCCTGCAAACATCTCGCTTGAGTATTCCCAGGGCTCCAACGCAACCTCGTCCGCTCCGCTCTCAAAGGCGGCCACAGCCTGCTCCGCAGTGCTGACTATGGCGGTTATTGCGGTATTCTCAGCGGGAATGTTCTTGATTTTATCAAGCTGAAGTTCATTTATCTCCCGGCGTACTTTCAGCGCATTTTCCAGCTGTTCCGCGCAATCCCTTCGCAGTGCGTTTACGCTGCTCATAGGCAGGAACGCCCATTTGTCCACGTTTGTTTCGCAGCTGTCCCCATAGAACGGGGTATCTCCCAGCTTTAATACCTGAGCCGCATAGCGCTGTGCATCCTGCTCCTTTTGGGCCTGCTGAACCACATCTCCATGCACAGATACGCTCACATCCCTGCAGGTCATGGTCAGCTCAGCGGGGCATCCCCGATGCATATTCAGCACCAGGTCTATCTTTTGCCTGCGGGTATCCTTTTCGTATGTTCGGGCGGCGTTTACAATAAGCTCCTTTGAGCTGTCGCTTTTGGCTATCCAGCCTGTCTTTGCATTGTCGCCGTAAAAATAGCCCGTGCATCCTCCGCCCCTGTCAAACATATCCAGCATATCTTTTTTATGCAGGGCTATGGTTTGCCTGTCTGCTCCGTCAAGGGTTTCCCTGTATGCTCTGGTTATTACCGCCACATACTCCGCCCTCTTCATGCGGCCTTCCAGCTTTATGCAGGAAACCCCTGCTTCTTCCATATCCTTAAGGTGCTCTATCATGCACAGGTCGCCAAGGCTCAGGGCATAATCCTCCCTGCCCGGCGCACGGTCTATTGCCATAGGCTTGCGGCAGGGCTGGGCACAGGTTCCCCTGTTGCCGCTGCGCTCACCTGCCATGGACGAAAGAAGACACCCGCCGGAAAAGCTCATGCAGAGTGCACCATGGGCAAAAGCCTCTAATTCAATTGGAGATGCGGCACGGATATCGGCTATCCCGCAAAGGGGAACCTCACGAGCCAAAACAACACGTTCCATTCCCATGGCATATACGGCATTTGCCCCCTCAGGGGAGTGTATTCCCATTTGTGTGCTGGCATGGAGGGGAAGCTCGGGGATCTCCCTCCTTAGGAAGGCCGCAAGGCCCATATCCTGTATTATTACGGCATCCACACCGGCATTGCATAAAAATGCAGCGTACTTTGCAGCCTCGGAAAACTCCCGATCCAGCGTAAGTATGTTCAGCGTAACGTACGCCTTTACTCCACGGGCATGACAATAATCCAGCGCATCCAGTAAGTCTGCGTTGGTAAAATTGGCAGCAAAGCGCCGTGCGTTAAAGGCGCTTCCGCCCATATATACTGCGTCTGCGCCGTTATTTACTGCCGCTCGCAATGCCTCCCGGCTCCCCGCCGGCGAAAGAAGCTCCATCATTTTCTCTTTCCTCAAAAAAGCGGCCCAAGGTAAGACCCCAAGCCGCATATGGTATAACGATGTTTACTTAACGGTAACAGCTGTCTTTGATTCGAAGGGACGCTTTACCGGGGTGGACTGACGGGGCATGTCCCTGAGCTCTGATATACGGGAATCCAGTGCATCATAGTCCTCACGAAGCTTGTGGAGCTCATCGGAAAGATTCAGCGCCGCCAGAATCAGGCAGTTTGCGGTACTCAGGTTGGGGTACTGACCCTGAACCTCCTCTACCTTTTCATTAACATAGCCCGCAACACGGCGAATATATTCATCACTGTCATCACAGGCAAGACGGAATTCCTGCCCTGCAATGTATACCGTTACACGATTTTTATCCATTAATATGCACCACCAATATATATAGTTTCCCTTATAGGGAAATTATACAATAACTTGTGTTTAATGGCAATAGCACAGGCGTATTTTTTCGCGTTTTTTCTGAGTTTTTCAAAAATTCAGATATACATATAGTACATCATCCTCAATGTCATCACCTCATATTGTGTTAAGTTTCCGTTAAGATGGCGGATTTTTAAAAAAATTTGAACTTTTTTTGAAAAAACCGTTGACAATTGAATCTTTATCCATATAATTGGGTGTAAGCGAATGATAGAGGTGCGAAAAACAAGAGTAAGCCCACCAACGCGGCAGACACTGCGGGGCCCAAAGGGTTATTTCGCCGAAGTGCAGATATTTTGTCTGAGGTATCTGTGCTGGGACGTAAGATAACATCTTGCGGACTGTCACTTAAAAAGTGGAGCGCTGTCATGAACGAAGCTTTTTATATGCCCTTAGTATGGGTATGTATGCGAGGTCATGATTGCGGAACCGCATTCATGGCTTAATTTTTTATATTTTTTCAGGAGGAAAATCTCATGGAACCCACCACCAGGCGCAACCCTAGAGTCGTCCTTATAATGGCGATTCTGGCTGTAGTACTCCTCGTAGTCGCAGCCCTTACCACCGCACCCAGTGCGGACGCCGAGACCTCTCGCTTCTACAACACCATCTGGTCTCTGCTCCCCCCCGTTATCGCTATCACTCTTGCTCTGGTAACCAAGGAGGTTTATTCCTCCCTGTTCATCGGCATTGTGACCGGCGCTCTGCTCTACTCTGACTTCTCCTTTGAAGGCACCCTGACCCACGCTTTCAGCGACGGCGTAGTATCCGTACTGTCCGACAGCTACAATGTTGGCATACTGGTATTCCTGGTCATCCTGGGCGTAATGGTAGCCCTGATGAACCGCGCAGGCGGCAGCGCCGCTTTCGGTCGCTGGGCACAGGCCAACATCAAGACCCGCGTAGGCGCTCAGCTGGCCACCATCGCTCTCGGCGTATTCATCTTCATTGATGACTACTTTAACTGCCTTACCGTCGGTTCCGTTATGCGTCCCCTTACCGACAAGCACAACGTATCCCGCGCAAAGCTGTCCTACCTCATCGACGCTACCGCAGCTCCTGTCTGCATCATAGCTCCCATTTCTTCCTGGGCAGCAGCAGTTTCCTCCTATGTTGAGGAAGGTTCCGGCCTCACCCTCTTCATCAACGCTATCCCTTACAACTACTACGCACTGCTCACCATTGTAATGATGATCGCTCTGGTAGTTATGAAGGCTGACTTTGGCCCCATGCACAGGTACGAAATGAACGCTGTTAACAACGGCGACCTGTTCTCCGGCAACAACCCCTACGCCAACGCCTCTGACGATGAGTTCAACCCCAACGGCCGCGTTATCGATCTGGTACTCCCCGTTGTATTCCTTATCATCTGCTGCGTAGTGGGCATGCTCTACTCCGGCGGCTTCTTCACCGTTGACAGCGGCTGCTACATGGACTTCGTAACCGCCTTCTCCTGGTGCGATGCTTCCGTAGGCCTGATGCTGGGCTCCGCCTTCGCTCTGGTATTCACCCTCATTTACTACCTCTGCCGCAAGCTGATGAGCTTCGACGAAGTAATGGGCTGCGTACCCGAGGGCTTCAAGGCAATGGTTCCCGCCATCCTGATCCTCACCTTCGCATGGTCCCTCAAGGCCATGACCGATTCCCTTGGCGCCGGCGACTACGTTGCTGCTCTTGTTAACAGCTCCGCCGCAGGCTTCAAGTCCTTCCTGCCCGCCATCGTATTCCTTATTGGCTGCTTCCTGGCCTTCGCCACCGGCACCAGCTGGGGTACCTTCGGCATACTGATCCCCATCACTCTGGCAGTATTCCCCCTCACCGATCCTCTGGGCATCATCTGCGTATCCGCCTGCATGGCCGGTGCTGTATGCGGTGACCACTGCTCCCCCATCTCCGATACCACCATCATGGCATCTGCCGGCGGCCAGTGCGACCACGTTGTACACGTTTCCACTCAGCTGCCCTACGCCCTGACCACCGCTGCAGTATCCTTCGTTTCCTACATCATTGCCGGCTTCGTTCGCAATGCATGGATCTGCCTGGCCATCGCCATCGTGCTGATGCTCGCAACCCTGGCAGTTATCAAGAGGACTTCCGCCAACAAGGCCGCATAATAAAAGCAAACATCAAAGCCCCGCTCAACATTGAGCGGGGCTTTTTATATTTCATCAATATGTTTACAGCGCCTCTACATATGATGTTTCTTCCAGCTTTGCAAGCTCCCTGAGCATATCCTCCTGGGACAATCCATCCTTTGATTTTAGCGTTACGCTGAAGGCTATCGCTCCCGCCGTATAAGCTCCGTCAGCATCCATGTGAAGATTGCTGTGTTCAATGTCATGGGTGCGTATAAAATCAAAGAATATGCTTATTGGAACGCCTTTTTTGAGTTCTACGTATACATCAAGCCGCTTGGCTCTGCGGCGAAGCTTTTCGTCTATGTTGTGAATAAGCGTCAGTATAATGAATATACATGCGCCGCCTATCAAGGCTGCCTCATACAGTCCTATGCCCACCGCAAGGCCCACACAGGCGCTGGCCCACAAGCCTGCAGCGGTAGTCAGGCCCTTTATCTGGTTTCTTGCGGTTACAATTATGCTGCCTGCCCCCAGGAAACCTATACCGCTCACCACCTGAGCTCCCATGCGCACAGGATCCCCTGTATCATAGGCCTGATAAATGTATTGATTTGTTATCATTACAATGCACGCACCCATACATACCAGCATATATGTCCTCAGGCCTGCGGCTCTGTTTTTCATGCCGCGCTCCATGCCCACGACACCGCCCAGCACTATTGCCAGCAATATCCTCACGGCCATGGAAGCTAATGTCAGTTCACGCACGGGAAGCATAGAACACCCTCCATTTTCTTTATTTTATTTGTTAAGAAAAGGCGGATCATATCCGCCTTGCTCCTGCGCTGTCACTTGTCCAGTTGTATATATCTGTTCCGGACTCATGTGATTCGATGGATTCCGCAACTGTAAAATGCAGCCCTTTTCCATCGCACCTGAGTATGGTAATGAGCCCATCGCCGCGCACCACCGTGGATTCCCATACACCGTCCTCGGTAATTATCTCCACCGAACTGCCATCCGCCTTGTTTTGCGTATATTCCAGTCCTTCCGCTGTAAGGGTGCCCGACATGGTATCGCCTGACGCAAACTGGAAGCTCAGCGTATATTGCTCTTGTTCCTGATTCATTTCTCCGGGTATGGGAGAAAGCTGAGGCGCTTGGGGTGTCATCAGGGGTGACAGCTCCAGCGTATCCTCTGACCGTGGCTGAGCTATGCCCGCTGTTATGGTTCCGCTGCCCTCTGCCGCGCCGGAAACCGAAGAAGAGAAACTTCCCTCAGCATCTGTAGACAACAGCCATCCAAAGGTTATCTTGCCCTGGGATACAGCCAAATCATGCTCCGCAAGGTATATAAGCGTATCTGCGGTTTCCTTGGAAGGCTCGCCTTCAAGCCGGCTCTGAAAAAGCTCTTCCATTGCGCCACAGGCATCATAGTAATCTGAATAAAATGCCGAGACGGGATTTTCTTTTCTTGCCGGTTCGGGAGTTACCTCTATTTCATCCTGTACAGGCTCGTAAACGGCAGTGGACTGCTGCTCCTCTTCAGGTTCGTTCATAAACCATACGCATCCGCACAGTGAAACTGCCATCATCGCCGCAAAAAGGAGAATACTAAGCTTTTTCATGCCTCTCCCTCCTCTGCACAGTATGCGGCAATACCTTCAAATATACCTTGAGCACATCTGCTCTGATAAGATTCCCTCACCAGCAGCACATCCTCTCTGGGATTTGAAAGATACCCCATTTCAATTGTTACTACCGGTACATCGGACCAGTTAAAACCGGTCTGAGTTGATGTGTAGCTTACGCCTTTACAGTCTGCTCCGGTTGCAGCACAGAATCCTGCAAGCACCTGCTTTCCCAGCGCAACACTGCTTTCATGGATATCCCTGCTCTTGTCGGGCGCTATTATCAGCGCGCCGTGCGTACGCTGATAAAGTGAGCTGTTGCAGTGTATTCTGAGCCAGAAATCCACCCCTGCCTCGTTCATAAGCTTTGCCCGCTCCATGTTGGAGATATTAACATCATTGGTGCTGCGGCTCATTACCACTGTTGCTCCTGCAGCTTTAAGATACTCCGCAAGCTTTAAGGATACGGCAAGGTTGACCTCATATTCTGCAACGCCTGAACGCACGCCCACTGCACCGGGGCTGGTCCTGTCCTTTGTTTTGCTGTTATCGTCGGGATATACAGGCTCCTGTTGGACATCCGCATGCAGCTGATGACCGGGGTCTATCCCTATTACCAAGCCGGTCAAATCACAGGCATATGGATCAAAATCATCATTTTTATCCATATTCGAATCAAAACGGCTTTCTGCACGCTTGGCCAGAATATCCTCAGGCATAAAGTCATCATGTGCGGCAAAAGCGGCGCTGCCCTGCAGCAGCACCAAAGTGATCATTATGATTGCTGTCACCTTTTTTACAAAAGCCGTCATGATACTCCATCCCGGTTCAAAAGTTTACCTGTATATTCTACCACCATAGGGCGAAATATGTAACCATTCCGCCGTTTAACAAATTGTTAATTATGAAGTAAAAAGCAGCTTTGTGCTGCCAAAGCCGCCTTTTATCATGCCGTTAAATCTTTTTGAAAATCAGCTTATCTCCATCTGTATCAGCAACAACGCTGTCACCCAAGCGTATGCGCCCCGCAAGCAGCTCTTCGCTTAGGCTGTCCTCTACCTGATGCTGTATAGCCCTGCGCAGCGGCCTTGCGCCGTATACAGGGTCAAAGCCATCCTGTGACAGGCGCTCTTCTGCCTCAGAGGTAACAGTGAGGGTTATTCCTCTCTCTGCCAGCCGCTCTGATACGCCCCTGAGCATCAGGCGCACTATCTCGCGGGTCTGCTCCCGCTCCAGCTGATGGAATATGATTATCTCGTCCACCCTGTTGATAAACTCGGGAGAGAAAGTCTTTTTAAGCTCTGCCATCATGCTTTCCCGCATGCGCTCATAAGTAACCGCCGGATTTTCCACGCCGAAACCAACTGCCTTGTGCTTGCCCACATTGGAAGCGCCCACGTTGGATGTCATGATGATTATGGTATTGCGGAAGTCCACTACCCTTCCTTTGGCATCCGTCAGGCGGCCGTCCTCCAATACCTGCAGCAGAATATTAAACACATCGGGATGTGCCTTTTCTATTTCATCCAGCAGAACCACGGTGTACGGCTTTCTTCTTACCCGTTCGGTAAGCTGTCCGCCTTCATCATAGCCAACATATCCCGGAGGAGAGCCCATAAGCTTGCTTACGCTGTGAGGCTCCATGTATTCCGACATATCCAGCCGCACCATGGCGTCTTCCCTGTCAAACATCACCTCGGCCAGTGCCTTGGAAAGTTCCGTTTTGCCCACACCGGTAGGCCCAAGGAAAAGATATGAGCCTATGGGTCTTCTGGGGTCCTTAAGCCCCGCCCTTGCCCTGCGTATGGCGCGGGACACGGCTGAAACCGCCTCATCCTGCCCCACGACACGGCCATGGAGAGTCTGCTCAAGTGTCAGCAGTTTTTCGCTCTCATCCTCTGTAAGGCGCTTTACGGGGATACCGGTCCAGGCATTTACCACCTCGGCTATATCCTGCTCGGTAACGATGCACTGTGTACCGTCCCTGCTTCTGTCCCAGTCTGCCTTGCGGGCGGCCATCTCCTCCTTAAGGGCACGCTCCTCATCCCTTATTGCTGCCGCGCGCTCGAAGTTCTGGTTGTTTACCGCTTCTTCTTTTTCCTTCAGAAGTGCAGTAAGCTTATCCTCCAGCGCCCGCATGTCCGGCGGGGATACATATGCCGCAAGGCGCACTCGGCTTGCAGCCTCATCCATAAGGTCTATAGCTTTATCCGGCAGGAATCTGTCGGAAATATACCTATCCGAAAGCTCCACCGAGGCCTTTATGGCACTATCTGTGATCGTGGCCTTGTGATGTGCCTCATATCTATCCCTCAGGCCAAACAGTATCTCCACGGCCTCCTCTCGGCTTGGCTCGCCAACGGATACCGGCTGGAAGCGCCGCTCCAGTGCTCCGTCCTTTTCGATATACTTGCGATATTCATCGGGAGTGGTAGCACCCACCACCTGTATCTGCCCCCTTGCAAGGGCAGGCTTCATTATGTTGGACGCGTCTATGCTTCCCTCTGACGCTCCCGCGCCTACGATGGTATGCAGCTCATCTATAAAGAGTATGGTGTTTTTGTTTTCTATCAGCTCATCTATTGCTGACTTTATCCGCTCCTCAAACTCGCCGCGGTACTTTGTACCCGCAAGCATACCTCCAAGCTCCAGCGTTACCACCCGCTTGTTCTTTAGCAACTCCGGAATATTTCCTCCCGCTATTCTTTGGGCAAGGCCTTCGATTATAGCGCTCTTGCCAACGCCCGGGTCGCCTATGAGCACAGGGTTATTCTTAGTGCGGCGGGAAAGTATCTGTATCACTCGCTGTATTTCCTGCTCACGGCCTATTACCGGATCAAGCTCGCCGTTTCTCGCAAGGCGGGTAAGGTCCTTGCCGTACTGATCCAGCACAGGAGTATTGGAGGGCTGTTCCGCCTGTGCCTTTTCAGGTTTACGTGTGGTACCTGCCAGCATCTGGTTAAGCAGGGTAAAGTCTACCCCCAGGTCCGCCAGTATGCTGACAGCAACGCAGTCCCTTTCGCGAAGAATGGCAAGCAGAATATGTTCGGTGCCTATATAGCTGTTCTTGAGGGACTTTGCCTCATAAAGGCTAAGCTCCAGTATTTTCTTTGTACGGGGGGTATAGCCAAAGCTGTCGGTAAAATGATAATCGCCATGACCAACCAATTCCTCCGCCCTGCGGGTCACCTCCTCCGCAGATATGCCAAACTGAGCAAGGGCACGGGAAGCAGCCCCATCCTCCTCACGGATAAGGCCCAGCAGCAGATGCTCGCTGCCAACATAATTATGACCCATTGCCTTTGCGCTTTCCTGAGCAAGGGCCAGAGCACGGCGCGCCCCTTCGGTAAACCTTTCTATGAAGTCCATCAAACGACCTCCGTATGTTTCTGGTTTATATTTTAATGCATAGTACAATTATAAGCAACGAAAAACGGCTCCCATTCTCATGGGAGCCGCGAAACTCATGTTGCCTTTGAAAGGGAACTTGT
>JAFYOP010000049.1 GCA_017547885.1 Clostridia bacterium | reverse complement strand
TCCATCAACTACAAGTATACCTTCTACAATGCCGACTCGAAGAGAAAGTATGGCGATTACAAGCGCCACGTTGTTACGGCCGGCTTGACATATAATTTCTAATTAATGAAATATATATCCGGAGGGGAAGATTGCTTTGCTTCCCCTCCGTTTTTGACACTATATATAATCTATGGAAACAGGAGTGACTGATCAGGCCCGGTCGGAGGCAGTGTTGCACGCGCAGGACTATATGCAGGTGTTGCGCGGTCGTTGGAAAACAATTTTTCTTGTCTTTTTGCTGGTATTTGTGAGTAGTGCAGTTATCACTAAGATGATGACGCCGAAGTACACCAGCGGAATGACATTTGAAATCAAGTACCCGCGTGATTTGATTAATGTGGCAGTCGGAGGCGAGGCCAACCCCATTGAGAAGGCGGTTGTGTCGGATGCCTATATGCAGACTCAGTTTGAGATTCTGGTGTCCCAGCAGAACCTCATTGCGGTTGCTAACAAACTGGACCTGACGAATGAGTGGGGGCTGGATGAAGCGACGGCTGCCATGCGACTGATGCAGCTTGTTGAAGTGAATCCGCGAAAGAATACAAACCTGGTGGATATTGCCGTGAAGACGGAAGATCCGCGCATGTCGCAGCAGGTATGCCAGGCTGTGGTTGATTGCTACAAGGAGATTCGCGAGGAAAAGGAAAACGCCATTATCAACGAAGCAATTAACAAGCGTTATGAGGTGCTTCGCTCCCGACAGGACGAGCTGGAGCGTAAGGCTGATGTTGTGCGTCAGTACATCCGTTCCGGTAAATACATTCAGGGGATGTGGAATGATTACGCTTCTCACGGCGCGCCTTTGTCGTCGGGGGCGGAGGAGCAGACCCTCCAGCAGTTGAACAATAGCAAACTGCAGATGGAGGCGGAGATTGCTCAGATGTCTGTACACATTGGCAAGCTTCAGAACCTGAAGGATGCTGAATTGCAGAGCTATGTCACCCGCACGGGCTTGCTTACAGCAGAATCCTACTGCTCTGCAAAAGTCAGAGAGCTGAATAACAGATATACAGAAGAAGAGAATACGCGCGCTCAGATGCTGCTGAGCGGCTATGGACAGAAACACCCCAATGTGTTGCGCCTTGATGAGCAGCATAAGGCCACACAGCTTCAGCTGTATGAGGAGCTGGTCGGTATGCGCGATTCGATGATGGACCAGCTTGAGGTGAAAAAGGCGGAGCTGCAGGATCTGGAGCAGCGCTATAATACGGCGAAGGAAAAACTGCGTGATAAGACGCTGGAAGATCAGAAGGTTAAGAATGCCCTTCAGGAGTATGCCGCGGAAAAGACTCGTTACGATAAGCTTGAGAACGATTATATCGCAGATAAGATGCGACTTATGGCTCCGCGTACTAGTCTTGAGGTGTATAGTCAGCCGGGGCTGGCTTCTGCTCCCAGCAGTCCGAATTACCGTCTTAATTTGATTGTAGGCGCTGTGATGGGGCTCATGCTGGGCGTTGTGGTTGCATTCATCGGTAACTACTTTGATACTTCCATCAAGTCTCTTGAGGATGCGGAACAGATGCTCGGTCTTCCTGTTCTGGGTGTTATCCCGCAGGATGCCGGCCTGTTGATTCTGCAGGGAGGTGACAGCCCTGACGCTGAAGCGTATCGCATTCTGCGTACGAACATTGAGCTGAAGCGCGAAATGTCCAGGGCAATTACGCTGGCTGTGGTTTCGGCAAATGCCGGTGAAGGTAAGACCACCACGCTGAGCAACCTGGCCTATGTGTTTGCTCAGGCTGGTTACAGCACCTTGATGATTGATGCGGACTTGCGTCGTCCTCGTCTGGCTCGTTATGCAGAATTGAAGAGCGAGAGCGGTTTGTCCACATACCTTGCCAATGGCGCAGAGCTGAAGGATGTTGTGCTCCAGACGGGGCATGCCAATCTCTATATGCTGCCCAGTGGCCCGATTCCTGTAGATCCGAGTGGCTTGATTGGGTCTCGCCGCATGCAGCAGCTGCTCAATGATGTTTCGAAGCGGTTCGATATCGTGCTGATTGACTCGCCGCCTATTCTGGGTGTAAGCGATGCTTCGTTGCTGGTGAGCCGTGCCGATGCTTCGTTGCTTGTGCTGCAGCCTCGTAAGATGCCGATTAAGGCATTGCTGCGCTCGAAGTCTTTGATTCAGAGTGCCGGCGGCAATATTATGGGGCTTGTGATGAATAATGTTGATATCACAGGTGACACTCAGTACCAGTACTATACTACGTACTATTCGTATTATAGCAAGGGAGATAAGCGCATTGAACCCAAGCCTGTTGCGGTAAAGGAGAAAGCTGAAACCGTGATTGAGAATTCCGACAACGACGATTTGTACTAAAATAATTTTATGAATAAGCAAATAGTTCAGTTTTTTGTTACGCTGTTGCTCTGCTTTGTTCTACAGCCGTTGATGGCTCAGGATGCAGCAACAGAGCCCCGCGCAACCAAGGGCGGCACGGTTGTGCTCCAATTCAAGAATATCCCCAGTGAGGATGTTGGCAATGTGAATGGAGAGTATGCTGTCAGCCGCGAAGATGGAACAATTTCTGTGCCTTACCTTTCCGGTCGTGTGCGGGTTGTGGGCATGACTGCCCGACAGGTGGAGAATTCTCTGCGCTCTCTTTACCTGGCGCAGCAGATTTATTCCGATCCCATCGTGATGGCAAATGTCGGCCCGAAGGGGGAGGTTGCAGTAGATACGCGCTTTATTCAGGTGGCGGGATATGTGCACCAGAAAAAGAACCTTCCTTATCGTGAAGGTGTGACATTGATTCAGGCATTAATTGATTGCGGCGATATCACGGATTTTGGTTCTCGCAAGATTCAGGTGACACGCGGTAAGGTGACCCGCACGTATGATTATTTCAGTGCGCGTGATCGTTCAATTAAATTGCTGCCGAATGATTCGGTGTTTGTGCCGCGTCGACCAGCTTTCGAAGGTCGTCCGGATACAATCGGGCCGTAACAAAAATTGTTATGAAGCAAACTCCGGTTGCAAACCGGAGTTTGTTGTTCTGTATCAGGTGAGCAAAATGAAAAGTCGCAACAAGAGATTGCTGGTGCTGAGTGTCGGTTACGGACAAGGACACCACTCTGCTGCGGCTGCATTGGCTGAATATTACATTGGTAGAGGGTGGAATGCCCGGATTGTTGATATATGTGAAAAGACACATCCGTTCTGCTTCCGGTTGACCCAATGGTTTTATGATTGCTGTGTCAGGGTGCTTCCGTGGTTATGGCGGATTACTTACGACCTGACCGATACCGCAGATTGGCGCCGATTGATTAAAGTACCGTTGTTGCGGCGCCTGACGCCTTGTCTGCATGAATTATTAGGTTCATATGAGCCTGATTTAATTATATGTACGTATCCGCTGTATGCGTATATGCTGGACGAGTTGCGGATGAATGGAGTTATCGTTCCGCCGTATGTTATGGTGGTGACCGATGCAAGAGAAATCAGTCGCCCATGGATGTGTTCAGCTGCTCAATTGGTGGTTGTTCCTGATGCGGGATCCCGCGCGAAGGTTATTGAGCGTTATGCTTTGGCGGAAGAACAGGTGATAGCTGCAGGCTTTCCCGTGAGAGCTGGATTTGTTCCGTCTGGCACATTGGCGCCACCTGCTGCGGGAAAGCTGAGGATATTGTATGGCGCATACCGCCAGCTGCCGGGTGTAGTGAATGATATTCGTGCTCTGATGGCTGCGTTTCCTGGTCTGCATCTTACCGTGCTTGCCGGACGCCGCGCCACGGCCTTGAAACGTATTCTGTCAGAAGAGGCGGGAGCTGGCGATTTGCAGATTTTGTCTGCAACGGAGCAAATGGCGGAATATATGAAACGCAGTCATTTGTATATTGGTAAGGCGGGTGCCGCAACGATGTTTGAATGTTACGCATGCCAGGTGCCGGTGCTGATTAATTACACGCTGCCCGGCCAGGAGCAGGGAAATCTTGAACTTTTGCTGGAGCAGGCATGTGGTTGTCACGTGGAGTCAACGGCGCATCTTATATCCACCGTACAGTGGTTGCTGGAGAATGAAGGCCGATACTGGCAACAGATGCGCGCTAACATGAGCAGAACTGCTGGTGCGCTGGCAACAAAACGCATAGCTGAGGCAATTTTTAAGGAGTTTGGTATATGAATCGCCTGATAGTAGATAATTCCAATACCCGGACTAAGTTTGCCT
>JAFYOP010000048.1 GCA_017547885.1 Clostridia bacterium | reverse complement strand
CGTGTGGTGAGCCGCGATGAGATTCGCCGCAACGAATACAACCTCAACATTCCGCGCTATGTGGATTCTTCAGAAAAGGCAGAGAGCTGGGATATCTACGCTTCCATGTTCGGCGGGATTCCTGAGTCTGAGCTGGCAGATTTGCATGAGTACTGGCAGGCGTTCCCAACGCTGAAAGCTTCCTTGTTTGCTTCTGATAATGCAGCGTATTGCCATGCCAAGGTGGCTGATTTCAAGGATGCTGTCTTTACTCACCCGGACGTAGCGGCATTTACGGAAAATTATCGCAGCGCGTTTGCTGATTTTGAAGCGTTCCTTTCTGCTGAACTGCTCGATAGAATGATGGAGCTGAATCCCTCCAAGGAGGAATCCAGCCTCAGCGATGATATCTTCTCCCGCCTGAGCGGCATCCCCTTGGTGGATAAATACTCTGCCTATCAGCTCTTGGATGATGTGTGGGGCAAGATTGCCGTTGACCTTGAAATTATCCAGACGGAGGGCTTTGCCGCTGTCAAACAGGTTGACCCGAATATGGTGCTCAAGAAAAAGGATGGCAAAGACCAAGAGGTTCAGGACGGCTGGGTCGGCCATGTGATTCCTTTTGCCTTGGTTCAGGAGACCTTGCTCGCTTCTAACCTTGCAGCACTCAAGGCAGATGAAGCTCGCCTGACCGAGATTGCCGCTGAGTATGAATCTCTGCTCGAAGAGTTGAGCGAGGAGGATAAGGAACGCGATTTTGTCAACGAAGCCAAGGACGCATTTGTTCCCAAGGAAATCACTAAGACGCTGAAAGCAAAGGATGCTGAGCCGGAGACGCTGGCCGTTCTTCGCAAGGTGTCGGCGCTGATGAATGAGGAAAAAGCCCTCAAGAAGCAAGTGAAAGAGGCTGAAAAGGATTTGCATATCCAGACCAAGAAGACTATCGAGGCTCTGGATGATGCTCAGGCCATGCAGCTTATCAAGCTCAAGTGGGTAACTCCGCTGGTGGAGAAGATGGCAGGCTTGCCAGCCGCTATTATCAATGACTTCATCGCCAAGCTCATTGCTCTGAGTAAAAAGTATGAAACCACGTTTGCCGAGGTTGACCACCAGATTTCTGAGACTGAATCATCTCTTGCCAATCTTCTTGGTGAATTGACTGGCAACGAGTTTGATATGCAAGGTATCAATGAACTGAAAAAACTGCTGGGAGGAGAGTAATATGAATCCAAATAACGATACTCCTTCCATTCGGTTCGCCGGATTTACTGACCTGCCTGCCGGCAGGCAGGCGCTTGGAAAGTGGTGCGTCTATGTCCTTGAGTGCGATGATGGGAGCTTGTACAAAGGAAAAACTAATGATCTTATTCGCAGAATAAGCGAACACATGAAAGGTCATGGTGCAGAGCATACGCAAAAGCATAAGCCCGTTAAATTAGTCTACTTTGAAGCTTTCAAATCAGAGAAAGAAGCTCTGGAAAAAGAAAAATATCTCAAAACAGGAAGCGGTAGAGAATGGTTGAAAGTTCATTTGCAAAAATATCTGCCATTAGACTATTCTCGTGAGCTTGAATACGACCATTACGCTTGGGAACAGCGTAGGCT
>JAFYOP010000047.1 GCA_017547885.1 Clostridia bacterium | reverse complement strand
GCCACAAAGAACTCCAACATCGTCTTCATCGGCACCGGATCGGCCGAGCTCACCAGCACCAAACGCATCACCGACGGCGGCAAGCCGTCTGGAATCATCGTGTGCAACAACCTCACGGTCGCCGGCGGGGACACTGTACCTCTCCTGTTGGTGTCGCGGTTTCCCCTTCAACGCGCTAAAGCGTTACGGTATAATGTGCTAAAGTGTTTCTGCATGATACAAGCCCCAGCTCGCGCCGGGGCTTGTTTTGATTTATGCGAATGATAAGATACACTTAATCATATCTGAGACGGTAATAACCGAATTGTCAGAGAACCGGAAGCATACGCGGAAGTATGCAGCTCCGGACGGGATCGGGAACGGATATCCTGGAGAATTCCAGCCTGCGTAACCTACCCATAACGTATAGCCAAGATAAGTTTTTGAGCTGTCATAATAGCACACAAATGCCTGAAGTCCGCCGCTGCGATAATATGCATCAAAAGAAAAGCTGTGCGCTCCGGAAGGGATTTCAAAATACTCTTGTGTGCCTATTCTCGTTGTGCTTGCTTCTGTTGTTCCGCCGGCGCTCTCCTTCAGCGTGATTCGCTCAAGCGTTGTTGACGTCAAAAGGTTTATGTCTGAAGCACTTGGGATCTGATCCAGCATAGCAAACTCGCGCACGGTGCGCCATGTTCCGCCGGTTCTCGCCTGGATAAGCATACGCGGATAGTTCGCTGATACGGCAAGGAACAAGCGCACGCGGTTTCCGTTGCTAAATACAATCATAATGAAGCCGCTGCCGCTGATCGGACAATTACTCAGCGTTGCAGCAGTTGTGCTGCTATCGCAATAGTATGTGCCGTAATCGGTCAATGAATCTACATCTGTATTTGCAACAATCTGGTAACCTCTGTAAAGATCTCCGCGTGTGAGAAGCGGAAGCGCTGCGAGAAGCGCATCAACTTCGCTCTTGGAATAGACGTCCGTCCATGCGCTTCCTGGCTGCTGGATCCAGGCGCCGCTGCTGTCTATCCGATATTTCAGCCCGGAATCGACGCAAAGAGCTTCCGAGCCGAGAACAAATTCAAGATCCGTTGTATTTGCCGGCAAGCTCGCAGCATCATCTGCAACGATATTTGCAATAAGCTGAATTTTACCTGTGCTGCGGTCTGTCGTTTCTTCCAGGCGTTCACGGATAATATAGCTCACAACAAAACACCTTCCTTCAATAAGCGCAGAATTTCGGCTTTCTCTCCTTCTGTGATCGGGAATCCCGATAAATCAATATCAGAGATAATCACAAACGCAGGAGAATCTTTACCGGCATAATTTCCGACAACAGAAGCCGGCTGCTCGACGCCGGAAACCTCTGCCGTAGCTCCGGCGGACGGTATCCCGACCAAGTGAATATAATTATTTGGAAGCAGCATCACATTCTGCTGTATCATAAGCCGGACGCCCGGCGTGCATAGTCCGCCAATATTCGCATCAAGTGCCGCTGCATGATCAATCTGCGGAAACATGAGCATCTGATCGGTTGCAGACTGCAAGCCGCCGGCGAGCTGCTGCGCTCCGGCTATAGCTGTAACCGGCTTCGCTGCTGCAACGCCGGTTGCTATCATGCCGGCGCCGGCTGCGATCTGTCCTATCGTCTGGATCATACCGAAGACGGAAGCTCCGCCGCCTACTCCGGAGATCGGAACCTGTGTTCCGACGTTTCCGGAATAATGCCCGTAAAGTGATTCTGATTCATCGGCTCCGCTGCGCGTCCGTACCTGATAAATGATATTGCCGTTCCGGATATCCAGCGCCGCAGATACCTTTATTTCTCCTTGTGCGCATGAAGCCGGATCAATGTTCACGGATCCGACGCCCGGAAGATAAAGCGTGTAAGATGTATACAATATATCTGCAAAACTGTCTTGCAGTTGTCCTTCCAGGTTAAACGTTCCAAAATTTAGATCAATCAGCAAAGATGAAGCAAAATCTGCTTCCGTTGCATTGCAGTATACATTCTTATCTGCAAGGTAAATAATGCTGGTTGCGTTTGTGGTAGTCGGTACATCATACGGAATCGCAATGATACCAATTAAAGCATCACGGCGAGCTGACTGCGCTTTATCAGATATCTTCATGGTAGGATAAAGCGATTTCGTGAGATTCGATAAAGCGGATCCTGTCAATTTATAGTAAGTCAAGCCGGCGCCGTAGCCCTGGCATGAAGCCATTAAAACGGTATTTATTGCAGTTGTCGGAAGTGAAGGAATTGTGCCGGTTCGGATCGTTCCGGATCCTCTTCCGCCGCGCCGGACGTTCTTTTTTGGCTTGTAGGATCCTAAATATTCATCAAGAAGAATTTTGTCATACGGAGCAATTCCGCAGGCACAATAAAAATAATTGACGGTGGAAGATCCTTCTGCGCGGTATGCAATGTCAATACAAAGCATATCGCCTTTATTATTTGTGTATCCTTCAATATTTGCTTTTCCTTTTGGAATGATCGTCAAGCGGAATCCTTCAATAGAAGCCACTTGTTCTTCTCTGTGGTCATTTCCGCTTCCGCCGAGCGTTTGCCTCACCCAGCTTCCATTCTGCAAGATCTCATAAGCCGGAAAAGATATGATTCTGTGACCGCTACTTGAATAATAATAATATTCAAACCTGAAGTTAGATCCTATATAGAAATACTGTTTTGTATATGTTTCGGTGTACTCAAATCCTGGCGGAAGCCAAAGATTACCAACCTGGCTTGTTTGTACTACCTGACCGGTGCCGAAATTCGTACCATACAAAGAATTGCAAGCAATCGACTCTTCTTCAATCGTATAGCTTGGATTCGTCCAGCGCATAGAGCCGGCAGCGGTGACGCTTCTATATACGCCGACGGTTGCCGTTACAAACTCGCCGGAAAGCTCGTCATTTCCATAAATATTATAAAACATTCCGCTGCACCTCAATTCTGTACGGTTGTATTCGTCGGCTCGTCGGTGCCGACGACGGCAGCTATCAAAGAAAGTTTGCTGTAGTCAAGGCAAGCATTCGGAAGCCCGGCGTCAGCTCCTTCCGGATCCATGACGTAATTATATTTTGCGACTTCATGCGGCTGCAAGGAATCAAGCATATATGAATTGTACTGCATTTCGGATCTCATTGGAATAACCGGAAGCGATTGAAAAGCGTTTTCTGCTACGTAAGTCTTCAGCACATCAATGCGGAAAGTTAAGATCATCTGCTGACCTGGCATTGTTTGCCGTCCTGTGATATAGTAATACTTTCCGCCGAAATCGGCATAATTGCAATCATAATAAATTGAATTATAGTCAAGCTGAAGCTCGCCGGTGAGATCTGAAAGCGGTCTGTATGG
>JAFYOP010000046.1 GCA_017547885.1 Clostridia bacterium | reverse complement strand
TGCCATAGCCTTGGTCAGCAGTTCCAGATTCACGTCCAGATTGTGGCACAGGGCGTTTCCTGCCATCCGGCAGAATTGTTGACTCTGTCCTATGGCTTTCTTTTCGAGCTGTACCATGTGGCGTGAGTATTCAGCCATGGCCGCTTCATATTTAGAGAGGTCTTCCTCACCCTCCACAGAATGGTCGTAAAAATCCAGCCACTTGTCGATTTCGTTCAGAGTGGCCTGCAGGGCTGTTGCAGCCTCATTGTACATCTGGGTGATTTCTTCTTCGTTGTTGTATAACTCGGTCATTGTAGTTAAGGGATTAGGCGTTAATGTAAACCTTGGCCATGGTGATGACGCTTTCCTCAACCGGGAGGCCGAGCTCAGCCATCTTCTCTGCTGCGGCAATCAGCTTTTCAGACTTGCGTTCCAAGTAGTAGCCTGTATCGTTGATATTCTGCTCGATGCACTCACGCTCAAATTGGAAGTCTTTAGCAAGGTGCTCGGCGCTTCCCTTATCCATCTGAACCATCAGGCTTTTAGTCAGAGCCTCGCGGCGGTCGAGGGCTTCCAGCTGGCGCTGGTATTCATCCAGCTTGTCCATCTCTTTCAGGAAACCTACGAAGTGGTACTTGTAGTAGGACAGGACGCTGAACTTCTGGGCGGCGGCGGTCTTGGTGGTGGTGCTCATAGTTGTATTGTGTGTTGTAATGTATTAAGCGTTAGCCTTTTGTCTATGGTGAAAGTATAGCAGATTGCGAACAAGATGCAAGGACTTTTTTACTTTTTCTTTCACCTTTTTGCACTTATTTTCAACACTTTACATTACAGCAAAACTCGGCAAGGAACATCGTGTTTTCGGTAATACTCAGCCTCATATTGCCAGTCATGCTTCTGCCATTTGTATGAGCCGTTGTTGCCATCCGGCACAAAGTTCACCAGCACCACCTCCGCATCCGGGTAATGCTCTCGTAAGAGTTGGTACGCGATCCAGCCGGTAGTAGGAGAAGCGTTCTTCGTAGCAGACTTGTATTCAGCAAACCACTTGCGTTCTTTGGCCAGAGCCTTGTCACTCAGGAGCAGCACGTCCTCGAATAGAGAGAAGAGTTCCTTGTCCTTGCCGTAGGGAGTGAACCAGTTTTTGTCTCTGGCGTTACGGCGTACAATGAGGATGCGGCGATTAGGCAAGTCCCGCAGATGCTCGAAAGGCTTTGCCCGGTTGAGAAATACCAGCATATCATCGGGGGCAATCCCCAAAGCTTCAGCGTCCACCTTGGGATTGTTGGCAAACAACCAGAAGCGGGGAGCGGGCTTGGCCAGCAATCGGGTCTGCTGCGTAGGCCGAGGGAATCTTTTATCCAGCTCCCGCCTGTGGTGCATGAAATACTCAGGGTACAGGTGGGCGGGCTCCGGGTCATTGCCGCCATTGTAGCGATGCTGGCTGAATATGGGGTCGAAGAAGATACCATAGGCTTGCAGGTCACAATGATTCCTGATGCGCGAGAACGACATGTCCGTCACTCCGAAGCTGGCAATAGCTTGCACGAATGGGATATAGGCAGGTCGGAATACCACGAAAGCATGACTGCCCTTGTTCTCGGCTCGATTCGGCACGAGTGGCGTGTACGGAGCTTGGCAGTCCTCCAGCAAGAGCGTATGCCGACCACGATACCGACTGTTGCCATTCCTGTCCCCCAGGCACAGAAGCCCACAGTCAGATGGAAGAGGATGCTCAGCCAGCAGCTTGTCGAGCGTAGCCTGTGGGGCATTGCAGGGATAAGCATCATCCTCGTAGATAATCAGATACGGCAAGCCCTCTTTCTCTGCATCCAGAACAAGCCGCATAAACGTAAGGGCGAGGCTCGAATAAGCCTTGGGCTCCTTGGGGCGTGTAGGCTTCTCGGGAATGATGGGGTATGTTACAGGTGGCATTTGCAATCCCCGCTCAAGGAAGATGCGGCGCATAAAGCTTTGCCTCCAAGGAGACATCGAGATGCAGCGGGTGTTCTTGTTGAGGTCAATCTTCATGGAAGAATCAGGCATTGGGTTAGGCGTAGGAAAGAGTGATGACGATGGTATTGCCACGCAGCCCCACGCTCATACTGGTGCTGACAGAACGGCGGTCGGTTCGGTCGAGGTCGTACCAGTATTGCGAGGGGCTGTAGTGGCCATCGGTATTGGTGTGTGTGCAGGAGATATTCTGAACAATCTCCGCAACCCGCTGCCAGAGGAGTTGTCGGACAGCGGCGCGGATGCTGTTCATGTCGATGTTTTCACAGTTGCAAGCCATGGCGGGGACAAATTATTGGTAGTGAATGTTGGAAGAAGCACTTGCTCCGTTAGCTGTAACTGAGCCCG
>JAFYOP010000045.1 GCA_017547885.1 Clostridia bacterium | reverse complement strand
GTTCTGGTCATTTTTTTGTTTGACCAGGGGTTCCGCGACTCCGTCGCTCCACCCCTGTCTAACCTCTTACGCCCACTGCCGTGGGCTATGAATTCCGCTCGCTTTGCTCGCCGATAAATTACAATTTACGTTGCCTTTCTAATGAAGCCGACGCGTAACTTCGGTTCTTTAATCACGTTAGCATGTTTTGACGAATATATCCACCAGCAAATCTGAAACAGGCCCGCATTTCACGTATGCGCCTTATTATGAACTTGACCTTCCGGTATAATATATAGTATGCTGTGCAACTGAATCATGTTAGAAAGCATCGACACATTACTCGAAAGTGCCAGCGGCTTCCTGTGGGGGTATATCCTCATCTTTGCCCTGCTGGGAACCCACCTTTACCTGACCTGCCTGCTGCGCTTCCCGCAACGGCATTTCTTCACAGGACTCCGCCTGTACTTCGGCGGCAAAGGCGAAGGTCAGATATCGCAATTTTCCTCCCTCATGGTCTCACTGGCAGCCAACGTGGGCACCGGCAACATCGTGGGTGTGGCCGTAGCCGTGACCAGTGGCGGCCCGGGCGCCGTGTTCTGGTGCATGCTCACAGGTGTGTTCGGCATGGCCACACGCTATGCTGAAAGCCTGCTGGCCATCCGCTACCGCACGCGCGATGCGCAGGGCAACATCATCGGCGGCCCCATGTACGCCATCGAAAAAGGCCTCAAATGCAAGTGGCTTGCCGTCATCTTTGCAGCCGTCACCGCCATTGCTGCCTTTGGCATCGGCAACCTCACCCAGGCGAACGCCGTGTCGCAGGTGCTGGCCAGCAGCTCACTGCAAGTACCCACCTGGGTGACCGGCATCATCATGGTACTGCTGGTGGGGGCCGTGCTGCTGGGGGGACTGCAGGGCATTTCCCGCGTGTGCACCGCCCTGGTGCCCACCATGGCCATCATCTACATGGTCGGCTGCGCAGCCCTGCTCATTACCAATGCCTCCTTTGTCTGGCCGGCCATCTGCCACATAGTCGATAGCGCCTTCCATCCGCAGGCAGCGGCGGGCGGCTTCATCGGCTCCACCATCATGCTGGCCATGCAGCAAGGCGTACGCCGCGGCCTGTTCTCCAACGAGGCGGGTCTGGGTTCCTCCCCCATCGTCTCGGCACCCTCGCAAACCCCGAACACCGTGCAGCACGCCCTGGTGGCCTCCACCGGCCCGTTCTGGGACACCGTCGTCATCTGCACCCTCACCGGCGTGACCCTCACCACCTGCATCATGGCCCATGCAGACATCTCCTCCACCAATGGCGAGCTGCTCACCTATGCCTCCTTTGCCACACTCGGCAGCATCGGCAGCTGGATGCTCACCATCAGCCTCGCCGCCTTTGTAGTCTCCACCATACTGGGCTGGTCCTACTTCGGCGAACGCGCGCTGGAATACCTGGGTGGCCGCCGCCTCATATACCCCTACCGCGTGCTCTGGGTCATCATCGCCTTTGCCGGCTGCGTCATCCCCAAGAGCAGCATCGTCTGGAACTTTGCCGACCTCGCCAATGGCCTCATGGCACTGCCCAACCTCATCTGCATGATTGGCCTCTCCGGCGTGCTCGTCGCGGAAACACGCTACTATCTGTGGGAAAAACGCCTCTTCGAAGTCGACCCCACCCTCATTTCTGAAAAAAATAACGAAAATTCAGAAAAAAACTGAAAAATTCAATTTTTAGTGATAGAAAGCTACCCGGAACCCCGTATCCCTTATAACAGTCCACCGGTCGCGGTGAAGGAGAGAGCGCCGCAGGCCATTAAAAGGGAGGACTGAGTTTCATAGGTAGTAAGTTGGGCGAGGCATTGCTTTTCAAGAGCGGTGCCTCGCTTGCTTTGTCGGCATGAAATGCCGACAAAGCATACGCCGCGCCAGCGGCGTATTTCATACCCGCCGGCAGGCGGGTATTTCATGCGGCAAAGCCGCATTTCATACCGCAGGGACTGCGGTATTTCATCCACGCGAAGCGTGGATTTCATTGAGGCCCGCGCCAGCGGGCCGACTGCCGGTATGGGCGCGTCGAGAAAGAAAAGCCCCGGGTTTCTGTCACCCGTTATACGGGCTCCATTTGTTTTATTATCCCAACGAGGGGTTACGCGAGATGCGCTGACGCGCACCCCGCTCCACCGCCTCGCTAATAATATATCGCCCGCCTTGCGGGCTATCATTTCCACTTGCTTCCGTCATCGCTGAAGCTTCGCCGAGACAGGGCCGCCGTCCCTCTTTATCCCGTTTTATCCTGCACCCTTGGGATAAAACGGCTGTTTTTTGGCGTTTTATCCCATTTTATCCTGCACCCCTGGGATAAAACGGGATAAAAATCCTTGACCTGCGGGATAAAATGAAATAATCTCTGGGGTGTATGGATGCGTATACAAATCCGTTTAATCCCGGAGCGGGGTGTCCACCTCCGGCGTTGACTGGTCGTGATGATGTCTTGGAGCAGGCAAAGATATTGCTCGGAAGGATGATGCGCGGTAAATCCGGTTGCAGCATGCTGCTCACAGGATTACGCGGCGTGGGGAAAACGGCGCTCTTGCAGGAAATAGGGAGAGAGGCCGTACACATGGGATATCATGTGGCGGCATTTGAAGTACGGGAGGGATATTCATTTGCATCGGCCCTGGTGCCGGAACTGAGAAATATTCTCTATGAACTGGACTCTCTGTCGGGGGCCGGGGAAAAGGTGCGCCGCGGCCTCATGGTGCTCAGAAACTTCATTAGTTCCATCAAGTTGAACATAGGGGAATTTTCCATGGATATTGAGCCCATGCGCGGTATAGCTGATACGGGCGATATTTCGCATGATATGCCCGATTTGTTTTTTGCTGCGGCTCAGGCTGCAAAAGAGAAAAACACCGGAATTCTCCTCCTGGTGGACGAAATGCACATGCTCGTAAAAGAGGAATTCAATGCTCTTATTCTGGCCATGCACATATTGCAGCAGGAGCAGGTACCTCTTGTTCTCATCGGGGCAGGGCTCCCCACTCTGCCGCGTCTCGCAGGTGAAGCTAAATCTTATGCCGAACGCCTCTTTGATTATCCGGTAATTGATCGCTTATCGTTTGCGGATTCGTGTGAAGCTCTGCAAAAACCCGCATTGCGCGAGAACGCCGAATTTTCGGCAGAAGCATTACAGGCTGTTTACACCTACTCGCATGGCTACCCATACTTTTTGCAAGTCTGGGGGTATCACGTCTGGAATCAAGCGGAAGGCCCTCTTATCACTGTTGAGGATGTAGAAGCAGCGTCTCAGAAAGTTCAATCGCGTTTGGACGATGGTTTTTTCCGTGTTCGCTTTGACCGCCTGACAGACGCAGAAAAACGCTACGCCCGCGCATTGGCTGAATTGCAAAATCAGGAAGCAAGCACCGCCCGGATTGCCGACATACTGAAACGGAAGGCCACAAGTTTGGCTTCCACTCGAGACAGACTGATGCGTAAAGGCATGATTTTTTCTCCTCGCCAGGGAATTGTTTCGTTTTCGGTTCCGCTTTTTGATGATTTCTTGCGCCGGAAAATGTCATTGGTTCCTTGAAATCCGTCCCTCTTTATCCCGCACCCTTGGGATAAAACGGCTGTTTTTTGGCGTTTTATCCCATTTTATCCTGCACCCCTGGGATAAAATGGGATAAAAATCCTTGACCTGCGGGATAAAATGAAATAATTCCGGCCACCGCCTTCGCCAATTGGTGAGATAATAGGG
>JAFYOP010000005.1 GCA_017547885.1 Clostridia bacterium | reverse complement strand
TGATAGACCAATATATCCATTTTTACAACAACGAACGAATCCAATTGAAAACAGGAAAGACACCGTTAGAAAAACGGCGTCTGGTTGAGTAATCCTGCGATTGGTGGTTTTATTTCTGTCTACTTACTGCGGAACAGTTCAAAACGGTGGTTTTTTAGTACAGTCTGTTTTAAAATATACCTTCAAGGCAATCAAGACATTCCCTGCCGAATTTTTCGATATACTCTTGCTTTGCTGCTTCTATGGCCTCATTGGCCTTATGGCCAAGTTCCTCTATAAGGGTATTGCCCACAGAGTAAAGCAGATGGGCAGTATGGAAATTAAAGTCCTTCATGAATTTTGTGCCAAGGGCTTTTTTCTTTTCCGCAAGGGCCGCTATCTCTTCATCCGTAAGGGGCTGACCCCAGTCAAAGCGGCAGCAATCTCCGCCCCAGCTCATGGCAGGATTCAGCGGAGTGCACAGAAAGTCAGGATTAAATCCCTGATACCATGCGTTATCTATATTGGCGCAGTAATACTTACCATACTCCATAAGGTCATGCTTTGCCCATGCATCGCACCATGCGCACTTGGCTATATAGCTGTGATAGGTTGGCTGGCCGCATATGGCGCCAAACTCCATCTGTCCGGGATAATCCGGTTTCCATTCTCCGTATGCCTGGCTGTTAAGCAGGGTAAGCTCATCGCCGTTTGAAAGAGCGTTTTTTGCCATACGCTGTCCCCGCTCGTTGCCATAGCGGGTCATAGCCTTAAGTATGGCCTCCCTTCCCTCGTCGCCGAAGGCAGTAATGGTATATTTTGAAAGCAGTGCAAAAAGTATCGCATGGTGTTCAATGGTAAGTACGGTCATAGTCCTCCTCCTTACGGCTATATTTCCATACCAAGCGCTATGCGCAGAAAATCCGCAACCGCGCCCTGATTGTTATCACATGTTATATGGTCTGCAATAGCCTTTACTTCATCCACGGCAGAACTGGGGGCACCCGCCACATCCACCTCTGCAAGCATCTCAATATCATTGTAATAATCGCCTATTGCAAGTATCTTTTTTATCCCGGGTATCTTTTTGCGCAATGATGCTATGCCATACCCTTTATTCATGCCCAGGCAAAATATCTCGTAATATATCTTTCCCGAACGGGTAAGTGCATAGTATCGGGCCATATCCTCGAGATCAAGCTGTTCAAGTATCATATCCAGCTTTTTTTCAGGAACGCACAGCACCATTTTTATCCATTCTCCCGGGACATCTTCTGCCTTGCAGGGAATCTCAGGAACATTTTCCTTTATGGTAAGTGGATCCACCCAGCGATTGGAATTGGTATTTCCTTGATATATCGCTTCTTTAGTATATAGCTGCAGGCTGGCGGTAGGGCATATTTCCAATATTTTGTTTGACAGCTCTATGCTCCGCTCCCTGGGAATAAATGTACACTCCTTGAATTCTCTTTCCTTGACATTATAAAGTATACCGCCGTTATCCAGTATGGAAGGTGCGTTCAGCGGAAGCAATTCAGGAAAATTTGATAGGTTATGAGGCGAACGGCCTGTTGCTAAGCCAAACATTCCACCTTCCTCGGTAAACTTCTTAACAGCGCTTATATTAATCTGAGGTATCTCCTTTAAGTCGCTGAGCAAAGTGCCGTCAATATCACAGTAAAGATAAATTCCATCGTATATTCCCATAAATGATCTTTCCCCTTTTATATTTATACCCGCTCCCAGAGCATCATATTGTTTTCAAATTTCACTGTAAGCTTTCCGTTATCCTTCAGCCATGCCATGTATGAGCGCACAGTGCTGCCAATGAGCACATACTGCTCGAATGTCATAGTAAGGCCATATTCCTCAAAGAGCTTCTGCAGTAATGCTTCAAAGTTAATAGGCACAGCACACAGTTCAGTTATTCCGTCCGCCACCTCCAGCACCTTGTCAATGTTGTACTGGGCAAGATCTGCAATATCCTCTGTTGCCGCTGCATGGGCAGGAACGAACATCTTGGCCTGCATTGTCTTTACCTTTTCCAGTGTGGAAATATACGCCCCTATGTCATATATAAAGCCTATCCTGTACTTATCCAGCGTTTCCTTGCTGGAGAGGCAGTCTGCAAGATATACCACATCGTCAGGTGTACGGAAACCCACCATGTCAAAGAAATGCCCGGGCAAAGAAATTGTCTCAAAGCCTTCAGGAATCACATCCGCGGTAAGGGGCTCTGCACAGCTTTCCTGCGCCATAAGGAACTTATGCCTCAGGTCCTTGCAGGGATAGCCGCCATAGAGAAAAGACGGCTCAAGCAGTGTGTGGTTGGTAAAGTCGCACTCAATGCCGGGAGCGTATATTTTGCAGGCAGTTTGAGCCTGCAGGTATTTATTGCCGCCTATATGGTCCGCATTGGAGTGGGTGTTGTATATGGCCTTCAGCTTCCATCCCTTCGCGTCAAGGATCTGGCGTACCTTGCGGCCCGCATCCTTATCGTTTCCGCTGTCTATAAGGCATACATCCGTATCGTTAAGCTTTACAAGGCCTATTTTGGCAGGACTCTGGATATAATAACTGCCGCCTGATACCTGTATCAATTCATACATTTTATCTGCCTCCTGCCAAACAATATTTATTCAATATAATGGATTATATCATACATAAGCCCCTGGTACAAAGGCATTATAGCTATTGCGGCGGGCTTAGGTTTATGGGATAATCAATTAGCAATATTTACCACGGAAAGGAAATGCAGCACAATGTACATTGAACGCTTTGCTCTGGGCATGCGTATACCCAAGGAAAAGCTCACCACCCCTCAGGAATGCATGAAAATATTCCTTAAGAATTTTTCCCAGGCAGATATTTCCGGGCTTATCCTGTCCGGCGGCATAGTTGAGGACATGTACATCATAGTGATAATGGGCGGCGGCCTTGGCCATATGCGCAATATTTATCGCCGTATAATGTCGAATAATGAATTCTGTCAGCTGCTTGCGGATGTGCTGCCCATAATAGAAAACAACCGCCTGGCAAAGATGCCGGAGCTTGACCCCTATGGCACGCTGGATGAAAACGGTACCTTTATAGGGGGTAATTGCTGCTTTGGCCTCACCGTGGAGTAAAACTGACAACAAGGTAATTGAGCTTGGCCTTCCTGCATATGGTTATTAATACAAACCTTTGCAAGGAGGCTTTTTTATATGCTTTATACCGTAAAATACGGTGAAACCATCAAATCAATAGCCGCAGAACATCACATATCTTCTGCTTCTCTTTACACAATAAACCAAATGGATCCCCATATAAAATCCATACCGGGGCAAACCTTAATAATCCCGGACGATACCAGCCCCATTCACAGCGCAATAATACACGGATGCGTCATGCCCAATGTGGGAGAAAACGCTTTGACCTGTGCCGCCCCATATCTTTCCTGTGTTTCCATATGCAGCTGCCATGTTCAGTCAGACGGAAGCATTATCCCACCAAACGATCACTTGCTCATCTCCCGTGCCCACAGCCTTGGCATCGCTCCTCTGCTGCACATTACCAACCAGCGTCAGGGCGGCGAATTCAGCGGCAGCCTGCTGCATGATTTTCTTGGCAGCGATGAGGGGATGGCCACTTTTGCGGAAATGCTCCTGCAATATCTGTACCATCGGGATTATATGGGGATAAATATTGAATTTGACGGAGTTTACCCCGAGGATATTCAGGCGTATTCTGATTTTATCCATCGCTTAAGCAAAGTCCTCAAAAACAATCGGATGAAACTGTTTATTTCAGCGTATGACGTCAGCAGTATGCTTCCCTCTGCATATGCCTGCGCCGACGGCATCATATTGCTTACATGCCGGAGGGATCACTCGGCACATCCTCCCGCCCCCATATGCCCTATTGACAATATGCGACAAGCCATCGACTCGGCTGTGGATGCTTGCGGTACCGATAAGCTGGTACTGGGCCTTCCGTGCTGCGGATACAACTGGACGCTTCCCTATCGCGGCGCTATCGCCCGCACGGTATACCCAGTTGAAATTCCCGCTCTTGCTCATAGTCACTATGCTGATATCCGCTACGACCACAAGGTGCACTCCCCCTATTTCAGCTACTATGACAGCGCAGGCACAGAGCATATAGTTTGGTTTCATGACCCGCGCAGCATACACATCAGGCTAAAGCTGGCGGAGGAATATCATATGGGCGGTATAAGCCTTGGAAACATCGCTCCGCCATATCGTCCCGGGTGGATCACCGTAGCGGATATGTATTCTCCGATCAAAATGCTTTAAGCAAAAAAGTGGGCATATGCCCACTTTTTTAAGTGCATTATTCTTTATGCGTTTTCCTGCGCTTCTTCTGCCAGCATCTTTTTACGTTCGGCCCTGCGCTGTTCTGCTCTGCGCTTGCGGCGAGCCTTTTCCCGGGCATTTGATACAGCCATTGCGATTATGGTTATCACCAGAGCCGCAACAAGGCCGCATACGCCATAAAATACAGGCTTGGGTAAGGTTACTCCATCGCCGGAGAAAATGGAAGTGGCAGCCTCTTCGGCAGGCTGTTCTTCCACGGGAGCAGTCTCCTCTATCTGAGGCAGCTGTGGCTGTGTGGGACGTGCAGGCATTACAGCATAGCGCTGGAGGGATTCATCCTGAGGATTGTACAGGTAGTATCCTACCTCGCCGTCCGGATTCCTTGCATACAGCAGATATACATCTCCCTGAGCATCCTGGGATACCCATGCGGGAACGCTCTTCTCATCAATGGTGATAGAGGTCTCGCTGAAGCCTGCGGGAACAGCAACGCTGCCGTCCGGCTGCAGGATTATATAGGACTTGGATACGGAATTTACCGTCTGATAAGGATACAGGGTATCCTTTTCGGCATTGTATACATAGTATCCGCCCACATCTCCTGTTTCATTGGAAAGGTACAGCAAGGTGGGCGCATCGGAATCCTCAACTATGGCCGCAGCCACGGTCTCGCCGTGGTATTCCAGAGTAGTCTCTGTATACTTGGAAGGTACAGTCACGTTTTCCAGAGTGCGCCATATGTACATGGGCTGTTCAGAGGTAAGGTTTACTGCAGCCACGCCCTCGGTTGCATAGTTGATGGGTGCGGTAGTGGGCTCGGTGGAAGGAGGTGCCGCCTGTACGGTAATAGCAATGCTGCCCTTTGCTGAACCCGCATCATCGCCGTCATAGTCCAGCGCCTTGGCAATATCAAAGGAAACCTCAGCATTGCCGGCACTTGCAGCGGTAAACTTAATGCGGGCGGTCAGGGAATCAGAGCCATTCTTCTGTGCGGATACCATACTGATAAAGCCATCGGATGCGCCGCCTTCGCTTTCGGTATAGGTCAGCACAGCAGGGTCATAGGTATATGTGCCCTCCACCGCAGCCAGTTCCTTGCCTGTTACAGTAATGGTCACCTCTACCACATCCCCGGCTGCCACGGAAGTCTTGTCCGCAGCGGCTGCAGCCTCAACGGCCGCAAAAGCCAGCGCGGGAAGCAGTGCCATTGTCAGCGCCGCAGTTATTGCAAAAACCTTTTTGAAAATATTCTTGCCCTTCATTTTATCAGTCCTCCTGGGAGATCTTTTCGTCTCCCTGTGAATAGCGAATTATCTTTATCATATCCTTAAGGTCAACCTCGCCATCGTGGTTTACGTCCGCCGCCTTAAGGTAGGGGCCGGATATAAGCTGTATGCGCAGCAGATGCTCCTGCAGTGTGAGTATGTCCTCCTTTGTACCCACCTCGCTGTCACCGTCAAGGTCTCCGAATATGACTATGGGAAGGTCAAAGAAATTATGGCCTTCGCCGTATGTTGTGCGTACAAAGTCGCCTGTTGCAAGGGGCATGGTCTTTTCGCCGCCCTTGTCATCCACCACTGAAAGAGTTCCTTCGGACTCCAGCTCCTTCAGCAGTTCCTCAGCCTTTGTGCCGGGCTTTATATCGCTTACGCCCCAGCTGCGCACCTTGTAATCGCCGCCATCCAGCTCAGGGGCTGTTTCATATGTGCCCACGGTATCAAGGCTTGTCCCCACATAATAGAAGGCAGTTATCTCATCGTACTTTTGCCCTGCCCTTGCCCGTTCCTGTGCGCTGCGCTGGGAAAGGCCAATGCCGTGACCGTATCTGCGGGAGGTTATAAACCAGCCGGGATATTTTTCGTTTATAAAGGAATACTCCCCACGCTCAGCGCCGTACAGACGCAGGCGGGTCTTGCTGGCCTTCATGCGGCCCATGGTATTTTCAAAGCTGCCAAAGCCCAGCTCTGCAAGGGTAAGCGTTACGGTTACCTGTCCCTGCTTTTCCTCGCCTGTTTCCTCATCGGTATAGGAAACCACCAGCGTTACATCCGCCTCTGTATAGCTGCGGCTGGGCTCATCGTATTCGGGGGTTTTAGGTGTTACCGCTACGGTTGAAACAAGCTTTGCCTCCCTGCCTGCCGCCTCATATGCTCCCTGTTCCAATGCAAAGCGCACATTGGGATCCATGAACTTCAGGGTGGTCTCATCGTACTTTTCCGGTATGAAGGACTTTTCCTCTATGCTGGATTCATTCTTAAGGTCATATGGGTCATCCGCATGGGTGTAATATGGCAGGTCGTTTTCCCAAACATTGCCGGTGCGTTCTGTCTGCCCGCCGTTGGATGCGGAATAGTATGCTTCGATTATGTTGCCCTCATAGGTAAGCACCTGTCCCCTGGTAGCGTCCACCGCCGCAATGGCGCGGGTATTCTTGCTGGCATAGCCGCGATACACCTGATCGCTGGAGGTATCACGTATATCATAGGAACGGGTAGCATACCTTGAGCAATAGCCCATTACATAACTGCGGGCGCACACGGCCTGAGCCTTCAGCGCCTCAACCGGGAATGAATTGCTCATCTCATGGGGCACAACTCCGTAAAGATACTGCTCTATCGGCAGCTGGTTTCTTGCGCGGAGCCTGCCCTCGTATACGTCAAAAGTCATGTTGCCAAGGTAGGTACATGTGCCGTGCTCGCTGTTCTTCAGGCGGATATAGTCCTTGGTATCTCCGTAGTTTTCACTGAGAAGGGTCAGCGAAGGGGCGGTAACAGTGTCATCGCCAAAGGTTATGGATACCTGTCCGCCTACGGCCTTTACAGTAAGCTCCTCCGTGCCCACATCTATGTCGTCATCTTCCTGCAGGGTAAACTCACCCACCGGGGTAAAGGTAAACTCCCTTACCTTACCTATGGACAACATTACCCTTACATCCGAATGGAACACCGCTCCATATACGGGTACCATGGAAAAGAGCATTGTCAGCGCCAGTACCAGCGCCGCAATTTTCATGGGTCGTCCCATTGATTTCCTCCAATTGCAATTTTATATAACAATAATTATTGAACTTTTATCTTATTTTAAACCATATACCCCGTGTCTGTATATTAAACTATTTGTTAATACTGCAAAAACGGACAAATTTTACGGTTATTTGTTCCGCTTTGATTCCAATATAGCGGCAAGCAAACCTTTGCATCCTCTGTTAACATCCTGCCACGTTGCTTCAAAGTCTCCGGTATACCAAGGATCCGCTACGCTTCCGGGCATATCCGTATAGTCCAGCAGCATGGATATTTTATCCCCGCCGCCGCACATACGCCGCATATTTCGAATATTTGCCTCGTCCATGCCTATAAGCATATCAAAGTCATCATAATCCCGCTTTTTCAGCTGCCTTGCAGCGTGTCCGCCGCAGGATATGCCGTGCTCCGCAAGTTTTCTCCTTGCGGGCGGATATACGGGATTGCCTATTTCATCTGTGCTTGTGGCTGCAGATTCAATATGGAACATGTGCTCCAGCCCAGCCTTGCTTACCATGTCCTTCATAACATATTCCGCCATGGGGCTGCGGCATATATTGCCGTGGCACACAAAAAGAAGTTTTATCATAAATAAGCCACCTCTGCGTTTTTTGTCTTTAGGTAGTTTAGCTGAGCTGAGATTACTTGTCAAACCGCCGCAGTTTTGCGGCAGTAAAAAGCCCCATTTTGGTTTATGGGGCCTGATCCTGTTTTATCCTATTTATCCATTCCGCAGGGCGCAGCCTGCTCTATCATACAGCGGTCATTGGTTACAGTATCATAGAACCTGAATCCGCCGGCAAAGTTGTACGCCTCAAAACCATTTCCTTCCAGTATGCGGCTGGCGATGTAGCTGCGAAGTCCGCTCTGACATATTACGTATACCGGCTTGCCCTTCTCTATCTCGTCCAGCCTTTCTCTCAGCTCATCCACAGGGATATTCCTGAACCCTTCAATATGCCCGCGGCCGTATTCTCCCACGGTTCTGGTATCCAGCAGTGTTACGCTGCCGTCCCTTGGCAGATTGGGTTCATCCTTAATAAACCACTGCTTAAGGGTACCATTTGAAATATTGTCCATCATAAATCCAGCCATGTTTACAGGATCCTTTGCGGAGGAATAAGGCGGCGCGTATGCAAGGTCAAGATCCTTAAGCCGTGCAGCCTTAAGCCCTGCGTGTATTGCCGTTGCCAGCACATCAATGCGCTTATCCACTCCCTCATAGCCCACTATCTGGGCACCCAGCAGACGGTAGGTTTCCTTTTCAAATACCACCTTCATGGTCATAACCTTGCCGCCGGGATAATATCCCGCATGGCTCATGGGGGACAATATTACCTTGTCAACATTCAGCCCCGCCTTTTTGGCGTTGGTTTCATTTATGCCTGTTGTGGCGGCGGTCATATTGAATACCTTGATAACACTGCTGCCCTGACTGCCAAGGTAACGGCTGTCTCCCCCGCAGATATTATCCGCCGCAATCCTGCCCTGCTTATTTGCAGGGCCTGCAAGTGATATGACCGAATCTTCACCCGTAACATAGTGCTTTACCTGCACCGCATCGCCCACTGCGTATATATCAGGCACAGAGGTCTCCATGCGGTCGTTTACCACTATGCTGCCCTTAACCCCAAGCTCCAGACCAGCATCCTTCGCAAGGGAGGAATCCGGGGTAACGCCAATGGCAAGCACCACCATATCGCCATGGAGAGGCGCCTCATCCTTGAGCAGCACATCCACACCGCCGTCCTTTTCTTCAAACCCTTCCACGGTATGGCCCAGGATAAGCTTTATACCGTGCTTTCGCATTTCTCCGTGTATAAAAGCCGCCATGTCAGCATCAAAGGGATTCATAAGCTGCTTTGGCCGCTGCACAATGGTAACCTCCATGCCAAGCTCCCTGAGGTTTTCCGCAAGCTCAAGGCTTATAAATCCGCCGCCTGCCAGTATTGCAGACCTTGGATTATTTTCGTTTATGTATTCTTTTATGCGCAGGGTGTCCTCCACTGTGCGCAATGTGAACACCTTGCGGATCCCTGCTCCGGGCAGCCTGGGCTGTGTGGGCTTTGCGCCGGGAGAGAGTATCAGTTTGTCATACTTCTCTTCAAACTCTTCCCCTGTGGCCAGATTCCTTACGGATACTGTCTTTTTATCCGGATGCACAGCCGTCACCTCATGGCGAACCCTCATATCCACCCTGAATCGGGAGAAAAAGCTTTGTGGTGTCTGCAGTGTCAGCTCTTCCGCATCTGTTATGGCTCCGCCAATGTAGTAGGGCAAGCCGCAGTTGGCATATGAAATATATCCCGACCGCTCAAAAACCACTATCTCTGCCTTTTCGTCAAGCCTGCGTATCCGCGCCGCAGCCGTGGCGCCGCCGGCAACACCGCCTACAATAACAACCTTCATATCAGCGCTCCACCTTTCCTCTGTATGCGGCGATGCCGCCTATGTTTTTTGCGTTGGAATAGCCCATGCTCTTCAGTATGCTTACAGCCCGGCGGCTTCTGCTGCCGCTGTGGCAGTATACAATTATCTGTGCATCTTTATTATCACTCGGTACTTCGCCCTTTGCAATGCTCTGTAGCGGAATATTGACGCTGCCCGGTATATGTCCTTCTCTGTATTCCTGTAAGGTGCGTACATCCAACAGCATAGCATCCTGTATCGACCTGTATTCTTCCACTTGTTTATTTATATCTGCACTTTTAAGAAAATCAAATATTCCCATTGGATCACCTCCTCACGGCACCGCCGTTTGTATTATAGGTACATTATATCGGCTTTGACCAAATCAGACCGTGATATGGTCACAAATAAAAAGTGACGGTCTCATGGATAACCGTCACATTATTTATACTCAATACATGAATTACCAACGTCTCAATGCTAAACAGCATCGTCAGCCAGCATAAACTCCGCTCCATCCTTCCATTCCATGCTGTGGCGGAGCTGCTCTGCCATGCTTCGCATAAAGGCAAGCGCATCCTGCGGTATATGGACGGTTTCCCAGCTGCCGCTTTTCATGTCCGCTACCCTCAGCTCGTTAACGCAGTTAAGAAATACCACATCGAACTTTTTTGCATAGGTTCGCTGTTTCTCCTCGGCCGCTCGTATGAAACGTGCTGTTTTCTCATCTGTCACGCTGCTTTCGTGAAGATAAAGATACAGTGCGTTTGTGCAGAATTCTGTATAATTGGTATTCAGCCTTTCAAGCTTTTTGCCAAATCTGTACAGCGCTTTTTCGCATGCAGTAAGCGTTTCTTCCCTGCCCGCCTCCGGCATTATAGCCCACAGCCTGTCATTATAAAAGTAGGTTCTGCCCACATAGCGCTGAAGTATATCCTGAGGTATCTCCTCCTGCTTTCTTCCAAGATACTGGTTTACAACGCTCTGCGCCTCCCCGTCCTCCTGCATAATGGCCTGGGTCACCTCAATGCCGACAGAGCCTTCGGTATTATACCAGTCAGGGCTTTCTCCTTTTTTATAGCCATCCGAATAGTCCCTCCAGAAATACTTAAGGGAAAGAATTGCAAATATTTCATTGTACAGTTTTTCAAACTCTATCATGGTTATATTATAATGCAAGCTTTTGCCCGCAACAATATAAATCATCCAGTAAAAATACTCCCCCTGAAAATCAGGGGGAGTGTTCTGATTCAAATTGTAAAACTAGTCAACGTAAGCAGAGGGAGCGGGAGCAACGCCGCGCTTGCGCTCGATGCTGTTTACCAGGAAGAATGCGATTACACTGATGGCACAGCCAAACACTACGGGTAGTATGCCCCAGCCCTTTGCAAGGTCTCCGCCGGTAAGCCACTGCCAGAAGCAGAAGCCCACAGTACCCGCTATCAGGGACACAACGCCTGCGTTCTTGGTGGCATCGCGAACGACCAGACCTAAGCCATATGCAGCGAAGGGGCCCGCACAGCGTATACCGAAGGCAAATGTATTCATGGTGGCAATAGGCACACCCAGCATGGATATGAACATTGCGATAATAGCTGCCACAACGTTTATCATACGGGTGAGGAAAATTATGCGCTTTTCACTGAGCTCCTTATTGGCACCCATGCCCAGATACAGGTCGTTGATGACCATGGTGGACATGCACAGCAGGTTGGAATCCGCAGAGGACATAGTAGCGCAGATAATGGCCGCAGAAACCAGACCTACAATGGCGCCGGGAGCAAACTCGCTGGCAACCGCCATCATTGCATTGCTTCCATTCTCTGCAAGGCCGGGGATCTGGTTCTTCATTGCCAGAGCTGCAAGGCCCAGCAGTGTGGGGAATATGGACATTGCCGCCATAAGTATAGCAGACAGCCAGGAAGCATTGCGGGCAGTGTTTTCATCCTTTGCAGTCTCAAAGCGGGAAACCATTTCGGGGCCTGCAAGGAAGGTGCAGAAGTAATTGAATATGTATCCGATGATGGGTACCCAGCCGATCTTGGTTACGCTCAGCTGCTCACCGGGCAGCGCAGCAGATATGGCCTGCCAGCCGCCACAGCCCTTTACTACGAAAGGAGTAGCGATTGCAAGACCAACCAGAATAACAATAAACTGTACCATATCGGAGATCTGGTCTGCGATCATACCGCCAAAGGTGGTATAAAGAATAACTACGATACCTGCTATAAGCAGCGCAACGTTAGTAGGAATACCGGTAAGGGTCGCTACAACGGTACCGGAAGCTGCAATCTGGCTGGAAGTCAGGCAGAACAGGGACAGAATGCTGAGAATGGCAGTGAATGTGCTGGAAGCCTTGCCAAAGCGGCGTCCCACGACCTCAGGAATGGTAACCGCCATGGTCTTGCGGATCTTAGGCGCAAAATAGGCAAGAGGTATCATTGCCACAGAAGCAGCCAATACATACCATATGGCGCTCATGCCCCAGTCGCCAAAGGCCTTCTGGGCAAGACCGGTAGTGGAGCCGCCGCCGATATTATTTGCGGACAGGGAAAACGCCACCATGAAAAGGCCCATACGGCGGCCTGCCAGCATGTAGTCAGAGCTGTCTTTTATCTGAAGTTTACCAACAATAAACCCCACTACCATCATGCCTACCAAATAGGCAACAACGATAATGAGAGGGACGATTTGCAGCTGCATAAGATTCCTCCTTCAAAAAATGCATTAAGATAACCAAAGACGTGAATAAATCATTAATATTATACCACGCATGCAATTTTTTGAATATAAAAATGTTTTTTGGACAGTCTTATTTATTATGCGGAATTTGAAATTTGCGTTTAGCTCTTTTCATTACGCCGAACACTGCAATGTGTATTTGTAATCGATGCGGCTTGCGGCAAGGTTCTATGTTGTAAAATGCTCTAAAACAACGATATGCAAAAAGCCCAGTCAAACAGGCACTTTTCAGCATTTTCCGCTTCAAAAACCATGTGATTTTGCATAGATTGGAAAATAATAAATAATGTGAATTAACACTCCTCAAATACTGTAAAATTACGTTATATTACACCACAAAGAAGCCTTACCATTATGTGATAATACATCAATCGGTTATTACTTTTTTATGTTATTTAACACCAGTGGAAAAATCATATTTTATGTGATAATACATCAACTGGACGTTGCCTTTTTATGTTATTTCGCACCAAGAGGAAAATCATATTTTATGTGATAATACAATATCAGGCTATTCTAAAATGATGTTATTTTACAGTTGCCGAAAATTTAATTATTGTGTGAAAAAGCTATACGTGGATTCCTATTTGAATTTTCAAAAAAGGTGTGAAAATACAATATTAAGAAAGTCATAATTAATGTGATTTTGCAGCTATGTGTGTAACATAAAAAATGCCAAAATAACGGCAAAAATCATGTGATTTTGCAGGGGGTGTAGATTTTGGTATAAATGATTACATATAAAAAGCGCCGTTTTTGGTGTGACCCGTATGCGGCGCCTAAAATTTGTATTGTGTTATTTTATCGTTTAGTTCGTAATTACCGACTTATTGCTCCAGCTTCCAACCGCAATCTCCGTGATATATCATCTGCTTTGTCATTCCGCCGTCGATGCAGATATTTTCGCCGGTGACGAACCCTGCCATATCCGAGCAGAGATACAGCACCATGTTGGCAATATCGGGCGGGTTCCCTACCCTGCCCGCCGGCTGCTGAACAGCATCAGCGCCCTCATATACGGTGTAATCGGTATCGATCCAGCCGGGAGATATGGAATTGACCCTCACCTTGCCTGCAAAGCTGACCGCCAGAGCATGGGTGAGAGCGGCTATTCCGCCTTTAGCCGCCGTGTAGCTTTCAGTCTGAGGCTGGCTCATCCTGTCACGGGAGGACGAAATATTGACGATGCTGGCTCCCTCCGCAAAATGCGGTGCAAACAGCTTGGAAAGGTAAAATGGCGCAGTTACGCCCACCTTCAGAGCATGCTCAAATTCCTCATAGCTGCAGCTGTCAATGCCGCGCATTTTAGGTAATGCGTTATTGATAAGGTAATCTACATGGCCGTAATCGGCGATAACCTTCTCTGCAAATCGCTCAAGGGTACCCTTATCAGCTAAATCGCCCACAAAATAATCATTCTCCAGCAAATCAATTACGCAAACCGCAGCACCTGCTGCCCCAAACTGCTCCCGGATACACTTGCCTATTCCCCTTGCGCCGCCCGTTATTACTACAACTTTATCTTTGAAATCGAACATGTTGGTTGGTCCTTTCGTGTTTGTCTATTCGTTACGGAAGTCGGCTTAGGTATATATGACCGTTCTCCTTAAGCCATTTTCTGCATTTCTTATACTCCGGAAACACGCTCTCCACTTCATCATAGAACGCCTTTGAGTGGTTCATGTGCTTTCTGTGGCACAGTTCGTGAACCACAACGCTGTCGATAATCTCATCCTGAAGTTCCATCAAAAGGCAGTTGAAGTTCAGATTCCCCTTGCTGGAACAGCTGCCCCAGCGGGTTTTCTGACATCTTATAGTGATTCTGCCGTAGCTTACACCGACAATTTCGGCATAATGTTTGACCTTCGCAGGAATTATCTCCTTTGCCTCCTTAGCCAGGTCCTTGAGTTCATCCTCAGTGTATGGTGGATACTGCTTCTGTAACTCACGGCGCTCACTTATGTTTTTTTGATGCCTTTCTATCCAATCCTTTTTTGAGAGAATTAAATCCTTAATCTCCCAGTTGCTCATGCGTTTTGGTGCACGAACCAGAAGACCACCATCTTTTAGTTCGAGGGATAGGGTCTTTCGCTTGCTGCGGAGTATAGTTATTGGCAAATTGGCAATGTCAGCGCACACAGATAATCTCCACTTGGATTTAAAATTTACAGTTACAAATCGATTATATTATATAGTTCTCATTATATCCCTTCAATATTAAATAGTGATAAACACTCCATCAGCATCTATTTCGAACCGCCAACCTCTTTAATGCCATCGGCTCCATCGGGTATATTTATTCGCCTTATTCATCTAATTCGTCCATTTAGTCCAATTTTATTCGAGAAAAATCTATAAAACTTCATCTTATCCAAGGTGTTTCGCTCTAATTCTGGTCAAAACTCTGTTCAGAAAAGTACCGGAGAAGCCCAAAGTACCGGGCTTTTCAAAGATTTTTCGTCGAAAGGAACAAAATTATGGACTACATTTCAGCAAAAGAAGCGTCCGTACTGTGGAATATTACGGACCAAATGATTTGCAGACACTGCCGAAACGGCAGAATCCCCGGCGCGATACAGCGAGACGGAACTTGGTATGTACCGGCAGATACCCAAAATCCGAGCAAATTGAGGCCCGACATAGTCCCTATCCCCCAGCTTGTGAAACAGCTGCAGCGCCAGCGGACAAAGAAAATCTACCACGGTCTCTTCGATTACATACAGGTCAACTTCTGCTACAGCTCCAACCGTCTGGCCAGTAACCGGCTCATGCTCAATCAGGTGGAGGAGGTTTACAAGAAAGGCAAGGTCTCGACAGGCTTTGAGCCTATCAAGGTAGATGATCTGATCGAGGCGTATAATCACATTGCCTGTGTCAACTACATCATCGAGACGGCTACAGCGCGACTCTCCCAAGCCTATATCCGTAAGTTGCACGCCATGATCGGCTACGGCACAATGGCAGAACGAAAGCTCCTGTTTCATCCGGGCGAATACCGCAGGGATGCCTGTACCTTGGGCAAAACCAAAACCACACCGCCCAAGAACATTGGCTCCCAAATGAGCGCCCTGATCTCGGAATATGAGAGTCTTGATAAAGTGGAGCTGACGCAGATCCTGGACTTTCATGTGCGCTTCGAGCGTATCCACCCCTTCGCAGATGGCAATGGCCGCATTGGTCGGCTGCTCATGTTCAAGGAGTGCCTTCGCCATGAGATCACGCCCTTCATCCTCGACGATAAACGGCGCACGGAATACCTCAAGGGCATCCGCGAGTGGAATATGGACAAGTCTACCCTGTTCACCCCCTGCCTCGAAGCACAAGCTCGCTTTCAAGCCCAAATCGACCTGCAGAAGCTGCAGGAATATGCCCAGCGCTATAAGCCCGCAGACTATAAGGAGGATTGATGATGTACTTCCGAAATTGCCGATTTGATTTTGATACTAACCGTGTAGAGGCCATACTCTCTGACGGCAGCCGGCTCTCCATTGACTGCATCGCCGTAGAAAACGAGCTTGCCGAAACATGGCTCGACCGCCGCGAACTGGACTTTCTGATCTATAACGAACCGGAATCCTATGTGGAGCTTATCCTCACCGGCCGTATGGAAAAATACCTAAACACCGTCCGCAAGGGACAGAAGTTCTAAATAAAAACTCAGCCCAGGTGTTTCTGAGAAACACCTGGGCCAAAATCTATACTGAGTTATATATAACTACATTGTTTGAGAACTTCCAAACTATCTTTGAGATACGATTTCGAGAATTTGCTTCCTTTTATTTGCATAACTTTTGCTATCACATCTTCGTCGTTTTTGGGGCCTTTAATAATCGATGTTGCTACATAGTCAAGCGTCGTAATAGCCTCTAATTCAAGCGCCGATTTCGATGCAAACTTCTCCATAACAAAGTTTACTTTCCTCTGATCTTCAACGGCTAACTCTCCCTCAATAGCAGACTCTCCCAAACGAATAATATGAGTCGATCCACTGGTATCAATACTTAATTTATCGTAGCTTTCTAATATGTGCATTGCATTATCTAATTTGGAACTATACGGACCGAAAAAGTGGATGGAGTAGTTTAATCCCAGTTCCACACCTCTACGAGAAATTAAATACATTAATTTTTGCAACATTTTTTTACCGGGCTCGATACGATCACATATCTGCCCAATAATTATCGCATTCCTTTCAAAATTAGTCATTATCTAAGCTCCTCATTTCTGTATGTCGGCATAAATCTGTTTGATCTCTGCAAGAACATCTTCTTTCATTTCTGGCTTAACATACAGTCGCAGAATATCAATTTTATCTGTCAAGCTTTGGATGATATGGGAGGTTTCTGAAATCGTCGAGCACTTACCCGTGCTGCTATCAACAATTACAATCGCTCTTTCATCTCCAACTTCTGTTTTGGTAGGTATCTTATGCGGCATCTTACCTGCAGAAAAATCTTCAATGAAATTTTCCTGTCCAAATTTATTGTACAAATCACGCTTTATTAGCAGGAACTCTGTTTTATCTCCTGCCTTAGGGTGCACCTTGCTGTGCAACACACGGGGATACACTATGCGCTCCGTAATATTGCGACACGCAACATTTGCTCCAGCATTCTGTTGCATAAGTTGGATAACGCGCGTGTCATCCCACTGCAGATATTCTTCCGTTGAACTGGGATACTTACCTTCTGGCAGCACGTGCTTCAACGCATTATAGAACATTATATCGAAATATCTGCGTGTTCTATGAAAGTATACCTGAATGAACATGAAGTACCGAGCTAAAACAAACTCTTCGAATACCTGTACTCCACCATCAGCGATAGCCAATCTTGGACAATCATTTTGAACATAGATCGTTAATGATGCAATCAATCGGTCTACATCAAACTTTCCATAATTTACACCACAGAAAGTAGAATCGCGAAGTAAGTAATCCATTTTATCGCAATCCAACTCGCTGTCCATGAAACTCTTCAAAAAAGTAAACTCGGAGTTTTCGCCCGGATTTCGCCCCAAATAAATATCACATATCAATTCAGGGGTAATGTCATATTCCTCTCCATATTTTTCTTTAAAGCTTGCACCGATCTCTCTTATATAGCTTCCAATACACGTTTCTTTTACAATTTTTTCAGTAAAGTCTTCATGTTCAAGCCCATCCGGAAAAACACTCTCGGATGCATGGGAAAATGGGGCATGTCCAAGATCATGAGTAAGTGCAATTAGTCTCAAAATTTGATTATACCACTCACGTTTTTCATCTGAAAATAAATAATTCCCATTGTTAACCGCTGAATAAAACGCTCTGGAAACCAAGTGCATAACACCCAAGGAATGCCCAAACCGAGTATGTTCTGCACCATGAAATACCATATAGGTCATCGCCAACTGCTTAATATTGCGCAGTCGCTGAAATGGAGGAGAATTAATAATCTTATTCTCCAAATCACTCACTTCAATGAATCCGTGAATTGGATCTCGAAATCTATTACTCGTAATTACCCCTCCTTATCATCTTGTTCCCATTTGATATCACCTGATTTCTTGCTCTAAATTATCAAACTCTGTTGTCGTAAAAAACTCACCAAGAGTGATGCCTAAACCATCGCAAATCATTTTGATAGTAAGCAACTTGGGATTTTGACTCTTACCATACAAAATGTTCTTTATGCTCGACGGTGGCAGTGCGCAAATTGTCGCCAGCTTATTAATACTGATTTCACGCTCCCCACAAAGGGTCAAGATACGATTTCTAACTGCAGACAATGTATCCATATGCCACCTCCAAACTGTTCCTGTTATTAGGATAAACAATCTGGTTGGACAATATGGGCTACACGTGCTACTATTAGGCTATACATAGCCGAAAGGAGCATATATATGGGGACAGCATGTACGTTCTTCGGTCATCGTAATTGTCCGAGTTCAATTAAACCTAAACTGCGTGAGGTTCTGATTGATCTGATCGAGAACCATCCCGTAGATATGTTTTATGTTGGCCAGCAAGGAGCATTTGATGGTATTGTGCGCTCTGTTTTGAAAGAGTTGGCATCCGTATACCCCCATATCCGTTATGCCGTCGTTCTGGAGCGTTTGCCCCCAAAGCGAGACGAGTTTGATACCTGCGACTACTCCGACACCATGCTCCCGGAGGGCATCGAAACCGTCCACCCTCGCTTCGCAATCTCATTGTAAAAGTCAACGAATAATTGAGCCATGCGCTCATGAATAAATGAGCCACTAACGGCCACGAAAAAGTGAGCCACTGCGCTCACGAATATTTGAGCCACCTTGCTAAGCCTTATTCTGCATGGTAGCCTTCAAACGGTAAGAATCGCCATTCATGTCCAGAACATGACTGCGGAATGTCAGCCGGTCAATCAGAGCAGCTACCATAGTAGTGTTTTCAAACAGCTCTGTCCATTTTGAGAATGGCAGATTTGTTGTAACAATGGTACTGCTTTTCTCACTTCTGTCGGAGATGACCTTAAACAGAAGCTCTGACTGGTGACGGTTAAAGCTGAGATAGCTCAGTTCATCTAAAATCAGCAGATCGGCTCTGGCCGATGTCCGTTCCAGCTTGCCCAGATGGTAATTATCCTTGGCTTCACACAGCTCCGTTGACAGCGTTGCCGCATTCTTAAACAGGACGTTGTAGCCGTAGGTACAAGCTTTCAATCCCAAAGCAATGGCGAGATGAGTTTTACCCCGTCCGGGATTGCCGATCATGATCACATTCTGCCTGTTCTGAATAAACTGACAGCTGGAAAGTTCTTGCAGAAACAGAGGAGAAATTGCTTCATTGAGCTGACTGCAGTCAAATTCTTCCATGGTTTTCATGTAGGGAAATCCAGCAGCTTTTAGGCGTCTTCTGTTTTGGTTTTCCTGTCTGGAGGCAGTCTCCATTTTCATAAGCTCAAGTAGAAGTTCGGCAAATCCGGCGGATGGATCTGCCTGCCGCAGAACATCAGGGTATTCTGTAAATGACGGTACCTTAAGCTGCTTTGCATAGAATCGAATAAGTTCATCAACGGTGTTCATACTGCGGTACCTGCCTTTCCGTACAGAAATGCGTCATAGGCTTGCAAATCCACTGTTTGTACCACAACGGTATCTTCAATACGAACAGGGGGAATATGGCAGGCTGACTCCATCATAATAGTCTCACACTCTTCATCTCTGCAGCGACTGAGAAGCTCAACTAACTCCTTTGGAGATAAATCCTGTGTCTTTAGCCATTGGAGAAAGTGTGCCGGAAGAGTTTCCTGTACCGGCTTGGCATAAAAGACTGCCCGTCCTTTCTTTTCCAGCAACGGAAGGTAATGCTCCAGCGCATAGATGTTCCTCTTCTTCTCCAGACAGCGACAGTGCTGAGCAATACACTTGCCCTCAAAATGAATCGATACCGTTTCTGGTCCCGCCTTTATGGATACTTCTCTGCCGCAATAAGCTGCGGGCACCGAGTAGTTGTTGGTATCAAAGCGGACAGTGCAAAATCGATCTACTCTTCCGTAAGTGCGCTTACATGGATCAAAGGAATATCCGGGCAATGGATATAATGAGTCTTTCTCTTGAGCAAGCATGGTTCCAACGGTGGCCTCTTTTCCGCGGATATGGTGATCCAGATATTTCAGGCACCTTTCCCGAAGCATTTGGTTTAGCTCATCCATATCGTCTGTCCGCGGAACCGGAACGCAGACATTGCGGCGGATATAGCCTACCAAGCCCTCTACCAGTCCTTTTTCATTGCCTGAAGCAGGATTGCAGAACACTGCTTCAAAGCCGTAATGAGCGGACAAGGCAGCATATCCGGCTTGTTTTCTGGCATTGGCTCCAAACCCATCCTTAACGGCAACCTTGCCATTGTCAAATATCACCCGCTTGGGAACGCCGCCGAAATACTGAAATACCTGAACCAGGGCATCCAGGAAGCTTTCTTCATTCTGACGACGATAAGCAAGTACCATGGGAGCGCCGCTGTAGCAAAGACGGGCACAGAATAGATTGACTGTAGTTTTCACACCATTCAGATAAATTGTGGCCTCACCCCAGTCGATTTGCAGCGCATCTCCTGGGGGAAATGCCAATGGCACAAAGGCCTCCTGCTGCTTCTCCCTGAGTTCACGCACTAATCTCCTGATGGTCGTTTCACCTCCTGAAAAGCTGCATTCGGATACCAGACGCTCGTAAATACGCCTTGCGGTGTGATGCTGTTTCCGAGGACTATGTTCATCCTCATTCAGACACTGTCGCACAAACGCTATCACTTCGTTTGTAACAACAGATGCTTCCCGGCTATAATCCTTCCGCTCCCAGGGAACCTTGTCACCATCCCAATACTTCTTGACGGTGTTACGAGAGATATGCAGTTCTGCGGCGATTTGCCGCTGGCTCATTCCCTCTAACCGCATTTTGCGAATCTGCCCATATACTTCCACTGTAATAACCACCTTTTCTTGCCCCCTACATAGTCCAGGACTATTATGGAGCACTCTTATTAGTGGCTCAATTATTCATGAGCGTTTTACGCTGTTACGGATCACTTTTATATTAGCGTTTATAATCTCATGGCGTAACAAGTGGATGCTCAAGCAGTCCGACTATGTAGTGACCTACATCACCCACTCTTGGGGCGGTGCAGCGCAGTTTGCAGAAATGGCAGAACGCCAAAAGAAGATAGCAATCAACTTGGCATAATAAATCCCGAGAGCAACTTCCAATTTGCCACTCTCGGGATTTCCGTATCATTTGAACTAACACGCACTGTCAACATTACTGCACTATTTTATTGATGATAAGCCTGTGCCGAGCTTCTTGATGATCGCCAGTAAAGTCAGTGCATCGCTTTCCTTTACAACTAATCTTTGCCCTATAATATAGGAATCATCACCGGATTTATCAATATATTTCTGATCAACCATACCGTTGTTATGCTCAATCAAGTGCCTGCGTTGAAACAGCATATTCATTTCACTCAGTTCTTTATCAGACAACCATTCTTCGTAACCCTTTCCGGTTGCATCTTTGTACAGCCGACTTCCCTTTTCAACGATTTGGAAGTCGTTTACCCTGGATGACTTTCCGGTCAGCTTATCATAGTGGCAGGCTGCAAATTTCTGGAATGCAGATACTATGTCACCAATAGAGCTTTCTAATAGGCCACGGCACATAGTTTCTGCCTTGTCTCTGCCATAGGAAGCAGTTAGCATTTGCTTCATTTCCGGAAGAGAAGCCAACATTTTTTCAACGCTATCCATTGATTCGTCAAACGCATTCACTGCAGAGTTATGACCACAGCAAGGGCAGAAATATGCAGAACCAATTACACTATATCTTGTTCCACACTCTTCACAAGTAATGTCAGTTTCCCATTCTTCGCTCTGACCAATAGGGTTGTTTTGGAATGTAATCCTATGTCCGGGCTTATATGTAATTTTCACAAACTTGTTACGACGCGTAGAACGAGCCAAGCCGCCAAAGGCTTCATCAAGTTTTGCAGAAATCAGAGACATAGCATAGTCAGCTGCGAGATTTTGCATTCCTTCCAACTGCTTTTGTGTCCACCATTTCTCTGAAGTATCAATATGACCGCACATAGGGCAATGGATTTCCTCGTCAGATACTTTTTCTTTCCAGTCCTCCATATAGATTTTGAAGGTGTACAGGCAGTTTTCGTTAGGACATTCTCGGTCGAAATATCCTTTTTCATCCGAAAGCAATGTAATAGGGATTTCCAAAATTACTACACCTCCTTAGTCAAAGTGAGAAATCGAACCACGATTTTCATATGTCGGTTTCATAGTTCTGTAAAAATCGATCATATCGTGAATCATTTAGTCACCAATTTTTCGAATTGCTTCTGCCAATTTTGCAAGTGTGTGCTCACGGATAGTTGGTTTTAGCTCGCATTCCCAAACAATTATAATGTGCCACCCTAAATCCTCAAGTACCTTTTGATTTTTAATATCACGCTGTACATTTCCTTGTATCTTGTTTTCCCAAAACTCCTTGTGATTCTTCGGCCACACAAAATATTTACAGCCTTCATGTGCATGCCAAAAGCACCCATTCACAAAAATTACGGTCTTATATTTCGGCAGAACGATGTCCGGTTTCCCTGGAAGCCGGACATCATTCTTTCTGTACCGAAAGCCTTGGGAGAACAGATACTTCCGGACCAGTTCCTCTGGCTTTGTGTCTTTGCCACGGATGCGGGACATGTTGTAGCTCCGCTGTTCCGGTGTGTGTACGTCTGCCACAACAGTCCCTCCTTCACACATCAATCTTTGAAATAGTCTTTTAGCTTTTGGTTGCAAATCCTAGTCAGCGCCGCTTTATTCTTTCTGTCAAGTGCATTCCAGATCTCAGGAGACATCAAAAACGCTTCATCTTCCTCGTTATAGAAAAAGAAGCCGCTTTCCACCAATACCTTCACAGGATTAGAAATAATATTCCCGGCAATTTGTTGATCGGTAATATCAACTCTTTGGTAAATACACTTTTTCTTTTCTGCCTGAAGTCCGTTTGCTCGACGGTCATTATAGTAAGCTCTGAAATACTGCGCCGCCTTACTTACCGTCAAAACTCCATTTTTATCAGCAGCATGCAGCAGTGCCAAAATCAGCACAGGCTTGTAGGAATACGACATTTTCATTGTTCTGCAATATTCCAGAAGGTCTTTAAGCCTGTCCTGTGCGGATATCGCCGGTTGATAAACGGTCTCTGCCGAAGCGGGATCCAAATTGTCATTCGCAGAAACTGCTCTTCCAATTGCGGCAGAAATGCTTTCAATCCGATAGATTGCGGAAACATCGTTTTCTCTGAAAAACTCCCGAACCGCATTCATAAGCTTTTCTTTCAGCTCGTCCACAGAGGCAGCAGCCGTGGTAGTTGGCGCAGTTTGCACACCCGCCGCATTCAAAATGTAGTCGAAAGCTTCTTGCGACAGTGGTCTGACAGAGCTTTGCCAAGGCGGATTTATACTCTTTCTGACCGATTCATATCCCAACTGCTCAATATATCCGCCATCCGGAAGATATATTGGAACCTTTTTCTCAAACTGTTGGCAATCCAACAATTTGGCGTAATAGTTCTCACCGTCCGTTGTTAAAATCTCACCGACTGTACCAACACCAAAGTAGTACCGCTGACTTTTATCAAAGCGGTTTCCTTGGTAGTAGATAAAGATATCGCCCTTGTGAAGCTGGTTTTTGTACTTGGCTGGATAGTGATATGAGTTGAACAATTCATCTGCATATATAGATTCACTGTCCACTTTTTGTGACAGAATTACAAGCATATTTTCTCACCTCACTGATTGCAAAGCTCTGAGAAGAAACCTATGGTCTTATCTTCGAGATCGCCAACCACAACACCTCTGTCCAGAAGCCGGTTGCCACATTCGCAGCAGGTTTCAGGTAACAAAGCGCAGTTATGGCATGCAGCCAGATTACACGACTCAGGACCTTGTCCCAAGGACTGAATACACACAGGATCCGCAGAACACCAGGTAGCATTTCTTACCGCATCGCGAATAGTGTCCTCAATGCGCTTTCTTTCACCCTGACGCACCAGACCACCAAGAGATCCTTCCGAATCGCCAGATGCAGTGTAAATCAGAACACCATACATACCATGCTCATTTGTAGCCTTTTCACAGTATATACGTTCCCGGATAGAGGAACTACCATAACCACACTCAAAACTGAGCTGATTAATCAACAAATGAGCAAATGTATGGATCAGCAAAAACTCAGGCCGCAGTTCACCGCCTGCATTTGCGCCAAATTTGGAGTTTTTGTAGGAATCCTGCAAGGTTTTTATACGTCTCAGAACAGCAGGCCGTTTCGCCCACTCCTCCAAAGCATCTTTATTGAATTCGAAGAAGATTCCCTCTCCCTTGACCTGGATGGCAGGCAGCCAGTTTTCATTACCAAGCCGCAACATCTTCTTGCGTTCAGAAATTGGCAATTCTTTTGGTTCTACGCGAGAAAAACCAATAAATGCTCTGGTTTCCTGAAGCTTGTGCACAAGTGAAACACTTTTAAAGTATTTGCTGATTACTGGGTCATACCAAGAAATCGGGTAATTTTTCGAATGAAAGGGTTGTCCATCATTCCCGCAGCTCTTCACTAAGACCTTGTACTCAGCTAATCTGTATTCGTCTTCCGTCATTTCTTCGGAAACTGTTAAGATAACATCCATTCCTTGCTCGCGGCGCAGAAAAGCCTGATACAGTTCATTTGGGTCAACATGATTACGTTCAGCAAGCCGATCAATTGGTACACGGTTCCATTCCCCATCTATTCTGGCGGCACTTAGCACATCATAATACTCATCTAAAATTGCGAGAATTTTCTTTTGTGTATGATCATCATCTGTAGGTATGAAGATCGAACTCCGCGTATCTGCATACCATACATTTGTAGCACCCCGCAGAACAACTCGAACATCAGAATTTTCACACGGATGATCATCATCTGACTCCATACCTAACCATGGTTTCGAAGCTCTGCATTTATACCCAATCCTTGATAATGCACCTGGTTTTGTTGCCCCAGCTATGCTCTCTTTTGCACCACATGAGCATTCATAATAAACACCACTTAAGGATGCCGATGAACCGCCAGTACTTCGTCTTATTTTGCATGTAGCGGGATTATACTTGTAACCTGGTTTCTGGTGTAACCATTCAGCTACCGGAAAATCATCAACATGTCCATCCGGGCATATAATAATAAATCGCTCAGGTATCAGTCGGCGTTTATGGCGAAAAGACGGATTACATTTTCTACCATTCGGCCACGGATAACACTCACAAACAGGCTGCTGTTGGTATAATGTCGTCTTTTCCATAGTGCCACAGAAAGGGCAATAATGCCAAGTTGGAAATCGGACGGTTGGAATTGTCAAATAACAATTGTTTCTATCTTCATTTTTCTCCCTATAGTCAGGAGGCCATCGAAGTTCTTTCACGCCTAAACGACGTAGTAACCGCTCGTCCTCGATTACAAAAGGGGTGGCATCACTATAGCGCCACATATCTAAGCCTGCAATCATCAAAGACTCATCATTAGGAAAGGGAACTACTGCGCCTACTCCCCAAGGACCAATTAGTGCACTCCTGCGCATAGGTCTATTGTTAAATGACATTATTTAGACCTCCTTTGGAACATAACGGTTTGCAAGCACTTCCGCTTCGCATGAAGAATCTACTGTTCGCATAGATGTAGGTGTCTCAACACCTTGTCCTCTCCACAGCTCGTTCGGATGACTGCCAGCAGAGTACATCAGAGGAACCGGATCTGCATAAGACCAATCGGGATTTTTAGCCGGCTCCCATCGCTTAGGATTCCATGCCTCCCACTCTTCCATAAAAGTTTGCATAGCAATCTGTGTTGCCTCTACCTCATCGCTATCAACATCTTCGACACGTCGTTCAATAATGTTACAGATTTTCTCGCAGAGAGCATCATCCGGAAGCTTCGGAGGATCACTATTATACACATTATCACTTTCAAGTCGCATCATACCGATCATAATAGCATGGAGCGCTCGTTCACGTACTGGCGCAGAAAACGGAGTAACGCTCGTGGGTTCAACATTACAGTATACTCTGGAGTGATAAGACCGGAAATGCTCATAATGTGACTTATCACGCGGTCTGCCAGGGCGATATAACACAAACACCACACCCGGAGCATCCTTTGCGTTACGGCCTACACGGCTGGTCGCCTGAATATACTCGGAAGTGGTTTTGGGCTGACCTGCAACCGTCATCAGACCGAGTCTTAGCACATCAAGGCCAACCGAAATCATATTCGTGGCAAGGCAAATATCAATCGGATGTTCTTTATTTTTCCCTTCCTCGTCTACTGCAGCTGGGTACGAAATGCCAAGGTTAGCCAAACTGGCTGTTACTTCACTTCCTGCAATACGACTGGTAAGTTCTTCATCTCTCCAGATATATCGTCTGCTCTTACGATATTCTTCTCTGGTTGGATAACGTTCATCATCATGGCGTCGCTTGTACATGACATCTAAGTGCTGGTCGATATCTGCCCTGATCCAAGTCGCAGCCTGTCCCAATTCACGGATGCTGTTATAGTATCCCATGTTGGTCCAGTACGGGTCTCTGTCTCCTTCTTTTCCAACTTTCATGGCTTTCGCACCGTACAAAAGGGAAGCAAACAGGCGGATAGCTGTTGTTGCATCAGAAGAAGAACCTGTTGCAAGAATACCAACATATCTGCGACCATTCTGAGTTTTATCCTCTTTTGCAAAGAACGAGTTACCAGCATCCAAACCTGAGGGCGGGAACTGGAAAACTTTATCTCTGGAACACCCGTACAATGCATGGCACTGCTCTTTCGCGCGGCTGATTGTTGCAGTAGATGCAATAATCTTTGGATAGATTTCAGCACTGGGGGTTCTGGTGGCACAAAGCTCGTGAATTAGGGTTTCATAGTGGCCAACCATAGAACCCAAAGGTCCCGAAATCAGATGTAGCTCATCTTGGATAATCAAATCCGGAGAAGTTTTCTTTTCCCCGTTTTCAAAACCAAAAATACGCTGTGCTTCTGGCTTAAATGGCAACATAGCAAATTTGTCTACCGTTCCAAGCAGCAAAGTCGGGGTTTTCTCGTAAATGTACTCGTCGATAACATACAGTGGTAAATCCTCACGCGAATAATCACATACATGGTTCTTACAGCGGAAAGCAAAACCAAAGGAACGTCTTGGACCAGGTACCTTTCTATATCCCGGCAAATCCCAGAGATTATTTCCCTTCATAACAGGTCCCATTTGCGCTCCACACCAAGGGCATTTCAGCATCACAAAGGGGTTATCTCTGCCATCACGGTAGAGTTTATCATAGGCCTCTACAGCTTGCTTTACTTTATTAGGCGTATTATCTACACCCACCCAAAGTCCAATAGTAATCCTGTTTTTACCAAACAGATCCTCATGTTCTTTTCGAATCAAATCACATGCACAGATCATTGCAGACGCACGTTCATACTGCTGAGCAGTAAGAAGTCGCAGCGTGTATCTCATAAGAATTGCAGTGCCTTTATCATCCTTATTCAGCAGACGACGGATAAAGATGGTATATGCAGACAGGCCGAGGTACGCTTCCGTTTTGCCGCCGCCGGTGGGAAACCATATCAGATCAACAATTTCTCTTTCGTTGCAATCCCGGTCATACATAGACCGCAAATTCATCAAAACAAAGGCAAGCTGGAAAGGACGCCATTTGCCGTATCTATCCTTATTGCCATACCAAGTCTCGCGATCGTTTACAACAGGGATCTGCACAGGCGCTGCAAGCTTAATATCGTTATTTCCATCATCTTCCCAGCGCTGCAACGGAAGATTATAATGCAGCTGCTGCAACAACATGGCAAGGTTCATGTACTGGAACGCGGTTCTGACTGTCTCATTCTGTTCCAGCAAATCCACACCTTTTTCCATGCGGGAAAGGCACTCTTCGCAATTCTTGATATGCCGTTCTGCAGTCTCATCATACTTGGAGTTCAGAGTTCTTTTCAAAACGCGAAGTCCATTGATCCATTCCCGATATTTTTCGCACATCTGGCGCAACTCGGCAACAGTATCACCAAAGTTTCCATACGGACTCATCTTCAGCATTTCCAGCGAAACACCGTCAATGGCACTCGGCACAATTGGCTTAATATCATATTTAGGGAATGTCGCAGTAGAAATCCAGGTTACGGTTTCGCCATCATCCCAATCTGCAGCAGTACCGTGGCCAATGGCATAATTGTGTACATCACGATAGAGCAACTGATTGGACAGATAGTCTTCATCCTTTGTAATTCTCTGTCCGTCAGCCAACGGAGAGAAACCCTTTTCAGAGAAGATTTTAAACTTCGTCTGGAAGAAGCAATCATCATCTTTGACAGAGGACCCATTGCTCTGCTTTGTGTTTTCCAGAGTAAAGGTATAAATGTTGCTTCCGTCCAAATGGTATCGATATGTAATATCGAACTGCAGTCCGGTAGCTCGAACCGGAATCTTTACCAGTCCATTCGCCGCATCAGGAAGCTGAACCGGTGCACCGTCATTGTTCCATAAAAGGGCTGTACGCGGATAAGAGGTGATCTTTTTCTCTGTCTTGGGATCTGTAACAGTTAAAGTGACATAAGTACCTGCAGATACTTCTACCCGGATCACATCATCCGGTTTAACAGCGGCAGTAATACTGACCGCAGACTGGCGATATGCATTGGACAGATTGATCAGTTCCTCCGCATTTTCCAGAAACTCAGGAGACGAACCTCCATGCCTTGCGGGTTCGGGTTCCCGTTCACTTCCCTCATCTTCGCCCAGAGGCTCAATCTCGCCGTCACGGACATCAACATGCCCATCCATTGTGGCTCTCGGATAGAGAATACCTGCAATGTATCTTGTGCGCGGCGGGTCTGTTTTGAGGATTTCCTCTCCATTTGCCTGCGTCATTTCCGGCCAATCAATAGGATCCGGGCCGATGAATTCTTTTTCAACAAAATCAATTAATTGGTCACGTCTTCTATCGCTCATTTCAGCAACCTCCTGACCCAAAGGTCATCATACTCCTTCTTTGCAGCATCGGATTCCAAAACAAAGAGTCCAGAGCAGGCTCTGCTCAAGCCAACATACATCAGTTTTTCTTCCGAGAAAGCCTCAATGTCTGTAAGAATGATAACCGTATTTTCAAGTCCTTTGTATCCTTGAATCGTACAGAATGTTGTGTTCGTTCCGGGTGGTAACCTGAAATCTTTAATCACGTATCCATCAAGCATTGACACAACAGAATCCTCTTTTTTGCGCGGAGACAAAATTGTGATTTGCTCAGGATTGATATGTGCATTTTCAAGTTGTTTCAGTACATCTTTCAACTTTTTGCACTGGCCTTCCATTGTAGACCAAGTAATATACTGCACGGGCGGCCCGTCCACTTTGGTCCAAAGATCGTGTGGAGCTTTGAAGCCAGTTACGGTCTCAATCTCTTTACAAATCGGCTTTGTGTTTCTGCAATTTACCGTAAGCTTGAAGCGAATAAAAGAGGTTTGATCCTCAAGCTTCTCAATCATGTCAGCGCCAGACATTCCCGCAGCATAAATAGCCTGCATCGAAAAGTCGCCAAACATGGTCCAACGTCCTCTCGCCAAGCCCTTTTTAATGCTAGCGCTCAAAACTTCCAGGTAGCTGTCGCGAATCAGATCCTGCGCTTCATCGACCACAACAATGTCGTACAACTCACCACTTTCAAGTAGTGCAAGTGCAGCTGCTTCCGGCAGATCTTCCTGGTAGTACTGCTGCACCTTTTCAGGATCATGCGGGTATACAGGAAGAAGATCAGCGTCTTTGGCCACCTGCGTCATGTACTTATGAAATGTTCCTACATACTGCGGCCGTACGGACTCGGGCATGTCATCAAAATAATTACTCATCCAATCCGCAAGATTGGAGTTAAAACAAAACAGCGCAACCTTGTCTCCTCTGGCAGCAAACTTCTTAACTTCCTCTATTGCCAGAAGTGTCTTTCCCGTGCCTGCCGGTCCTTGTATCAGATATCTGGGATTATCGTCAAGCTGATCCAGGCAGCGATACTGTTCCTTCGTCAACGCAATCAGAGCTTCGTTGGCATTACGCAGCTGTACACTCATGGCAACAGCACAGTCAAAATCACCACGCAGAATAGAGGCCATATATCGAACATCTGCCGCGTCGGGTAATTTTGATTTATTCAGCGGGCCATACAAAGCTTCCCATTTACCCTTTGCTCCATCTGCCAGACGCTTAATGAATTGTTTAACATCGGCTCCATCGCGGGAATCAAAGACTTGCCACTGCTCTTCGTCAATACCGGAAGATGTGTATTCAATATCCGGGAACAAGACTCCATAGCCAAACAAAACATTGGGAATGTGACGATGGTCTATATCCACACGTTTCTTCATAGCTTCCACAATGCTGAAGATACCGTCTTTTGCTTGCTCAAAGGGTCCACGGACTTTGCTGTTGGTTTTGCCGTATCTGTTGGTAAAGTACCAGATTCCGTTTTCCCGCTTTACACGACCACCCTTGACCTCAAGCGCAAAGATGCCAAGCTGCGGTGCTAAAACAAGGAAATCTGTTTCACCATATATAACCTTGTTGTGTGTTGTAATTCCCAAAGAATGCAGAACAATCCACTTGTCTGTGCCCGGCGCAGACTGAAACCACTCAAAAATTTTGCGTTCGGCATTGGATTTGATCTCCGGGGAAATAACGGACGGAATCATAATAGCCATAGATGTTCTCTCCTTACTCGTCAATAAGGCGGTTAGTATCTGCGATGTCAACAATCACAGGGGCACCAATATCAATTATTTTCAAGATGCGGACCAAACCAACATCGTCAACCTGCATCTCAATAGGGTCCCAGATGTTGAACGGATCAATATCTCCATACTCTTTCAGTGCAGAAGCAACACGCTTTCTTAGCTGTAGAGACAATACTCTGCCTGCCTGAACATGTGCCGCTTTAACTGCCTGCGCAGCTTCATATACCAGATTCAGCTTTTCTTTCAGCACGCCACTTCCGGTAACTACTGCAATGTGCTCCAGATCCTGTTTGCTTTGCGGGGCAATCATATCATCGTCTGTAATCCAGGAACACACAGCCTGATAACCTCTGGTACATCCGGCTTTCTGGAGCTTTTCGTAGATTTCTTCTGTGGAATAGAACAGTGTCTCGATGGTAAGAGCTTCCTTCCACTTGGAAGACAACTCTCTGAGACCGGTTTTCCCAGTGCGTGCCAGAATAACATCTGCAATTTCTTTTACAAGGTCATGATCTGTTTCGCGAACTACAACAAAGTCTCCCATTTTCAACTCCGCGGGAAGCTTCATTTCAATCTTATCTGCATCCTGCTCGATGATGCTGCTTGCAGAGATAACCTTATGTCCAGTTCTGTAAAAGGCAAGGAAACCACCGACGTAGTTTACAGGGATGGCTTCTGTCGTTTCATTGGCAGCCTTCTGGCCGCCGCTTGCAACATACTGACGGAATTTATTCTCCTTCAGTACAGTCTCAATTTCAGTAAGTTCATCTGTCTTTGGCGTTTCAGCTACAGGGAGCTGTTTGGGGACAAATCTGCTGGTGGACACTTTGATTTTATCTGTTGCAAAAGATTTTTCGATGGTTTTGCGGTTTTCGTTGCTATCAAGGGCAGCATTCCATTTGGTAGTATCGTAGTTCTTCCAACGTTTTTCGTAGTCATAGAGCAGAACAGTATAGAATTGCGTGTTGAAGCCATACAGTGCTTTGCGCATAATAGCACGTTTTAACCAACCGACAACCACAGTTGCATCACACTTCCCGCACGGGAGCAAATAATACTCCGCAGGATAAAGGACCTCAACCTCTGTGGAAATACTATTGGTGGTGCACCAGTTTTCCCAATATTGCTGCACTCTGTTTTTGTCCGTCCTTTCCGGAACAAGAAGTGCAATTCTCCGAGAATGGTTCGAACGCAATTGTGAAGACAAGGCCTCATGTTTTGGCAGATGGTATCCGTATGTAAACACCTTTTTCATGCAATCGATGATTGTAGAATAAGCATCATATGTTTTCTCTGGAAGGAACGCTTTTTCTCCAGCAAGTAAGTGTGAGCATTCGTCCAGGACCGATTGCATCTGAATGCATTGACTTGACGCAAATGGCACAGTTTCACGAAGTGCAGTAAATGCAAAAGAAAACAACTTATCAAACAGTTTCAACATTTGCGCAGAAGCTGTTTGGGACTCTTTTCGATGTGCATACAAAAGACGAATTGCAGTGCTGATTTCATTGCCATCAGTTACCACATAATTGATTTTCCTTTTTGCACAATGCTTTGTTTTTTTGTCCAACGACAAGGGTGTAGCATCATATAGTTTTTCTGTCAGACTGGTTTCATCCCAGCGCCACAAGTTAAATCCTCGTTCTTGGAACGCTTGTAGATCAAAAGAATTTACAACATCTGTCACACATGTAATTGGCACTCCAAGTCGAATCAGCTCATCGAGCGCCGGTAGCTGAGACAGCAATGCATTAGCGTTGGATCCGTCAATGATGATGGATTGAATTGGGTGTCTATTCTGGGCCATCGCTGAAATTGCATACAAGTCTGAAGCAAGAACAATAGCGGGTATTCCGCCTAATTGTCCAGATCCTATGTTTTTGACACTGCCGGTGTAATCAGCTTGTCCGACAAGGATTGCATCTTTGATATTCTGTCCACACAGTTTGCAGCTGCTTATCATCTGCTTGGTGTTTATGATTGAGGTCATATTTACAATGGAATTCTCCATGTGTGTCTTATGATCTGCAAGCAGCTTCAGATATTTCTGATCAGCAGACATCTGGACAATCTTTTTGGCAGTTTCTTTCTTTGCTTCAACGTACTGCTTATTTGTGCTCAGTTTTTTCTTGGTGTTCGTACGTTGAAACAACGGAAAATACTCAACGGATGCACTTATGGTAAGTCCATCTGCAAGTCGGATTTTCATGCGTTTTTCGCCATTCTTTTCCTCTACAGAATCGAATTCAACGACCGCACTTTCAAATCTAAGCTTGTCCCCCTTTTTAAAGGACGCAGGATCATAGGCATGGTCTATCTTACCTTCCGATATGTTATAGAGGAGTTTTACAAGTGTGAAAATAAAGATGGACTGAATTCTTTCCGGAAAAACAAGAATATTCAACTTTCCCTGATGCATCTGCATTTTATCCAGCATAAGAATGCTGGTTTTGATAATGGGAGGAACATCAACTGCCTTCTTTGTGTTAAGAAGCGGAATAGCCAGTTCTTCTTGCGAGCCTTCAAAAGACAGACTGATCCCATCAAAACTGCTTGAATCACTAAGCAATTGAGACACATAATCCTGCCATTCCAACATACGAGTCCCTCCTCACACAATCAGATGCTAAATCCCTTAGTAAGCGCTTCGTTATAAGCTTTCATCGCATGACCGGCTTGTTTAATACTCGGTTTTTGGCCTCTTCCGACAACTCCACCAACAGAGAACAGCAAGCTTCTTTGCCACGGCTGGAAGTTCTTGGTTTCTTTTGCCCATCTGGACAACGCAAACCAAGTCTCAGCAGGAATGGCTGCAACAGTATCAATCAATTTCTGGTCTTCCTCTGTAAGCGATGCAATGCTGCTGGTTGCCGGTTGCGGACCCGCAGTAGGCCGTGCTACGGAAATCAATTCTCCCTGCAGCGCGTCACTGATCACATATTCGTAGTCACGAATTGCCTGCCAGCACTTTTCTTTTTTACACCATTCTCCAACGTTTGCTCCGCCAGGAGGATTTACAATCAACTTTTGAACAAACTTGGAAACTTCAATAATCTCCCATTCAAGAGCCGGTGTGAGAGTCTGTTCCTTCCATATCCGCTCAAGGTCAATACGCTGTGCAGTCTTGTAGGACAGGAAAGCGAGCGTGTATGTAACAATATTGGCCCTGTAGCCGCCGTACTGTTGCTTTTGAACAAGCTTTTCTGTCTGACGGAACAGGATTGCTTTGGCAATCAGATTATGGTAATAAGCTTCATCAGGAACAAAACCCTTGTAATCTTTCAACCGCAGCATAAACTTGTGGAAGTTTTTCTGCGCGCCTTCACTGACCTGATAAGGAAGCTGATCCCATGTGTTTTCGTATTTCGCCAAATCAGTCTTTGTAAACAGCGGGTGAGTTTCCTTGTATTCTTTCTTGCGTTTGGGAGTAGACTCTCTGGACAGCATGTCTGCGTACTGGCCACGGGCACGCTCATAGAACCAGTTTTGAGGCTTCATACCGCTCTGAGCGGGAGCCCATACTGTTCTGGACAGTTCTTCAATTCGTCTGTGGAAAGGATCATTTGCAGAGAAGTCAGCAACCTGAATTTTGTTCTGCGTATTTGCAAAAGTAGAAATTCTGGGCACAATCTCGTCCATCGCCTCCGTCGATTGGATGACAGACAACTTCATCTGAACGAACACTTTCGACAGGTCGGCCGCAATTTTCTTATCATTCCGAGCATTGAAAATGGATGCCGTTGTCTGGCCGCCGTTAACAATTTGCATATCTCTGATGCTTTTAATGGACGGCTTGCCATTTTCGTCGCGAACAATCTCTACACTTTCTGCAGTAACAGAAATACCATTGTTGTATGCCAGGAACATGTCCGGTTCATCTCTCAGCGTATCACGAATTCCCTTGTTGACGCCGCCCTTCACCTGTAGAAAAGAGCGCACATTCTTCTCAAGAAGCCTGTCCCGGAATTCATCATAAAGCGCTGCCAAAAGCTCGCCATTGATAATGGCAAGGTAAACACTGTACTTGTCACTTGTGCTGTTCTCAATACAGGGAATTGTCTTCTGGAATTTTTCTTCAAAATCAATCTCGATAGTTTCACGCATTTTTCCTGAAGAAACACAACGATATAGACGGTCGATATCCCAGATATTAAAGGACACTTCCGCTCCACCAATTGTAATATTCTTGAACGGGATCGGTTTTACCAATCCATTGGTCAATGCACAGATTCGAACCGTTTTAATATTGCTTCTATTCTGAAAAATAGAGATTGCGAACTCGTAGGTATCGTTATCTTTTTGAAATGCGGTATACAGATCATTAGTTGCCCTGTGATAAAGCTCTATAGCTCTCTTTATTGAGGCATCAACATCCGTTTGCGAGACAGAACGTGGAACATCATTATCCGAAAAGATACTTACAAAGATATCAATATTTTCGCAGTCCTCCGAGAATGCGTACGCATTTAACTGCAGTCCACGGCCTCTGAACGGACAAATAATAGGGTCGGTTACCTCTCCGGCCTCTTCGAGATATTCCAGCATAACAGATGTGAGAAAATCTTCTGTTGTCCAGCCACTTGTTTCTTTATCCGCAGCAAACAAAACTTCTTCCATGAAGTTTTGATAGAACATTGCCATTGTCTGATTATTAGTCATTGTTCTCATCCTTTACAAATCGATCCAATAATGCTTTTGCTACACTGTGGGCCAAGCAAACCGGAACTGCATTTCCTATCTGCTTATAAGCCAGAGTTCGTGATGGTTTTACGGTAACAGATTCGAAATAATAATTGTCCGGGAAGGTCTGGATTCTCGCAGCTTCTCTGGGTGTCAGAGATCTGTTTTGTTTGATATCGGGATGAATGTAGTAGTGTCCATCACGACAAATATGCGCCACTACAGTCTGCGCGTATGAAAGATTCCCTGCAACTACTTTAAAACGGTCCAAGAAGCACTTCGTGTTGTTGTGGGTACGGAGTCTTTCTGGCAGATCGGTATAGGAAATTCGCACATTCTTTTCATTCCAAGACTCTACAATAATACGATAGATTTCCAAATCCTGTTTTGTGTGAGGACGAGCTTGATGGAATGTAACCGGTTCTTGGTCATACTCTTTGATCCCTGAATTGTAAAGATACTTACCCAGATATGGATTGGTTTTTACTGGCGTAATAACGCCTTCTCCAGATTGGATTGAAGGCAAATCAGAAAACAGCTCATCTACCTTAAAAGCATTTTCAACCGTAGGAATCTTAGGATAAAATCCTTCATGCTCTCCTCGTTTTCCAATCAGAATAATTCTTCTTCTATTTTGGAGAACACCGTAATCTAATGCATTTAATGTGCGGAATTCCGTAGAATAACCGTAATCATTAAATAGTTTACGCATATTGTCCAGATGCATCGTACCGTCTTCGTCTTTTGCAGACAATAGCCCGACCACATTTTCAAACACAAAGTATTTAGGCTGGTAGTGCTTCAAAAACTCTGCATACAGTTTATAGAGATAGTTTCTCTTGTCTCCAACCATCTTGTTCTCAGAGCGGGATCGCCCCGCAATAGAGTACGCTTGGCAAGGTGGACCACCAACTATCAGATCCAACTGTTTTCCATCTAGTATGGCATCAATCTTCGAGAAAATAGGAGGCAGTGTTTCCTCCGATATCTCGTAGTTTAATACCGATTCCAAAACTGGCTTGGGAACGTGCTCATAAAACTCACTACGAGAGATTTCGTTGTTGAGATACTTGTGATATATACTTATTTTGTTCTCCTTTTTAAGCCAATGATATGCTGCACGGGTCCTAAGGCTATAGCATGCAGCCACATCCATTTCCACGTGAGCAACAGGCTCATATCCGGCACGGACAAATCCTTCTGATAGGCCACCCGCGCCAGCAAACAAGTCAAGATATTTTGGCATAATCCGCTCCACCATTCTAAATTACTCTTGATCGCGCGTCTAAATCAATCCGCTTAAATGGAATACTGTGCATACGAGAACTCATTCTTCCTCATCTGGAAGAAAAGACATAATATCCCCAATATCCACATCCAATGTTGAACATATTTTATGCAACACCGCAAGTGTCACTTCCTCATCACGGCGCAAGCGCGTCATGGTATTCGGAGCAATTCCTGCCGCTTTGCGCAGGTCAGCCTTGCTCATCTTTTTATCCACAAGGAGCTTCCAAAGCTTGTTATAAGAAATTGCCACTTGTTTCGACCTCCAAGGACAAATATTAACATTATTATACTCCTAACCTGATCACATAACAATAGACTCTCGCACCCGACTGCGAAAGTCTCTTTTTGCACTATGCATACAAATACCCAGCCCCCTATCTTTCGACAGGGGGCCGGGTGTATATGGCGCTTATATTATTGTTGGTGTATTTTTTCGGTGTTGTTTCTGCTCGAGTACCTCCTTTCTGTGTTTTTAAACTTATCTTACAGGCTGCAGCTGGCAACCACTTTGTATCCTTCGGGGAGCTGGAAGCTGGGTTCTCCGCCGAACTCCCACTTGATGGTGGGTGCCCAGCCCTGGGCGATGGCGGTGAAGTGCAGGAGCACGATGCCGAAGTTCAGCTTGCTGTCAAGTTCGGTGTTGTACTCGTCGGGCTTGCTGATGAGGGTGATGCGGCCGTTGCTGATTACGAAGCCGTAGGCCTGGCGGTTCAGATAGCTGGGAGCCAGGGTGGCTGCGTAGAAGGCTTCCCACAGCATGTCATCGAAGAATCCGATGTACTCTTCAACGCCTTCGCTGTTGCCCCAGGAGTTCATGAAGACCATGTCGTTGATACCGAGCTTGGGGTCTACGTAGTGGCGCTGGGCGGTGATGTCCACATTGGACATGCTCTGGATATTGAGCCTGAGACGCTTGGTGGTCTTTACGCCGTAGCCGAATGCTACGATGGCGGCTACTTCCAGTTCGCTCTCTACACCGATGGCCTTCTTTACCTTCTCGCTTTCGGTGAAGGTGAGCCAGCAGCTGTCAAGGTTCAGGTCGGCCAGTTTGATTACCAGGTCTTCCATGATGTAGCCGGCGTTCTCTACTGCGTACTCTGCCTTCTCGGAGAGAAGTACCAGATAATGGGGTGCGCCTACCAGGTAGCTGCTGTATCCGGCTGCTCCTTCAAGAGCTTCCCTTGCCTCGGTGCCCAGCACCAGCAGTTCGGTCTTGTATTCGGGGAACAGTCTCTTTACGGACTTGCTGTAGTATTCCTTGATGCTCTCCAGTTCGGAAGTGCAAACTGCTTTTTCAATAAAGGCCCTTACGGACTTACGATTCTGTATCAATGCGCTGTAATTCATGTTTTTCTCCTCCTGATGTTTTAGTATTTAAATTTTAGTTTTTTCAGTGGTTTTTTGTTTCTGTTTTCTTTTATGGCCTTATTATAGCGATTCCATAACCATACTTCTGTGACAAAATCACCAAATTAAGAATAATTCTCAATCTTGTTAAATTCTTTTTAGATAGAAAAGACCATCTCCAAATGTACTGAGTTATCAGTTCACATGGAAATGGTCTTTTGCAAAACCACAGCCGCCATAATGCCCTTCATTATCTGTATGGCGCCCATGGGGCATACCTTTACGCAGCAGCCGCAGGCCACGCACAGCTCCTGTGCCACAAAGGCCTTTCTTTTCATCCTCTTTGCCTTTTCCACAATAAAAAACCTCCATTGCTTAATGTACGTAATATACATTAATTAATGGAGGTCTTCCGTGATATGGTCACAATTTAACAAATGAATCTGAATTTTTCTACTTCTTCCCCTGCTGCCTGCACCAGATGTTCATTATCCAGTCCACCGGCAGCAGCTTTACCATGCGTACCTGCATCCGCACAGGGAAGCCCAGAATGGACACCTTCTTTTTCTTGCGGAAGTCCTTCATGGCCTTGTCGATGACCTGCTTTGCGGTGTACCAGCGGTCGTAGTATTTGATGGTATCGTCATGGACGGCACGATCCATAAACTCGGTCTTGATCCAGCCGGGGCATACACACATTACGAATATTCCCCTGCTCTTGAGCTCACGGCCGATGGCACGGCTGAAGCTGAGAACATACGCCTTGGTTGCGCCGTAAACAGAAAGATACGGCACAGGCTGCCAACTGGAATTGGAGCCAAGGTTGATGATGGAATCCCCCTTGTGCATATATGGTAGGCTCAGCAGGCACATGGCGGTGAGGGCCTTGTCGTTCAGGTCGATTATGCCCAGCTGATTGTCCAGCTCCATTTCGTCAAATGTGCCGAAAAGGCCGTAGCCTGCGGCGTTTATCAGCAGATGCACCTGAGGCTTTTCCGCCTCCAGCATATCCTTGTATGCGGCGTAGCTTGCGTTGTCGCTAAGGTCCATGGGTATGGGCCGCACAGGGGTCTTGCACTCTGCCTGCAGCTCCTCAAGGCGTTCCTTGCGGCGGGCGATTACCCATATCTCATCCAGCTGAAATTCCTTATCCACAGCGTATACGAACTCTCTGCCCATGCCGGAGGACGCGCCGGTGATGACTGCTATCTTTTTCATGCGTTATGCTCTCCAATTCTTTTGATAACATGATATTACCCCGCCGTGGGGAACAAATCAACAGAAAAGCATAAAGAAAGCCGGGATGTCCCGGCTTTCAATGTACTCTATTCCTAATCTCCATCAAAAACGGCTTCGTTTAATTCTGCAAAATCCAGCAGTTCCGATACCGTTATTCCTAATCCAACCGCAATACAATGCAATGTACGCAAAGTTGGATTCTTGGTATTCCCTTTCGCTATATTATCCAGTGTAGATTGACGCAACCCAGATAGTGTAGCTAACTTATTCAAGGTGATGTTCTTTTCCTTGCATATTGCCGCCATGCGAATAGCTATTGCTTCTGCATAAGTCACATCATCACCTCGTTTCACCGTCTATGGTTAAGATGTGATTATGGTAGCATTTTATTCTTGCCCATATTAACCTCATGCGGTTGACAGGCTGACTATATCCCTATAATATAACCGTATAAGGTTATATTTGTGCATAGGAGGCCTTTTATGCAGATATTCCAATTCTTCTGGAACCTTGATATGTTACGCAAAGGCGAATATGTGGATCTGTCCATTTATCCCCAGTATTCCTTCCGGGACATACTGTATTACGAATACAGTGAAACCCTCCGTGACGGTCAGCCGGTGTGCCTGCTATATTACTGCACCATGGATGCCCCTCTGGATGTGAAAACCGTGGATATCACCGGGCCATATAATTATATGAAAGCTCTGGACGCAGAGCCAATCGACATTGAAAACGCCATCTCCCCGGAAGACCTGCGTGTCCTGCTCCTTGAGGCCTCACGCCTGTATGACGGCCTTGATTACAGTGATACCCGCTCCAAGCTGGTGGATATGGTGCCCATGGGCAGCACAGGCGCCATCCACGCCCTCTGCACCGGCACCGACTACGACGGTGAGCTGTCCGTGGTCTTTGACGGCAACATATTCCTGCGGGATCTGCTGTACTCTCAGGTACGGTATTTCGCAAAGATGTACGTAAAAAACGCTCCCGAGTATCACGCAGATAAGGAAATAACCCATACCCTCGAGCAATTCGACAAAGCCTTCCGCAAAACCTTTGCCGAGTACTATGAAAACCACGGTGCGCAAAAGCGAAGTAACCTTGAGATCACCGGCAGGCCAAACAAAGCTCTGGACGATATAATGGAGCAGCTGCTGGCAGGGGCGTAGGTCACCCCTGCTTTTTGTCGCCCTCCGTGCGACCACTTCCCCTACCCTGTTCATTATAATTAAGGTACAATGAACGAGGAGGTAATTAATCATGTTTGGAGCAATACTTGGAGATATAATCGGCAGCCCCTATGAGTTTGACCGTGGCAATAAGAGCAAGGAGTTTCCCCTGTTCTCCTCAGAATCTCACTTTACCGACGATACCGTGATGACCATTGCCGTGGCAGAGGCCCTTATGGACTGCGCCTCTGATAGCACAGATGATGAGATACGACAGAAGCTGGTGGATTCCATGCGCAAGTACGGCAAGCTGTACCCCGATGCGGGCTACGGCGGTCGCTTCATGGTTTGGCTTAACCTTGACCCCAAGCCCTACAATAGCTACGGCAACGGCTCTGCTATGCGTGTATCCTCTGCGGCATGGCTGTACAACGACATGGAAACCGTACGCCGCATGGCACGTTTGTCCGCCGACGTTACCCACAACCATCCCGAGGGCATCAAGGGCGCAGAGGCCACAGCCTCCGCCATATTCCTCGCCCGCACAGGCCACAGCAAAGCCGATATAAAGGCCTACATGGAGCAGGAATTCGGCTATAACCTTAACCGCACCTGCGACGAAATTCGTCCAACATACTTCCATGTGGAAAGCTGTCAGGAGACGTTTCCTGAGGCCATCACAGCCTTCCTTGAGGGCAATGACTTCGAGGACGTGATACGCACCGCCGTGTCCTTAGGCGGCGACTGCGACACTCTCACCGCCATCGCCGGCAGCATTGCCGAGGGGTTTTATGGGGTAAGTGATGAGCTTAAAGCAGAGTGCAGAAAGCGGCTGGATGGCAGGCTGCTGGGTGTGGTTGAAAGGTTTGAAAATAGAATAAGATAAGGTATTAAAAGGGCACATCGCAGGATGTGCCCTTTTACTCATCCTTCCTCTTTGTCACCATTATCATAAGATGAATTACCCTACCACATAATCACACAGAATTTTTTATATATGTATGTGAAACATTGATTAACATCTTCTATTTCTCACCTGCGATCACCTTCCATTCTTCAAAAGGGTGTAGTTCGAGCAAGTAATTTTGTTTGTGCCTGAATACAGACCGGCAAATGAAAAAGACCTTCTTTTTGCGATTTGACTTGGATTTCACATTCCTTGTATTTTTGATTTCACATGGCAATCCTAAAATCATAACTGTACCAAGGAAATCCAAACGCAAACAGTTGTATGAAAGGAGAAACTACAATGAAAAAGATGATTACGATGATGATGGTTGCCGTTCTGGCTATTTCTATGCTTGCAGGCTGCGGCAGTGCAAAGACCACCGGCTCTGTTGCCACCGATGGTTCCACCTCTATGGAGAAGGTGATCGGTGCTCTGGGCGAAGCTTTCCAGAACGACACCGGCATCAGCTTTACTTATAATCCTACCGGCTCCGGCAGCGGCATCAAGGCCGTTCAGGAAGGCCGCTGCGACATCGGTCTTTCTTCCCGTGATCTGAAAGATGAGGAAAAATCCGCCGGTCTGACCGGCACTGTTCTGGCCTATGACGGCATCGCAATTATTGTAAATCCCGAAAACCCCGTTGCTGACCTGAGCGTAGAAACCATTGCCAAGATCTACACCGGTGATATCACCAACTGGTCTGAGGTTGGCGGCAATGATGTGGAGATCGTTCTGATAGGTCGTGAAGCCGGTTCCGGTACTCGTGACGGCTTCGAGTCCATCACTAATACAGAGGATGCCTGCAAGTATCGCCAGGAACTGACCTCCACCGGTGACGTTATAACCACCGTTTCCCAGAACCCCGGTGCTATCGGCTACGCTTCTGTGGCCTCTGTGAAGGATACCGTGAAGGCTCTGACTGTGGATGGTGTTGCCCCTACCGAGGCTACCATCAAGGACGGCAGCTATGTAGTACAGCGTCCTTTTGTTCTGGTCACCAAGAGCGATGCTGAGCTGAGCGAAGCTGCCCAGAAGTTCTTTGACTACATCACTTCTTCTGATGCAAATGAGATCATCGGTGCAGCCGGTGTGGTTTCCGCAAACTAAAAAAACGCAGATGCGGCGGTTGTGCTACTGACCGCCGCTACTCTGCTATGAGGAACTAACTATGAAGAAGAATCAATTGATGGAAAAGGTGATCCACGGCATATTTCTGGTGCTGGGCCTGATTACAGTTGGCTGCGTTTTGCTGATCACCATCTATCTTGTCATCTCCGGTATTCCCGCAATTCGTGAGATCGGTCTTATTGACTTCCTATTTGGCAAGGAATGGGCATCTACCGCAGCCGAGCCGAAATACGGCATCCTGTCCTTTATCCTGACCAGCGTTTACGGCACTGCTGGCGCTATCTTGATCGGTGTTCCGGTTGGTTTTATGACCGCCGTATATCTGTCAAAACTTGCATCCCCGAAAGTAAAATCCGTGATGCAGTCTGCGGTCAGCCTGCTTGCCGGTATTCCTTCTGTGGTTTATGGTCTGGTGGGTATGCTGGTACTGGTTCCGGGCATTAGAAAGATTTTCAATGTGCCTGATGGCGCAAGTTTGCTTGCCGCAATTGTCGTTCTGGCAATTATGATCCTGCCTTCCATCATCAAGATGTCCATTACCGCACTTGACGCAGTTCCCAAGGAATACGAGGATGCTTCTCTTGCTCTTGGTGCTACGCCTATCGAGACCTACTTCAAGGTTTCCGTCCCTGCCGCAAAAAGCGGTATTGCAGCAGCTGTTGTGCTGGGCGTAGGCCGTGCCATCGGTGAAGCTATGGCGGTTATGATGGTTGCCGGTAATGTGCCTAATATGCCCGACTCTCTGTTCCAGAGCGTTCGCTTCCTGACCACTGCCGTGTCCAGCGAGATGGCCTATTCCAGCGGCTTGCAGAGACAGGCGCTGTTCTCCATCGCACTGGTGTTGTTCCTGTTTATCATGCTGATCAATGCCACACTGAACTTCTTCCTCAAGCGAGAAACGGAGTAACCTATGTTGAATCAAGCATTATCCAAAAAGAGAAAAGGCTTCGAAGCGTTGGTGAAAGCGCTGATGCTGCTGTCTGTCGGTCTGACCGCCGCTCTGGTGCTGTTCCTGCTAATCTATGTGCTGGGACAGGGTATTCCCAACATCACGTGGGAGCTGCTATCCACCAAACCCAGTTACCTGACTGAGCGCATCGGTATCCTGCCTGACATTTTGAACACGGTATATATCGTGCTGGCAACGCTACTCATCGTCCTGCCTTTAGGCGTAGGTGCAGCCATTTATCTGACTGAGTACGCATCCAACAAGAAGGTAGTGGGCATCATCGAGTATGCCGCCGAGACCCTTTCCGGTATTCCCTCCATCATCTATGGTCTGGTGGGTATGCTGCTGTTTTCCAACAGTATGGGAACTTGCCTGATGGCAGGTGCGCTGACTCTGGTGATCATGAACCTGCCCACAATCATGCGAACCACACAAGAAAGTTTAAAAACCGTTCCCCAGTCCTACCGTGAGGGCGCATTTGGTCTGGGAGCCGGTAAATGGAGAGTTGTTCGCACTGTAGTCCTTCCCGGCTGTGTGGATGGTGTCATCACCGGAGGAATTCTATCCGTTGGTCGTATTCTGGGTGAGTCCGCAGCGTTGCTCTTTACCGCAGGCTTTGCCCATGCAGTTAACGGCTTGATTGACGGTCTTGCAGCTCCCGGCGCAACGCTGACTGTTGCCCTCTACGTATATGCAAAAGAACAGGGTGAGTTCGGGGTGGCCTTTGCCATTGCCGCCATCCTGATGGTTCTGACCGTTATGATTAACTTTGCGGCTGCATTGGTGCAGAAACATTTCGCAAAAAGGAGAAGTATATGAGTATTATCTCTGTAAAAGAACTGTGCCTGTGGTACGGTGACCATCAGGCACTCCGCAATGTGGATATTGAAATCCCTGAAAAGAGCATCACTGCGTTTATCGGCCCTTCCGGTTGTGGTAAGTCTACTTTTCTCAAAACTTTGAATCGCATGAATGATCTGATTCCAGGCGTGAAGATCACCGGCGACATTCGCTACGAGGGAACGGACATTTTCTCCAAGGAAGTGGATGTGAACAACCTCCGTAAAGAGATCGGCATGGTATTCCAGAAGCCCAATCCTTTCCCTATGAGCATTTATGACAACGTGGCTTATGGCCCCAGAACTCATGGCATTACCAACAAGGTGGAACTGGATGATATCGTAGAGCGTGCCTTGCGTGATGCGGCTATCTGGGATGAGGCAAAGGACAGGCTGAAGAAGAACGCACTCGGTATGTCCGGCGGTCAACAGCAGCGTCTGTGCATCGCAAGAGCACTGGCTGTTCAACCCAAAGTCCTTTTAATGGATGAGCCTACCTCGGCCCTTGACCCCATTTCCACTTCCCGCATCGAGGAACTGGTTATGGAACTGAAGGGAAAGTACACCATCGTAATGGTAACACATAACATGCAGCAGGCCGTCCGTGTATCGGACCACACCGCTTTCTTCCTGTTGGGAGAACTGGTAGAGTTCGGCAAGACCGATGACATCTTCTCTCAGCCTAAGGATCAGCGCACCGAAGATTATATCACCGGCAGATTTGGTTAAGGAGGAGAATATGAGAAACAGGTTTGATGCACAGCTCTTTGAGCTGAACCGTGAAATTATTGAAATGGGCGCTATGTGCGAGGAAGCCATTGCGGCCGCTGTGAAAGCCCTTTCTTCCGGCGATATCGCATTGGCAGAAAAAGTAAAGGCAAGCGGTGGTGCAATCGACCAGATGGAGCGTGACATTGAAGGGCGCTGTATGAAGCTCCTGCTTCACCAGCAGCCCGTTGCCCGTGATCTCCGTCTGATTTCTGCTGCATTGAAGATGATTACCGACATGGAGCGCATTGGAGATCAGGCAGAAGACATTGCCGAGATCGTCACCTTTCTGGAGGGACACACCATGGAGGGTATGGAGCTGATTGAGGAAATGGCTCGTGAGACCATCGAGATGGTGACGGAAAGCGTAGATGCCTTTGTCAAAAAGGATGTTGCACTGGCACAAAAGGTAATTGATCAGGACGACATCGTTGATGACTATTTTTCCAAGGTAAAGCGTGGTATTATTACGTTAATTGCAGAAAATCACACTGATGGCGAGTTTGCTCTTGACCTTTTGATGATTGCCAAGTATTTTGAACGTATCGGCGATCATGCGACCAATATTGCCGAGTGGGTAATTTACTCCGTAACCGGAAAGCATAAGGAGGTGTAACGTTGATTTGGTATGTTGAGGATGATGCAAGCATCCGTGATATCGCAATCTATGCACTGAACTCTGCCGGATTTGAAACAAAAGGCTTTGAAGATGGCCTTTCCTTTTGGGAAGCGCTGAAAAAAGAGAAACCTGAACTGATCGTTCTGGATGTGATGCTCCCCGGTATGGATGGAATTGAACTTCTGTCCAAGATGAAGGAGTCTATGGAATTCAGCACAATTCCTGTGATCATGGCTACTGCAAAAGGACAGGAATATGACCGTATCCGTGGCCTGGATCTGGGCGCTGATGATTATATTGTAAAGCCTTTCAGTATGATGGAGATGGTATCCAGAGTGAAAGCGGTGCTGCGCCGCAGCCAGCCTCGGCAGGTATCCAAGCTGTTGAAGGCAGGCGGTCTGGTTGTTAATCTGGACGAGCATACTGTTGTTGTGGATGGTAACCGAGTTCAGCTTACTTACAAGGAATTTGAGCTGCTTCGTATATTTCTTTCCCATCCCGGAATGGTATATACCAGAGAGCAGTTGTTCTCTCAGGTGTGGAATCTGGATTACATGGGTGATTCCCGAACTCTGGATTCCCATATCCGCACATTGCGTCAGAAACTGGATGGCTACGGCAAGATGATCGAAACCGTGCGTAATGTAGGCTATCGCTGGGAGGTAGGCTATGACAAGTAAGATCTTCAAGTCTATTCTTTCTGTCGCCATCGCTGTGCTGCTTTCCAGCCTTGTCATCATTATCGGTGCTTTATATCCATACTTTGGCAATGTGCAGGAGTCTCAGCTGAAAGATGAACTGAGCCTTGCGGCTGATGCGACGGAACAACTAGGCGAAAGTTATCTGCAAGGTCTGGATTATGACCGCTATCGTCTGACATGGGTAGATGCAGATGGCACAGTTCTTTTTGACAGCCATGCAGATACTGCTGCCATGGAAAGCCATGCTGACCGTGAAGAAATCAAGGAAGCTCTTGTATCCGGCAACGGCAGCAGCACCCGTCAGTCCTCCACGCTGACGGAGCAGACCATTTATGAAGCAACCCAACTGAATGATGGCAGTGTACTCCGTATTTCTGTCAGTCGAGCAACCGCATTGGTTCTGGTTCTTGGTATGCTTCAGCCGATTGCCATTGTCCTTGTGATTGCCATTGCACTTTCCGCATGGCTGGCACACCGCATGGCAAATAAGGTTGTAGAACCGCTGAATAAACTTAATCTTGAAAAGCCCATGGAAAATGAAGCCTACGAAGAACTGGCTCCCTTGCTGCGCCGTATTAACGCACAACATAAGGAAATCAAAGCGCAGATGCAGACCCTGAAGCGTAAACAGGATGAGTTTGAACAGATCACCGGCAACATGAAAGAAGCTCTCGTGCTTCTGGATAACAGGGGCAGAATTATCAGCATCAATCCTGCGGCAAGAACGTTGTTTGGCGCCAGTGCTTCTTGTATCGGAGAGGATTTTCTGACCATTGACCGAAAGCAGAATATGCGGCTTGCTCTGGAGCATGCAAAGACACAAGGACATGCTGATTTCCGTGCCAAGGAAAATAGCAGAGAGTATCAATTTGATCTGAGCCGTATTGATTCTGACGGCAACAGTCACGGTATGGTGATCCTCGCCTTTGATGTGACCGAGCAGGTGAACGCCGAAAAGCACCGTCAGGAATTCACAGCCAATGTATCCCACGAATTGAAAACGCCGCTGCAGTCCATCATCGGCTCTGCGGAACTGATGGAAAATGGCATCGTGAAAGCCGAGGACGTTCCCCGCTTTGTGGGTCATATCCGCAAGGAAGCATCCAGACTGGTCTTTCTGATCGACGATATTATTCGCCTGTCAGCGTTGGACGAAGGAGCAGAAATGCCCCATGAAAATGTTTCTCTCAAAGTTCTTTCTGAGGAAATCTGTGAAACACTTGCAGATGCTGCAAAGCTGAAAGATGTTTCTCTGGAAGTGACCGGCGATGATGGTGTTGTCAATGGTGTCCGCAGATTGCTGTACGATGTCGTTTACAATCTCTGCGACAATGCCATTAAATACAACAACCCCGGCGGCAGCGTAAAAGTGACCGTTGCACAGAAATCCAGCGAAGTGATGCTGAGCGTGCAGGATACCGGTATCGGTATCTCTCCCGAACATCAAGACAAGGTGTTTGAGCGTTTCTATCGTGTGGATAAGAGTCATTCCAAGCAATCCGGCGGCACCGGCCTTGGCCTATCTATTGTAAAGCACGCCGTGCAGTATCACCACGGCAAAATTACTGTGGAAAGCGAACTGAACAAGGGAACTACAATTACCGTTCTGTTTGATACAAGGGCATAAAAGCTGGATATGACGCTATGCAACGCACTACGGCTACATACCGAGCAAGCAGTCATACAAGAACAAAAAGAAACTCAGCAGACACCGAGTGCAGTATGTGACGATCAGCTGCAACTATATCGGCCTACTCCCCGCAAATTTACCCTATGACGTTATGAACGGAAAAGCGGCATGATTACTCATGCCGCTTTCCGAAAACATTATTATACTGTTTTGTTGAACCGCACCCTTGTTGTGTCCTTTTCTCTTGCTCTTCTCCCCTCTTATTCTGTCTTCCTCTTATTTTATGCCTATCTGTCAGTTGAACCTTTACTGTACGCTCATAGCCCCAATCTCCTGGCATTGCCGAATGGTTTTATGGTGTGAGCGACAGGCTTAGGGCTGAGTGTAAAAAGCGGCTGGATAGCAGGCTGCTGAGTGTGGTTGAGCGGTTTCAAAATAGAATAAGATAAGGTATTAAAAGGGCACATCGCAGGATGTGCCCTTTACTAAATAAACGCAACTTTTAAAATAAAGTCAAACCAATATCTCCCATTTACCATAGCGTTTGCCGCTTTCACGGCGGATATAGTTTTTATCCTGCAGCGACTTCATAATACGCTTGATAGTTGCAATAGATTTTCCTGTAGCGTCTGCAAGCTCTTGCTGCTTTATTGCCGGGTTCTTCGCAACCAATTCTAAAATCGCAAGTTCCTCTAAAGTACAGTCTAAAGTATCAAATTGATACTTTGGGACTTTAGGGTTGATACTTTGGGAAGTGTTTTCATCCACAAAATCAACGTGCATATAGCGATTCTTCAGTTCATGGCTTGTGCCAAGCAGAAGATTTGCCGCTTTCTTTTAGTCTGTCGATCGCCACTTCCGGGCTCATGGTGTGATACATCAAATAAACGACGTTCATGGTTCTGGCGTTCGCTTGCTTGAATATTTCCTTACTACTTTCTTCGGTATAAAAGCTCCAATAGCGATAAATATACCCGATCCAGTATAGTGTTTCCTTATCGAAAATGTCACCGTCTTTTGTAAGCTGCTCTGCAAGTTCATCTTCCATGCGGGAAAGGATATACGCTTTGCCGGCCTATTGCACATGATGAAACTCTTTATCCATATCAGCAGCAACTTGAGAAGTCATAAATGCTCTGATAAAGCTTTCACTGCTATAACCATGTTCTGCTGCGAGTTGAAAAAGCTGTCCTTGTGTATCACATAAAGTAAGCTGTAATGATTTGCTCATTTCATTCACCTATTAAAATCTCTTCAAAGAACTTTCCCTCGCGGCGATATTTGACTTCAATTTCTTCGGTTAAAGCGATCCCTTCCCTGCGCCGCTGCGCGCTCATATCCTTATGTCCTTACTCTGAATTCATCCCTTTCGCTAATTCTACCAAGCTTCACAAGCCTTGCTGCAATTGCTCCGTCTGTACGTTTAAAATATTCGCATATTTCTTTGCGTGTACGGCCTTCGTCAAACATCTTGCACAGTTCGAATTCTTCTTTTTCTGTCCATGGTTTTCCGGCGTTTTGACGTTTTTGCTTAGCTAAACTAATCTGTTGTATTTCAACTGTTCTTAAAATCGTATTTAACGCGCGAACTACTTCAACCTGATTGCAGCTATCCTCAGATGACAGCACTTCCCCAGTAACAGGATTAATACCATCTGCAAGAATATTTAAGATACTTTTTGCCCGTTCAATATCCATACCCTCTGTTGCGCTCCTTTCTCAGACATGACATTTGAATCGAATTGCTTCTCTGATAACTTTTGTTGTTTATTTGACTTGTATTATATTAATTATTTTACCACCACTTGTGATATTGTCAATTTATTACCTCAGTATAAACGTTCTATATTCTAGTAATCCTTATGTACTATACAATACGCAAAAGGGGGACAGCCCATTATACTGTCCCCCCGTCTTTCTACTGTTTCACGTTCATCCATCAGTTCATCTGCTCCTGCATGTCCATTGTGGCTATCTCCTGCATGGTAGCCCAGTCCTCCCATGCCGCAGCTGCGTCGGGCCATATGCTGTCAAAGTAATTAAGCAGGCGCAGCCTTGCTCCAATGCTCAGATAATCCTTAAGGTCCATTATGATGTAGCGGAATATCCCATCCTCCACCAGCACCACGGGGGAACCATTGTCCACATCCTCAAGCACTTCCATATAGTTATCCAAATCCGTTACCAGCCTGATCTTCAGCATATTCTTTTTATCCTTTCATAGTTTATTCAGCTTGTCCGCCATGTTCATATGTGCCGTTCGCACCCTTTACTTGTTTTACGCTTCATGTTCCAAGCGACTTTCAGCCGTATTGCCGAAACGGTAATTTATCTCAATTCGGCCGTCAGGGTATACGTATATGCCATCCAATATCTCCGCCGCGGTGACCCTGTCCAGCTCGTCTATGCGGCCCTGCTCAAAGAGTTTGGTTACCCAGAGCTTGCTCCTTGTACTGCCCGGCTTCGGCAGTATATCTCCCTTGTCAAACTGAAGCCTCAGCTGTTTTTCCTTAGCTTCATAGTCTGCCTTGTAGGTCAGGTACTCCTCTTTTGAGAGAATGCCGTCCTTATAGTCCTCGTATACACCTATGCGCAGCCTATTAATGCGTTCAAGTGCCTTTTCAAGCTGCTCTTCCTCAGTTATGCGCATGTATTTAGGTGCGCTTTCAGGAACATCAGTCCCACGGATATTCACTATTTCCCCAAGCATTTTGTTCAGGTCATCCAGTACTATCCGGGTTATGAAGTTGCGCTTTATATTATTCTTGGGACATGCGGAAGGTCCGTACCTTTCATAGCTTACACAGCTGTACCTGGTCAATTCCCCATCGCCCCTTATGGCCATGTTCCGTCCGCACTTACCGCACTTGATAAAGCCCTTCAGGGGTTCTTCCGAGGCAAAGTCCACCTTCTTGGCCTTCACTTCAAGCAGCCTCTGCACCCGCTCCCACTGTTCACAGGATATGATGGGCTCGTGGGTTTTCTCCTTTATCAGCCACTTTTCCTTTTCCTGCAGGCAGGCTTTGCCGTGCATAATGGGGCGGCGATACTTTCCCTGCACCATGTCCCCCGCATACATGCGATTGCGGAGCATACGATGGACGGTGGAATATGTCCAGTAGGTGGTGCTGTCCATCTTAAGCCCGTTTTTGTAGTTCTCCCCAAGCAGCCGCTTATATTCGCTGGGGCAGGGTATGCCCTCATGATTGAGCTTACGGGCTATGGAATCCTTGCCAATGCCGGACTCAAACATATCAAATATCCTTTGCACCACTTTGGCAGCTCCCTCGTCGATCACCAGATGGTTACGGTCATGGGGATCCTTACAGTAACCATAGCTGCAGAACGCCCCAATGAACTCCCCCTGCTTGCGCTTGGTGTCGAAAGAGCTCCTTACTTTCCCGGAAATATCGCGAGCGTACTGGGAATTGAATATGTTCTTTATAGGCAGCAGCATGTCATATGCGCCCTTGTTGCTGTCTATATTGTCATTGATGGCAATGAAGCGCACGCCCTTCATGGGCAGTATCCGTTCCAGGTACTTGCCTGCATCTATATAATCACGGCCAAAGCGGCTCAGATCCTTGACTATGATGCAGTTCACCTTTCCACTGTCCACATCTTCCATCATGCGGATAAAGGCAGGACGGTTAAAATTGGTGCCGGTATAGCCGTCATCGATGTAATGATGGGCTATTTCCATATCATCCGCCCTGCTGCAATAGCTTTCCAACAGGTTTATTTGATTGGTAATGCTGTCGCTTTCGGTCTTATCTCCGTCATCACGGGACAGCCTTGCGTACAATGCGCACTTATACACCTTTTGTGCCAACTTTTTTTACCTCCCCGGCTATGCCTATACTTTAGTTCCCTTTTCCGAATGGGCCTTGATAAGCTCTGCGAGTACCTGCTCAGGGCTCCTTTCTCCGGAAAAGTTCCTTATTACGGTAAATTCACGCTTGTTCTTCTTTTTGCTGTTGCTCTTAGCTTCCATAATTCACTTTCTCCTTTTACTCATAAGAATCAATGAATATCGCTGGAATTAAACTATGTGAAACAGCACAGCCCAGCATACGGTTTGCTCGTCATAGTTGTAGTAAACCCCGGCGCCGGCCTCCATATCACACGCCTTTAGAATAGATGCCCTGTGAGGAGGAGAATTCATCCAGCTGGCGAGAAGATCATCCAGAGAGCTGGACCAGGGCCCGGTTACAAGTATTTCACCATCAGCCAGCTCGCTGACAGAGGTGCAAGGACTTCCATCGGGGCGGTAGTGGCAGAACTGATAAGATGCCTCCTTAGCGCGGATGTGCGCACACCTCTCCAGCTCTTGATTACTCTTTAACTGGGAGAGGCCGTGTTCAGCGCGAATTGCATTCAAGCCACCCATCAGAACGAAGTTTGTGATGAGGTTTTTCCGGATAGTATTGGTATAAGTGGGCTTCACAGCCTTTTTTTCCACATTGCCGCCGGAAGTCATGGATGCCTCAACTGTGTTTTCATTTGCGGCAACATCCTTAGCAACGGGGGCATCATATGCAGCCGCGGATTTCTTATCCACAAGAGATTCAATGCATTCCTGACGGTTGAACAGTAATCCTTTGGATTCGGCCGAGCAACCTGTCATTGCAATTACCAGAACAAATACGATTACAAAAAACTTATACATATCATTACCTCATTCTTCAATTACGCTTATCTGAATACCCAGCAAGTTTTCAATCTCTTCATCTGTTTTTCCCGCTTGTCTCATACGGGCTATGATTTCACGACCCACATCCAAAACACCTTTTAAAAACCATTTTATATAGGTTTCTACATACGCCTTTATAAAGGCTTCTCCATATATGTCTGCTTCTTCTTTCTCAAGCGCACTTTCATAAGCATGATCATACACCGTTGTATGTCCCAGAATTTGCAGTTTTTCAAGGCACTCCAGTGTCTCCCAGCTAAGAAACATATCGTCATTCTCCTTTTTGCCAACTTAGTTTGTCGCTGCATTACCGGTAGGAGCGCAGCGCACATTCTCCGCATCGGCAAGGTATACCCTACCATCCTGTATCAACACGTAACCGCTTTGTTCCGCATTCCACAGCTCCCTGACAAAGCCATCCATTTTCCCTTTAGCACGCATATAAACCTGACACAGATCCCATATAGTGAGATTACTGTAGCCGCGCATTACGACCCTCCTGAGAATTTTCACCACAACGTTTTTTACCGTCCTGCTGTCTTCCATAGACAATTCCTTTTTCATAAAGCTACTCCTTAAAAAATGTAGTTTTAGAAAACAAAACACCGTGCAGGGATACTCCTACACGGTGTCAAAATTCATATGACGATTAACAGAACCCATAGTCAACCCGAGAATACTTATCTTGTCAAAATCGCCGTTTCAAGATATACTATCCCTGCGGTGCGGACTTGGTCCGTTGTGTAGGTGCTGTTCCACCTGCGCAGGCGTATGGGAGTTGGCGCTCCCATGCGCTGCCGTTTATTTTATTTTCTATGATATTATTATACCATGTATGTGTACATACATCAATATGTCTATGCTGATTTCACATTTTCTTTGCATTTCGGCTTTTTCTTCTAAACAAATAAGCTATTCACAGCAACACTATTTCTAAAGTATAATTGGATAGAAAATTATATCTTTATATAAGGAGTCAGCTATGCCCATAACAGAATCCCGCCGCAGAGCCAATGAAAAGTACCTTAAGGAAAAGGTAGAAGATATTCGCATCCGGGTTCCCATGGGCCGGAAAGCAATAATTCGAGAGCATGCAAAACGGCACGGCGAATCAGTTAATTCCTTCATCATCCGTGCCGTGAATGAAACTATGGAGAGGGATTGCGAGTGAGCTTTCTATTTCTCCTTATAATTCTTTATTTGGTAGAATCCCTCAGCCCCATATGCAGTAGCTATTATTGAAGCCCATATATTGTTTATGGTAACAATCTTTCCATCTATTTCCATTTTATATTCCATTATAGCTATCCAACACATAATAGCATCAATCATTACATAATCCGTGTTTAGAAAGTATCCTTTTACACTAGCCAGCTCTTCAATTGTATCCCACGGCAGTTTCATGCCTACTGCCATATTATATATGGATTTTTTATCAACCATCCGATTCAGATCAAAAATTCGTCTCCATGTACCCAAATTAATATTGCAGTCGCGTAACATCTCCGTCTGGTTTTTTGTTTTATCCCAATTATCGATCAATTCCTGTTCAAAGTTTTTCAACTCATTACTTTTAATTATCGCATTTCGATCTATTTTGCTTTGAATGTGATCCAGTTGATCATTCTTTACTCGATTCACTTCACTCCAATCGTCCCCTTTTCTTCCTGCGCTACCAGTAACCCCAGACATACATAACATAAGAGCATCTCTACTTTCTCTCAGCTGACATTCTGTAGCTATTGCTTTCATATCAGCCCACTCACATCCAAGACAAGCTTTCTCATCACGGCTCTTTGCATATGGACATCCACACCAACCGGTCTTCGACCGGTTTTTATTTTGTCTTTGGTTGTCCCATTCTTCAATCTTCTCTTCTAGCCATTGCGGGATGTCCGGTTTCGTTTTGTTAGTAATATATATATATACATCTATGTCTTGTAAATAATCAGAACATTTTATACTTTCCAACAAACTAGCCAAAACCGAGTCAAATCGAAGATTACCCCTATCAAAATCATCTCCGGAATCTTCATATACCAAAGTTGCTTTCCTTATATCATCAAACCTATCAATAAAATACTCTGTAGCCTCAATCTTTGCTTCTATTTCAATATCATCCATCTCGTCGCTACGGAGATAATCCTTCAGCTCGTAAGCAGTTGCTATTCTGTCATTTATTTCATTTTCAAAGTATTTCTTGTAGCAATCATTATAATTCAGCTCATCGCCTGTTTTACGTTCCGGCCACTCGTCTTCGGTTAAAAGTTCAAAAGATATTTTCCCTTCATCTCTCACCTTTGCAAGGATTGAAACATTTTCCATAAAGTCATCACCAAATCGAACATATCGATTATCCTTCGATGTGATCACTACATGCAAATTCTCTTTTACAACTTTTTCTTCTTCATTGTCCACATTGATAATCCTATAAGGCATTTTGTATCCTCCTATGTGAAATATAGATTTTTAGCTTTGCGACTTATCGCTGTTTTCAACGGTCTATCTTAACACGACCAACTACAAATTTGTTTTTTTCAGAAAAAACATCTCTTGTTTTTATTTATGCTACCATTTTCCTATGTATAAATTCATAGAAAGGGGCACTTAATGACCGCACCTATCCTTCTTACCACTACCATTCCCGGCGTTAAAGTTCAGGCTCACATTACGCTGACAAAACGTGGAAAAAATGCAGGTTCCTATTACATCCATGGATACCTTGTTGAGCGCTCTAAACATGGGGGGTTTGAAAAAATCGATAATGTGGCCTATAAGGAGATAAAGTACTTCGATACATATGAAGACGCCGAAGCCCAGTTACCGGCCCTCGTAGGCCGCTTGGTTAAAGCATACTACAAAGTGTTTACCCCTAAGACTTCTAACTCTTCCACGCCTTTTGCAGACGCGTATCACAACTTTCCCGACAAATCTTTATTGGAAATCGGCAGGGAATGGAGTCACTCGCCTCATAGTACTGCACAGCAAATGCATACTTACTTGGTAAAAAGTGTGATACCGCTGCTTGATCAATACGGGCATAGTATAACCTACACCGATATCAAAGATATCGAAACCACTCTTATTGCCCGTGCCATGACTAGCAAAAGAGGAAATCAGAATCTTGAGTCCGCCACCAATAGCGTCGCAAAGTATCTGAGTGCTTGCGGGACCATGCTTGACAACCTTTTCTTCTTTTCTCCCCCCGGCACCATACCGCATATTTCTTTTGAAATCGCACCTACAGAATCATCTATTTCTTATGAGCAAGTTAAGGCTCTTGCACCGCCTCTTAGGATCATATTGGCATACGTCATGCACTTATATCCCCCACATTTAGGAGGCCTTATCCTTGGCATGGCACTAATGTACTATGGGGGTCTGCGCCCAGGAGAAGCTGTATACCCCACCATAGGAGATATCCAAATTCATGATAACGGCAGATTCGCCTCATACCGCGTTCGCTTTCAGGCATACAATAAACCTCCTAAATCTGATGCCGGATATCGCACAATCGTACTCCCTTACGCTTTTGTTCAGCTTCTTGCGGCACGTATTGATTACTTAAAGACCTGTGGATTTTCCGTGGATGCGATTAGTAACATGCCTATTGTAGCCTCCAGAGATGATCCCTATAAATACGCAAGGTCCGAAATGCTTTCGGATTTTATAAAAAAGATTATGAAAAAATGTGGATTCGTGGAAACCCCAGCCCTTAAACTCGCTATGGAATATCAGCCGATGTATGATGCGAACGGCGTTAAAATTAAGGATGCACGGGCATATATTTTAAGGCGTGATTTTTGTTCGCGGCTCTTCAACATCTGCGGCATACAGGGCGACTTGGCCGACTATCTGCTTGGTCATGAGAATCCCAAATATAAAATAAATGATTCCAGCATGAACTTGGACAAATTGAGGATTATCGGCGACTCACTGGAGCGCTTCGTAGCTATGCCTGAAGTGTCTTATCATCCGGAATTTGCTCCCATAGAGTTAACCTCCAAACGTATTGCTCGCACTCAAGCACCTAAGCATACTGCTTTCAGCTTCACTGCAAAATGCAACCCCGGCGAAACCATTGATCTGACTATCATCGCCACATGTGCAGAAACGCAAGATAATATCAATATTGAAACTAGTGCCACTACCCTAGCAGTTAGCAAACGTGACCCTGATGTCCTTGTCAATACGGCTCCCGTAATTCATCCCCCATATGAGATGGATTTATATCTTCGCTGTCGCGAAAAGGCAGAAATACTAGTTAAGGAGATCATCGATGAAACCTAAAAAGAAGACCCAAAGCAAGTGGAATGATAAGAGCTCCACTTATCAAGAAAAGCGCGATCCAATTTCCGAAGATCTCAAGCACTGCAAAGGTATTTGTGATTATAATGGCATAAAGTTTAAGTTTTCAATAAACCAAAGTGCTTCAGTTAGTGGATATGCGTTAAGAGGATCTGTAAAGATTTTAAATCCTAATACCGGTTATATCCTCTCTGAGATACAAGCTAATAATAAAGAAAAAGCCTGCAGCTGTGATTTGTATATTAAATCTGTAAAAACCCCGAAAAGCGATATACAGGCAAAAATTATAAAAAAAGTTGAGTTTTTATACGCCAAGCATGCAAATGCAATAATGAACGCCTCCCATAAGCATGCGTCAACCACTGCTACCACACTTCCGTTCCTCTTTGCTACGCATCAGAGTAAATGGGTCACGGTATGTAAGCTCATTAAGAAAGGCAGCCAAAGATCTTTGGATTCCGCCATCAGCTTGCTTCGGGAATATTTTATGCTTTTTGCCACAAAATATGTTTCCGATATTTCTGCTCAGGTTATTGAATCTGCTCGAGACTCTTTTGATAAAAGAATAAGAAAAGCTGAAAATTTGGCAAATGACTTCTGGTGCTATTGTCAAGATTACAAACTCATAGCCCCGGAGCTAGAAAATCCCTTTAAAATGGCACAGCCGCTCTCAAGTAATCTTAACAAAAAGAGCTCCAATAGAAATTATACCATTTCTCTAAGTACTTCGCAGGAATTAAAATTGCGTAGTTTAATCGAAACTAATAAGACTAGTCCGCTGTATATTGGTGTATGCCTTATTCTCTATGGATATCTGATGTCTAAAGATGTATTTGCCACGACGTGGGAACGTATATTCTTCGATATGAACGATCCATTACTTGGTTGTATCCAAATCATTGATAAGAGCACTAGTCATTCGACGCATGATTTTTCCCGACCGCTCTTTCCTTACGCAGTGTTAATTCTTCGCGAGTACTATGATTGGTTGCTTCACTCAACTAATATGACCAGAGAAGAGTTAAACAAGTGTTCCATCATGGCTGATTGTTACGGCAATGTTCGCTATACTCCTAAAGACCTGACCGCCCTTTGCCGAAACGTGATGCCCGCTATAGGAGTATCTCACGCATCGCTCTCCAGTGCAGGTAAAAGTAATCCCAAAGTAGACGCAGGCATAACCATCCTCCATGCTACATACCGTAATAAATTAGTCGAAACATGTCGTATGGAAGAGCAGGACCCCGATGCCTACACTTATATGCTTTGTAATTCGATGACTGGAAATACAACAGCCGATCACTATCGTAGTTTTTCTTCTGCCGAAGGCATCCTACTGCTTCATAAGTATACTCTACGAGATAGCAGCATTATCTCAGGACCACTTGATGAAATTACCATCAATGATATACCTTCATCCACTGGTACAACGATTAAAGAAGTTCACGGTCATCCTGCCAGCTGTACCATTAAAGTATCGTTGAAGAACGGAGAATATATCAAACTTTCATCGGGGTCAATGATACTTGCATCTTATCGTTCCAAAGCAACAAAGAATAACGACAACGGGGAACTGTGATGGTTCCCCGCTTTTTGTTTCAAATGTTTAAAACAAGCTAATTCCTCGACTCGTATACCATCCGTTGATAGAGAGGTTCTCTCGTTTTATTTGTAAGCCATCACATAATCCGTTGTAAAGTAAACAAGTCAAAGAATCATAGAATAGGGTTTTTCTTCTCAAAAATTCATCAAAGAGATTCCCCTCCGTTATGCGTTTCAGCCCAGCTGTTTTTGCTTCATCTATAAATTCATTTTTTATTTCCGGATTGTAAGTTATTGTAAAATCACTATCGGAATACTTCCATAATATAGAACTGAACGGAGGGCCATATTTACTATCCCCACAATATTCGTTTTTGTATTCATATTTGCCGGTGAAACGATACTGATCTTTCTCAAATAGCCTTGTAAAGACCGCATTATATAATTCTGGCAGTTTCGAAAACCAGTCTCCGCATATCTCGTTAACTTTCATTACCAAATCAGGTTCGCTTAGATTAATTAAACCCCAATAGTCATAATCCCAAACATTAAAGATATAGTCGACTTTTCTTCTTTGTAATTCAATTATAGCCATGAGTGCACGAATATACTCCGTACTGATAATTGGGAATAATACATCAGGCGAAAACCTTGGAATCTCCGAACATTTTTTGCAAAATGCTTTGAATGAGTTTTTGCAATCATATGCAATACACATTTCAATCATATCAAAAAAATTATGCCGATTGCGTTTGCACCCTTCAAGTAAAGATTCTCTCAATCTCTTTTCGCAATCTTCTGCATGCTGTCCCAGCAACACATTTTGAATGTATTTCGCAACCAACAAAAATCCATTCATTAAATCATCTACACAAATTCTGTCATCGCGGTAATTAAAATCATATATTTTAGCAAGCTTTTCCGAAAATGGATATACCCTCTCCACCAAAACAATATCCGGCAAGCAATCAATAGGAAGGCCTTTTTCAAAATAGGCCTTAATTATTTTTTTTACAATTTGTTTGCTATACTCTATAGGTGTTGTTTTTCCAGCTAAATCAAAATGGTTAAAAAGCCCAGATGTATCCCAACTATATTCTTTTATCCCTGTATCAGCGACACCTTTAATTTGTGGGTACAGCGCATAAGCAGCCGTATTATCGGGCGTAAGAGTTTCGCCTCTTACTGTGAGACTAAATGATGATGTATGAGAATGTCTAATGCCAAATCGCCACAAATTAGGAAACATATCTTTTTTTATCACGGCCAAATCATTGTCCATTAAGCCGTTGATATAGTCTATAGCATCCTGCATTTCCGCTATTTCAGCAGGGGTCTTATTCAAAAACAACGCATTCCTTTTTGACGATATCCCTTTGAGAATACGTGTAAACTCATCAATATCCGATAGTTTATCTGTTTCAACAAATGGATAAGATATCTCTGAATATCCCTCAAACTCCAAATTCATAAGAAGTTCATCCGATAGATAAATCCAAAACACAGTTTTGCTGACTACATCCACAACAAAATAAACGGCCGGACTTTCAGTTACTTTAGCCTTCACATAATATAAAAAGGAAGTATCAAGACTGTAGACATATTTCCCCTTATTCTTTCCTTTTATATTCGCAGTTAGATTCTCTACCTTTTTAATTTGTACGATAAACTGCTTTTGGGGTACTCCGTTCGAATCTATTATTTCAAAACTACCGTCATAGTTTGGTGTGCGGTCATTCTCTTTAAAAAATGTCTTTATAGTTTGCTTTGATTCTAAAATGTCCGATAGTATTCTTACGGCATCACTTTCGTTAAATGAAGATATCGAATGTGTAGCCATGCCTATACGTTTCACAGGAATTCGCCTCCTCTGAATTATGTTTAAGTACTATATTTTACAATATTAGCTGATTGTATCATCGGCAGCCGTTTTTTTCAGCATAGCTAACACGCTATCTTCAATAGATATTTTTTGAATAGGTTCTGTAGGCGAGTACACAAAAATCGCATTCATAATATTAAAGAATATCTGGTCGAATTGTACCGCACAATCCGCTAATTCCCCCTGAGCCATGTCTATTATCCGTTGTATGTCATCCGCTTCGAACATTCCTGTGTTTATGAAAATATAAAGATAATTGTTTGCAAATTTATTATAGTTGCCGTTTAGCTTCTTCGTTTTTTTGACAAGGGCATCTTTAGCTTCAATATGATACTTGGAAAAATCACCAAACCATACAGTATATGCAACATTGTCTATTACTTTAAATAAGTCTTTATGGAATCGCTTTGCAGCTGCTTTCTTAATAAGATTGCCTCCGTAGCCTTTTCCAAAATACTTATTAGTTATAAATTCATCTTCCCCTTCAGATTTACTCATGGCACGAGTAACTTCCAATCCAATGGATAACTCCAAAGAATACCAATCAGGTGATTCTCCTTTATTAAAAATTTGAAAAGAGAATTTGTTATCATAACATTCTTGTAAACTCAATAATGCATATCGTTCAAAGTAGTCTTTAGTATATTTCATAGCCGTAAATCCATGTGGAATTCTACAGAAATTTATAGTTTTATCTTTTATATTTTTAGAATAGCAATTCTTTTAGTATTTTTCAACTAAGCGCAAATATATCACAGTATTAGAATGGCAATTTTTTAGTTCTATTAATAGATTTTAGCAGTAAACCCAATACACACCATACCACATTGTATAATAAAAACAACTCTCAGTTTCAAGCAACACAGGGAGTTTAATATTCTACACACCGATTTTACCGATTCCTCTTCATCGCACAACATCCGCCCATCACCACATCATACAATTCCACAATCGCAAATTTTATGAAATACATTGACTTTCCCTGCATATATTTAGCATACCAACTTCAACGGAGGTGTCCAAATTTTGCGTATATTGGTGATCAGTAAGCGCACACTCATAATCGCCGTAACTGTCCTTGCCGCCATAGTCGTAGCAATTATTCTGCTGCTCAGCTTTGCTCCCGATGCGGCAGCCGCCAGCGCCCCGGCTGCCGAGCAATATGAGCTTGAGGTCTTAGCCGGGCAAAAAAAGGAGCTGCCCATCTACAGCGTAGACCGCAATGATAAGAAGATTGCGCTGACTATCGACGCTGCCTGGGAAGATGACAAGACCCCATTTATTCTGGAAACACTGGAAAAGTACAATGTTAAAGCCACGTTTTTCCTGTGCGGCTTTTGGGCAGAGAAATATCCTGATGAAGTAAAGCAAATACACGATGCAGGCCATGAGCTGGGCAATCATACCGCCACCCACCCTCACATGAATCAGCTGTCTGTGGCGGAGATAAAGAAAGAACTGAACAAGTTTGACGACATGATAGAGCGCATCACCGGAAAGCGCACCACCGCATTCCGTGCGCCCTACGGCGAATACAACGATACGGTAATCACCACCGTGCGGGATATGGGCTATGAAGTCTACCAATGGGACATAGACACCATCGACTGGAAGGAAGAGCGCAGCGCCCAGACCATACTGGACACTGTTCTGCCAAAGCTCCACGACGGCTGTATAATCCTCTGCCACAATAACGGATTTAAAATCAAGGAATACCTGCCTACGCTTATAGAAACCGCACAGAGTCAAGGATATGAGTTCGTCACCGTAAGCGAACTGCGGCTCAGCGGGGATACAATAATAGACGTAAACGGAGTGCAGAAAACTGCATGAGTATATACAAAAAGCTGGCTATAGCCGGAAGGCATCGCTGAAGGGTTCTACGGAGTAAGCGATGAGCTCAAAACAGAATATGAATGTAAAAAGCGTCTTCCCCATGACCTTCGGGACGTACTTGAAAGGTTTGAAAACCAAGTCAGCTAATTATGCAAACACAGGGTGCAGTTCATACTGTACTCTGTGTATTTATTATTAGAAAAGTTATTTTAAAGATCGTTTTTCCGTGGATTTATTTAAAGCGCTTTGACACCAATGCCGCAAGTCATATGCTTCATCTTGAAAAGCCTGCATTTCCTCCTTATAATTTAACCATAATCCCCCAACACACAAATCCTTATACGCAGGAGCCGTTTCATGGGATATTACGCATTTATCAGCTATTGCCATCATGACATCAGTGCAGTACGCAAATTTCATAAAAAGCTGGAAGGCTTTTCCATTCCTGCAATCATACGAAAGCAGGTAAGCAATTGTCCGCGAAATCTTTTCCCTATCTTTCGTGATGAAACAGACTTATCCGGCGTAACGCTGACACCAATGATAGAAGAAGCTTTGGCCCAGTCTGAGTACCTTATTGTGATCTGCACCGCCAACAGTGCCTGTTCCGCGTGGGTAGAGCAGGAAATCAACTTTTTTCTGAATTGCCACAGTCCGGATTGCATCATTCCCGTATTTTTAGACAACCGCATGAAGCGATCCTGTCAAAACGGTTTTTTCGGCACGCTGGCAGGACTAAACGGGTCTTTGGATAACTGCGTTTCATATACTTCAGGTCGACTTAAAAAAGCACGTTTTGAAATCGTGGCCAGGACACTGGGCTGCTGCAGTCCGCAGCTTCTTCGGCGCTATACTTCAAGAAAAGATATCCTTTGGCTCCTGCAGCTGTTTTTGTGGGTTTTTCTAATTGTTTTCATATTCACCGATATTAACTGGCTATACAAAGAAAAACACGACATCACAAAATATTGCCGCGATATCGCCTTCAGTTACGACTGGCCCGAAGCGGTTGATCCGCTGAACGCTGTCACGCGCTTGTTTGCGGATGATTATTATATCTGCACATACCATCTGAACCGTATCATACGCATAGAGCGAGTTTCTTCCGGCTCATCCGAAATTCAAAAGCCGGGTATGTTTCTTTTGGAATCGGATTGCATGGAGTTTAAATACAATAATTACTGGGGAAGTGATGCGCAAGTATCACAAGTAGTATTTAAGGACAAAAAAGACAATATCCTCTTTGTAAAAAACTTTTCTCTTGAACACTATATTATAGACCTGACTAAAACAACCGACAGCGGTGAGCCCTTTTATCTGCCCGAAGATATGACATTTCCAAGCGAAACGGTAAACGGAGAAGCACAGGGCAGCTGCCGACTTTTTCAGCTATATAACGACGCAGGACAAATTGCGCAAATTTGGTTTGTAAGCGATACATTCAACTATCATGCCTGCGACATAAACGGCTATTACGGCATGGAATTCCAATACGGCGATTCAGGTGAGCTTGTTTCAGTCAAGTATCTGGATCTGGACGGTTCTGTTTTAGCAGCCGAGCATTATTGATCGGGGAGGAATATGCATGTATAACATCCATATCGTCTGCCATGAAAATGATTATAACGCAGGCCGTTGGTTATATTACAAACTGAAATGGTATTATACCCGCCACAAGCAGTACGGCACTGTAAATATCACGCTGAATTCTTCCGCTTATACAAATGAACCTTTGGAAAAGGAATTCCTGATAGTCCTCTGTTCTCTTAACACTGTGGATGACGGTAAAATTTCGGAAGCGATCCGCTATTTTTACGCAAAGGGACAGATGGCTCATATCATTCCGTATGTTATAAGCGGACAGCCCCATGCGGCAGATATAAAAAACGAATGTATCCCCCGGATACTTACTGAACTTTCCGGCAGCGAACTTCTTGCGGTCAACTCAATTGAACTTGGAAACAGGACCGCGTTTCACAGGGTAATTGCCGCCATTCACGGAATTCCGCTGAGCACACTTGAACAGCGCGACAAGCGGCAGCGCATTCGCCAATGGGTTTCCACCGGTCTGCTGATCGCTGTACTCATCGCATATTCCTCTTATTCTGAATATACCGCGTCCGCCCACACAGAATACTACCGTTCCTACACATATTCTTATGGCATCCCCGTCGGGATCGACAGGCTGAATTTTGCCCAACGAAGAAACTGTGATAATTACTATATTTTCAGAGTTAATCACACCACGCCGCTGTCGATTCGGCGTGTAGGTGATCCTCCGGCAGTGGCGGCAAAAACACCCGACCTGCAGGAGTATTATGACGCAGTAGACACACCCGTAATCCATTTCTCCTATCATACCGATGGTACACCGGACGCCGCAGTACATACGGAATCCGACGGGAAAATCCTTTTCGTCATCAACTATCTTGCCGACGGCAAAATTGCTGATTTTTCCCAATTGCCAAATTCCGAAAATCCCTATTTTCTTTCGTTGGACGGAGAGCAAACTGAGTATTCCAGATGCGCCTTCCAATATGACGAGAATGGCAGTTTAGCAGACATCCGTTACTTAACCAACAGCAGAGAATACTGATTTTCTTATTCAGCCCTGCCAATAAAATACCCTGATCAGCATCCGCTCCGATGCCGATCAGGGTGTTTTTATGCTTTATTCATTGCCTTTAGAACTTTGTTCAGATCCCGCACATTTTTGCGGTCATTTTCCGCGTAATCCTGACTTCCGCCTGTGACTGCGTTTTCCTTTGCGGAGTAATCATCCAGTTCTTCCCAGGGAATCATGCAGGCATGAATGCGTTTATCCATATCTTTGGTAATTCGATATTTTGTATTGGGATCCTTGGACTTTTCGCTGTGGTATTCTGCTGAACGCTCATTGAATTCCTGCTCTGTCATAGGACGGAATCCCATACAGTAATGGAACGCGTTCCACCGCAGATGCTCGCTGGCAGCCAGGTTTTCTAAAAGAATGCCCTGGGGATTCCAGCTGTTCAGGGCTTGCTCCTGTGTCATGCCTGCGCAGTACAATAACGCATCGTAAAAATCCGCAGCGGCCCGGCTACTCATACGGTCGAAATAAGAGCAGGCCTTCCAGTTTTCCTTCGCGTCTCCCTCGCCCAAATAGCTTTGGTTTAAAACCATGGCCATGCGGTCTATTTTATCCGTACAAAGTATCTCGGGAGTGTAAATTGGGTGAGCAATAATACGGTCATCTGCAGACAAGTGAGCTGCGCCATACCTGTTGCACATGAAAATAGGCGCGTCACATCCCCTTCTCTGCAAAAATGACTGCAGTCTTTCGCCGATTTCCGAATTATCAGTGTCAGTTCCTACACATATAGCCACGTAGTTGACTGAAGCTGAATGCTCCGCCAGATAATCGTACAACTGGCAGCTGCGTCCGTCGTAAGGGAACAGCCTGATGTTGTAATGATTCAGCATTTCGCGGCATTCATGTGAAAGCCATCCCATGCGTTGCTCATAATCCGGCGCAAAAACCGTTATTCTGCTCGTCCCCCCGCAAAACTGGCTGTTCATAACCAGCTGCCTCAAAACCGCTTGACCGATCTGTCCGAATCCGATTATAACCGCGTGAAAGTCTTTTTCGGCCTTCCCCGTTTCATCAAATGTCAAAGACTTATACGGCGGATATTTTCTGATCAGTATACGGGCAACCATATCCGCACCGTTAATGGATATCAAGCTGCCATAGCCGTATTTCCCCGAATGAGCCTGTAAAGATGAATCTGTATTATCGCCCCCATCGAGAATAGTCAAAGCAGTTTGCTCCGGAAGTATTCCACTCTTTTCAAGAGAAGCCAGAAGCTGCTCAGCATAGCGCTGATTTGAATATATGGATCTATCCAAGGCGTAAACATACAGTTTTCGCTTTCCGGGGCGTATACCGATAGATTTAAGGAACTTTTCCGTTCCGTTCAGCGCATCGGCATCAGAGCGCAGCAGCGCCCCCATACTGTCAACAGCAGCATCAAGCCCGTTTTTGAGATCGTCACTCACATAAAGAATGGAGGTTTTTCTGCTGTCGTCCAGTTCCTGCCCGAAAGCCAGCGTTCCTTCACTAAGCCCATAAATCAAGGTAATATCCCGCATATACAGACCCCGGATCCCCTTCATTCTGAGTTTTTTCAATAAATTGGAACCGAGAGAAACTATAATCGCACTGGCAGAAGTGGTCATAGCCAGCAAATGCACCAGCCAGTATATAAGAGTCCAGCCCGGATATGCTGCATATGCCGCACTGACCTCACTCCAGTTGTTGGCACCGACAAAGATTCGGCATGAATCGAAAACCGTTCTTAAAATGCATGTAGGTATTTTGTAATTGCCTATATCATGCAAGTACAGGTACCCATATCCGTATCCATACAGGCAGAGAGCCGCAATAACCGCCGCCGTACCTATCCAGCTCAGCAGTTTTTTAGTATGTTTGAGCGGAACGGCGATGCACAGAACAATTACCAGAAAAAGGCAGCTGGCGAAACCTATTGTTTTTATGTACTCTGCCATCAACAGAACACTCCTAGCATCTTTTCTATTTGTATCAGTTACGCAAAAATCTAAACCGCGTGAATCATCGTCGATTATTTTTCACTAAGTTTCTTTACGGTATATTCATCCACTTCTCCGGCGAAGAACTTATCCAGAACCTGTTTAAAAACAGGTTCGCCCGTGAGCACGTAAAACAGAGTCATGCAGCCCTTAACGCGATCACTTGCCTTTCCTACCATACCCCACATGCTTTTGGAAGAATCCAGCAGTGCCTGCGCAAGAATCTTTAAATCCCGTGAAAGAATCGGATCGCTCCAGTAAGCAAGAGCCTCTTCTTTGCCGTGCAGCTGGTAAAAACGGTCGCTTTGATAATTCACTTTTGCCCCCAGCAGCTGAGGAAAAACATCGCCGGGACAAATCACGTACGTTTCTTCGCCTTTGGTATTTTCCAGCATCTCTTTCTGGGAACAAGCATGGTTTCCCGTAAAGCGGTCCATGGAATATCCTACGCTGCCCAGTTTATAAAGGCGAAACGGCCCGGAAAACTCTCCGCGGTGATCTACAAATGTATAAAGAACGACTTCAAGATCTTTTTCCGCACCAAAGCCGTCTTCGTCCTCCCAATAGCGCCCGTCAGGCTGAATCTGCCATTCAAAAATCCAGCCGTTTTCCCGCGGTTCAAAGCTGCTGCGGAAGCGAATCTGAGGTTTCAAACTGTTTGCAGAAACCTCTTCGAGCCAGAAATCCTCCTTGATTATTCCGGGAAAATTCTGTATATTGCCCAAAGAATCCACCAGTTTTTTTCTAATACCCAATTTTTCGTTTACAAGATAAACAGTGGAATCTTCCCCCGCCGTGCGGTACATGTGCATGCCGAAAACAACGGTTTCCGTAAGATAGGGCTGTACGGTCTCGCATTGCTCGCTTTTTGTCGTCCCAGGCATTTCTTCCGCCTTTCGGCTACGATTAAACAGCTTGTCAAAGAAACTCATATTATGCCTCCTTTCCACTGTCCGCTTGAATTTAATAAGTTTGGAATTACGCTATATTATATTGCATGCGCGCGTATAATTAAAGTCGTTCGGGACAAACTTTTTGGTTCTGTTTTAGTTCGTTCCAAAAACGCAGGCCGGCCCATCATAAGATGAGCCGGCCTGTAATTATGTCGGTATCCTCCGCGCAGTCCTTGACCGCTTACAGCATTGCGGAGCCGCCGGTAACTATCCAGCAGGCCAATGTGGCCACGGTGAACGCACCTGTGTATACGCTGCCCGTACGGCGGTAGCAGTAGGTGCACAGCACGCTGAACACCAGCACCTGAGGAATGAAAACTATCAAAAGGGACATGAAGGGCCCACCGAAGGTGGAGCTGAACAGCAGATCCGCGCCGGGGCCTATTCCCATGAAGAACGGGATATACTCTATCAGCGCAATGAGCATCACACCGCCCACCATGCACAGGGCGTATTTCCACCAGCAGGTTACAAAGCCCTTTAAGCCCGGTGTTTCGGTTCCCGCCACCTGCATCTGTGCAAATATCTTGGAATTATTGAGCAGGAAGAAAAGGGCGAATACAGGGATATATACCAGGAACTGCAGCGCCCGATCCCCGGTAAAGCCCTTGAAGAAAGGCCAGATGCAGCGCAGATCCAGCATAAACAGCGTCTCAAACAGTATGGTGCATACGTAGAGCAGACCTGCCATGCACAGCGACAGCAGTGCGGACTTGCCCAACAGCCCCCAATCCAAACCATCCCCATGGTTATTTCTTGCAAGGCCCAGCTCCGCATATCCTATGGACTTACCACGCTTACGGGCACGCTTACGGGAAACAATCGTGGTGACAAGCATGATGATTATCAGGAACAAATACCAGCACAAAAATCCGTTGCCTATCGTCATGCGGAACACACCCTCAGGAAGCGGCAGCAGCCCGTGACCCAGCTGTGTCAGGAAAGGATAAGTAAGCCCTGCGGTAAGCATGGTTATCACGGCACCTTTCCACCAGGCCTTCCCTGTCTTGACTTCCCGTACAGGCAGCTCCTGAGCTACCGGCCTAAAGAAAGGCGTCTGGAGCAGCAGCTCCATAAAGGGCAGCAGCGCCGCAACGCACAGAAGCATCGCCGCGAACACCAGCCGCTCCTTTGTCATATACACATTCGAAACATCTGAAGTAAGCCCATCCATTGCCAGCGCATCCATAAACCATCCCATGGCCACGCTGATGCCCTTTGAGTTATGGGTAGTCAACCGGTGGTTGGTGTTCAGCAGCTCTATGCGCCGGGCCGAACCATCGCTAAAGTCGCCAAAGGTGGTATTCCAGGCCGCCTCAGCGGGGTCGCAGCCTAAGAATCCGCTTCTGAGCGGAGTACTGAGCAGCTCGTCCGTCACCATGTTCTTATAGTCGCGGAAATAGCTGAACTCCTCATACTTTGCCTGCAGGAGCAGTACGTTGTTGAACTTTATAGCGTTGCTGTCATACACATCGTCGGTAAACAGTTCGCCGCATTGGAGCACAACCGCCTTGGGGGCTATGCTCTCTTCCCCATCCTCTGCCCCATAGGCAGCCGCCACCGACCATGAGGCCCATGTGCCCATGGAATGGCCGCTCACGCCCATGCGGGTCTCGTCCACAAAGTCCAGCCCCGCAAGATATGCATAGGCGGCAATACCGCCCATGGAGCTGTCCCTGATGCTGTTCCCTTCCTCATCCGTGCTGTAATACGGGTCAAAGAAGGAGAGGTTTGAGAAGTTCATCATTATTCTGAAGCGTGAGGGGCCGCCGATCGTCACGTAGGTGCCCTCCGCCTCGCTCTCAAGGCCATAGTTCACCTTTACCTGATGGTTGACATATCCTCGCTCTTTCATGCCCGGTTCACTGGCTCCATGGCCATATTCATCCAGAGCCAGCACCACGGCGCCACGTCGGGCAAGCTCTATTGCATATGCGCTGCCCGTCTCACGGTCGTTTTGGTAACCGTGGAGCAGGAGCACAGCCGGAGCCGGACGCTCAGCCGTAGCTTTCACCGGCCTGTACAGCTTGAAAGCGAGGCTGCCGTACTCCGATTCCAGCACTCCCTCGCTAAGTTCAATGCTGCCTCCCCCCGTCTGAATAGCGTTGGCTATGCCCATGCATATAAAGGCCGCAATGAGCAGCGCGGCAGTACAGATCATATACTTCTTCCATGGTGCTTTCATATTGCAGCGTCCTCCAAATTAGATTGCAAGAAATGAAAATTTACAGCATTTGACGTGTTTATCTTAAGTCCATTGTAAAAGAGCGCCTGTACCGTGTCAACATTCTCTCCCGTGCCTTTATCGAATTCTACTGCCGATATCGGAATGTTGGCAGCATTTTTATTTTTAAGGCTATGTCCACATAAATGATTTGTTAATATTTTATATGTCATGGTACAATAAAGAAAACAATTCAAAGGGGCACATCTATGAGGAACGTGAGACTTGGCTCAACCGGAATAGTTGTAAATAAAACCGGCTTTGGTGGACTGCCCATACAGCGCATCAGCGACGAGGCGGCGGAAAAGCTACTGTGGATGGCTGTGAATGCAGGCATCAACTATTATGATACCGGAAAGACCTACTCCGACAGCGAAGTGAAGCTGGGCAGAGTGCTTTCCAAGGTCAGGGATAAGGTGTATATTGCCACCAAGTCTCCCGCCAAGAACCCTGAGGATTTCTGGGCAGATCTGAACCAGTCCCTCCAGCGCCTGCAAACAGACTACATCGATGTTTTCCAGTTCCACAATCCCCCCTTCTGCCCCAGACCCGGTGACGGCTACGGCATTTACGAAGCCGCGCTGGAAGCAAAGGCGCAGGGCAAGATTCGCCATATCGGCATTTCCACCCACAAGCTTCCCATCGCACGTGAGGTCATCGCATCTGGCCTGTATGAAGTTCTCCAGTTCCCCTTCTGCTATCTTGCCACAGAGCAGGATATGGAGATTGTAGAAGGCTGTAAAAAGGCAGACATAGGCTTTATCGCCATGAAGGGCATGGCCGGCGGCGTGCTGAATAATGCCAAGGCAGCATTTGCGTACCTTGACCAATTTGACCATGTTGTGCCTGTTTGGGGAATTCAGAGAGAATGCGAGATAGAAGAGTTCATCTCCTACATGAAGAACCCTCCCGTAATGGATGAGGAAGTAAAGGCCATCATTGAAAAGGATCTGAAGGAGCTCAGCGGTGACTTCTGCAGGGGCTGCGGCTACTGTCTTCCCTGTCCCGCCGAAATTCCCATCAACCAGTGCGCAAGAATGTCCGTTCTCCTCAGAAGAGGAAATACCCAGAACTTCCTCAGCCCCACATGGCAGGAGCACATGAAGAAGATAGAAAACTGCATCGGCTGCAATGCGTGCGCCAGCAGATGCCCTTACGGATTGAATTGTCCCGAGCTGCTGCGCAGGAATTATGAGGAGTATAAGGAGATCATTGCGGGGAATATAAAGCTTAGCTAATATAAAAATGTAATGATAAATCAAGCCACACCATCTGAATTTTTAGAATGGTGTGGCTTTCTGCTTGGAGTAATCGTGTATTTAGAATACTATTTTTCTTCTTTGGTTTTCAGTTATCCTCGCGCCAGTCACCCCAGCCTACTCCCCTTTGCAGGGGAGGCAATAATGGCCGGTTTTCTGAAAAACGGTAATGTGTATGCAGCAGGAATCGCCTGCTTTATGCGCGGCATCCCTTGAAATGCGTGATGCTATTCTGCGCTCAGGCCGTTTGCTTCAAGGTTCTTGCGGTAAGCAGGCAGGCGAGTGTACATTTCCTGCTTGAGGGGATTGCGCTTTGTCTTAACAATGACGCATACCTCATATACAAATACCGCTGCGTTAAAGATGAGTGCAAGGGCGCTCAGCGCAGTCCATGCAGTGGGATTGTAGGTGGCGGTAATGGAGAACATGGGCATAGCCTGATAATCCACTGCCAACGAGAACATGCCGAACAGCGCAAGGGTCTGGGCTCTGTGCTGCAGCCATATGCCCCGCTTGATAAAGAACTCGGCAAAAGTGCAGGAAACCAGCAGCGCAAAGCCCGCATACATAGCACGGGTGGAGATACAGTTGTAGCAGTATGCCATATTCCACAGATCGTAGGCAACTATCCAGAACCACAGCTGGTCTGCCCAGACCATATCCCGGGATTTGGTGTTTGCCACCTTGATGCCTACCCAGCCGGTCATGGTCAGCAGCAGGAATACGCCTGCAAGGGCATTCATAAGGTTCCAGGGGCCGCCCAGCTGTACAATGCCTGCGGCATCGGTGGTCATGGTCTTAAAGGTTGCAAATACCTCGTAGTCCCTATAGATGGCCTCCAGTATGTTGATTCCAAGAATTGCCACGGGGAAATACCATGCAAACTTTTTGCTGCCCAGCTTTGTGTAGCGGATAAGCATAAAGCCTATGACGCCTATCAATGCGGAGTAGGTCTTTATTACGCCGAACCATGTTTTGCTGGAGGGGCTGCCCACAATGTCCATGGCAATAAGAACCACCAGCACTATGGGCAGCACACAGTATACAATTATTGAAAGAAGCTTGCTGCGGCGGGTTACCTCATTAAGCAGCACCAGCGCAGCCGTAAGGATGATAAATCCCAGTATGGTTACAACGGTATAGCCTTCAAAGAAAAATCCCATAATTATATCCTTTCAAAATCAGCTTACAGCTTTATCTCCACATCGCCAATGGGGTATGCCTTGCAGGAGTGGATGTATCCGTACTTTTCGTCGGCATAGCGGCGCAGCATGCCCCTTGCCAGGAACACATTGCCGGAAACCAGCTTTACTCTGCACAGACTGCATTCACCGCTGCGGCAGCATACGTTTACACGGACGCCTGCGCGCTCCAATGCGGTAAGAATGGATTCGCCGGACTTGGCATCTATTACCTTGTCCCCAACGGTAAGGCGGAACACCTCATTTCCGGTAAGACCTTCGGGCCAACCGGGCTCGTTCTGTATATCCTTCCTTGCGCCGAACATTTCCCTGCGAATGCGCTTCTGAGGGAGGCCCATGCTCTCAAGTTCCTTTTTGCAGAAGTCGTTCATCACCTGAGGCCCGCAAATGTATGCGGTGCGCTCGGCATAGTCTGGCGCCAGCCTGGCAATGAGGGCGGCATTGATAAAGCCTGTCTCCCCCTGCCATCCTTCCTTGGGCTCGGAAATTACCAGATGATACTTGAAGTTGGGATACTTTTCCGCATAGGCTGCAAGCTCCTCGTGATACAGAGCGGCCTCGGGGGTGCGGCTGCCGTAAAGCAGCACGATATCCCTATCCAGCGCGGCTTCCAGTACCTCGCGGATCATGCTCATGAAGGGGGTAATGCCGCTGCCGCCTGCAAGATACAGGGACTTTCTGCCGTGGAATACGGGCTGATAGCGGAACACGCCTGCAGGGCCGTTTGCGCTGAAGCGGTCACCTATCTGCACCTTATCAATCATGTAATCCGAAACAAATCCCTCTGCGGTGCGTGCAACGGTTATTTCGTAATAAGCTCTCTGACGGGGAGAGGAGGAAATGCTGTAAGGGCGGCTGGTGCGCACGCCGTCTATCTCGGTAAAGATGTTGATATACTGACCCGCCTCAAAGGGAGGGAGATATCCGTTTGCGCCGGCAAAGCGGATGATCCTTGCATTCTTGCCGGTATCCACAACGTCCGCCACCACCAGAGACAGAGTCTCGGGATGCAGGGCGGCAACCTTCTTGTCGGCAATGTTGCCCACGGGGATTTTATCCTGTGAGATGCTTCTGTTTACGCGAATGTTCTCCAGTATCTCTTCGCCGTGAACCAGTGTACCCAGCAGGGTTTCTTTAATCGTCTTAGCCATATTACACCTCCGCAGCGATCTTTGAAGCCACGCCGTCTGCGTACTGATAGTTGGGACCGAAGCCGCAGGAAGTTACCCAGCCGCTGGCAAATTCCAGATTGGGAATCTTGCTTTCTGCGGGGAAGAAGAATACCGACTGCATACGGTCCTGCTCGTAGCCGTAAATGGCTCCGCCGGGATGGTTGAGGTAGCGCATGTGTGTGAGGGGCGTGGCGATTTCCATCTCCTCAATATGCTCTGTAAAGCCGGGATACATCTTTTCCAGCCTTGCAACAATGCGCCTGCCCGCCTCGTACTTCATCTCGTAATACTGTTCCGGAGTGAGCTTTTCCCACTCGGCGCTGTACTTGAGGGTGCCGGCGGTGATTATGCTGGTGCCGGGAGGAGATACGCTGGGATCGTCCACGGTATAGCAGGTAGCAACCAGGGGATCGTTATCCGGCAGCAGCTGATAGGCATCCTGGAAGTCCTTGTTGGCATCCAGGCTCTCATAGTTGAGGGTAAAGGATGTGGTGAAGCCGATTTCCTCGGGGGTGCAGTCAAGGCCGATAAAGCAGGTAAGTGCGGAAATACCCACGGTATAGGGCTTAAGGTACTCCCTTGCGCTTTCGGGCACCTCCTCGGGAGAGAGCAGCGCGCCGTATGTGGCCAGGGGAGAAATGTTGGAGATGATCTTCTTTGCCCTGTATTCAACGCCGTTTTCATCCACAACGCCAACCGCCTTGCCGTCCTCCAGCACTATGCGCTTTACGCCGCAGTTAAGCCGCACAACGCCGCCCATGCGGCCGACGGCTTCCATAATGGCCTGATTCATCATCATGGAAGTGCCGCGCAGATAGTGAGGCTTTGTTTCAATGTAAAAGTGGGTGCACTTTGCGAGTATTGCAAAGGGGAATCTTTCGGGCGGCATGCCCATGAAGCACCAATATGCGCTCAGCGCCAGCTGCAGCTTGGGATCCTTAAAGAATTCATCCAGCACTTCCTGTGTGCTCTTGAGGGCATACTTTGCAAGGGTGGGATAAAGATGGGGGAAGCCGGTCTTCATGATCAGCTTCTTAAGGGCGCCGGGCTCGCCGGTGCTCTGTGCGCTCTTTGCCGCAAAGGCGTTAGACTCTTCGCAGAAAGCGTACACAACCTTAAAGTACCTCTTAATGGATTCCGCCTCCGCGGGGAATTCTTTGCTAAGATGCTCCACGCACTTTTCCCTGTCGGCAGGCAGGCTTACGCCGGTTCCGTCGGGGAAGTTTACCCTGAACAGTTCCTTTATCTCGATCCATTCGATTTCATCCAGTATGCCGTAGCGGGCAAACTGTTCCCTAAGGGGACCGGGTTTATCCGGGGTACCCATGTGGGACAGCTGATGCAGCGCTATTTCAAACTCAAAGCGGCCCCTTCTGAAGCTGCTGCCGCAGCCGCCGGGGATATTATGTCTTTCAAAAAGGATAACGCTCTTACCCTTTTCGGCAAGGGTGGCTGCGGCGGCAAGGCCGCCGTTTCCCGCGCCGATTACGATTACATCATATTGCTCCATTGCTTAGCTTCCTTTCAGGTTATTAGGCTGCGGGGAGGGTGAGGGGTGCAAAGGTGAAGTTGATTCCGCCGTTCTGCATCATTATGACGATGCAGGCGGCGATAAGGGCCAGGTTGATTATCATGCATACGATCTGCACGTTCTTTTTCTTGGTCCACTGAACAAATCGGTCAAACTTCTCAAAGTAGAATTCCCGCTCGAACCACTCCTTTGCGCCGATCTGCAGCCAGCCGCCGATGGAGAGAGAGATCGCCCTGAGCAGCAGCCACATGCCGATGCCGCCGAACTCGCCCAGTCCCAGTGTGCAGACAGAGCCGATGAGGGGAGCGCCCAGGAAGCCCACATGCATAAGGGCCACGGAGGAAGAGAATTCGTTGGTAACAAAAATCCAGTTCCACAGGGTGTAAGCAAGGGCATACATTATGGTTATGGCAGGCAGAACGCCCTTGGCAAGGTAGTAGTCGCCAATGGGAGCATCAAATAGCCATGTGCCCCTAAGGGTGATAACGCCTATTGCCAGGGCTATGCCGGAAATGCCGTTGTATATCTTCTTATAGCGGAAAAGGTCGGTAAAGGTGGCCTCAAGAATGTTGACGATGAGCATAAGCATGACTATATCAACGTATACCTGAGGATTGAACAGCAGCATCGCAGCAAATACGTTGAGAATACGCATTGTAAGCAGCGTTATCAGCTTAAGCTTCTCAAAGAATACGGGCTTGGCGTAGATAAGCACCAGTATGGAAGGAATGACTACGAGAGGAACGTTTGCATGAATGGGATAAAAGGCAGAAATGATCGCCATGCCGGTTATGGCTGCGGTGAACATTATCCACTTAAAGAGCACTTCCGAACCTTTGTTTTTGATCTGTAACTGTTCCATTGTTTTTCTCCCCTTTGATTTTTATAGATCTCCCAAATCTAATTTCCGAATTATAATCCACAATTGTACCGTCATATTGTGCCGCTGCCCCTTTATTTCACCTCCGTGCTGCTTTTTCCGTTATGAAATGGGGATTTTCTCCCCAAAAGCTTCACTATTTGCTGCGGTATGCATCTGCAAGCATTCTGCAGAATCCGGTTACTCTTCTGCGCATGTCTTCCTCGGTATAACGATCTTCGTCTATTGCCATCTTCTGCATAAGGCCCAGCAGTGAATCGTAGGTGTTGTAGTAGAGATCCTCAATATCTCCATCGTCTCTGACGCTGCCGTCCTCGATACCCATGTAAATCGCCTCTGCAAGAGGGCCGACCTTATCCTTAAAGGGTGCGGGGGGCTTGCCTTTTACCAGCGAAGCCTTTCCGTTGCGCTTCAGGTATGCCTCGGCCTCATGTACGAACACCAGTTCCTTTCTGCTGGTGAAAAGTATCTCCGCATAGCTCAGCAGTACTGCGTATATACGGTCTGCTCCCAGCTCGCCTTCCCTTCTCTCCCTACTGACAAGAGATGTATGCTCCATAACCTTATGCCAGAACAAAAGGGCGGTTTCCAAGACCAGATCGGACTTGCTTTCAAAATAGCGAAAAACGCTGCGCTCGGTAAGTCCGGCCATTTTCGCAATGTCCGAAACCTTGGCGGCATCAATGCCTTTATCCACAAAGAAGATAAGGGCATGGGCAACCACACGGCTGATGTTTCCTTCTTTGCGGGCTGTGTATGAACCGTTTTCCATGGTTTTTTAGTCCTTAATAAAATATTAGTAAAAAAAGCGAGGATATTTTATGGGGCTGAAGGGAATGTGGTGAGTGAATATAATGCAATTGTCAGTCTGACTGACAATTGCATTATATTACATTTTTCCCATTTTGTCAAGTATTTCACAACTTTGAGGCCTTTACTCTATTGCATTATCCCGGTTTAGAGTATATACTATCCCCAATAAATGACTTTCCCCAAGGTCATTTTCCGAATTATCATCTCCATATTATGCAAAAGATCGTGCAAAAGCTGCCCCAAGGAGGACATTCCTTTAAAACCCAAAGGATTGCCGCCCTTGTTTTTGTGCGCTTAAATGCATCCGATGCGGTGCCTGATCATTAACATCTCTTATGCGCCTCCGTTATTACAGTACAAAACCAAAAGGAGAAGTCTATGAGTAAGCTGAGACCCAAAATAGTGCAGCTGGCCAAGATGGTTGGCGGAATTAGCGGCGTCGTAAACAAAATCGACGAAAACGCCCCCGAGTATTACTCTCTTTCGGATATACTGACCGACGAAGAGGCGGACGTGGCCATTGCCGCAGGCCTTAGAAAAAACCGCACCGTCGAATACCTCGCCAGGAAGACAGGCAAGAGCATAGAAGAAACCCAGCGCATCGCAGACCGCCTTGCCTGGATAGGTGTGTTCCGCCGTACTTATGAAAAGGAATACGGACAGGATTGCTACTATGTGCAGATCTATGCTCCCGGCATACTGGAGATGCTGGTAAACAACAAGGAACTGCTGGAAGCTCATCCCGAAGTCGCCCGTGCCTTCGAAGAATATACCCGCACAAGGATCGCCAAATTGGCGCCCATGCTGCCCGATGGCTACGGCCTTATGAGAGTTGCTCCTGTGGAAAGCGCTCTTGAGGGTATTGAGGGCGTCACCGATGACGAGCGCATAAGCTACTACCTCAATAAATACGACCGTTTCTCTGTTGCTCCCTGCTCCTGCCGCGCCACCCGCCGCGTATTGGATCAGGGCTGTGGCCATCTGGAAGAGGAAATGTGCATACAGATGGGCAAAGGTGCGGAGCACTTTATCCGCACAGGCCGCGCAAGGGAAATAAGTCGCGAAGAGGCTTTGGAAATACTCAAGCGTGCCGAGGACAACGGACTTGTACATAACCTGCCCAACATCGAAGAGGTGGGCGACAGCGCCGCAATATGCAACTGCTGCGGCTGTTCCTGCTTCGGTCTGAGGGCCGGCTTAATGTTCGGCGCCCGCGATGCCATACGTTCCAATTATGAAGCGCGTATAGACGAAACAAAGTGCGTAGCCTGCGGTATGTGCGTGGAAAACTGCCAGGCCAACGCCCTTAAGCTTGGCCAGAAGCTCTGCACCAAGGTACCCCTCGCTAAGCCCGAGCCCTACCGAAAAATGTCCAACTCCCTTGTATGGGGCAAGAGCGACTGGAACCCCGATTACCGCGAAAACAGGGAGGACACCCTTGCCACCGGTACGGCTCCCTGCAAGACCGCATGCCCCGCGCATATTGCAGTACAGGGTTACCTGCGCCTTGCGGCCGAGGGACGTTATACCGATGCCCTTGAGCTGATCAAGCGTGAAAACCCCTTCCCGGCGGTATGCGGACGCATATGCAACCATCGCTGCGAAACCGAATGTACTCGCGGCAGCATTGACGAGGCCGTTGCAATAGACGAAGTAAAGCGCTTTATCGCCGATCACGATCTGAACGCGGAAACCCGCTTCGTACCCCCCATGGTCAATCAGATCGGCCGTCCCTATGAAGAGAAGATTGCCATCATCGGTGCCGGTCCCGCGGGTATGACCTGCGCATATTTCCTTGCCGCCAAAGGCTACAAGCCCACGGTATTTGACAAGGCCGCACGCCCCGGCGGAATGATGATGAACGGCATACCCAACTTCCGCCTGGAAAAGGACGTAATACAGGCCGAAATCGACATACTCACCGAAATGGGCGTGGAATTCAGGTGCGGCGTTGAGGTTGGCAAAGACATCACCATACCTCAGCTTCGTGAGCAAGGCTATAAGGGTTTCTACCTTGCGATCGGCCTCCAGTCCGGCGGCAAGCTGGGCATACCCGGCGATGATGCTGAAGGCGTAATGGCCGGCATAGACTTCACCAAGAAGGTAAACCTTGAAGGCCCCCAGCAGCTTAACGGCAACGTAATTATCATCGGCGGCGGCAACATCGCCTGCGACGTAGCCCGCACTGCCGTACGCTGCGGCGCAGATTCCGTCACTATGTACTGCCTTGAATCCTATGAGGAAATGCCCTGCGGCGAAGAAGACCGCTCCGAGTGCGAACATGACGGCATAGTCATCCGTGCCGGCTGGGGTCAGACCGAGATCCTCACCGAAAACGGCAAAGCCGTTGGCGTAAACTTCCGAAAGTGCCTTTCCGTCAAGAATGCAGATGGCAGATTTGCCCCCACATTTGACGAAAACACCACCGAGACCGCCAAGGCTGACTACGTTATGTACTGCATCGGTCAGAAGGCAGACTGGGGCACACTCCTTACCGGCACCGGCGTACAGCTTAACAGCCGCGGCCTTGCGGAGGCAGACCCCGTCACCTATCAGACCGCTGAGCCCGATATCTTCGTGGGCGGAGATGCATACACCGGACAGAAGTTCGTAATCGATGCCATTGCCGCAGGCAAAGAGGCTGCAATCTCCCTCCACAGAATAGTACACGAAGGACAAACTCTCACCTACGGCCGCGACCGCAGAGTATACCGTGCGCTGGATAAGGAAAACGCACTTGTGCCCGAGGACAGCTTTGACCACGGAGCCAGGCAGCTGCCCGGCTACAACGAGGCAAAGCGCAGGACATTCGGCGATGCAAGGCTCACCTTCACCGAGGAACAGGTAAGGAAAGAAACCGCCCGCTGCCTGGGCTGCGGCGCAACGAAGGTTGACAGTTACCTTTGCATCGGCTGCGGTGTATGCACTACCAAGTGTAAGTTTGACGCCATAAAGCTGGTCAAGGTTCGTGATTGGCACGCAGGCACCTTTGAAACCATGCCCATCAAGGTTGCCGAACATCTGGTAAAGAAAGTTGGCCGCGCTGCCGCCAAGCCCTTCACAAAGGAATAAGCCTATGCATGAAATGGGTCTAATGGATGCAGTGCTGAGAATGGTAGACCGCATCCGCCGGGAGCAGCAGCTTGGCCCCGTGCGCAAGATAACCCTTGAGGTCGGCGAACTGTCAGGCGTCGTGCCGAGGTTTCTTGAGGAATGCTATGAAGCTGTTGCGGCAGGCACACCCTTTGAGGGAACAGAGCTTGCCCTTGAAATTGTTCCGGGCTTAGCAAGATGCGAGGACTGCCGCAGTGAATTCCGCCCGGCAGGAGATGTTCTGCGCTGCCCCGCCTGCAGCGGAGAAAAACTTACCCCCATCGCAGGTAAGGATATGACCATAAAAGAAATAGAGGTCTTTGACCCTGAAGAGCAGTAACATTAAATACATCCGCAGCTCTCAGCAGAGGGCTGCGGAAAAGTTATCGAGGAGTATTCCATGGATAGAATAAAAATCATCGAAGTAAAAGAAAGCATTTTTGCAGATAACGATGCCGAGGCAAACCGCATACGCCAAGCGCTGAAGAAAGATAAAACCTTCCTTATGAACCTCATGTCCTCACCCGGCAGCGGTAAAACCACCACCCTCATTCGCACCATCGACGCTCTGAAGGATCACATCCGCATAGGCGTTATGGAGGCAGATATAGATTCTGCCGTGGATGCAGAAAAGATAGCCGAAACCGGCATACCAAGCATACAGCTGCATACCGGCGGCATGTGTCATCTGGACGCAGGCATGACCGAGCAGGGGCTAAAGGAAATCGGCTACGAGAATTTCGATCTTGTGGTTCTGGAAAACGTAGGCAATCTTGTTTGCCCTGCGGAATTTGACACGGGCGCCGTGAAGAACGTGATGATTCTTTCCGTTCCCGAGGGACACGACAAGCCCCTGAAGTACCCCCTCATATTCACCGTTTGCGATGCGCTGATTATCAACAAGATAGATGTGCTTCCCTATTTTGACTTTGATTTGGATAAAGTAAAGGAATACGCTCACATGCGCAATCCCAAACTTGAAATATTTCCCATTTCCGCAAAAACAGGCGAGGGCATGGAAGCATGGACCGATTGGCTGAAAACACAGGTCATGGAGTGGAACGGCAACGACTGAAAGGCGGCCGCATTAATCAATGAACAAGAAAGAGATTATATCCTTTTCCGACAGGATGGCGCCGGATTGGGATTTCCGCCTTGTGGTGAATGACGAAAAAATCAACTTCATACTAAACAAAGCAGGTATAACGGAAAACTGTACGGTATTGGATGTGGCCTGCGGTACAGGCGTGTTATTTCCCTATTATCTTCACAGGAACGTATCCCGTGTTATAGGCGTGGATATTTCCCCCAACATGACCCGCATTGCCGCCTCCAAGAATCGGGATATACGTGTGGAGGTCATCTGCGCAGATATCGAAGCTCTCCCCGTACACCGCAGGTGCGATTGCTGCGTGGTGTACAATGCTTTCCCCCACTTTCCCGACCCACAGGCCCTCATCGCCTGCCTTGCAAGCTGGGTAATCCCCGGCGGCAGGCTGACCGTCGCCCACAGCATGAGCCTCGCGGCGCTGAAGAAGCATCACCAAGGCCCTGCAAAGCAGGTTTCCAGAGAGCTGCCGGAAGCACAGGAGTTGTCAGAGCTGTTTGCACCGTGGTTTACCGTGGACTGTGCTGTGTCAGATGACGAGAAATACGTTGTCAGCGGAGTCAGAAAATCATAGTACCCTTCTTGCGAATAATCCTCTGGTTTATACGGAGAAGACGCACAGGGGTTTGTTTCAAAACAGGTATGCCTAAATAAACTTTACTGCAGTTTTAGTGCTGCCAACTCTACCATTTTTCCACAACATAAAAGTAATAAATCAAAACCACCAGTTAATTGAACTGTTCCGCAAAAAACGGACATTGAGAAAAACCACCTCCTAATGTAGGATAACTGCAACAGGAGGTGATTTTTGTATGAAGAGGAAATACACAAGGATTAAACAACACTATGAAAATATCAAAGAACTGCATGAAGC
>JAFYOP010000044.1 GCA_017547885.1 Clostridia bacterium | reverse complement strand
TTGATGAACTAAAGCGATATATCGATTACTACAATAACGAAAGGATATCCACTAAACTAAAAGGAATGAGCCCGGTACAATTCCGAACTCATTCAGTAGCAACTTAATATTCTTTTTGTCTAATCTTTGGGGTTCAGTTCAGTAATGCCGTCCTTTGGTGGTTTTATCTGTATCTTGAGCGGGAACGTGAGCGGGATGAGGAACGTGAACGGGAACGGGAGGGAGTGCGGGAGGCGGAAGTGCGGGAACCCTTGCGGCGCCTGCGCCTCCTGCGGGAATTACGAAGGAGCGCTATGCGGATTATCATCAGCACTGCCAGCAGCGCTATGATGATAAGTATCCAGAACAGCCAGGGGGAGCCGTCATCTTCGCCTTCATTGCCGTCCACCAGTATGGGGCTGGCCTCGGGGCCGGGGTCTGTTACGTTGCCTATTTCATCCACGCTGTTGACGGCAATGAGGGGCATTGTAAGGAATGCCTGACCGTTAGCGATGTAGGTGATGGTGCCCACTTCTTCGCCTGAAGTAATGGGGGCGGTAAGGGAGGCCGCGCCGTTACGGTAGGTAACGTTGGTGGTGATGGTGTCCTTGCCTGCCAGTATGCCGTTGATATAGTCCCGGGTGCCGGCCAATACCTTGCCGGATAAATCTGCGGCGGCGGTAAGGCTGCCCCCTTCAAATGAGGCATTGGATACAGGTATTGTAACTGAACTTTCAAGGCCAAGCTCGCTTACGCTGAGGGTAGCGTAGTTGGCAAAGCCCCAGTCAAAGTACTTCTGGGCGTTTACATAGCGTATGTTCTTTCCTGCGCTTCCCTGAGGATCGCCGAAAGATACAAGGATAAGCTCTACGCCGTCCTTTTTTGCGGCGGCCACAAGGCAGCGGCCCGCCTGATCCGTATCTCCGGTCTTAATGCCGGTGGCATAGGGGTATTTATAATTCACCTCGTCTTTTTCCATCATGTGGATGAGACGGTTGGAATTTTCAAGATGGTAGCCATCGCTGTCCCATTTGGATGGGGGAACATCAAAATACTCGGAACCTACTATTTCGCGAAAAGCTTCATTCTGCATGGCATATCTGCCGAGAAGAGCCATATCGTAGGCGGTGGAGTAGTGGTCATCCTTGTGAAGGCCGTTGGACTTTACAAAGTGGGTGTTTTCCATGCCTATCTCCGCGGCCTTCTGGTTCATCAGAGAGGCGAAGGCGGATTCGCTGCCTGCGATATGCCTTGCGAGGACGTATGCTGCGTCGTTGCCGGATACCATCATGGTGCCGTAGATCAGGTCGATGACACGAAGCTCTTCGTTATTAACAAAGCTCATCAGTGAGCCGCGAACGTCGTATCCTGTGCCTACGTTTACCACTTCATACAGGTTTTCGCACATCTCCAGCGCCAGTATGCAGGTCATTATCTTGGTGGTGCTGGCGGGATAGGTTTTGTCCCGGGCGGACTTTTCGTATAGTACCGAGCCTGTGTTGGCATCCATGAGACATATATATGGGGTAGTGGTCTCGGGAGGCTCTGAGGCGAAGGCTGCACCGGGCAGCATCAGGGCCAGAGTAAATATCAGGGCGAGAACGCCGCTTGCTATCCGTTTCAAAAAACAAACTTCCTTTCGGGATAATAAGTAAAACAGCAAACATGGGGACAAATAAGCATAATCCACCACATTAACTACAACAGTATAGCAGAACAAAAGCGGATTTGTACAGCCCTGAAGCCCATTTACCCTGTTAAAAACTATTTATGTTTACAATTATCTCCATTATTCAAGGTTTCAAATCCCGAATATTATGGTATAATTTTTACGATAGGGGAGGTATACACATACCGCCTCAGCATTAAGGAGGACCGTATATGGCAAAGCGTATATTGCTGGTAGATGACGAGCCCCTCATTGTAAAGGGCCTTAAATTTGCGCTGGAGTCGGATGGCTATGAAACAGACTCCGCCGAGGACGGGGAAATTGCCCTGGCCAAGATAAAATCCGGAGATTTTGACCTTATACTGCTGGATGTTATGCTGCCCAAGATGAGCGGCATAGAGGTGTGTCAGGCGGTTCGTGAGGTCAGCGACGTGCCCATTATAATGCTCACCGCAAAGGGCGAGGACATGGATAAAATACTGGGCCTTGAATACGGCGCAGATGACTACATGACAAAGCCTTTTAACATCCTTGAGGTAAAGGCCCGCATCAAGAACATCCTGCGCAGGGCAGGTGCAGGACGTGAGCCTGCAAAGCTTGTTATATCCGTACGGGATATCACCATCAACATCGGCACCCGCAATGTGGATATAGCCGGAAATCATGTAAACCTTACTGTAAAGGAATTTGACCTGCTGAACCTCTTCATGTCCAATGTGGGCAAGGTATACAGCCGTGATGCGCTGCTGGAAACCATATGGGGAGCGGATTATATCGGCGACTTCCGCACGGTGGACGTGCACATAAGGCGTCTCAGAGAAAAGATCGAAGCGGATCCCGCAAATCCGCAGTACATTATGACAAAGTGGGGAGTTGGCTATTACTTTGCTGAATAAGCTGAAATCCATAAAGGCTTTGGATTCCGTCCGCTGGCGCATGGTTGGAGTATATCTTCTGATAACCATACTTGCTTTGGTGGCCATAAGCGGCACGGTATCCGGGCTGATGGAGGAGTTTCTGGTATCACAGCGCACAAAGACCCAGCTTGATGCTACTGCTGAGCTTGCAGAGACTATAGCAGGCGACCTTTATGTAACGGATACCGATGAGCTTTTCCATTATATAGGAGAGCGGGCTCAGTCTATGGGCGGGCGCGTTCTTGTGCTGGACTCGGACTCGGTGGTGCAGATGGATACAGCCTCCCGCCAGAACGGGTCTCTTTTGCCGTATCGTGAGGTACGGGAGGTACTGAGGGGCGGCAAGGATTCGGCATATGGATTCCATCATATACTCAGGAGCTCTGAGGAAGGCGTTTTTACATTTAACGAAGAATCCATATGGGCGGTATATTATACCGTTCCTATTGTAAGAGATGGGGCGGTAACCGGCGCGGTGCTGTTTTCTGCCTCCATTCAGGATGTTGTGGACAGCCTTATGGCGGTTACCCAGAGGATAACCATGGTATTCGGCATAGTGATCGTTGCCATGATAATTGCCGTATCGATTCTTTCCGGCTGGCTTGCAAGGCCCATAGCGGAGCTTACCTCCGCCATAAGGCGAATGGGCACACAGGGATATGTGCGGGTGGATGTAAAGGGCTCCAGTGAAATAGCTGAGCTTGGCAACGCCTTTAACCGCATGAGTGAACGCATAGAGGATCACGACCGCACCAGAAATGAGTTTGTGGCAAATGCCTCACATGAGCTGAAGACTCCTCTTGCCACAATGAAGCTGCTGTCCGAGACAATACTGTATCAGGATAACCCCGACCCTGCACTGATGAAGGAGTTCTTCGGGGATATCAACCATGAGGTGGACAGGCTTACCCGCATAGTAACAGAGCTGCTGAAGCTTGTGCAGGAGGATTCCTCCGCAGGCGGGCTGAATTTCGAAACCGTACGGCTGGATACTCTCGTGGGCGGCGTGTGCGGCAGGCTCACTGCCCTTGCCGAAAACAAGAATATAGCCCTGCGCACCCAGCTTGAGCCTGTGGAGATGCAGGGCGACAGCATGCGCCTTGAGCAGATAATAGTAAACCTGGTGGAAAACGCCATAAAGTATACCGACGAAGGCAGCGTGGACGTATCCGTATCCGACGAGGGCGAATGGGCGGTGTTTACCGTAAAGGACACCGGCATAGGAATACCCGAGGAATCCATAGATCATCTGTTCGAACGATTTTATAGGGTGGACAAGGCCCGCTCCCGCAGCACGGGCGGCACAGGCCTTGGGCTTTCCATAACCGAAAAGCTGATAAACCTCCACGGAGGCAGCATAGAAGTACGCAGCAAGCTGGGCGAGGGCAGCACCTTTACCGTCCAGCTGCCCGTGAGGCAGAGAGGGGGAGCGGCTGAATGAATTGCAAAATTAAAAAGCTGACCGCCCTTATGATGATACTTTGCTTTGTGCTGAGCGCAGGCGGGTGCATGGGCAAGGTAATAGCGGAGGATAATACCAGGCTTAACCTGCCTCAGATAGACCCTGAGGACGGTGCATCCAGGGAGCTTCCGGTGACGCTTTATTACAGGCTTACCAATGAGGAATACCTTGTGGGCGTGGAGAGCAGGGTGTCCGTAAGGGGAGGCGAGCGCACAGAGGCGGCCGTAATACGTGCCCTTAAAGAGGGGGAGGCGGTATCCTCGGGCATTAATATGCTCATACCGTCGGCTGCGTCGCTGCGGGCGCTTTCATATGAGGATGGTGTGCTGTATGTTACCCTTTCGGAGAAATTCCTTAACGAAGATATGGTAACATCCATAAAGGAAGAGGATTACCTTAAGGAAAAGGACTATAACAACGCCGTGAAGGCCGCAACAAAAGAAATGTACCTTGTGCGGCGGCTGGGCGTGCTTTCAATTGTGAATACCATTGCCGGAAATAACAAGGATGCAAAGGTTCAGATACTTATCGAGCAGGACGGAGAGGGCAGAAAACTTTCATATCAGGATCTTGGCTTTGAAGATATAGACGGTGGGCTTATTGAACCCATGGCATATAACGATGAAGTAGTTGCCAATGAGCGCCGAATCGCCGAATGTATGCTGGAGCATATGGTAAATGGCGAGTATGAAATGGCGTATACCTTGATAACCGCAGGATTTGATGACTATAAGCCCGCGTATGCGGAATTTGAAACACAGATGTGCGATCGGGGTACAGTGGTATCCTATGAAGTAACGGACAGCGACACCAACGCAAACGGTATGTATGTGCTGGTAAATGTAAGGATCTCAACACCTAACGGCACTGTTAAGCGTATCAGCAACGCAATGCTGTACATGGCCAAGGAAAACAATATTGATAAGGTGAGCTACGATTCACTGAAAAAACTGATGGAGAGCTAAGGGGATGAAAGCGGTACACAATAAATTTAAAGTGCTTGCGGCCCTGATGCTTGCGGGGCTGATGCTGCTGTGCGGATGCGACAGCGGGACAGAAGTGCTGCCGCAAATGGAGCTGAGCTCACACGTTCCCCAAAAGGGCGGAGAGCAGGCATCCTTTACGGCACAGCTGTATTTCCTCTCGGATGACGGGCTGCATCTGTCCGTTGAGGAGAGGGAAATAGTATATGACGGCGGAATGAGCAGGGCAGAGGCCGCTGTTCAGGCGCTTATAGACGGGCCGGAAAATACAGTTCTAAGATATTCTGTGCCGGGCGATATGGCATTGCAGAGGGTAGAGGCATCGTATGAAGCGTGCAATGTTTACCTGCTTGCCTCCCATATGCCTGAGGTCAGGGAATGGCTTACCGCCCGGGCGGCAATTGCCGCCACGGTATTTGCCTGCGAGGATATTGCGGCGGTAAATCTGTACCTTAACGGAATGGCGCTGGGCTATTACGGCAGGCCGCTTGGGGCTATGCAGCCCATCGCCACCACACTGGATGCCCATATGATAGATATTCAGCAGGAATATAAAGAAATATCACAAAGCGCCGTTACAGAGGCCGGCATATATGAAAACCGCACGGCAACGCTTTATTTTACGGACAGCACAAGTACTTTGCTTATAGCAAAAAATGTGACCCTGAACTACGATAGCTCTGAGTCGTATCAGGGTATTGCGGCGCTGCTTGTAAACAAGCTTATGAGCGGAGCTGATAAACTGGAACCTGTACTGCCCGAAGATTTTGAGCTGATAGGGCCTGTAAATATACAGCCCCTTAAAAATCAGGAGCAGACCGGCAGCAATGACCCTGAGGAGGGTGACGCTCCGCATCCGGATGCCATACTTCCAGGTGAAACGGAGCAGGAAGAGAACCCCGGCATGGAGCGGGGAGAGCCTTCCATAATTACGCTGAACATAAGGGAGCCGGAGGAACCTTACAATATTGAGGTTATGTGCGGTGCGCTGACCCTTACCCTTACCGGATATATACCGGATATACAGGGAGTGGCAATAAATATGACAGACGGAGAGGGCCGGGTGACGGCCGTCAGCAGCGGTTATTATACACGTGAGGATTTTTCCCACATGATAGGCCGCATAGTTCATATCGCATATCCCGATAAGGACGGAACGGTTCTTCACAGAGTGCCCAGAGCCATGACCAGCAAGGATTCTTATGATCCACGTCATATATTGGGCGAACTCTTTGCGGGCCCCGCCGAGCCCGGTGTGATGTATTCTCATCTTAGCGAAGAGGATATAGCGGATGTGTATATTACGGGCGGAACCGTGGTGGTGGACTGGAGGCAGGGGTTTGGAGAGGCTCTTGAAAGATACGTAGACTTGCCCGAAGGAGATATACCTGCGGATAAAAGAGAACGGATGTTTATATACAGCGTGGTTAATACCCTTACAGAGCTTGAAGGCGTAAGCAGGGTGTGGATGCTGGAAGACGGAAAAAAGCTGGGAATCGTGAATGAAATATACCTGGGCAATGCGCTTATGCGTAATCCGGGCATATTGGTGGATGATTAAATGGAAAAGATAGAGGCCAACAACAGAATAGTTCTGGGCATGTCGGGCGGGGTGGATTCCTCTGTGGCGGCTCTGCTGCTCAAGCGGCAGGGATACGACGTTATCGGCGTATTTATGAAAAACTGGGAAGAAACCAACGAGGACGGAGTTTGCACCGCAACGGCTGACTATGAGGACGTGCGAAGGGTTGCGGATACTATTGGCATACCTTACTATACCGTGAACTTTGCCAAGGAGTATCAGGAAAGGGTGTTTTCCTACTTCCTTGAGGAATACGCCGCAGGCCGCACTCCCAATCCCGATGTGCTGTGCAATTGCGAGATAAAGTTCAAGGCTTTTTTGGATTTTGCCATGGGGCTGGATGCGGCGGCCCTTGCCACCGGACACTATGCAAGGCTGGATAAGTCCACCGGCAGGGCAAGGCTGCTGAGGGCGATGGATGCGGGCAAGGATCAGACCTATTTCCTTGCGGGGCTTAATCAGGCTCAGCTTATGAAGGCTATGTTCCCCATAGGGGATATGCAGAAGGGCGACCTTAGGAGCCTTGCTGCAGAGGCAGGTCTTGCCACGGCGTTCAAAAAGGATTCCACCGGTATATGCTTTATAGGCGAGCGCAATTTTAAAAAGTTCCTGATGCAGTATCTTCCCGCAAAGCCGGGGGATATGATAGACCTGAGCGGAAGGGTGATAGGCCGCCATGATGGGCTTATGTACTATACTCTGGGACAGCGCAGAGGCCTTGGCATAGGCGGGCAAAAGGAAGGCAGCGGGGAAAGCTGGTTCGTAATAGGCAAGGATATGGAAAGAAACCTGCTGATAGTTCAGCAGGGCGAGCATGAAGAGCTGTTTTCCCTTGGCCTTGAAGCCAATAAGATGAGCTTTATTGCAGGGGAGGCCCCGGCAAAGGTATTTGAATGCACCGCAAAGTTCCGCTATCGCCAGAGCGATCAGCGGGTAAAGGTGACAATGCATGGCGATGGGTGTACCATCGACTTTATGGAGCCTCAGCGTGCGGTAACGCCCGGTCAGTGGGCGGTACTGTATGACGGCGAAGAATGTCTTGGCGGAGGCCCCATAGATACAGTTCGCCCGATGAAGGAAATAAAAATAGGATAAGGCTATGGAAAGAAAAGCAAATACGATCAAATTGATCTCCATTGCGGTTTTATGTGCCACCATGCTTCTGGTGGCGCTCGGCCTTTTTGGCGGCGGGCGGAGCGACGTAATGCTGCTGGGGTATGCTGAGACCGAAGAAGGAATACTGATAAAAGCAGGAGTATCCGGCAGTGCAGGCTATCTGCGCTCCATGAAAGCAAAAGAAATCGATGGGGATGTAATGTTAGAGTTCTATTCTACATTCGGCATAAATAATCCCAGGGGAGCAAGAAATGAGTTTATGCTGAAAATAAATCCGGAATGCAAAAGGATATTGTTCAGGAGCGGAAAAGACAGTTTTCGCGCCGTCCTTATAAAAAACAGCGATGGCTATTGGGTGAAACCCAAGGAAACAACTGATATTTTTGAATAAAATATGCAAATAAAGCAAAAATAGTCTTGACAATGATGCGAAAAGGAATATAATTAAGATTAAGAATTATTCTTAAAGTTTGCGGAGGATAGATTATGAATACAATGGTTCTGAGGAACTTGTCTTACGGAGTATATATCACCACCACCATGGACGGACAGCGTCCTGTTGGCTGTGTTACCAACAGCGTCATGCAGATCACATCTTCCCCTGCCACTGTGGCAGTGAGTGTAAATCACAATAACTATACCAACGGATGCATCCGGGAAAGTGGATTTTTTGCTGTGTCAATCCTTGCGGAGGATTCCGATGCTTCCCTTATAGGCCGCTTTGGCTTCCAGTCCGGAAGAGACGTGGATAAGTTTGAGGGTCTTTCCTACGAAACGGTGGAAGGCGCCCCTGTTATTACTGACGGCTGCGGCTATGTGGTGTGCAGGCTTATCGATAAAATGGAAACATCCACCCATACGGTATTTCTGGGCGAGATAATTGCGGGAGAGACCGGCAGCAGGGCGAATCCTATGACTTACGCATATTACCACAACGTAATCAAGGGCAAGAGCCCCAAGAATGCTCCCACATATATCCCTGAGGAGCCTAAAGCTGAGAAGGAGTGTAAAGTTAAGGTAAAGCATGTATGCTCTGTGTGCGGCTTTGAATACTGCGGCGACCCCCTTCCCGAAGGATATACCTGCCCCGTATGCCGTCAGCCCGCATCCGTATTCAAAAGAGTAGAGGAATAAAAGCATATATATACAAAAGGCCCGCAGTGATTTGCGGGCCTTTTTGTGTGGCTTATCATATTACAGCTCCTGCTTGCTTATAAGCATGTCAAATATGGGCTTGATACGGTTATTGTCCCCGCTTGTGCGGAAGGTAACATTTCCGCATCCGGCATGGTTGGTTAAATTATGCGCCTCAAGCACGCGGCCCAGCTGACGCACTGTGCCTTCGTTTCCGTCTACAAGCTGACAGCCGCCATTGAGATGCAGCGCGGCATTGCGGCGGAAAGCGTCTTTTATAAATATATAGTGTGTACAGCCAAGCACTATGGCGTCCACTTCTATTCCTTTGTAAGGGGCGAGAAACTCTGCAAACAGATCATCGTAATCTTCAGCGCCCAGTTTACCTGATTCTATGCGCTCCACTATGCCGGGGCAGGGGATATTTATTACCCTTTCGGGATCCGGCATGCGCTCCCTGAGGCGAAGATATCGTTCGAGGTGTGTGGTGGCCTTTGTGGCCATCATCAGTACCTTGCCGGTGCCGGGAAGGCTGCAGGCAGGCTTTATGGCAGGCTCTATGCTGATGACGGGAATGGAGAATTCATTGCGTATCTGATTTATGCAGGTGGCGGTGGCCGTATTGCAGGCCAGCACAATGGCCTTTACTCCCATATCCACCAAGCGATGAGCGGAGCGGAAGGTGAGGGCGGTTATATCTTCTTCGGTACGGTCACCGTAAGGAGCGTTTGCGTTGTCGCCGTAATATATGTAGTTTTCATTGGGGAGCAGCCTCAATGCCTCACGGAGCACGCTTGCCCCTCCAAGGCCGGAGTCAAAGAAGCCCACAGGTCTGTTTGCCATTGCAACCTCCGCAATAAAAGAAAAGTTCATCGGATACTATTATAACCCCATATTTGAATATGTGCAAATATGCCCGTATTTAGGGGAAAAATAAAGCATCGACAAAAAAATAAAAAAAACTTCAAAAAAAGCGTTGACAAAGTAGAGGGTGTCTGTTAAGATATACAAGCTGTCGCACGGAACGCGACGGGCGCACCTTGAAAACTATATAGTGCAAAGTAAAGAAAACGAAACGCGATTCTTTTGAAGAAAGAGAAGAAGCAGCCGAAGCA
>JAFYOP010000043.1 GCA_017547885.1 Clostridia bacterium | reverse complement strand
TTTTCGGGGAGCATACCAGGGCTCATTCCCCGGCTCACTTGCAATAACAAATTTTTGAAAGGGATTTAAAGAAATGAAGAAGATTTTCGCAATCGCTCTGGCTCTGGTCATGGTTCTCTCCATGGCTTCCGCCTTTGCATCCGCTTGCACCACTGGTTTCGACTGGTCCTGCGCTACCACTAACACCTACTGCGGTAAGGGCTCCATCGAGGTAGTTCCTTATGTTAAGACCAACAACTCCTGCGAAGGTTATGACTGGCAGGTTTCCGAGTGCGCTTCCGCTGTTAATAGCGAGAACGTATACTATGCTGTAAAGCTGACCGTTGATGCCTATGCCGATTCCGAATGGTGGGCAGCCGCTAAGGCTACCCTGTCCTACAAGGGCATGGTAAAGGCTGCTCCCGCTCTCACCCTGAAGTGGGATGACCTCAAAGCTGCTATCGTAGCTGAAGAAACTGAAGATGTAGCCAACACCTTCTACTATGACTTCACCGCTAAGGCTTGGGTTCTCGTAAATGATGACTTCGAGTTTGGTGATGCCTATGTAAAGGTAGAAGAAGTTGAGAAGGCTGCCAATGCCAAGGTTTGCGCCAAGCTGACCTCCAGCGCTGCTGGCAAGGCCGGTGTTGTAGGCGATTACTATGTAACCGCAAACGCTACCTCCATCAAGGTATATAACGAGAAGGACGGCAAGCTTCTGGTAACCTACACCATCAAGAATGAAAAGGTTTACAAGATTGAGTACACCGAAGAGTGCGGCGAAGCTACCTATGAGACCATCAAGGCCTTCTTCGGTCTCGAGATCAACACTTGCGTAACCCTGAAGGCTATTCAGGCCAACTTCGGCTGGGATGACAAGGTAGAAGATTGCTTCGCATGGGGTTCCAAGGCTGCTTCCATCGTTGACGCTGAGTGCGTAGTAGCCATCCCCAAGACCGGTGACGCTTCCGTTCTTGCTTGGCTGTTCTAATTAAAACAATCGACTAAATCATTGCTTTGCCCAAGGAAACTTGGGCAAAGCATATGTAATTCCACATGGGCTTAGCACGAAAGAAACCTCCCTGTATGGGGAGGTTTTTTGATGTGCGGATTTATCTATACCCGCCCGCCACCCTTTTTACGTAGCTTTTCCTTACGGAAAAGCGGGGTGTGCTGTCGGGAGGTTTAGGGGGACGCCGCCTTTTTAATGTGCTTTTTCCTGCGGGAAAAAGAGGTGTGCTGTCGCAAGCTTTGTCATCTTCCCGGCTCTCCCTCCGGGAGAGCTGTCACCGCAGGTGACTGAGAGGGCAGTACCATGCACACGACCTGCCCTCCCCGGCCTCGCCGGGCTCGGCCACCTCTCCCATAGGGAGAGGCAAGGGGCATTCGCCTGCGACTTGCGAGATGGGCTTGCGAGTTTCTCCTGCTACTTCCCGCTGTGCTCCTCCAGCCAGCGGGTGGCGCAGTGGGCAAGGCAGGCGGCGCCGATGGGCAGCACATCCTCGTTGAACTGCACCTTGGGGCTGTGGGCGGGGGCATCGCCCCGCTCATCGTCAAAGCCCGCGCAAAGGTAAATGAATGTGCCGGGTACCTTTTCCAGCACGTAGGAAAAATCCTCCGATGCGCTGGAGCGTATGCCCTCCTGAGGGGTCAGGTCGGGAATGGGCAGCTCCTGCATGTAGCCGGATATTTCCCGGGTAAATTTTTCGTCGCAGATGAGGGGAGGCGCGCCGCCGTTCATCTTCACCTCTGCGCTGCCGCCATAGGCCTTGGCAATGCCTTCGGCCAGCTCCTTCAGGCGCCGCACAAGCCTGTCTCTAAGGTCGTTGCTGTCGGTGCGCATGCTGCCCTCAAGGTGCGCCGTGTCCGGAATGACGTTGGCGGCAACTCCCGCCTCAAAGCGGCCTACGGTAAGCACATAGTCGTGCATGGGATCGCACTCGCGGGCAATGAGGGCCTGCAGGCCCAGATAGGTATGCACCGCCATATTAATGGGGTCTGTGCCAATGTGGGGATATCCGCCGTGACAGCCCTTGCCCTTGAGGGTAATGTCAAAGCCGTCCATGGAAAACATCATGGTGTTGCTGTGGTTGTAAAGATACATGCCAACGGGCAGACGCCCCGCTCCCACGTGATAGGCAAGGGCGGCGTCCGGCATGGGCTCCAGCAGGCCGTGCTGTATCATGTTCATGGCCCCTTCCATTACCTCCTCGCCGCTTTGGAACATCAGCTTTATCCTGCCCTTAAGCTCGCTTTCCTTCTCCTTCAGCAGCCTTGCCGCCCCCAGCAGCATTGCGGTATGCATATCATGGCCGCAGGCGTGGGCCCGCCCCGTGTTACTGGCAAAATCCAGCCCGCTTTCCTCCGCAAGGGGCAGCCCGTCCATATCCGCCCTCAGCAGTATCAGCTTATCCCCCTGACCAAGTGTAGCAACAGCCCCCTCGCCGCACTGAGCTGATTCTATGCCCATCTCCCCGAGCTTCTCCATAACGTATGCGCGGGTACTGGGATTGCGCACCCCCACCTCAGGGTTGCTGTGGATGTGCCGACGATGGGCTGTTATCTCATCCTTTATGGCCATGGCCCTTTCATAACAATTCATGCCGTGATCTTCCTTTCCGCGGTTAATGTCTACGGAATATTATGGCGGGGCGCAGTTTTATCTATTCCTTCGGCCATTTCCAGTGCATATTCTCCCGCGGGTGGAAGGATGATGGGCGGAATTCGATAGTACTTTCATTCGAGTTGCAGGCGGATGCCGCCCCGCTTTCGACAGCACTACCCTTATACCACAGTTGGGTGATGTGCATGGAGAAGCCGGGGCGTGAAGGCGCGAAGGAGCGCCTGAGCACAGATCGTAACTTTGGTGTGATGATGGTTAAACAAAGAGGGTGACGGGCGAACAAAGAGAACGTAACCTTGCTGAGGATACTTGACTTTGGTTCTTTGGTCACAAAGAACGTTTCTTTTCCCCTTTCTTTCTAAAAGAAAGGGGCCCAGCGGAGCGTCTTTGCCAAGTCAGCTGTGCGGACAGTGCGGTCATTCAAAGGTGATGTGTTATCTAAACCCACCCACCACCCTTTAAGGTAGCTTTTCCTGCGGAAAAGCGAAACGTGCTGTCGAAGGGTATAGATAAAATCGCACATCAAAAAACCTCCCCATACAGGGAGGTTTCTTTCGTGCTAAGCCCATGTGGAATTACAGATGCTTTGCCCAAGCGGGGCTTGGGCAAAGCAGTAGGTTAATCGTTTAGTTTAATTAGAACAGCCAAGCAAGAACGGAAGCGTCGCCGGTCTTGGGGATGGCTACTACGCACTCGGTATCAACGATAGCGGTAGCGTTCTGGGTCTTCCACTCGTAGCAGGACTTTACTTCTTCCTTCCAGCCGAAGTTAGCCTTTACGGCGTCATCGGTTACGCAGGTGCCGATCTCGAGGCCCATGAAAGCCTTGATGGCAGCGTAGTCAGCTTCACCACAAGCAGCGGTGTAGTTAATGGTAACAACCTTTTCGTCAACGATCTTGTACTCAACGAGCTTGGTTACGCCGTCATCAGCGTATACAGCCAGGTAAGCGGGATTGCCAGCGGCATACTTAACTACGAAGTTACCAACGCGTACGCCGGTTACATCGGGAGTATAGGCAGCTTCGAAGGAAGCGCAAACCTTAGCCTTTGCGTATTCCTTAACCCTTGCCTTCAGAACGTAATCCTGTACGTCGAAGTTATCATCTTCGGTAGCTTCGTGCCAGTTAGCAGCCTTCTTGTCGAGGCCATCCCAGTAGAATACCCAACCGTCTTCGGAATCATCAGCGCCGCGAGTAGGCAGAGTTACCTTTACATCTGCCTTGTTCAGGCCGGTGTAATCAACGAGAACCTTACCGATGGAATCCCACCACTCGGGGTCTACATCTGCGTCAACGGTCAGCCTTACAGCATAGTAAACATTCTCGCCATTGATAGCGGCAGCGCAGTCGTTCTCAACAAACAGGTTGCCGTTACAAGAAGCGTTGGTGTTTACATAGGGAATTACTTCGATGGTAGCCTTACCACAGTTGGTAGCATCGGTGGAGCATGCCCAGTCAAAAGGACCGGTTACGCAAGCGGATGCAAAGGCGGAAGCCATGGAGAGAACCATGACCAGAGCCAGAGCGATTGCGAAAATCTTCTTCATTTCTTCAAATCCCTTTCAAAAATTTGTTATTGCAAGTGAGCCGGGGAATGAGCCCTGG
>JAFYOP010000016.1 GCA_017547885.1 Clostridia bacterium | reverse complement strand
TTTTCAATCTGGGCATCCCATGATTTGCGGTCTTGTGTCATTTTGAAGTGCGACGACTTGGAATGCAGCATATCGCAGATTTTCTGGGCACTAGCTTTTTGTTCCTCCGCGGGTGTCTTATATGTTTTTCTGCCCATGGGGAGCTTGGCTTTCTTTCGCCACGGCTGTGACGCTACCTCGTCGGCTACGGGTTTACCCAGGGCATGAGCACCCAGAAGCCATTTGCGTGCTTTGGTTTCGTTTTTTTCAACGCCGTCGCCATCGCGATAGGCCTTGTACAGCTCATAGCATGCGTCCGCATCTTTGTCGAGCCGTTTATACAGTGTCTCAAATTCCGCTTCGGTCAGGGCGGAAGCTGTGCCGATGGTTAATAGAAAAGTGCCGAGAATCTGTAGTTTCATGGCTCTATACTAGCAGGTTATGTTAATCGGTCAAGAATAAATAAATGGTGTTCTCCCTTCTCCAAAAAACAGGGATGCCGGTTCCTGCGGGTGGGACCGGCATCCTTCAGAATAAATGCAGCAGAAATTATTCAGCGCTGGCGGCTTCTCTGGCTGCCTTGCTTTTCTGTTTGCGCTGTTCGGCCTGGTATTCCTTAATCTGCTCTTTCCACTTCTGCATGTTGACGCCACCGCTTGCGGCAACAAAATTGCCATCGGCATCAACAATGCACATAGAGGGGAATCCCAGATTCGGATACGAAAGGCCAGGGATGTCGCCAATGTCCGCCGGCATGGCGCCGGGAATCTTGTAACCATGCTCCTTCATGTATTTCTGCACAACCGCCTTATCTTCCTGACCGAGCAGAATCAGCTCCAGCTTGGAGCCTTTCATTTTGCTGTAATCCTTGAGCAGCTGAGGAACAAAAACCTGGCAGGGAACACACCAGCTGGCGGAGCGGATAAAACCATAGTACTTTGCTTTCAGGTTCGGCTTCTTTTTGGTCAAGAAGGTTGCATTGGAAAGCAATGCCGGGATAGCTGCAAGCTCTTTGCCTTTTTTGGCGGATTTGGATTTTTTCTTTTCCAGGGGGTCTGTTTCCACCTCTGTGGAAATATCATCATCCTGCGCATAGGTCACAGGAACTGCAACCAGCGCTAAGAACATCAGGAAAAGGCTGTTAATCAACTGCTTCATACGGGCTTTACCTTATCATAGATGAACAGTTGAGTCAATGCTAATCACTCACGAGATTGGTGGCTGAGGCTCGCCAGAGGTGTCTGGCAGGCCGGGGGCTGGAAAGCACACTGTGCTTTCCAGCCTCATCCGTGCAGCATGGTGAACCATGGTCACTTGACGAGGTCGCGGGTATGAGAGACCCGGGCGCGTAGTAACAAAAAAAGACACACCGTGAAGGTGTGGAGGGGAGGGGTAGAGTTCGTTCCTGACGGAACGAAAGAAAGCCCCCGACGGCTGTAAGGGGGCTTGGACAAACGCGCAGCGTTTGCCCCGCAGGGGTGAGCTGCCGGAGTGGCGGCAGCGAATCAACCCGCGTCCGCCCCCCGGCCCCTTGCTGGCGCAAGGGGTAACCCTGCCCAGAGGTGTCTGGGCAGGCCGGGGGCTGGAAAGCACACTGTGCTTTCCAGCCTCATCCGTGCAGCATGGTGAACCATGGTCACT